>NZ_OZ035011.1:285000-917500 GCF_964031165.1 Rickettsiella endosymbiont of Rhagonycha lignosa | reverse complement strand
AACAGTTCATTAACAAAACAGAAATCTGTAAGAAGGCGCGAAGATGTAAAAGAAGTAAAATTTTTTTATGATCTTCCAAGAATGAATAATGAAGTTGTTTTATAAAAACAATTTCAGGGTATGTTGCATTCAGCGAAAAGAACCAGAAAATCCAACAAGTGAAAGCTTGCAAGCTTTCAACTTAAATCTGAACTAGAAAATCAAGTATTTTGATTTAGTTCGAGGCGGATGATTGTTGAGGAACGGAATGTACTGCGAAGTCCATGAGTACCGGAAAACAAGCATCCAACGAAGAAATAAATTAAAAGACGAAGATTGTTCACTGATAAGAGTAACGAGTTGGGTTCTCAAATCAAGTAAATAAGCGCAGAAGGTGAATGCCTTGGCAGTCGAAGGCGAAGAAAGACGTGGAAGCCTGCGAAAAGCTTCGGGGAGCTGGCAAACAAGCTTTGATCCGGAGATATCTGAATGGGGAAACCCGATCTATTTTAGATAGGTCATTGTTAACTGAATACATAGGTTAACAAAGCGAACCGAGGGAACTGAAACATCTAAGTACCTCGAGGAAAAGAAATCAAATGAGATTCTGCAAGTAGCGGCGAGCGAACGTGGAAGAGCCTTCACGAGCTAGTTAACAGGTTAGCCAAAAGGTCTGGAAAGGCCTGCCATAGAGGGTGATAGCCCCGTCGGCGAAAATCTGTTAATGAGACTAAGCGTGAAACCAAGTAGGGCGGGACACGAGAAATCCTGTTTGAAGATGGGGGGACCATCCTCCAAGGCTAAATACTCTCGACTGACCGATAGTGAACCAGTACCGTGAGGGAAAGGCGAAAAGAACCCCGGTGAGGGGAGTGAAATAGAACCTGAAACCGTCTGCGTACAAGCAGTAGGAGCTCCGCACTTAAATTACTTTGTAGAGCAGTTTAATCAAACTGAAAAATAATGAAGACTATTAAAATTAATAGTACACAGAGTAATTAAAGTGCGGAGTGACTGCGTACCTTTTGTATAATGGGTCAGCGAGTGACTTTTAGTGGCAAGCTTAACCGAATAGGGTAGGCGAAGGGAAACCGAGTCTGATAAGGGCGTTTGAGTCGCTAGGAGTCGACCCGAAACCGAGCGAGCTAGCCATGTCCAGGGTGAAGCTTGGGTAACACTAAGTGGAGGCCCGAACCCACATCTGTTGCAAAAGATGGGGATGAGGTGTGGCTAGGAGTGAAAGGCTAAACAAGCTCGGAGATAGCTGGTTCTCCTCGAAAGCTATTGAGGTAGCGCCTCGTGTTAACGACTAGGGGGTAGAGCACTGTTTCGGTAAGGGGGTCATCCCGACTTACTGAGCCGATGCAAACTTCGAATACCTAGGACGTGATGCACGGGAGACACACGGCGGGTGCTAACGTCCGTCGTGAAAAGGGAAACAACCCAGATCACCTGCTAAAGTCCCAAAAGTTAGGTTAAGTGTGAAACGTAGTGGAAAGGTTTAAACAGCCAGGAGGTTGGCTTAGAAGCAGCCATCCTTTAAAGAAAGCGTAATAGCTCACTGGTCGAATCGGTCTGCGCGGAAGAATGAACGGGGCTCAAACCTAATACTGAAGCAGTGAATGTCATTGGTTTACGAATCAATGATGTGGTAGAGGAGCGTTCGGTAAGCCGTTGAAGGTGACCTGTAAAGGTTGCTGGAGGTATCCGAAGTGCGAATGCTGACATGAGTAACGATAAGGCGAGTGAAAACCTCGCCCGCCGAAAGTCCCAGGATTCCTGCGCAACGGTAATCGACGCAGGGTGAGTCGGCCCCTAAGGCGAGGCGGAAACGCGTAGTCGATGGGAAACAGGTTAAAATTCCTGTACTTTTATAGGCTGTGATGGGAGGACGAAGAAGGCTAGATTAGCCGGAGACTGGTAGTTCCGGTTTAAACGTGTAGAGAGAATCTCTAGGAAAATCCGGAGGTTCGTTAATCTCGAGACGTGACGACGAGTTGTTAACTTCGGTTAACGACGAAGTAATTGATGCCCTGCTTCCAGGAAAACTCTCTAAACTTCAGGTCTATAGGAACCGTACCGCAAACCGACACAGGTGGACAGGTAGAGAATACTAAGGCGATGAGACAACTTGGGTGAAGGAACTAGGCAAATTGGCACCGTAACTTCGGGAGAAGGTGCACCTTTTTTGGTGAGTGGGTTTACCCCATAAGCTGAGGGAGGTTGAAATAATCAGGTGGTTGCGACTGTTTACCAAAAACACAGCACTCTGCAAACTCGAAAGAGGAAGTATAGGGTGTGACGCCTGCCCGGTGCCGGAAGGTTAATTGAAGTGGTTAACTTGCGCTGAGATGGCTTTTGACAATGAATTAGAGAGAAGAATAATTCGAAGAGAAAGTTCAAAAGTCATGTCAGCGCAGGTGAAGCTGCGGATCGAAGCCCCGGTAAACGGCGGCCGTAACTATAACGGTCCTAAGGTAGCGAAATTCCTTGTCGGGTAAGTTCCGACCTGCACGAATGGCGTAACGACAGCCACACTGTCTCCACCCAAGGCTCAGTGAAATTGAAATCGCTGTGAAGATGCAGCGTACCCGCGGCAAGACGGAAAGACCCCGTGCACCTTTACTACAGCTTTACACTGGACTTTGAATTTAACTGTGTAGAATAGGTGGGAGGCGTTGAAGCGAGTTCGCTAGAATTCGTGGAGCCGACCGGTGAAATACCACCCTGTTAAAGTTGAAGTTCTAACCTAGGGCCCTGAACGGGCTTGGGGACAGTGTATGGTGGGTAGTTTGACTGGGGCGGTCTCCTCCTAAAGAGTAACGGAGGAGCACGAAGGTACCCTCAGCGCGGTCGGACATCGCGCATTGCGTGTAATGGCACAAGGGTGCTTGACTGCGAGACAAACACGTCGAGCAGGTGCGAAAGCAGGTCATAGTGATCCGGTGGTTCCGAATGGAAGGGCCATCGCTTAACGAATAAAAGGTACGCCGGGGATAACAGGCTGATACCGCCCAAGAGTTCATATCGACGGCGGTGTTTGGCACCTCGATGTCGGCTCATCACATCCTGGGGCTGAAGCAGGTCCCAAGGGTATGGCTGTTCGCCATTTAAAGTGGTACGCGAGCTGGGTTCAGAACGTCGTGAGACAGTTCGGTCCCTATCTGCCGTGGGCGCTGGAGATTTGAGAGGAGCTACGCCTAGTACGAGAGGACCGGCGTGGAGGTACCGCTGGTGGTCCGGTTGTTTCGCCAGAAGCATAGCCGGGTAGCTACGTACCGACAGGATAACCGCTGAAAGCATCTAAGCGGGAAGCCTCCCTCAAGATAAGATCTCCCGAGGATTTATTCCTCCTAAAGGTCCGTTGAAGACGACGACGTAGATAGGTGGGGTGTGTAAGTGCAGCAATGTATTGAGCTAACCCATACTAATTGACCGTGTGGCTTGATTTGAGAATCCTACTGGTTATTCTTTAGATGAATACTAGATAGGCTGAATAAAGCATATCCACATAAACACTTTTTACAGATTTTTTGTTTTGATTGTTAAAGTAAAGTAAATTTACTTGAATAAAGGTTTTACCTAAGTTTTAAAGAGATTTAGCGAAACTAAAATAGGATTCGCGCTGTTGATAAGGAGCGATGAATTTTATTTGAGATCAAGGCGGGTTAACTTTGAGTAGCGGAGTGTACTGGAAAGTACATGAGCAACGGAAAAGTTAAGCCAACGAAGAGATCGGATAAAAGACAAGCGACTTAGCGCAAAATGAATGCCTGGCGACCTTAGCGAATAGGCACCACCTGATCCCATTCCGAACTCAGACGTGAAACTATTCTGCGCCAATGATACTTTGGGGTTCCCCCATGGGAAAGTAGGGCATCGCCAGGCTACTGTTACATATAAAAAACCCGCTATACGCGGGTTTTTTGTTTTAAGTTGTTTGAATTATTCTGTTAGAGCAGGATAATAATGATTTATCTCTGTAAAATTTTCTTCAGCAGGTCGTCGCTGTTTGAAAAAATAACTAACTAACTTGTGAGTTCCACATTCACCGATTTTGAATAATACTCCATCCATTAAGTTGCTACAAAATTCGGAAATAAAACGTTCAACTCTATCCTCTTGCATAAAAATTGAAGGATTTAACACTAGAGTAAGGGTAAGAATAGAGAATAAAAAATTCAAAATTTTGCATTTACTTATAATGGGTATGCTAAGTTGAGTGAAAATATAATTTAATACTAAATAAAGAGGGATTTGGAAGCTGTTTCGCCAATTAAGTGAATGAGCAGCGAATAAAGTAGGTTGTATTATATAATCAATCACATTTGGAAGCGATGTATATCGATGCCTATAACGTAAGGAAATTTCTTTTAAACAAGCTGCTGTTGAGCCATAAATTAATGAATTTAATGAAAAGCGAAACGTAAATGTAACGGTTCTTGCTTCTTTTTTTCTATAGATTTGTAAATGAAATTGATGCGGTTGATAATCGTTATCTGCATTATTTGTATCTATTGCTCTTTTGGAACGATTAAAAATTTCGGTAAAAGTGGAATTTATAGCTTCTGATTGGTTAAAAAATAGTTGATTTAATTTTTTAATCAAAATATTAAAATCGGTACAATTTTGTTTGGAGTTGTTGATGATGGATTTAAGACTTATTTCTTTATTAAAAAATTTTAATTTAGAAGATAGTGCATTTTCTTGACTAGGAATGTCTGTGTAAAATTGGCTATAAATAATTAAACTAGGCGAGTCATGAATGCTTTTGGCGTTCATAACAATTAAATCTGTTTGATTATGGCAATAAATGGATATTTCTTCTGCTTGTTGCAATAAAATGATTTCTTGTTTTTGTCTTAGATCATATTCAGTTAAAAGTATAATATCTTTAGTATGATCAAAAACTAAAGGATATTTTTCAAATCTCCACCCTCCATTTTCCTGTGTGACAATCATATAAGGCATTCTCTGAAAAACAACGTTAAGATGCTGTTGCCAATGAGTAATACATGCCTCTTTTAAGATAACATTAACTACCGTCCAATTTTTTACTGCAATACAATCAACTTGATACGTTACATCGATGCGTATGATTAAATCCTCATTTAATGCACTAATTGAAGCATAAGCTTTTTGATCGCTGCATAATTCTTTGACGTTTTTCCAAATTTCGGTAAAGTCTAAAATACTTTTTTTGTTGCTAAGTGTTCTTCGATCATAAATATTGATTGGATTAAGGGGAAATTGTGTCGTTTGACCTAGAATTCGATAGATAGTTTCACCGCTTTGACCCATTAAAGCGGTTGGAAATACAGGGTCATTGGACAAAATTTCTTGATTTCCACTCCCAAAAATGAGTACTTCTTTATGCAAAAAAAGTTTTAGATTGATTCCCCATCTCTTTGCTAGTGGAGCGTAAATACTTAATAGAGTATTGATTGTAAAATTATTATTTTCTTTAATGTAGAGATAATTTTTTTTAAAAAATCTTACTAGAACATTATTGTTAAATACAAAGACTGTATTTTTAAAAAAATTTAACTCAATCTGATTATAGTTAGATATAACTGAAGTAGAAAACGTTAAATTAAAATTTTTTTGTTGATATGAAAATTTAAAAATTAGACTAAGAAATTCTTTAGTCATTTTTTTAAATGAATCTAAAGGAAAGTTTAAGTAAAATTGGTGTAGTAAATGTTTTTGAAAATTTAAGTGCAACCAACTTTCACCTTCTTGATCAATTGTTAAATTATAGAAAATTGTCGTTGGGAGCAATATAGATTCGAAATAACTAATCACCGTGTTGGGGCGCAAAATAATTTGAAGATTATTAAGGGTATGCTGAGTGATATAGATATGATCCCGTTCAAAAGAATTTTTTCCGCCTAAGCTGTCAATAAACGTAATATTTTCGTTACTATAGAGGGTGTCGCTTTGATTGTGTCTACCAAAAATTTTGTGGATTCTATTAAGTTTGAGACCTGTTTGACATTGCTTAACTAAAAGAGGTAAGGGTTGAAAGCAGAGCATACCGCTGTTATCAATAAGAGATCCTAAAACTGAAGTTGTGAGCAGATCGACTAATTTTAAAAGGTTATCTTTCTTACCTCCTGTAATACATCCCGATACGCCCACATCAGCGATAATAAATAAATTATCTTGATCTCCCCCTATAAACGTTTTTGTTCCATTATAAACATAAAAAATAGTGGATTTTTCCAATGGCGCCAAAGCTTTATCATTACCTTCACCCAAGGCAATGACATATATGCCGTTGCTACTTTTTTGGTTGCGTGCAACACCCATGGCATTATCACACAGAAAATATTGAGTATTATTTTGTGCACCAGGCTTGCTATCATTAAAACCCGATAAACCTATTATTTTTCCTTCAAGAGGTGGGTCGGGCATGGTAGCAAAAGCGGTTAATAATATTTTTTTTCTTAAAAAAATATTATTATGTCGATGTAATTCCTTGGAAGAATAAGCAGAAGGGAAAAAATAAGCTTCAAACTCTGGGTGGGTTTTTAAAAAACCAATGCCTTCTTTTACCAGATGCGTGTTTAATGATTTAATTTCTAAATAACCCGATACAGGATAATTAGCTAATGAACGGATCATTTGCCAACCGATTTCTGAGGGAGAAAGATGAACGTATTTTTCTATGTTTTTTATTCGATTGATAGATTTATCAAAACTATTTATTAACCAAATAGCTAAATTAGCTATTTCAATTTCCGGATCAACGATTTCAGAAAGATCTTCAATAATTTCTAAATACTCACCCGCTTTAATACTAGATTGCGCTAGGTTCAAACCTGCCATCAGGCTATTACTTATAAAATCAAGAGATAATTTGCTGTGATTAGAATTTGGTAGCGTATAAATTTGTTTTGTTAAATAATAGAGTAAACTAGAAATAGGTAAACCGTTTTTTACAAATGCACTGGAGACCATCAGTGAATTACTCAAAAAATTTATTTTTTTTGCTGATTCAATGCCTTCATAAAAAAGTATGTTAGAAGACAATTTACCTTTTAAACTTATATGATGGTCTGCAAATGCCGTACTAGATAATAAATTTCCTTTCAACAGCAATTCATCACTGATTTTATCAAATATTATGCTGCTCGTTATTAAAGCAAGATTCATACCGACTTCTTGCAATTTTCCTTGAAGTAAGTCGGATAGTATGTCTTTAGTGATGAGACCTGTAGAAGCAAATTGTGTAATTTTAGCTGCCAATTGTAAGCGATTAATTAATTCATTGTGCGTGATTTTTTTGGGAGTGAAGGGTATTTCTGAGGAAAGACAAAATTGTTTAATTGCTCTTTTTTTTCTAGATGAACAGTACTCTACACCCTCAGGTAAAATCTTTCGTATAAATTCAAAATATAAAGCAAGGGCATCCATCTGTCTGATTCTTACATCTTCTTCGGCGGATAACCAATGCGACTTGCTTCCTTGAGCGATATCAAAACGATTTTGAGCTATATTCCGAATCGAATCTCTAGTAATTATACCTTCATTAATTTTGGTTTCTAAATAATGCGTCGTTTCAGTCAGCGAGAGTAATAAACCATTATCAATAAAATAATTAAAAGCTTCTGCGACAAAAGAATAGAAGTTAGTTTCTTGAAACAGAGTATAAGCATTGTCGTAAAGATTGATTAAACTTATATCAAATTGACTAAAAAGTAAAATATCAAATATACGTCGGCGTTGACCTAAATTTAAGATCAACATCAGCTCACTGTGTTGGCTCATATACAATAAAAAAAAGATATGATGCAGTTCTTTTTGAAGGTTATTAAATGGACTTTCTGTCACTTTAAGTGTTAATTCTGCAATTTTTAAAAATTGTGCTGAATCTTTCTCAATATTAATACGAAGTATCTGTTGCACCATACGATGTATAGTAGAAATATCCGCTGTATTTTGTTGGTTAATCATTGAGTAGGAGCGTAATAAATCAATAGCCGAAGCTAGATTCTGCGGTTCATAGAGCGGTAGAAATAATTGACTGGCAATATGCTCAGGCTCTAAATAAGACATAATACTAATAACTTCTAAAGCGGTTCCACCCATAGGTTCTTGTTTAATGCGCTCAAGACTAATTTGCCAAGTTACATAAACTGTTTTGATGTAGGGGTCATTGTTGTAGTTGTAGTAATCAAAATTGAGTACTTTTTCACTTTCTTTCTTAAACTGTTGAATATAATCATTAATACTGAACTGCGGATTAACATTTTTTAGTAATTTGATATAACACACAGCTTGTTGCAGCGCTAAAGGTAAGCCCTGTAATAATAAAGCTAAACTTTTAATTATAGGATTATAGGGTTCTTCGCTAAGAGATAACTCTTTTATAATAAAATCTATTGATTCAACTTCTGTAAAAATATCAAGTGATAGCGTAGGCGCTACATTCTTCCAGTTACTATAACGAGACGTGATGAGTAGCGTAGGAGTTGAGCCAATAATTTTATGAGGGAGTAAGTTTGAAAACTGACGAAAATTTTCAACATTGTCAAAAATAAACAAACTATTCTCAGTTGAAAAATGTTTATAAGTTTCTTGAATCAATTCCTCGATATTTTTTGGATTCCCATAGTCATCATTAATTTTAATTTTTAATTCTGACGCTAGATTTTTCAAACAAATTAAAATAGCATTTTTTGTTTCAGCATTTATCCATATCACGTTATTACCGTAACTATCCGCATACACTTGAGCATATTTTAATACCAGTTGGGTTTTGCCTATTCCTCCTAATCCACATATAGAAGTTAAGCATTGAGTCGATTTAGATGATGATGCACCTAAAGATAAACTTTCAGTTAATTGTGTAACGACGCCTATATTTTTTTTTGATAATAATTGATGCAACTCATGTAATACATGGTGACGACCAAAAAAATTGTTTATGGGGCTTCTTAAATTAAATAAAATAGATTTTTTTGCGAGCTTAACAGCCGATTCTTTTATTATTTGAGTAGGGTTTTTTAAATTTAATAAAATATTTTCAGTAGTCTCTTTTAATTTAATTTCTAAGACTTGATGTTCGTATCTTCTAGAAACATATTGAAATTTATTTTCGTTTTCTACTAAAATTGGATCTTCGCAATAATTTTCATTCATCAATTCATTAAGTTGACCTTGAGAATTAACTTCCCAATTAAAAGGTAATCTGTAGCCATAAGTAGAACTATCTAAATTTATTTTTAAGCGATAAAATTGGTCGGTTTTGGGGGGTTGGTTTAAGATACGTATTCCAGTTTTTTCATACAAATTGGCTGTGTTGATGTTATTACCTGATCGATCTTGAATCTTACTTCCAGATACCCGCAAACGTTTATTTTTAATACTGGGATCAAAAAATTTCTCTGAAGGGCCAGCAACAACTCCAGTGGTTATTAAATCTTCACTTATTATTAAGTTAGATTGTTTATCTTCGGCGATAAAATTTAAACAACGACCCGCAGCATCTTCGGCTAATTTACTGATTGCCATTTTATCCCCAGCCTTATCAGTGATTTCCATGAATTGATAAGCATAATTTTTAAAGGTTTGAATAGCAGCTTTCGATAATATTTCATCAATAGGTGGCTGTTCGATCGAATAAAAAATACGCGTTATCGTTTGAGCTTTTGTCTTTGACGTAAAATAATGACTACTTAAACTGCGTACCGAAGCGATGATTGAAGGTATTGATCCCATGATACTTTGGGCAATACCGATACCCACTAAAGCGCCTGTTGCTCCCGTTTTTAGTTCTTTAAAAATCTCTTCTTGAGTTATTTGTTGACCCTTAGCAGTGAGATGGTACAAACTTAATCTTTTAACAAAATTAATGGTAAATTCATGTACGAAAACCTCTAGATATTTATTGATGTCTTCCGTTGCAGAAAACAATCTTGGTCTTTTGACTAAAGGTTCGGAAATATCTAACACACTTTCAGTTTTTTTTGAAGTGGACGGTTGATTATTATCATACGATCTTAAAACAAGGTTTTTTTTAATTCGTAGAGAATTTATTTTTATAAGTTGCGTACAAAACTTACGTAATGATATAAAATATTCCGTATCTTTTTTTATTTTTAAATTGGAAATAAGCCACTCTAAGGATTCATTATTATCTAACATTTGTTTAATGAGTGCTGAATTTTCTAGACTTAGTAAACTAAAATTTTCAATCTCAACCGATTCGTGTTTAATATAACTGCTTAAATCAATAACATGATGAAATTCTTGGAAAAAATCTAGATAATCTTCCGTTAATAAATTTCCTGAAGGATCGATATAATAAAGTTTGGTGAGCTCATTTTGATAACTAAATACAATACTGACCCATTGCTTAATCCCCAAATTAACCAGTAAAGTATGAAAAACACAGGGTTTTATCAGGGTTTTAAGTTGAAAAGAATAAATCTGGGTTACCAATTGCTCAACATTTTCTATAATTGAAAAATCAGATAAAGAAATTTCATTATTGTGTTGAAAATTATTATATTTTATATAAGCAATATTAAGTATATCTTCATTGCTTAATTTATAGTTAAAATTATTATTTCGAGTGGCTTCTTCTAAGGTTTTTTCATTAGCGCGTTTTCTGCGTGGTTGAATCGAAGGGATAGGTATCAAAGCATTTTTTAATACAAGCTGAGCGGACAAACTGTTATTTTTTTTCATTTTAATTCCTTTTATTTGAAACTTTATACAATAATACATTAAATAATTAATATTTTAAAATTATCTAATATATAAAATTTTGAGTTTTTAAGAGGTGAGGGCATTGCCAAACTGCCGTGTCTCAAAAAAAACCCGCGATTAGCGGGTTTTTTTCTTAAATAATAGTCGTCTTTATTTATTGCTATAACTTTTACTGTTTGAGCACAACGTGGTTTTTTTCTAATTCTTTTTTATCAGAATTACCTTCAAGACATAATTGGTGAGAAAGAGGAAGACGATAAAGAGTGCCTACTTTAATTGGATTGAGGACGAGTTTAGATGTATCGTCATAATTATCGGTTTTAGATGTACTACCATAATTGGTAGGGGGTGAATCACCTTGTATAAGTGAAGTGAGTTCAATCTGGGTGGGATTGTCCTGTTTATTGGTTAAGTTACCGCCAGTTTTAAAGATGTTATTGAAAATTGGAATATAATTTAATGGCATACTTTCTCCACATTATTTTTATTTGAATAACTGTTTTGAAAATTTGACTTTATAAGCAGCATTTTTTTCAAAGAACAGCCGTAAGCATTATCAATCATTAAAAAGATTTGTTCAAGCACTGCTTAGTTAGTTTTTTTTAAATTAGCTTTTATTTAGAATAGTAACTACTTATAATCTTGTTTAGTAAATACTCATAAAAAATGAATTCTTATTCCTCCCCTTTCTAAATTTCAGAGAACAGTTTTTATGGCAGAAGTTAAAAAAATTAGCGTGGCAGTCCTATATGGCGGTCGATCGGCCGAACATGAAGTTTCCTTATTATCCGCAGCTTCAGTGATTAAAAATTTAGATAAAAATAAATTTACAGTGATTCCTATCGGTATTGATAAACAAGGACGTTGTTTTATCAATGAGTTGCAGCATTTGTATGCTAATGATGAGATAGTACTAAAGACTAAAAATGCCCAATGTTTGCAAAACTTAGCTGAGTTAAACCAAGCGACCCAACATCGTCCTGATGTCATTTTTCCCGTGTTACATGGTAGCTTTGGCGAAGATGGCACGGTACAAGGTTTGTTAGAAATTTTAGGTTTGGCTTATGTCGGTGCCGATGTATTAGGCTCGGCTGTTGGTATGGACAAGGAGTTGGCTAAACGTTTAGCCGCTGCTGCTCAGATCCCCGTCGTGCCTTTTTTAAGCGTAAATTCGGGTCTCTGGTCTATGAAGAGAGATGAACTTATACAAAACATTGAGCGGGAGATAGCGTATCCGCTTTTTGTCAAACCGGCGAATGCAGGTTCAAGTTTGGGCGTAACAAAGGTAAAAAAATTAGATGATTTGGTAGATGCCATTGAACTGGCTTTTACTTTTAGTACTAAGATATTGTTTGAACGAGCATTTGAAGTCCGCGAAATTGAAATGGCGGTATTGGAAAATCTGCAATGGGGTGCTGAACCTTTAGTGAGCGGCGTCGGCGAGATTATTCCTAGTCATGAATTTTATTCTTATGAAGCCAAATATTTGGATCCTAAAGGCGCAGAATTAATTATTCCGGCCACACTACAAGAGGGGCAATTGCAACAATTAAAGCGTCTAGGCATAAAAATATTTAACTGCTTAGATTGTTCAAGTATGGCTAGAATTGACTTTTTCATCGAAAAACAATCGCAAAAAATCTATTTTAATGAGCTAAATACCATTCCCGGATTTACCGCCAAGATTAGTATGTATCCTAAATTATGGGCGGCTTCCGGTCTTTCCTATCAACAACTGTTAACGCAGCTTATCGAATTAGCTTTGGCGCGTTATCAGCGTCTTTCCTTACTGAAACGATCGATTTAATGCTTAAAAATTTATACTCAATTTACAACTTGCTTAAGTAGCATAAGATTCTAATTTTATTTGCTGAAAAAATTGGGGTATTTGATGTTGCAGCAACTTATCGATCCTTAAGGCTCGAGGTTGATATAGGTTAGGACGGCGGGGGTAGATTCTATCGTTCACCCAATTCAATGACCAATCGCTAGTGGTGTTGACACACGCGGCAGCAAAATTTCGTAAATGATATTTTTCTTCAATTTCTAAACAGCCCGCTAAAAAAATATCGACGTAAGATTCGACGATCGGATAGCGAGCAGAGGGTGGAGCGAGTAAATCGGGTTTCAATTCATAGATCCAAAACTGCCCTGGGGGTAATTTTTTCCCAGTTAAAAGGTGAATATCGTGCGGTGTAACCAAGACGCGACAATAATATTTTTCTCGCGCGTCGAAATTTTTGAATGAATTTGCAGGTAAATTGAAAATTGTGCCATTAAAGCGAGCTTGTTTACTTTTAATCACACCAAGATAAGTAGTACTAAACCCATCCGATAAGCCTTTAGAGAACCAGCCGCGTTGATAATGTTCTACCCAAACCGGTTTATTGATGCCGCTATGCGGATCAGTTGCATTTTTTGATGTGGTTTCTATGAGCGAGCCATAAGCAATTATATACTGTTGACTATGTAAATTGACAGGAGGATGGCATGCGCAATCATCACTGGCGAAAGCCGATTGAAATACCACTAATAAAAAAACCAACAAGCCTCGACTAACGATCCATTTCTGCATCATGTCATTATCCAATTAGATTATTTTTGAGAAATATAATTGAACTTTATTTTAAGCTATCTTTATTGATTGTAAAGAGCATGTTTATAAGATAAAAAATATTTTCTTTTTATAAAGTATTAGAAAGAAAATGGTTGGAATCGTTATATTCAATTAAACTTTCATAGGAGTTTTCATCGATAGGAGTCAAACGATTTTCATCATTATTTAATGAATGTTCACCTGTATTTTGTGTGAATTCAGCATTTTGTGGAATTTTTCGAGCGGGAAATAGACAGGGGGTAGAGTTAGGACTAGAAATTTGTCCTCGTAGGTTAGTTAAGTTTAACGTAAAAAATTTTGAATTTAATTTCTTTTGGTAATCTGAGTTACATTTTTGCAGCGCGTCCTTAGCGGATTTTTGTTCGTATCCCTCCATCTGCTTATATAATGTAAAAAAGTTAACCGAAAATACTATCAACGATTCAAAGCAAATTAAGCTAATAGTAAGAATACTCACAGGCGTGATTGCCAGCAAAATTATCGAAACAAGCAAGCTCGTTAGTATACATAGGAGTAAAAAGTGTCGGATACTTTCACTGGCTAAAAAAACATTATTACATTCTTCGAAATAGCTTTTAAGGGCATGTTTTATTTGAATTATCTCTGGGGGAGGATTTGACTGTCCATCAGTAATGAGATTTAAAGCGTTTTCAAATGATTCGATATCAAAATCTTCTAGAAAGGGTTGGATAATGAGAGGATCCCCATAGTAAAAATCCATTTCAGGGTGCATTTTATTTCCCTTATAAAACGTAAACTCTCCGCACTCTAGCATTTATTGAATCACAGAGCAATCACATAAAAACAGGAGTTTCGCGGGTAATTTTTAAGGTTTGCTGTAAAATCAATTTTAAATATAAGGTGTTTTTTTGTCTTTATAGTTTTGCGAAATTCCCAAAACTTCTCGTGGGCCGCCTGTGGGTTTGGGTTTTTCATGGTTGGTGCCATAGTAAAATGCATTAAATATGATACTATGGATGCCGTTTTACGATGGTTAGCTTACTGTTACTAATATCCAAAATTATAAATATACTTGGACCGATTATTAACCTTGTGTTTGAGCAAATAATTCCAATGTCATCAAGTGCTAAAAAGATATCTATTTTATTTCCCATTAGTTTAATTCTTTATGAATTACCCTTGTACTTGGCTAATAATATTTTCTTGCCGGCCTTACCGTTAGTAAAAGATTCCTTTCGCGTATCAAATGCAACGGCACAGTTAAGTGTTGCCTTGTGGTTTCTTGGCGCATCAACCTTACAAGTCATTTTAGGGCCACTTTCTGATCATTATGGACGAAAAAAAGTATTATTATCAGGAGGCTTAATTTTCTTATTGGCCACTCTAGTCTGTGCTACTACCACATCAATCACATGGTTTTTAGCGTGTCGGTTTATGCAAGGGTGCGTGGCTAGTACCATTTTAGTCACAGGTTATGCCATCATTCACGAACTTTTAGATACAAAATCGGCTATTAAGACGATCTCTTGGATGGGCAGTATAACATTAATGGCACCCGCTGTAGGACCAATGTTAGGTAGTCTGTTATTGAGTGTGATGCATTGGCGAGGCTTATTTGTTATTTTAATCGTGATGGCTAGTTTAAGTTTGATCCTTCTCTATATTTTTATGCCACAAGACAAAAGAAATAAACCCGAAAATTTGAAAATAAAAACAATTATCCAGGATTATCGATCCATCGTTACTAGTGCCTATTTTTGGATTTATACCTTAGCTTTTAGTGTGTTGTTTGCTGCACTCATGGCTTGGAACACTATCAGCCCTTTTTATTTAGTTAGTTATTTGAAACTCAGTCTCTTGAACTTCGGTTTGTTGCAAATGTTGTTTTATGGGGTATTTATTATTGGAGTGAATATTAATTCTCTATTAAAGTTTCCTTTGGATCAAATTATTCACCATGGTTTAGTGTTCTCGGCAGGTTTTTTATTTTTCAGTCTTATGACATTATTGTATCTACCACATCAGCTGCTGATAGTGATGACTAGTCTTTTATTATTTGCCTTAAGTACGGGAGTTATTCTTTATTCACTCAATCGTGTAGCGATAGAAATTCCAAAAGCTCCTATGGGAACTGTTACCGCGGTCTTTGCAACAACCCTAAATTTATTTGCTTTTTTAGGGAGTTTATCCGTTAGGTGGTTACATTTTTAGTTATCTTCTTACGTTAGAAAATGACGATCGTCATCTCTATTAGTACATGTCAATAGCGATCCTACCGAGTAGAAATAATATGCATGTAGAATTTTAGTCGCCGAAGGTTGTATACTAGCGACAAAATTGCTCAGGTAACGATAAAACTATGTTACAGAATTATTTCCCCATACTCATTTTTATTGCTTTTGGCTTATTTATTGGTGTGGCGGCCTTATCAATCGGGCGCTTAACGGGCTTGCAACGTCCGGATCCAGCAAAGTTATCTTCCTATGAATGCGGTTTTCCAGGTATTAGCGATGCGCGCTTGCCTTTCGATATTCGTTATTATCTCGTGGCGATTTTATTCATTATTTTTGATTTAGAGACCGCTTTCTTATTTCCCTGGGCGGTTTCTTTAAGACGCATCGGCTTTCCTGGATTACTAGCGATGGGGATCTTTTTGGGTTTATTATTGATAGGTTTTATCTACGAGTGGAAAAAAGGGGCCTTACAATGGGAATAGAACCATTATTACAACAACAAGGGTTTGTCATTACATCCTTAGATAAGCTGCTCGGCTGGGCACGTAGCGGATCCTTATGGCCGATGTCGTTTGGTTTGGCATGTTGTGCAGTAGAAATGATGCATTCGGCCGCTGCACGCTATGATCTGGATAGATTTGGCGTCGTGTTTCGACCCAGTCCACGACAATCTGATGTAATGATTGTAGCAGGGACCTTATGTAACAAAATGGCTCCTGCTTTACGTAAGGTTTACGATCAAATGGCAGAACCTAGATGGGTGATATCGATGGGATCCTGTGCAAATGGTGGAGGTTATTACCATTACTCCTATTCGGTAGTACGTGGTTGCGATAGAATTGTACCGGTGGACGTGTATGTGCCGGGCTGTCCGCCAACCGCAGAAGCATTAGTGTATGGTGTTATACAATTGCAAAATAAAATAAAAAAAACTCACTTTATTGAGCGTACTTAAACTATGTCAGACGCTGTTCTGCAACTTCAAAAAATCAATCAACGCTTTGATTCTGTTATTCAAGAAATAACCGTTGAGCGTGGTGAAATCAGTTTAGAGATTGCAGCTGAGGAGTTACATGCCGTTTGTTTAACATTACGTGATGAAGCGGATTTTAGGTTTGAATTATTGGTGGATATTTGTGTCGTGGACTATGCTGAGTATGGCATCAGCGAATGGACGACTGAACGTTCCACGCTAACGGGTTTTGAACGTGGGGTTGATACGACCGGCGATTTGCAGCCCATTGCTTGGACTAAACCACGCTTTGCAGTGGTCTATCATTTTTTATCTCTCACACATAATCAGCGTTTACGTTTGCGTGTTTTTGCTAAGGGTGAACCACCGCAAGTGCCGTCTGTCATTAAACTATGGCCAGCGGCTGATTGGTATGAACGAGAAGCGTTTGATTTGTATGGTGTTTTTTTTGATGGACATCCAGATTTGCGACGTTTGTTAACCGATTATGGTTTTGTTGGCCATCCTTTTCGCAAAGATTTTCCGTTAACGGGACATGTTGAGGTCCGTTACGATGCAACCGAGGGACGAGTTATTTATCAACCAGTCACGGTAACGCCACGTACTTTAGTGCCAAAAACCATTCGCAAAACCACGAATGAAGATATCCTAACCTGTTTTCATCAAAAACCAGAGTGAATGTTGCATGCCTGAAATTCGTAATTACACGTTAAACTTTGGTCCACAACATCCTGCTGCACATGGTGTATTGCGTCTGATCTTAGAATTAGATGGCGAGGTTATCCAATCGGCGGATGCGCATATTGGTTTATTGCATCGTGCGACCGAAAAGTTAGCTGAATCTAAACCTTATAATCAAAGTATTGGTTATATGGATCGTTTAGATTATGTTTCAATGATGTGTAATGAGCATGCGTATGTGTTGGCAATAGAAAAATTGTTAGGCGTGACGCCTCCGAAACGCGCTCAATATATTCGCGTTATGTTTGATGAAATTACACGTATTTTGAATCATTTATTGTGGTTAGGTGCACATGCCTTAGATATCGGTGCAATGACGGTGTTTTTATATTGCTTTCGTGAACGCGAAGATTTAATCGACTGCTATGAGGCAGTGTCAGGCTCGCGTATGCACGCAACTTATTATAGACCGGGCGGTGTGTATCGTGACCTGCCGGATAAAATGCCACAGTATAAACCTTCTCAATGGCATAATGAAAAAGAAACACGTGAGATGAATGCGAATCGAGAGGGAAGTTTATTAGACTTTATTGAAAGTTTTATTACGCGATTTCCTAAATTGATTGACGATTATGAAACATTGCTGACTGATAATCGCATATGGAAACAACGCACCGTTGGCATTGGTGTTTTAACGGCGGAACGTGCTTTACAGTTAGGGTGTACCGGTCCAATTTTACGCGCTTCAGGTGTTGCTTGGGATCTACGTAAAAAGCAACCGTATGAAGTGTATGATGAATTAGATTTTGATATACCGATAGGTAGCAAAGGTGATTGTTATGATCGTTATCTGGTACGCGTCGAAGAAATGCGTCAATCAAATGCATTAATAAAACAATGTGTGAATTGGTTACGTGCTAATCCAGGTCCTGTCACACTGACCGAGCATAAAGTGGTACCGCCGACGCGTTTGCAAATGAAAGAAGATATGGAATCACTTATTCATCATTTTAAATTATTTAGTGAAGGTTATTGCGTACCGCCCGGTGAAGCGTATGCCGCGATAGAACATCCTAAAGGTGAATTCGGAATTTACATGGTTTCGGATGGCGCAAATAAACCTTATCGGGTTAAAATACGCGCAGCTGGGTTTCCGCACTTGGCGGCTTTAAATGAATTGGTTTCCGGACATATGATTGCTGATTTAGTCGCCATACTGTCCAGCCTTGATATCGTATTTGGTGAAATCGATCGATGAAAAAAGAGACGAATAACAACAGCGACCTATTATCTGAAGATTTAAAAATTGCTATTGAGAAATGGACCAAGAAATATCCGCCGGATCGTAGGCAGTCGGCAGTGTTACCCGCCTTGATGCTCGCACAGGAGTATAATAGTGGTTATTTATCCCAAGACTTAATTGATGCTGTGGCCGATTACTTAGAAATGTCACGAGTGACTGCTTATGAAGTGGCCACGTTCTATACGATGTATGAACTTAAACCGATAGGTCGACATAAGATTGGGGTTTGCACCAATGTTTCTTGTATGCTGAGCGGTTGCGATAAAATCGTAGCGCATTTGCAAAATCGCTTACAAATTAAATTCGGTGAAACCACAGCGGATGAAAAATTTAGCTTACGTGAAGTTGAATGTTTAGGTGCCTGTGCAAACGCCCCAGTAGTCCATATCGGACAACGTTATTATGAAGATTTAACACCCGAAAAATTAGATAAAATCTTGGATAACTTAGATGGCGAATGAAATTTGTTTCCGTACTTTACAGTTTGACCAACCATGGAGCCTAGCCAATTATCGGCGTGTGGGTGGTTATCAAGTTTGGGAAAAGATCCTAAAGGAAAAAACGCCACCGGAACAAATTATTGCTGAATTGAAACTCTCATGTTTACGCGGGCGTGGTGGTGCAGGGTTTCCTACCGGCTTAAAGTGGAGCTTTATTACGCGTGGTGCTCCGGGTCAAAAATATGTTCTCTGTAATTCGGATGAAGGGGAACCTGGAACCTGCAAAGATCGAGATATTTTACGTTTTAATCCGCATCAATTGATTGAAGGCATAGCAATTGCCGCTTATGTGATGGGCGCCAGTGTGGGTTATAATTATATACGCGGTGAATATTATGAACCTTTTGAGCGTTGTGAAACCGCTATCGCAGAGGCCATTGACGCAGGCTATTTGGGCGAAAATATTTTAGATTCTGGATTTGATTTTCAACTGTATAACCATTTGGGCGCTGGTGCTTATATTTGTGGTGAAGAAACCGCTTTAATGGAATCCTTAGAAGGAAAAAAAGGTTTTCCACGTTTTAAACCACCTTTTCCAGCGAATTATGGTTTATATGGCCGACCCACAACGATTAACAATACTGAAACCTTAGCTTCCGTCCCGGTGATCTTACAAAAAGGTGGGAAGTGGTTTTTAGAATTAGGAAAACCGAACAATGGAGGTTGTAAATTATTTAGTGTGACTGGGCATGTGAATAAACCGGGAAATTTTGAAGTACCTTTAGGTATTTCATTTAAAGAATTATTAGCCCTTGCCGGTGGAATGAAAGAAGGCAGAAACTTGAAAGCTGTGATTCCAGGTGGATCATCTATGCCGGTGTTAACGGCAGAAGCAATGTGGAATACCACCATGGACTATGATTCGATTGCTAAAGCGGGCTCAATGTTGGGCTCAGGAGCGGTGATTATCATGGATGAAACGACTTGTATGGTAAAAATTTTAACGCGTATTGCCCATTTTTATAAAGAAGAATCTTGTGGTCAATGTACGCCCTGTCGTGAAGGAACCGGCTGGATGTGGCGTATGTTACACCGTATAGAACACGGGCTAGGGCGGATGAGTGATCTGGATTTATTAGATAGTGTGGCAGGGAAGATTATGGGACATACCATTTGTGCCTTAGGTGATGCAGCGGCGATGCCCGTGCAAAGTTTTATTAAACATTTTCGAAGTGATTTTATTGAACATATTGAACATAAAAGGTGTCCAGTAGGTGATGCCCATGATTAGATCGAAACTGTGTAATTTGCTTGATTTCATTGTTGAACACCCGGCTTCGGTCCTCATTTACTCCAGTAAACTCCGGTCCTCGCCAGTCGTTCGCCGCGAACTCAAGCAAATTCCTTTGTTTCGAAAGAAGTCGATTAGTTGTCGAGAAGAAATATGATAGACATAGAAATTGATGGTCGTACCTTACACGTCGAACAAAATACCACCATAATAGAAGCGGCTGATAAAGCGGGCATTTATATTCCACGTTTTTGCTATCATAAAAAACTTTCTATCGTTGCTAATTGTCGTATGTGTTTAGTCGAAGTTGAAAAATCCGGAAAACCTTTACCCGCTTGTGCGACTCCAGTTACTGCGGGGATGAAAGTTTTTACTACTTCAGCAAAAACTAAAGAAGCGCAACGTTCGGTGATGGAATTTTTATTGATTAACCATCCTTTGGATTGCCCTATTTGTGATCAAGGTGGCGAATGCGAACTGCAAGATCTTTCTTTAGGATATGGCTCCTCGCTTTCGCGTTTTACTGAAGGTAAACGTTCTGTCAAAGATGACAATTTAGGACCATTAATCTCCACTGAAATGACACGTTGCATACAATGTACGCGTTGTGTGCGTTTTGGTCAGGAGGTTGCTGGAATTAAAGAATTAGGGACACTGAATCGCGGCGAAGATTTGCAAATTAGTACTTACATAGAACACAGTTTGGAATCCGAATTATCGGGAAATATTATTGATCTTTGTCCCGTGGGTGCGCTGACGTCAAAACCGTTTCGTTTTACCGCACGTGCTTGGGAATTACAACAATCCGCTTCGATTGCACCCCATGATTGTTTGGGTTCGAATATTTATTTACATACACGTCGCGAACAAGTCATGCGCGCAGTACCGCGAGAAAATGAAGCGATCAATGAAACCTGGTTATCGGACCGGGATCGATACAGTTATCTCGGTATTCATAGTAAAGAACGCTTGACCAAACCACATATTAAAGAAAATGGACAATGGTTTATTGTCGATTGGGAAACCGCATTAGAGAAAGTGGTGTTGGAATTTAAAAAAATTCTAAAACAACAGGGTGCGCAAGCCATTGGAGGCTTAGCTTCACCTTCGAGTACCACCGAAGAATTTTATTTTTTCCAAAAATTATTGCGTAGTTTGGGTACTCAGCATATTGATCATCGCTTACATCAAACCGATGTATCGGATCAAATGCAAGCACCACTCTGTCCGCCTGGTTTAACTTTGTCAGCATTAGAAAAAGCATCTTTCGTTTGGTTAGTTGGCTCTAATATTCGGCGTGAACAACCGATTGCAGCCCAGCGTTTACGTAAAGCGAATTTAGCCGGTACAAAAATTGCCAGTTTGAATTGTGTGGATATGCGTGTTCCTTTTACATTGCATGAGAATCGATGCGTGAGTCCGGAAGAATTCGTCCCAACTTTATTGGGTATTGCTAAAGCCTTGGATGACAATCAATCTTTGGCAGCATTGGTAGCAATCACGCCCGACACTCGTCAAAGTGATTTAGCTGCACAATTAAAAGCTTCAGAAAATGCGGTGATTGTTTTAGGTGCCTTAGCGCAGAATCATCCACACGCCAGTTTAATTAGAACATTAACTAATTTTATTGCGTGTCAAACGGGGGCGCGCTGTGTGACTTTGACTGAAGGTGCGAATAGTGCAGGCGCTTGGTTAGCCGGCGCTATACCACATCGTGCTCCCTGCGGTGTATCCGTCGCTGAACCCGGTTTATCCGCCGCTGAGATGCTCAATGCAGATTTACGTGCGTTTATTTTATTGAATGTCGAACCTACTTTAGATTGCGCTAATCCGCAGAGTGTTAGTAAAGCATTAAAGCAAGCCGATTTTATACTCGCTTTATCCACTTTTAAAGCGCAATCCTTACTCGATCATGCGCACGTTATTTTACCGATGGCAACATTTGCTGAGATTCAAGGTAGTTTTATCAATACGGCGGGTTGTTGGCAAACCTTTTCAGCAGCAATACCGCCGCTAGGCTTAGCACGTTCTGCATGGGAAATCTTACAGACATTAGGCAATAGTTTGGAACTAGCCGATTTTAATTGCTCGGATCATGCGTTTATTCGTGAAGAATTAGAACCGGTATTATTAGAATATCTCGCCGTTCCTAATGTGGTTCAGCTGGATAAACAAGTAACACAAAAACGTATGTCCTGTGGGCAACAGGGTAGAAATAAAAGTCACTCCAGTGCGAAACATCTAACGCGTATCAGTGAATGGCCTATCTATAGTGTTGATAGTTTAGTACGTCGGTCTTTACCCTTACAACATTCAGCCAGTAACGAACCGGTCACCGTTGCCATGAATGCTGCATTAGCCAAAGAGTTAAATTTTATTTCCGGTCAATTTATTCGTATTGAACAAGGAGCAGGGCAGGCTTTATTACCTTTATCGATACAAGCGGGTATTCCTGATCATTGCGTTTATATTGCCGCAGGTTGTGAAGAAACCACTGCCTTAGGTGAATCATTTGGAGTAGTTAATCTCTATGCTGAATGATTTACTCTTATTAATTTGGATCCTGATTAAGATTATTGTCATTACTATTCCTTTATTACTGATGGTTGCGTATTTAACCTTTATTGAACGTAAAGGCATTGGTTATATGCAGACCCGAATTGGACCGAATCGGGTGGGACCCTTAGGTTTTTTACAACCGATTGCCGATGTTGTTAAGTTAATTACCAAAGAGATTATTGTTCCAACCGCTTCGAATCGTTATCTATTTATTTTAGCTCCCATTATTACCATCGCCCCAGCGTTAGCCGCTTGGGCCGTTATACCGTTTGGCGAAGGCCTAGCGTTAACGCAAATTAATGCGGGTGTGTTGTATTTGTTTGCGATTACTTCATTAGGTGTGTATGGGATTTTAATCGCGGGTTGGGCAACTAATTCGAAATACGCTTTATTAGGTTCATTACGCGCAGCCGCGCAAACAATCTCTTATGAAATTGCCATGGGTTTTTCGTTTGTGGGCGTTTTATTAGCGGCGGGTAGCATGAATCTACATGATATTGTGTTGCGTCAACAAGGGGGAGTTTTACATTGGTTTTGGCTACCATTATTACCGCTGTTTGTCTGTTATTGGATTTCCGGAATTGCTGAAACTAATCGCGCACCTTTTGATTTAGCTGAAGGCGAATCCGAGATCGTGGCAGGTTTCCATGTTGAATATTCAGGCGTTAGTTTTGCTTTATTCTTTCTCGCTGAATATATGAATATGATTTTAATCTCGGCGATTGCTAGTTTATTATTTTTAGGTGGTTGGCTATCACCTTTTCAAGGTATTGCGGTGTTAAACCAGGCATTGATTTGGGTTCCTGGTATCATTTGGTTTTTTATAAAAATGGCTGGTTTTTTAGGACTTTTTATTTGGTCGCGCGCGACCTTTCCTCGATATCGCTATGACCAATTGATGCGTTTGGGTTGGAAAGTGCTAATTCCAGTTACTTTAGTTTGGATAGCGGTTGTTGCTGTCGCCGTACAATTTAAATGGGGCCCTTGGTTTAGCGCATGAAATTGTTAAGAAAAATAGTACAACTCATTAAAACTTTTACACTCTGGGAACTTTTTAAGGGACTGGGTGTGACCGGGCGACATTTTTTTAAGAAAAAGGTCACAATACAATTTCCCGAAGAAGAAACACCCCGTTCAGTCCGGTTTCGCGGGTTACATGCTTTACGTCGTTATCCTAATGGCGAGGAACGCTGCATCGCCTGTAAATTATGTGAAGCCGTTTGTCCGGCGTTGGCGATTACCATCGAAGCAGAGCCACGTGATGATGGTTCACGGCGTACGACCTTATATGAGATCGATTTATTCAAATGTATCTATTGTGGATTTTGCGAAGAATCTTGTCCAGTCGATGCTATCGTCGAGACCAATATTCCACATTATCATTTTGAAAATCGTGGCGAAGAGATTATGACCAAAGAAAAATTGTTGGCTATTGGTGATAAGTATGAGAAGCAGATAGCAGAAGAAAGGAAAGAAGATGCTCCTTATCGGTAAGTTATCTCGGTTTATCTAGAGAGCTTAAGGGTTTATCCATAAACGATTACCCCGTGGTATGTTTTCTATTTCACGATGATGTTGATCATGTTCTTGTTCTTTTGCAGTATATACATTTAAGCTGCTGTGTGCAGGCTTATAAAATAGGATGGGTAAACGGATGGAAAATTTAGATTCTATTTCATCTCGGCGCTGAATAGCGCTCAAACGTTCTGAAGGCGTGTTTCTTTGAATAATAATTGCGCGTAATGCTTCTTTGTTTAGTTTTGCCAATACTTCATTCATTGTACTATTAGTTTGTATTTCTGCTATAAAGCTTTCTTCATTTGTTTGGTTAATACCTTGTATAAAAGTTTTATAGTTGTTAACATTAGTTTCTTCTCCTACCCATTCATGCTCGTAAGTGGTGGCATTGGCCAGTAGTAATGCTTTTACCTGGCATTGTTGCCGATCAAACAAGAGTCCTCCATCCGTACGAAATAGAAACGTTAATAAATGCGGAGAAAGTAGGGTTGTTGAAGTTTTTTTCGTATGAGAATAGTTTGCTTTTGGCTTTGGATGTCTATCCTTTTGATAAGAAATAACTTCACCCGTTAAATGAACAAATTTCTTAGTCTCATTGGTTACTGGCACTGATCGACGTAATGAAGACTCTCGGTGGTTTGGATTTGCTAATTGCCTCATAAAAAATCCCCAATTGTTGGGTTGAATCACTTTAGCTAATCCATTATTAGTTGCAATACAGCTTTTTGCTGTTTCAAGCCCTTGTTGCTCCTCTTTTTGCTTTAACCCGTAATCGTGTAGATATTTAGTGAAACTCTCATTGCTCCAACCTCCACCAAATAATTTATCCTTGAAGAGTAAACGATCAAGTAGGATTTGTGTAGATGTATCACCATTTTGTCTTAAATAGCGATAATAACTCCAATTCTCTACACCCGATAGCCAAACTTCTTCTAAGCTTTTCTGAGGAAAGACTTGGTTTTCTTGTTTGATATCCTCTAAAAATGCTTGTTCTTTATACGATAAAACTTGTTTTTTGGCCTTTTGAATCAAACATTCTTCAAATAAAAGAATTATTTTTGTATGCGGTTTAGCTAACTTCCCTTCAAAATAATCATCAATACATTGCGCTAACAATGGGTGTTGATTATCGATAAGTAGCGATCGGAGTGTTGAATTTGAGTACCAATATTGGTAAAAAGTATCTTCTATTTCTGGAGCAACTGAGAGGTTGGAAGTAAATAATAAATCAGGTAAACGTTTTTGTAAGTCAATCAAAGGAAAATTCAGCGTTTTAAGTTGTTGTGATGAAAAATTAGAAAAAAATAATGCTAACAAACGAGTGGATTGTAAAGCTAAAACATTATTCAGGAGATTTTGTCTTAAATTATGGAACTTATAGATGCTTTCAAGGGGATTAATGACAATACGGAAAAAGTCTACTACTAAAGGCATCAGCAGTGCTACACAAACACCGATAATAGGAAAAATTCCCAAAGAAAATACAGATAGAATTGATAGGATGGGTAGAATATAAGGAATGCCAATGACTGCTAGGGCCGTGAGTAAAATGAAGCTCAATCCAATCAGACAAAAAATCCCAATCTTTACTCGATTTTCGACTAGCTCATTTATAATATCCTTAATCAGGACAAATATAATAAAGGATGAGGGTTTAATCGCTTTTTTAAAGCGTTGCAGTAAAATTTCTTTGAATTGAGGGTTAAAATGATTGATTCCTTGCTCACTTAATTTTTCGAATAATGTTTCACACACCGTAGCGGAATGATTTTTGAGCAAAAAATTTAGAAACTTGTTTTTAAAAAAAGGTGAATTTGCATTAAATAATTTTTTAATGGTTGCGCTGTCTATTTTATGCAGTAATGCTAAAATAATTTCTGAAGCATGATTTAAACTCACTATTTTCAAAAATTTAAGTCCATATTCTGGAGTTAATAATACTTGTGTTAATTCTTGAGAATTAATACCTTCGATAAGGGCTAAGTGCTGTGGACTTGCTCCTTTTTCTTTTAATTCATTTAAGATAAGTTCAGCGGGCAAATTAACTACCAGTATCTCAATAAGATACCGCTTAATTAAAGCTGAATTAATCACATATTCATTATTTCCCCAAATAGCTTGTTGTCCCATCCATGGCTTAAAAAAGTCCATGGCTTTATTGACTATACTGCTAGGATCATTTTCATCCTGTGAGAGGGAATAAAATTCTTCCATTCGTTCATCTAAGGAATGAACGACGCTACTTAAGCGAATTGCAGCAAAGGATAATGCGGCAGCGGTTCTTGCCTCTATACACCCAACATCCCCATCGAAATGTAATTTTTTTGCAAAAGCGTCAAGTTCGTCTTTTTTTTCCATAGCTTCTATAGCCTGTTCAAATTGTTCAACAAGATCTTTTAATCCTAATTGGACCTGCTGGGTAGAAGAATAGCTATTAAAATGCATGGCGGTATCCTTGAAATCTCGGATAACCCCTTTTGATTTGTCTTGTGCATAGGTATAGATAGAATCATCGTTCCGATGTTCTACCGCATAACCAATAAAGTCTAAATTAATCTTAATAAATTTTAGACAATCTATAACCTTGTAGGCATTTTCTTTAGTTGTACTGTTTAAGCCTGTATTGGCGATAAAATTGGAAAAACGATTAAGGATCTGAAATTGATGGGTATATTTCTTAAGTATGGGGTCTTTTTTGCTAGGAATCATAAAAGCTCCAACTCGATTTTTAATTAGTATATCTCTCAATCCTTAAGGTTTTTTTAAGAGTTTTTTAGGGGGGGTGTTAAAAGTAAACCCATTCTGCATTTGTTTTAAAAAAATGCGCGATATTGAAAGCGGCAGGGTTGATGACATTTGTGGTTTCTATTAGGAAGTTGCTATGCATAGAATGGTCATTTAGAATGCTAACATTTAAAATACGAGTTCGTGGGGTTAAGTTTTCTGAAATATTACTGACTCGGTGCATTGCTAATTGCTAACTGTGTTAGGATGCGCTAAAAAATGCCATTTTTGAGTCTTGAATGAGCTACCTTAGGTAGGTGACAAGCCTAGTAGGTAAAGATTAAAGGTTAAGCTTACAAGATTAATTAGCCGAACCAACGAGTTTCTGAAAAATTATAAAATGTAAAAATTATAGGGTAATAATGCTTCTACAACAATTTGCTTTTTTTGGTTTTGCTACATTGCTTATTGCTGCTGCATTAATGACGATCATTTCGCGTAATCCAGTGCGCTGCGCGTTATTCTTGGTATTGGCTTTTTTTTCTGCTGCCGCTTTATGGATATTATTAGAAGCAGAATTTTTAGGTTTAATCTTGATTTTAGTGTATGTCGGTGCGGTCATGACGCTATTTTTATTTGTCATTATGACCTTGAATATTGATAACGCTGAAAAACAATACGGATTCGTGCGTTATTTGTTTCCTGCTGTAGTCAGTGTACTGATTTTATTAGGATTACTTATTTATGCGGTCTACCCACTTTCCGGCTCAACAGGACGCGTAGCATTGTCTGCACAAGCAAGTAATGCACAGGCCTTAGGTGATGTACTCTATACGCAATATGCTTATCCGTTTGAAATTACCGGAGTTTTATTACTGGTGGGAATTATTGCCACGATTGCATTAAGTTTCCGAGAAAAACGTTTGAATAAAGCAATCGCACCTGAATTGCAATTAAAGGTTAAATCTTCGGATCGATTACGAATTATAAAAATGCCAGCCGAGAGAAAAAAATGATTCCATTAAATTATTACTTAATACTCGCCTCCACGGTATTTAGTTTGGGTTTACTCGGGGTGATGATCAATCGGAAAAATATTATTATTTTACTGATGTGTGTCGAGCTACTATTATTAGCCGTGAATATGAATTTTATTGCGTTTTCACATTTTTTTGCTGATTTATCCGGTCAAGTGTTTGTCTTTTTTGTGTTGGCAGTAGCGGCCGTGGAAGCGGCGATTGGTTTAGCAATATTGATTGTATTATTCCGCACCCGACATAGCATACAAGTCGATGCTTTAAATCGTTTAAAGGGGTAGTTGGTAATGAGTCATTATCAGTTAATCAACCTTGCATTAGTCTTATTCCCTTTAGCAGGTGCATTAATTGCTGGCTTAGGGGGTCGACGTATCAGTAATCGCTTAGCGCATACGGTGACCATTTTAAGTGTAGCCATCTCTTTGATTTTATCGCTGTATTTTGCCTATCAACTCTTTTTTCAACACGGTGGCGCTTATGACGGAAATCTTTATTTATGGGACTTAACGGGAAAGTTTCGCTTTAATATCGGTTTTTTAATTGATCCATTAACGGTGGTGATGTTTCTCATCGTAACGTTTATTTCCTTGATCGTGCATATTTATAGTGTCACTTACATGGCAGGCGATCCAGGTTATAAGCGTTTTTTTAGCTATATGTCAGCATTTACCTTTGCAATGCTCATGTTAGTGAGTGCAAATAATTTTCTGCAATTATTTTTTGGCTGGGAAGCAGTAGGATTAGTTTCGTATTTGTTGATTGGTTTTTGGTTTAAACGCGAAGCGGCGAGTGTGGGAAGTTTAAAAGCATTTCTGGTTAATCGCGTCGGTGACTTCGGTTTCTTTTTAGGTATTGCCTTATTATTTAATTATTTTGGTAGTTTAGATTATTACCAAGTTTTCCATGCCGCACCTGCACTTAAAAACGCCACTATCAGTATTTTTCCACACACTTCGTATTCCTTGATCGCAGTTATTTGTTTCTTATTATTTATTGGCGCGATGGGAAAATCTGCACAGGTACCTTTACATGTTTGGTTACCAGAATCGATGGAAGGTCCCACACCTATTTCAGCGTTAATTCATGCCGCAACCATGGTCACAGCGGGTGTTTATTTAGTGGCACGGCTTTCGCCTTTATATGAATACGCACCGAGTGTGTTAAATCTTATTTTAATTTTAGGTGCGACTACTGCTTTATTTATGGGCTTTGTTGCGATTGTTCAGAATGATATTAAGCGCATCATCGCTTATTCTACGCTTTCGCAACTGGGTTATATGATGGTCGGCTTAGGCGCTTCAGCGTATGCAGCAGGTATTTTTCATTTAGTGACACATGCTTTTTTCAAAGCTTTATTATTTTTAGCCGCAGGTTCAGTCATCTTAACTATGCATCATGAGCAAGATATTCGTAAAATGGGTGGCTTAGCAAAAGTCATGCCGATAACGTATGCTTGTTTTTTAGTCGGTGCATTAGCCTTGGCTGCTTTACCGCCTTTTTCAGGTTTTTATTCAAAAGATGCCATTATTGATGCCGTGCATGCATCCACTTTACCCGCAGCCTCTTATGCGTATTATTGTGTGTTAATTGGTGCAATGGTGACGGCTTTTTATATTTTCCGTGCTTTTTTCTTAGTGT
The DNA here is from genome assembly GCF_964031165.1 of Rickettsiella endosymbiont of Rhagonycha lignosa. Classification (NCBI taxonomy): domain Bacteria; kingdom Pseudomonadati; phylum Pseudomonadota; class Gammaproteobacteria; order Legionellales; family Coxiellaceae; genus Rickettsiella; species Rickettsiella endosymbiont of Rhagonycha lignosa. The sequence goes on along the minus strand of NZ_OZ035011.1, from coordinate 887,826 downwards.
TTCATACCCAAGCACGCAGGCCCGTTAAACATTATCAAAAAACTACGACGATCGTTAAATTGAGTTTAATTGTGTTAGCTATCCCGTCTGCTATCGCAGGAATTCTATTAGTACCGTCTTTTTTAAATGTTCCTGGTTTACTCGCGAGTAGTCTTAGTGTGCTACCCAACCATAAACTGATGGCAACTGAGCATTTGTTAAGTACAGCGACTATTTTTTCTGGTATTGGTATCGTATTGGCATGGTTTTGTTATCTACAATTTCCTGCTATTCCAGCTTGGGCGCAAAAACATTTTTCGTGGCTGTACCAAATTTTAGTGAACAAATATGGCTTTGACGCATTTAATCAGGCGGTATTTGCGAATGGTGGTCGACGTTTGGCGAAATTATTTTTTAATGTGGATGCGAAGGTACTCGACGAGAAATTGATTGATGGCTCAGGAAGACGTATCAGCTGGCTTTCCAATATATTGCGTCGTTTACAATCTGGGTATATTTACCAGTATGCATTCATTATGGTATTAGGAATCATTATTTTTTTATTAGCTTATACTCTTCGCACTTGAATTTTTGGCGGTGTTGCCGCTCAATTCGCAATCCTCATGTATAATTTATATACTCCGGTTGCTTATTTTCGCGACGCCTTGCCAAAAATCTAATTGCTGTGAGCATATTCCTTATAACTTAGTAGTAGTATAAGAATGTTTTTAACTTTATTCATACATAAATATTTATTAAGTTTACTTATTTGGTTGCCAGTGCTTGGCGGTGTCTTGGCGATTGCATTTAATGGTGATCGTTATCCGCAACGTGCGCGCATTATTGCGTTAATAACTTCACTGATTACTTTGCTGTTGTGCATACCGTTGTATTTGGATTTCAATCCTGCTTTAAGTAGTATGCAATTTCAAGAAAATATCCCTTGGATTACTGTCTACAATATTAATTACAGCTTAGGTGTCGATGGTATTTCCTTACCACTTATTATATTAACGGTGTTTACTACTTTGCTGGTTATTTTGGCGGCTTGGCGGAGTGTTAATCTGCGCGTTGCGCAATATATGGCAGCCTTTTTACTCATGCAAGGCATGATGGTAGGGACGTTTGCTGCAACCGATTCGATCTTATTTTATGTATTTTGGGAAGCGATATTGATTCCTATGTATTTGAGTATTGGTGTATGGGGCAGTGATAATCGTTCGTATGCGTCGATAAAATTTTTCTTATATACCTTTTTCGGTTCAGCACTCATGTTGATTGCTTTACTGTATCTCGGCGTGCATAGCCCAAAGCATGACTTTTTGATTGCGCATTTTTATCCAATACCCCTCAGCATGCCTGTGCAAATATGGATCTTTGTCGCTTTTTTAATTGCGTTTGCGGTAAAGATTCCGATGTGGCCTTTACATACGTGGTTACCTGATGCGCATACCGAAGCACCCGCCGGCGGTTCTGTGGTATTGGCCGCATTAATGTTGAAACTTGGCGGTTATGGTTTTCTGCGTTTCACATTGCCGATAGTTCCAGATGCGAGCCGTTTATTAGATGGTTTTATGATAGCGCTGGCTTTGATCGCTATCGTTTATATTGGTTTGGTGGCATTGGCACAGGTGGATATGAAACGTTTGATTGCTTATTCTTCAATCGCGCATATGGGCTTTGTAGTACTGGGTTGCTTTATGTTATTTGCCATCATGAAACATAGTCATAATGTGTTAATGGCCTATATGAGTTTAGAAGGGGCGATGGTACAGATGATTTCCCATGCTTTTAGCTCTGGAGCGATGTTTCTAGCCGTGGGGATGTTGGCCTATCGATTTCGCAGTCGCCAAATCAAAGATTATGGTGGCCTTGCCACCAGCATGCCTTTATTGGCGTCTTTTTTCATGTTATTTGCCATGTCGAACGTCGGTTTACCAGGTACATCGGGTTTTGTCGGTGAATTTATGATCATCCTGAGTGCGATGCAAGCCAGTTTTTGGATTACCACGATTGCGGCTACCACAATGATATTGAGTGCCGCTTATACGCTTTATATGTACAAGCGCGTATTTTTTGGTGAAATTACTAATCCTTTGATTTCTAAAAGTAGTGATATACATGGTTTTGAAAAATTGGTGTTTGTTTTATTAACATTTGCCATTATTTTAATTGGTATTTATCCAGCTCCTTTATTGACGATCATGCATGCTTCGATAGACTCGGTTTTACATTGGAGTTTGCAAACTAAATTATGATGACATTACCACAACTACTTCAATTTCCTGCACTTCCTGAAATCGCTTTACTGCTGATGACCTGTGTAATTCTGCTAATTGATTTATTTGTTCAACAGAAATCCAGTTTGCTTACCTATATAGCAACGCAAATGAGTCTAGTTATTACACTGGCCTTAGTTATACATTTGCACCGCATACCGGCGCAATTATTGTTTCATCAACATTTTACTTGGGATTTAGTGGCCTATTTTATTAAGTTATGCATTTTAGTATTCAGTGTATTTGCTTTTATCTATGCGCGTGATGCGATTAAAAGACTGCATATCCATTCGGGTGAATATTATTTATTAGGTCTATTTTCTATATTAGGTATGTTGGTGTTGACGTCGGCGAATAGTTTATTAAGCCTTTATCTGGGCTTGGAACTATTATCCTTTCCACTGTATGCGATGGTGGCTTTACAACGTCAATCCAGCCAGGGCGCCGAAGCCGCGATGAAGTATTTTATTTTAGGTGCATTGGCTTCCGGTTTATTCTTGTATGGTCTTTCGTTATTTTATGGCGCTACGCATTCTTTAATTTTGCCTACGATACATCAGGCTTTACTCGCAGGAGGGCAATCTAACCTACTGCTCAGCACAGGACTTATTTTTATATTGGCCGGGATTGCATTTAAAATCGGGGCCGCACCTTTCCAACTTTGGGTTCCAGATGTCTATCAAGGTGCGCCTACACCCGTTACGTTGTTTATTAGTGCAGCTCCTAAAATAGCCGGTTTAGCGCTGGCAATCCGATTGTTAGTCGACACAATGCCTAGCTTACTTAGCTATTGGCAGCCCTTATTAGCCGTTATCGCCATTTTATCCTTTAGTTTGGGTAATTTGGTGGCTATCGCGCAAAGCAATTTAAAACGTATGTTAGCTTATTCGGCCATAGCCCATATGGGCTATGGCTTGCTTGGCTTAGTCGCGGGTACGGCGATGGGTTATGCGATGAGCCTCTTCTATATGTTGGCATATGGCCTGATGGCCTTGGCTGCATTTGGTTTATTAGTGGTTATGAGTAAATCAGGTCAGGTTGAACATATTAGCGATTTAAAGGGATTGAATGCACGAAACCCTTGGTTAGCATTGATGATGCTGCTGGCGATGTTTTCTATGGCAGGAATTCCACCTACAATAGGCTTTTTTGCTAAATTAGGTATCTTGGAAGCCCTAATTTCAGTACATCTGCTGTGGATAGCCACATTAGCGATTATTTTTGCTATTATTGGGGCGTATTATTACATTAATGTGATAAAAGTGATGTATTTTGAGGAACCTGAACCCACTATATCGCCTTTAATGGTAGCGCCGGATGCCTACCTTGCATTGAGTATTAATGCTATACTACTTCTCGTTCTAGGTTTATTTCCCAGTCAATTAATATGGCTGGCCAAGGCGGTTTTTTTTACTATTAACCATCCTGTTTATTGAGGCTAGGAAACGAAATGAGAAAAATCTTTGTTATTTTAATCCTATCATTGGGGTTACAAGGTTGTCTGGCGGGTGCTTTTGTGGCTGGTAGCGCAACGACGGGTGGTTTAGTGACGGATCCACGTCCTATTAATACGATTAAATCCGATGAGGAAATTAACTTTAGGATCAACAGAAAATTAGCGAATGATCCGGTACTCAATGCAGAAACACATATTGCTGCGGTGAGTTACAATCAGGTGATATTGTTAACTGGTCAGGCCTATGATGAGGAATTAAAGGCTAGGGCAGAACACTATGCCAAAAGCATCCCGCAAGTGCGACGGGTATTTAATGAAATTGTGTTAGGCATTCCTACGACGGTGTATCGACGTGCTCAGGATGTGGGTATCACTTCCACCGTAAAGACCAAGATGTTTGCTAATAGAGAACTTAAATCGAATAATTTTAAGATAGTCACTGAAGATGGAGTGGTGTATATATTGGGTATAGCAACAGCTAAGCAAGCAGATTTAGCGGTATCAATAGCGAGAGACTCTTCAGGTGTGAAAAAAGTGGTTAAGTTAATAGAATACAAAGAAGGATAGGAATAAAATTTTATAAAGAAATTTTTTGATTAAACTCACAGCAATTGGATTTTTTTGAGAGTGGATCGTGAAGTGAGCAACCAGAATGTATTCAAGATATATGAGGATTGCGAATTGAACGGCAACACAGACAAAAAATTTAAATGCGAAGAGTAATAGCATTAAAATACAAGAGGTTACTGTGGAAATACTATACGGCGTATTGAATTTATCATTCTGGGGTTATGTTGTTGCTTTATTGATTTTGACGCATATCACTATTGTCGGCGTCACGGTGTATTTACATCGATCTCAGGCGCATCGTGCGCTGGAATTGCATCCAGCCATCTGTCATTTTTTCCGTTTTTGGATTTGGTTAACCACGGGGATGGAAACCAAAAAGTGGGTCTCTATCCACCGTAAGCATCATGCTAAGTGTGAAACGGAAGAAGATCCACATAGTCCGCAAACCCGAGGTATTAAAAAAGTATTTTTTGAAGGCGCTGAACTGTATCGCGCCGAAGCGAAAAATCAGGATACGATGGACCGTTATGGTCAAGGGACACCCGATGACTGGTTAGAGCAACATGTTTATACTAAACATAGTGCGGCAGGTATTGCGCTAATGTTTGTTATTGATCTGGTTTTATTTGGTATTCCTGGGATTAGCATTTGGGCCTTACAGATGGCTTGGATACCTTTCTTTGCAGCGGGTGTCGTGAATGGTATTGGCCACTATTGGGGTTACCGAAACTTTGAATGCCCTGATGCGGCGCGCAACATCATTCCATTAGGCGCCTTTATTGGGGGTGAAGAATTACATAATAATCATCATACCTTTCCAACCTCCGCTAAATTTTCGGTCAAATGGTGGGAGTTTGATTTGGGTTGGGTTTATATTCGCTTATTACAATTTTTAGGTTTATCTAAGGTTAAACGGATATCACCAAAACTTGAGAATATTCCCGGTAAATCATCGATTGATTCGGATACCTTAGCGGCATTGATTACCAATCGTTTTCAAGTATTGGCGCGTTATAGTCGCGAAGTGTTATTACCCGTGTTACAGGAAGAAAAATTAAAAGCGAATACGAGCAGTAAAGCGTTATTAAAGCGCGCTAAGGTTGCATTAATTCGTACCGAGTCTTTGTTAAACGAAGAAGGTAAACAGCAGATTGCTGAAGTAATGGATAATCATCATATGTTAGCCTTAGTATACCAATACCGTCTTAAACTCCAGGCGATTTGGGGTCGTACGACAGCGACGCAACGCGAGCTATTAGAAGCTTTACAGGATTGGTGCAAGCAAGCGGAGGCAACCGGCGTGTATGCCTTACGGAAATTTGCGATTAGTTTAGCTGGGTTTTCGACACAAAAAAGATTAAATTAAGTTGCCAACAAAATAATTTTTATTTAGTTCACCTCTTTTTTTATGTTTGAAACCGCACCTATTATTCAAAAAGTCAAAGAACTTGAAAACCGTAGTATGGAATTACGGAGGTATCTTTGACTATCCCACCAAACTTGAACAACTCCAAGAGTTAGATCATGAATTACAGGATCCAAACATTTGGAATCATCCTGAAAAAGCTCAACAATTAGGCAAAGAACGTGCGCAATTGCAGCAGATAGTTGATACCTTTCAGCAATTAGAAAAAGGATTAAGTGATATTAACGATCTCTATGAGTTAGCTTTAACTGAAAATGCTCACGATCTTTTAGCGACCTTACCTCAAGAATTGCAATTACTGGAAACGCGTTTAGAACAACTCGAATTCAGGCGGATGTTTCCGCGCGAATTAGATAAAAATTCTGCGTATTTGGAAATACAATCCGGTTCTGGTGGCACTGAAGCACAGGATTGGGCAGAAATGTTATTACGTATGTACCTGCGTTGGGGAGAGCAAAATCATTTTAAAGTTGATTTAATAGAAGTCTCTGCCGGCGACGTAGCTGGAATAAAAAGTGCTACGATTAAATTCGAAGGTGAATATGCTTATGGTTGGTTACGTACCGAAACGGGTGTACATCGCTTAGTGCGTTTATCACCTTTCGACTCCAATAAACGCCGACATACTTCCTTTGCAGCTGTGTTTATATCGCCAGAAGTAGATGAATCTATTGATATACAGATTAATCCAGCCGATTTACGTGTTGATACCTATCGAGCTAGTGGTGCAGGCGGACAACATGTTAATCGTACTGATTCGGCAGTGCGTATCACGCATATCCCTAGTGGTGTGGTGGTGCAATCACAAAGTGATCGTTCGCAACATAAAAATCGCGATCAAGCGATGAAACAATTACGTGCTAAATTATACGAGTTGGAAATGCGCAAGCGCGCTGAAGAAAAACAAAGTCAAGAGTCTTTGAAACGAGATATCGGTTGGGGCAGCCAGATACGTTCTTATGTTTTAGATGATGCGCGCATTAAAGATTTACGCACGGGTGTCGAAACACACAATGTTCAAGTGGTACTTGATGGAGGAATAAATCTTTTTTTATTGGCGAGTTTAAAAGCAGGCTTGTAAAGGATTGCTTTTTCCTTACCATCATCTGCTAAACTAGGATGCTTAAAAATCTGTAAGTTTGGAAACAACATCATGAGCCATGAAAAAGTAACGATAACGAATAATGCTGAAGATTTATTTTCGCAACGTTTGGCAAAATTAAACGAATTACGCAGCAGCAAAGAGGCTTACCCGAATCATTTTCGTCGGGATAGTTTAGCTGCTGATTTATATAGCCAATATGAACAAGCTGATACTGAACTATTACAGCAAAAAAATCAGACCGTGCGTCTTGCAGGTCGGATTATGTTAAAGCGCGATATGGGTAAAAGTTTATTTCTCGATATTCAAGATATGTCTGGCAAAATACAAGTCTATGTCAAACAAGACGCTATTGGATTAGAAGAATTTGAAGCAGTTAAACGTTTGGATTTGGGAGATATTGTTGGCATTATCGGCGTATTATTTCGTACTAAAACCAAGCAACTTTCCATTAAGACTGAAAAAATTTATTTATTAAGTAAATCTTTACGTCCTTTACCGGATAAATTTCATGGGCTTTCAGAATCGGATAAGGAACAACGTTATCGACAACGTTATTTAGATTTGATTACCAACGAAAAAACGCGAAAAACCTTTCAAATTCGTTCTCAACTGATCAGCGGGATTCGTCAGTTTTTAAACCAGCGGGGTTTTGTTGAAGTAGAAACGCCGATGATGCATGTTTTACCTGGTGGTGCAGTGGCAAGACCGTTTATCACCCATCACAACGCTTTAGATATGGAATTATTTCTGCGTGTAGCGCCAGAATTACATTTAAAACGCTTAGTTGTGGGTGGAATGGAAAAAGTTTTTGAGATAAACCGTAATTTTCGTAACGAGGGTCTTTCGACTCGACATAATCCTGAGTTTACAATGCTGGAATTTTACCAAGCTTATGCTGATTATCATGATTTAATGGATTTAACTGAACAATTAATTCGCGAGTTAGCACAAACTATTTTGGATACCGAACAATTGACTTATCAGGGTGAAACCTATGATTTGTCCAAGCCGTTTAAACGTTTAAGCGTAATTAAAGCCATACTTGAATATAATCCGCAGTGGCACCTGCAAGATATTACTGTATTAGCATCCTTGCAAAAAATTGCCTCTGATTTGAAGATTCCAGTAAGTGATTCTATCGGACAATTGCAGTTTGCTGTGTTTGAAGAAACAGTGGAGCAAAAATTAAAGCAACCTACGTTTATTACTGAGTATCCTATTGATGTTTCGCCTTTGGCTAGACGTAATAATGAAAATCCACAATTAGCGGATCGTTTTGAACTCTATATCGGTGGTCGAGAATTGGCAAATGGATTTTCTGAGTTAAATGATCCAGAAGATCAAGCAGCGCGGTTCAAACAGCAAAGTTTAGCCAAATCTGCGGGTGATCTAGAAGCAATGGCTTATGATGAAGACTATATTCAAGCATTGGAATATGGTCTACCACCCACCGCCGGAGAGGGAATAGGTATTGATCGATTAGCGATGTTATTTACCGATTCAGCTTCGATTCGAGACGTTATTTTGTTTCCATTGATGCGTCCGGAAACTAAGCATGAATGAGCGTTAATTTTCAGGAAATGAGATATAAAATAAGCCTGCTAAATAAACGGATTCATTTTCGTAGGCTTAAATGGATGGAGATAACTATTTAATCTTATCTTCTTCAAACATTTCATGTTTGCGGGTGATGGGATCGTATTTTTTAAATTTTAATTTATTCGGTGTGGCTTTCTTATTTTTACTGGTTGTATAGTAATAAGCGCTGGCCGTAGACTTTAATTTAATTTTATCACGCATGATGTGCTTTTTTCCCGTTTAAACTTTTTCGCCACGCTGACGTAGCGTAGCCAGTACTTTATCAATGCCTTGCTTCTGAATAGTACGCAGACCATCTGCCGTTATTCTTAATTTAACAAAGCGTTTTTCTGTAGCCACCCAAAGGCGACGAACGTGTAGGTTAATCTGAAAACGACGTTTAGTTTTTCGGTTAGAGTGAGATACATTGTGTCCCACCATGGGTTTTTTACCCGTTACCTGACAGACCCTAGCCATATAATAGTCCCCAATGCAGATTATCTTAATAGAATGCCCGCTTTTATACCAAAAATGCAGCAAACTGTCAAAAGATTTACAACAAACCTTGTGTGGCAAAAGAGGTTATGGAGCCTTCTCCGATAATGATATGGTCTAAAAGGCGTACATCAATCGCCGCTAAAATAGATTTAATTTCTTGTGTAATCCTTTTATCTGCTTCACTGGGTTTTGCAATACCAGATGGGTGATTGTGTGCCAAAATGACCGCTGCGGCATTATGTTGATATACCTGCCTGACAAGTTCGCGAGGGTATACGGCCGCTTCGTTAATACTACCATGAAAAAGTTCTTTAAAATGAATAAAGCGATGAGCATTATCCAAAAATAAACAGCTAAAGACTTCATAAGGGTAAGCTCTCAGCTTGTGCGTTAAATAGTGATAGACATCGTGTGGATTTTCAAAGGTAGTACGCTGTTCGAGATTTTCTTGCAAACAGCGAGTTGCTAATTCTTTAGCAGCTTGAATTTGGACGTATTTTGCCAGACCTAAACCGAGTGTCTTTGAGAATTGTTCCAAACTGGCCGCAACAATGTAACGTAAGCCCCCAAATTGCAACAGGAGATCGCGACTAATGTCTATGGCAGTTTTTCCGCGGACACCGGTACGAACGAATAATGCTAATAGTTCAGCGTCAGATAAAAAAGCGGCACCCTGAGAGATTAATTTTTCACGTGGACGTTCCTTTGCAGGCCAATTAGTAATAGACATATTTACTTTTCCCTAAGTTAATTATTATTTTTATATTTTACTCTTCGCACTTGACATTGTCTGTGTATCGCGCAGATCGCAATCCTCATGTATCACTCATACATTCCGATTGCTCATTATCACGACGCCTTGCTAAAAATCCTATTGCTATGAGTAACTATTTTTCGCACTTGAATTTTTGGTTGTGTTGTCACTCAACTTGTACTTGGAGTAGAGATCATTATATTAAATAGCAATGATTTTAAATAGAGCTCGAATGCTTAAATTTATAGGTTATGTTCTCGAGCCATAATATGTTGCCATTCGAAGGGTGTTAGCGGCATAACCGATAATCGGTTTCCTTTTTGTAATAAACGCATTCCTTTTAGCGCAGTTTGGGTTTTTAAATCTTCTAAAGAAATAATCGATTTAAAAATTCGTATTAATTGTACATCAACGCTAACCCAACGCGGCTTACTGACTGAACTTTTAGGATCATAATGATGATCATCTATCTGCAAGGCCGTTTTATCTGGATAAGCGGCATTCACTATTTTTATCATGCCAACAATACCTGGCGTAGGACAACTCGAATGATAAAAAAAAGCCTGATCGCCTTTTTTCATCGCTTGCAAAAAATTTCGTGCTTGATAATTTCGTACACCATCCCAGGGTTCAGTTTGTTGAGGACGCTTGGCTAGATCCTGTATGCTAAAACATGTGGGTTCAGATTTCATTAGCCAATAGTTCACTTACTTTTCCCCGCTTTAATTAAATAAAAAAATGTGAGTAGTTTTTACTGATTAATATTATTGAAGAGTTTTTATAAAGTTAACTTTTTTTGCAAAAAATTTAAGATGCTGTGAATGGTTAGCATTTGTTCATTTTTTTCAGTTCGAGCTTTGTAGGAAACGACTTTATCTTGTAAAGTTTTTTCACTGATGACCAAACGATGCGGGATGCCAATCAGGTCATTATCAGCAAACAGCAAACCGGGACGCTCTGCGCGATCATCTAATAGAACATCCATGCCTGCTTCGCTCAGCTGTAGATAAAGGGCATCGGCAGCTTGTTTTACCAATCCAGATCGGTGATAAGCAATTGGTACTATCACCACTTGAAACGGAGCCATGGCGTCGGGCCAAATGATACCTTGTTCATCATGGTTTTGTTCGATAGCGGCACCGACGATACGTGATACACCAATGCCATAGCAGCCCATTTCCATGGGGAGTTGGTTACCATCTTCGGTGGTAAAGTTAGCATCCATGGCGCGAGAGTATTTATTACCTAACTGGAAAATATGGCCGACTTCGATACCACGTTCCATTTTTAAATGTCCTTTTCCATCCGGACTCGGATCACCGACTTGTACTTGGCGTAAATCTGCTATTGAGGGAAGTGGACAATCACGTTCCCAATTAACGTTAGTGTAATGAAAACCTTCTTCATTAGCGCCACAGACAAAATTGGCAAGTACAGCAGCGGATCGATCGACAATTAACGGTATCGATAGACCGACTGGACCTAAATAACCAACAGGGGCTCCAGTTAAAGTTAAGATGTCTGTTTCTTCAGCAAATGTGATTGGATGTGCGATCTCTAGTATTTTCGCCAGCTTAGTGGGATTTAATTCGTGATCACCGCGGAGTATAAGACCAATTAAAGGATCTTTCTTTCCTTTTACCATTAATAACTTGACGCAATGTTGCGGATCTATTTTTAAAAACTCACACACTTTGGCAATGGTTTTTGTACCGGGAGTTTTTACTTTCTCGAGTGCAGCGCTAGGAGCAGGGCGTTGATCGGTAACTAAACTTTCTGCAAGTTCAGCATTTGCGGCATAATCACTGCTATCGCTATAAAAAATTTGATCTTCGCCGGTTTGCGCTAATACTTGAAATTCTTGGGATTGACTGCCGCCGATGTTACCGGTATCGGCTAAGACGGCACGAAACTTTAATCCTAAGCGTGTGAAAATTCGACAATAACTATCATGCATGACCTGATAGGTTTCAGCCAATGAAGCTTTATCGCGATGAAACGAATAAGCGTCCTTCATAATAAATTCACGCGCGCGCATGACTCCAAAACGTGGACGAATTTCATCACGAAACTTAGTTTGTATTTGATAAAAAATGAGCGGGAGTTGTTTATAACTACGTACTTCGTTACGTACTAAACTGGTAATGACTTCTTCATGTGTAGGGCCAAAACAAAACCAACGTTGATGTCTGTCAGTAATACGCAGTAATTCCGGTCCATACGCATCCCAGCGTTCCGATTCTTGCCAAAGCTCAGCCGGTTGCAGATTGGGCATCAGTACCTCTTGACCATGGATGCGATTCATTTCTTCGCGCACGATGCTTTCGACTTTGCGTAATACGCGTAAACCCAATGGCAGCCAGGTATAAATTCCAGAAGCTAATTTACGGATCATACCCGCGCGTAGCATCAGTTGATGGCTTTTGACTTCGGCATCGGCCGGTGCTTCTTTGAGCGTGGGTAAATAAAGATGACTGCTGCGCATAATATCTAGCCTTTATTAAAAATGAGCATACTTTTGCTAAAGCTTACACGAGAATAGTATGACTGCAAAATCAGAGTTATTTTTATCTTGATAAAGTGAATTTTTCCAACGAGTAATTACATTCAATGGATTTGTTTCAAGCGTTTATTTTCATTTTTTGTTATACTCATAAAGTGCATGAGAAGTTCAGTCATTTTAAAGATAAATTTTAACTTATTAGGTAGAAAAAAGGTAGGTCGCTATGTTTGAGGATAATGTTGATGTAGAAAATCCATTGTATGAGAGCTTTGAGGACCGGAATAAAAAAGAATTCTTAGAAAAAATAATTACTGATATAGACAATATAAATCAATCTCTTGATAAGATTTTTGATGATCTATCTGTTGAAACTCAAATATTAATTGCAAGTATAAATAATACTAAATCGGAACTTAATCAGCTAATCAATGATAAAGAATTCTATACTCCAGCTGAAAAAGAAATTTTTCGCGAACTCCAAGGACATCTAGAAAAATTACCACTCCAATTAATGCAGTTACCTTATTCTAATCAGCAATTTATTAATAATCTATGTAAAGCGATTAATACATTACTCGAAAAATTAGCTGATTTTTTTATGAATGGACCGCTTGTTAGTGAAGGTGTGTATATTGCGAATCCATCGCAGCCATATCATTTTAATTTCTTTCATCCTTCTAGGCTCGTAAATACTTCAGTAGAAGATTTATCAAAGGGTTTAAACGCTTTCTCTACAAGTCCTTAAAAATAAGCAAAGAAAAGCACGGATGCTTTTCTCAAGCTTACACTCTGGCCAAAGTCTACACACTAGATTAAAATGCGTCTTAGATATCCTGACAGCGTGTAAGGGATAACCGTATTTATCTGCTGTCTTTATAATACCAACCACGGCTGAAAAAATAATTGAGGTACCTATGCACCAATTTCTGAATATCAATGTAAGGCCTGCGGGCATACTTTTGATACGGTACAGAGTTTCAGCGAAGAACCTTTGACCGATTGTCGTGTAAAGAACCCGCGCTAAAGAAATTGATTTCGGCATCGGCCGGTGCTTCTTCGAGCGTGGGTAAATAGAGATGACTGCTGCGCATAACAATAACCTAAAAAAGATCATGTTATTAGTTTAAAGCTTACATAGAATAGACCTACTACAAAACCATACACTAATTTTTTATAAATCTCAAAAGCTTGAGTTGACTCGATAAGTTACCTGTAGAGTGCATATCCTATTTAAGTATTATTTGTAATGATTTTTTATTACTTAAAAGCATATATTACTTTTGAGCTAGCCAATGCTAAGATATTTAAATAAATGTGGATTACTATCTACTTTGAAATTAAAAGATTTTTTTATTAAAAATGAGAATTTTATGCCAAAAAAAAATGTCATTGCAATTGATTATTCCGGTTCTACCAATATTTCATGGAATGACGGAAATAAAAAATATTGGCAAAGTATTGAGGATTACATATCTAATATAAATCCTGAGGATACACAATTTATTTTTTGGGATGATAGAGAGAATCCTGAAGTGGTGAGTCAAGCACAGGCCCTAATCAAGGCTAAGCAAGGCAAGGGCTATGGAGGCACTAAACCAGACACTTTTATTCAACATTTAGTACCAGATAAAGAGGGAATTATTTTAAGTATCTTTACCGATGGTCAGGTAGGAGAAAAAGAAGTGGGGCGTTGTGATCGACTTTTAGAAAAAAAAATTATTAAAATTAAACAACTCAAGGTTTTTTTTATTGGTCCTAAAGACAATATGAACCTGTCAGTCTCAGCGCCGTTCATGCGCGCAGAACGGATACCGGATGGAGGGATGGATTGTGAAATCAAGATTAATGAAGAGATAACACGTCAAATTTTAAAACCCGCCTTGTCTCAAATAGAAAAATATTGGGGCAAACCTGAGTTTTTTCTTAAACAAGCGTCTAGTTTCTTAAATGAATTAACATTGCAAAATTTAGGTCGAAATAACCAAGATATGATTTTTCGAAATAAGTTAGTGGAGTTACAAAAAAATTTGCTACAAGTTGTGGTGGAAAATAAGCAATCTGGCGAGCTTAAGAATAACCAAGATAGTATAATGCTGGCATTGCAAAATAAAGATGAAAAGTCTGCTATGAACGGACTTAAAAATTTTTTGGAAAATTCAACTGACGAAACTGAAAAACAAATAGAAGCATATTTCCAAAAAATATTTACACTGCTTGATAAGAAAAATGATTATTCCTTTGATCAGCTCAGTGCAAATAGGTTGACTCGAGCTCCAGAAGTAAAAAAAGTAGCGGTTGAAGAAGTCGAAGAGATATCCAGCTTAGAAGTGAGATTCGAATGTCCCATCACATTCGAAGAGGATCTTCCGGTATTATATATCAAAAATTCTTACCAAAAGAGTGGTGAGCAATCGAGTAGTACAGTCAAAAAATATCCACCGGTTTTCCAAGATATTTCTAAACAATATCAAGATTACTTAATCAGCAACCCTTTGGCTATTTTAGAAAATTCTGAATTAGTCGCTAAAATTAAAAAACGTTTGGATCAGGTTGTTGGACTTAATACGACGGTAGAACTTTGCAAAAATAACAAGCCGTTAACATCTCTGATCACACGAGAGTCTATATCCTCTTTTATATCTACTTCAAATGAACCATCGCATCGGCGAGCGACTCATTATGCATTAGCCGATTTGTTTTTTGGGGAAAAATTATGCGGTGTACCTGAACTATGGTTAGCCGTTGTTTATTTTATAGCAAAAAATTCTGAGCATTTAAATACAGAAAATAATTTTGGTCATTTTATAGAAAGTTTTAAAAATAATTTAATGAGTGAGTTAAAAAATAATAGTACCTATATGACATTATCTGGTTTAAGCAGCAACGGTCCATTACTTAAAGTGCCGGTAGCGATGGCTGTGTGGTATTGCGTTGTGAGCCCTAAACTTGACAATAGGCCAAATCGTTTAAGAACGATAGGCACAAAACATCATCTCAATCTTTTAGATGAATTGGATTACCCTTATGACGGATCGACGTTGCATCAATTAGCCCTTTACCAAACGTACGCTTCGATGTTGAAGCAAGCAAAACAAGATCCTAAGAAATTTAATAACTGGGTTCGTTCTTTATATCAGAACTCCTTAAGACTGTCTGATAATACGCTCATTATGTTGGATGGAGCTCCTAAACATGATCCAAATTCAATAAGAATTTCACCCGAAAACATAGGAAAGCCTATTGAGCTTTCTTTAGCTAAAGATCAGTCTACTAGGGAAGGGGATGACCTTTTATATACCTTATCAGTGGGGGAAATATTGGCATTGACAAAACTAGTAGATCCTTCTAAAAAGGTAGAAGCTATAGACATACCCAATAATTTTCTGGAGCTAGCAATCCCTGCTTCCAAAAAAAATTATAATAATAAGGAAAATACAACAGAACATAAAACGGAAATTTGTCCATTGACTCTCCGCCCCTACAGTATTGATCCGGTTTCTAAAAACAAATGGCTAGATGCTGCTGAGGAGAAGTTCGGCCCACTTTCTGGGCAAATATCGGCATACAATTATTTTATTCGTTATGTAACCGAGGAAGAAAAATTTCCATCCCTTGAGGAACTTATAAAATGGTTGGTAGAAAAGCAAACTCAACGGCAAATTGATCCGAAGGATACGCTACCTGAGTCTATTTCTACTACCGTAAACGATTTATATGATAGCTATACAATAGCCTGCGAAAAGTTGTTTTCAGATTATTCCGTACAAGCTAGAGTTCTTTTTAAGAATTACGAAAAAGCAAAAGAAATCTACGATGTTAAAGGTGCATCATTTACTTTATCGGATATGTTAATAGAGTTATTTAAAGAAATAACTGAGCAGAGTAGAGGTAAAGATAAACGTGTTGAATTTGAATCGAAATGTAATGATTATGGCCAAAAAGCAACAAACAAAAGTGCTTTTTTTGCAAATACTGCAAGTCAAGTGTCCAACGATAGGTCCTATGATTCTTCTATTGAAGTTAAGTTGAAATAAATTATACTTAAAATTTGCTCCTAAAAATTTTAAAAAAAGAAAACGAAGGAATGTTTTCTTTTGCTAATAAACCCTAGCTTTGCAGGAATAACTTGGTTAGCATTGTTTATTAAATTTATTACGGACAATTAAAATAAAAATTTCCGGAGCTCGTATGGCAATTGAGAAAAAACAATTGCTAAAAAAAGTGACGACCCACAATGTCAATAGACATATTGCATTTAAAAGAATCTAGGCTTCGCCAATACAACTATTTTATCTGTCATGAAAAGTTGAGCGATAATACTGCCTTACTCAACAAGAATCTCAATAAAATTGAGAATTTTAAAAAAAGGGTTCAAATTAGATACCTACCCAGAAAAGATAAGTGATCCTGCTGGCCAAACTGTAAACACTGGATTAAAATGCCGATTAATGACGCGACACCGTAAACAATAGTCTAGTATTTTTTACTGGCTGTCGGGTTGACCACAATATCCGAATGAATGCAAAAATAATTGAGGACACTATGCCTATCTATGAATATCAGTGTAAGGCTTGCGGGCATACTTTTGATACGATACAAAGCTTTAGTGAAGAGCCTTTGACCGATTGTCCAGTCTGTAAAGAACCTGCACTGAAGAAATTGGTTTCAGCAGCGGCTTTTCATTTAAAGGGCAGTGGATGGTATGTCACGGACTTTAAAAATCCACCGGCTAAAAAAGTGGAAAACTCAGAAAAAGCTAAAACTGAGGACGCGAGTAAACCTGCGGAAACGAATAAAGAAAGTAACACGACTGAAAAGAAAAACAAAGACACCGTTGCCGAAAAACCTGTCGAAAAAACTAACAAAACGGATAAATCGGGTGAAAAATCCTCTTAACTTAAAAATATCCTCACAGCAATTGAGTTTTTGGCAAGGCGCCGCGATAATGAAGCAACCAGAGTGTATTTTCTATACATGAGGATTGCGAATTGAGCAGCAACACAGACAAAAATTTAAGTGCGAAGAGTATATTATGCAAAGAACACATTATAGCCAGCAAATAAGCCAAAACTTAGTTAATGAAACCGTGCAAGTTTGTGGCTGGGTACATCATCGTCGTGATCATGGCGGCATCATTTTCATCGATTGTCGCGATCGCACTGGACTCTTGCAAGTGGTTTTTAATCCAGAACAAGCGGATCTATTTAAGCAAGCAGAAACATTACGTAATGAATATGTGGTGCAAATTAGTGGAAAAGTCTGTTTGCGCCCGAAAGGCACCGAGAATGCCCATTTAAAATCTGGAGCGGTTGAATTACAAGCGACCCAACTTAGTATTTTAAATACTTCAGCACCCTTACCGATTTCTATCGATGCCTATACACCGGTGAGTGAAGAAGTTGCTTTACGCTATCGCTATCTGGATTTACGACGACCAGAAGTCCAAGAACGTTTTCGCTTGCGGACACACGTCGTGCAATTGATACGGCGTTTTTTTGATGAAAAAGGATTTTTCGATATAGAGACACCCATGTTAACGAAAGCGACACCTGAAGGGGCTCGTGATTATTTGGTACCGAGTCGCGTTCATCCCGGTGAATTTTATGCGTTGCCGCAATCACCACAATTATTTAAGCAATTATTGATGATGTCCGGATTTGATCGATACTACCAAATCGTACGTTGTTTTCGCGACGAAGATCTACGCGCCGATCGACAACCTGAATTTACGCAGCTGGATATGGAAATGTCTTTTTGTAATGAAGAGGATATCCAAACACTCAATGAAGCATTGATTCGTCACTTATTCAAAGAATTATTGGATGTGGATTTACCCAATCCTTTTCGGCGCATGACGTATGCAACAGCGATGCAACGCTATGGTAGTGATAAACCTGATTTACGTATTCCGTTTGAATTAGTTGACATTGCTGATTTGGTTAAAGACATCGAATTTAAAGTTTTTTCGGGGCCGGCGAATGATACACAAGGACGAGTAACCGCATTGCGTATTCCTAAAGGCGGGGATTTAAGTCGTAAAGCCATTGAAGAGTATACACAATACGTTGCTATCTTTGGCGCTAAAGGTTTGGCTTATATAAAAGTGATCGATCGCGCATTGGGACTGGAAGGTCTGCAGTCGCCGATCTTGAAATTTATTCCAGAGGCGACAGTCGAAGCCATTTTACAACGTGTCAGGGCAGAAAGTGGCGATATTATTTTCTTTGGTGCTGGCACAGCAAAAATGGTCAGTGAATCCTTGGGTGCTTTACGTGTCAAATTGGGTCACGACCTTAAGTGTGTTAAGGATGAATGGTCACCTTTATGGATAGTGGACTTTCCCTTATTTGAATATGATGCGCAAGAAAAACGTTGGCAAGCCTTGCATCACCCTTTTACAGCACCTAAAGTCAATGATGCTGCTGAATTACAAGCCAATCCTGGATCATGCTTATCAAGAGCTTACGATATGGTATTAAATGGCTGTGAAATTGGAGGCGGTTCAATACGTATTCATGATACGCATTTGCAGTCGGCGGTGTTTGATTTATTAAATATTAATGAAACTGAACAAAAAGAAAAATTTGGTTTTTTACTCGAAGCACTTAAATTTGGTTGTCCACCGCATGGTGGCTTGGCATTTGGTTTGGATCGCTTGATGATGTTGATGACCGGAGCAAAATCCATACGGGATGTCATCGCTTTTCCAAAAACCCAGACAGCGAGTTGTCCGCTAACGCACGCTCCAAGTCCCGTTTCTGATCAACAATTGAAAGAGTTATCACTACAGATTCGTAAAAAATAAAAACGCTAGGGCGCTATTATGTCTAATTGCCATCCGCAGTTGTAAAAGCAACGCGGGTGTGCCACTTATTGGCTGAAATTGCCACTAAAAAATGTTGCGTTTATTTATTGAATGCACCTGTTGGGTATAAGAATTGAGTTCTTGCTCTTGTCCTTGCTTGGGATAAGCTTTTTTCAATGATTTTTTTTGCTTTTTGCTCATTTTTATTTCACTAGGTTCACTCTGCGTCTGCGCTGGTCTTTTCCACATTTGTGTATTGCATGTATTCTTCTCAAGCGATACTTTTTTAAAGTTCTTAGAAGATTCACCCTTTAACTGAATTAAGTTTGAATTATCTTCAAGCAAAATTCCACATTCGTTTAATCCGTGATCAAGTTCTCCAGTTACTAGCATTTGCACAGCTTCTCGGGCTGTTGCCCCCCCCAGAGGGTTTTAAAACAACCACATTCAGATTATGATCAAAAACAAAAAACGGCTTACTCGTATTAGGCCCTTCGTAGCTTAGCTGAAAACCGACATCTTCTCCTATAATAGAATTATAGTTATGTTCATTTTTTTCATTGCCATTAGCAAAGGTTATTTTTCCAAAACATATTGTTTTACTTTTTTCTTTTTCATTAACAATAATTGCTTTTTGTGGAATAATTTTTTCTATAAGGAAATCATTATTTGCAGATAATTTAATAGTTTTTTTGCTAGAGTAGAGACTATAAGCATTCGGGTGAGCATAAGGTTCATCTATTTCCAAAGTGTGTTGATGTATTAAAATATTAAATTTTACATTGCGGTATAATGACCCGATTTTTCGTGCGATCTTGATCAAGATACGAGCGGACATTCCTGAAACCATGGTATCGACAAGGCCTATTGTTTTATGCCCATTTTTTATTGCCAATATAATAGCTTCTTCTAAGCGCTGAATATGTTCTTTTCTGCTATATTCTGGCATTAACGGCTTTGTTGTTATAGTAGCGCCTTCGTTCGTAAATAGGCTACTCCATGGATTTTTCTTAATTTCATACACTGCTTCTTTCATTTCATGTTCATCAATCGATTTTTGAGAAACTTTAGAAATTTTTATTGATGAGATTTTCCCAGAGTCCTTTTTTGATAAGCTTGACTGAAAACGCAGATTTTTAAGTAAGTCAAGAACGGATGCGCCACCTCTTTCAGTAGCTATAACAATACTAACTCCATGATGATTATTTAATAATTGCTTCATTGCCTTTCTATTAATAATTATCTGTTTTGAATAAACAGAACCCTGCCCCATAAAATATTCCGAATCTTTGCCGCGTAAAGAGCTTTGAGCTAAAATTCTCCGGTTTACATCAGGAGATTCAATATTTTTCACATACTCACTAAATATAATGTGTAAATCTTTGGGTATTGGAAATCTATTTAGCGAAAGTATTTTTATATGCTTGGGTGGAAGTTCCAAATAAGGTGAGTAAATTTTGTTGATGTAATAAAATTTTTGAAATATTTGGGTGCTAGTTGACTGTTTTGTAGGAAAAACTACTTTTTGAGCATTTGGTATGTTTGGAAGAGTTTCAAGTACATTTGAACGTGACAAATCAATTTTTTCATAGGTAATCCTACCCAAAAAGTTATTATTGTAAAGTTATCAGGCGAAAAATTAATTCTATAATGTCACAAAAAACCTGCAAGTTACAAATAATTAATGATGGTTTTTTTCATTTACCAACATTGTCCTAAAGTTTTTCAATTTCTATTGACTTGTATAGGGTATTGTCAGATACCTATATTTTTTTACATATGGTTTTACAAACTATTTAACAAGAGTTGCTATTATGGCGAGTTTACTCGTTTTAGTGCAAAATTAGACACTTAAAGCGAGTTTAGCTTGCGCTTTTAAAGCCATTAATAATAATATGAGCACATTTGTGTCGATTGAATCCACGCAAAGCCGATTGTGTATTAAAATTTGGCTTTGGTGTCTTTGTGGCTTATTTTAGGTAAGTCATTGCAGTTTTATTGCATGCTGTCGTGGGTTTACTTGGTTAATGCCAATGATAGCATTGTTGTTTGTTCTTGAGTATCAGCATATTTTTTTGGATAATCATTAAGTCTATGTCAGATTCTACTACGGCAAATTTTAGCAAAGCGATGAGCGGTGATTACCGTATTCCAATTAAAGCGATCTTTTTGGAGGCTTGGTATCGGGTAAAAGGAATGAAAGCCGCTTTTTGGCTAGGTTTTCTTTACTTCATACTGGTGATGGCGGCGGCTTGTCTAGTATTAGGCTTAGTATTAGCTTTATATGACGTGTTTATATTGTCATTGGCAAGTGCGCATAATGCAGGCTTTTTGTATAACTTAAAGCTAGGGCTTAAATTTATTGTGGTTGCTATCGTTGAAGTGTTACGTTTTTTATTAACCGCTTCGTTAGCCTATATGGCTTTACAACATTTACGTAATCAAGCTATTCATGCAAATATGGTTTTTTCATTTCGTCATGCTTGGCGGCCATTGTTAATTATTGCATTATTACTCTATCTATTTAATAGCTTTATCATCTCTGGCACGAATATTCTTTTACATAGCACATTATTTAAGCAACAGATTGCTTTCCTAGGATCAGGTTTCGGCAGTGTTTTTTTATTACTTATTTTTTTTATCTGTTTCTTTCTATATTTTTACTTTTCGGTCCTCGTCTATATGACTGTGTTGCTGATCTTAGATCAAAAACTAACCTGGAAAGAAAGTTTAAGTTTGGCCTTTCAGTCAGTAAATAAACATTTTTTTAAAAATGTTGGTTTGATTATTGTAACCAGTTTAGTATTTGGACTTTTAGCGTTGATGACCTTAGGAATCGGTTTAATTTGGCTATTACCAATGACCTCCTTAGTGACGGCGATCCAATATAATCAAATTTTTTGTGAAGGTAATTTATAATAGCGCATGGGTATAGTTTAAGTAGATGTATAATTAGAAGAGAGTTGTTATGGCAGGACATAGTAAATGGGCAAATATCCAGCATCGAAAAAATAAACAAGATGCTAAACGCGGTAAATTATTTACCAAACTAATCCGCGAAATCACAGTGGCTGCTAGAATGGGAGGCGCTGATTTAAATAGTAATCCACGTTTGCGTTTGGCGGTTGATAAAGGTTTATCCGCTAATATGACCCGAGATACCATTGACCGTGCCACCAAGCGCGGTGCTGGCGGTTTAGATGGTGCGCAAATGGAAGAAATTCGTTATGAAGGTTATGGACCTAAAGGCGTTGCTGTTTTAGTTGATACCTTAACCGATAATCGCAATCGCACCGTCGCTGAAGTACGCCACGCATTTAGCAAATCTGGCGGTAATTTAGGCACGACAGGATCGGTTGCTTATTTATTTAGTAAAAAAGGGGTGATTACTTTCCCACCCGGTTCCGAAGAAGAGCGTATTTTGGAGATTGCTTTAGAGGCAGGCGCCGAAGACGCTATCACTTATCCTGATAATAGTATTGATATTTGGGTTGAAGAAAGTCAATTAACCGTCTTAACTAAACTTTTTCAAGAAAAAAAATTAAATTTGGCGAATAGCGAAGTGACTTGGTTGGCGAGTACGAAAGTTGATCTGAATACTGAGGATCAAGAAAAACTGGAACACTTAATTGATATGCTAGAAGATTTAGACGATGTGCAAAATGTCTATACCAATCAAGCTTAATGCTGAATCACCAAAGCCATAATGTAGCTAAAAACGTCATTATTTTAGGTATTGATCCGGGTTCGTGTATTACCGGTTATGGCGTCATTCAAATTGCAGGTTCACAATTAAACTATCTCGATAGCGGTTGTATTAAAATCGCAAGTATTGCTTTTTCTGAACGACTGGAAAAAATATATACCGGTTTGCAAAGTATCGTTGCTCAATATAAACCGAATGAAGTGGCCATAGAACAAGTATTTATGCATATTAACCCGAATGCTGCACTAAAATTAGGTCAAGCCAGAGGCGCTGCGTTAACGGCAGCAGCAATGGCTAAATTAATGGTCAGTGAGTATTCTGCGCGACAAGTCAAACAATCGGTGGTGGGTTATGGGGCCGCGAGTAAACAACAGGTACAACATATGGTACGCTTGTTATTAAATCTGGATCGCTCACCACAAGCGGATGCTGCCGATGCGTTGGCGATTGCGATTTGCCATGCGCAAGTGCGGCAAACGGGAGAGCGAGGACTTAAACAAGGATTTCGCCGAGGAAGAAGACGATGATCAATCGATTGCGCGGCATACTGATTGAAAAACAGCCACCGTATTTATTAGTTGAAGTGGCCGATGCGTTTACCTATGAAGTGCAAGCTTCTATGCACACTTTTTATCAATTGCCGGAATGTGGAGAAAAAGTTTTTTTATATACACAGTTTATTGTGCGTGAAGACGGCCATTTTTTGTATGGATTTAGCACAGCCGATGAGCGAGCATTATTTACACAATTATTAAAAGTAAATGGCGTAGGACCCAAAGTTGCGCTAGGAATTTTATCAAAAATAGAAACTTCAGAATTTATTCGTTGTGTCGAACAACAAAATGTGAGTGCTTTACAGGCAGTTCCGGGTATCGGAAAAAAAACTGCTGAACGCTTAATCATCGAAATGCGTGATCGTTTAAAAAGTTTATCCCATAACCAATCTATAGAGCTCGATAAAAATATTATTCGATCATTACAACATGTCCAGCAGGACGCAATTTCTGCGTTAGTTGCCTTAGGCTACAAGGCTCAAGAAGCAAATCGGGCGGTATTGCAGATTAAAGACACGACTTTATCCTTAGAATCGTTAATTCGACACGCTTTAAATAGTGTCGGTTAAGTTTGTTGAAGCGTAAATTAGCAATTTACATTCTTCTTTTTGATAATGATTTTCTTCTTTGAAACACTTAATATTTCTAAGTTTTTCAATATATCATAAAACTATAGATAGTTTGTTGCATTAACTCTCTACAACAATATTTAATAATTGGAGTTGTATATGCCTTTGCCAATCGAGATACAAATCGCTTTAAAAAATTATGACCAACGCAAAGGATTTTTGAGGTATCTTTTCGGCGATCATCCATCTATAAAAGCCCTACGAAGACTTGAGCCGGGCGATCAAAATAATATTTTTAAAATTTATCAGTGTTTTCACGAAAATTTCCCCAAAAAACATCAGGAATCTCACGTTGTCTACCAAGCACTAGTTCGTAATATTAAGGGAGATTCCCTTCCTGAAAATGCTATTCCCAATGCGCGTGCTAGATATTTTAAGTCAGTCACTGAAATACTGGATTTTTTTATCCAGATTGGACTCGTAACACAAAACACCTCTGATTTAGTAAGAAAACATATACGCGGCCCTGCTAGAAATTTTCTTTGTAGTATCGAATTCCTTAATCGTGCGGGTCTTTTAAACCAAAAAAACTTAGATGCTATTGGTGTTGCAGAACATAGCAGTGATTTTTTCCTGATATTTAATCTACTCGCTAAAAACCCAATTTCATGGCCATTCACACAAGAGAAGTTTGATTCATTAAAGTCGAACACTAGCTTGTGGACCTTGTTCTCTATATTGTCTGTAATTAGGCAAAGTAGGCTTATAACCTCAGAGAACTTTGATCGATTACTTCAGTTACGTACCGAGAATAACTTCCTATATACAAGCCATGCCTGTCAAATTATTTGGGGGAGGATACCCGGCCATTTGTTAACACAAGTTGTGTTTGAACAATTAATAGTCTTTTCCCATGGAGAAAACCCAGAGCAGCAAATAGAGCAGTATGTAAATCGGCTGCTAAATAGGAATCAAAACACTCCCGCTATAAATGGAGATCAAAGCACGCATTATGCTAGCGTCCATCAAAGTGTATCTGATTCGGCAAAAAAATTATTTAATCGTTATGGTCAAATGATAGAAAGGGATCGTTTGGAAAATACCCAACAAATGATCCGTGATTATGTTGATCAATTAGCGGATAATTCAGAAAAAAACAAAGCGGCTAAACGCTGTATTCGCAGTATTGCTAATCACAGTTTTACTGATCCCGACTCAGGACTAACTACTCAACAACTAGTCGCATTAGTTTTTTTAGCGATGCATGATGCTGGGCAGCGAGTGGGCTCTTTATTAGACGCCAGAGAACAATTTGTTGAAGGATTATATGAAATTCAACGTGGTTATAATCTATCAGAGACGGGCTTGGATAATGGTATTCCTGATAAACCCATTTGTGCAGGAGGAACTTTTAACAAACTAATAGAAAAATTAGAAGGCGTTCATCCTGATGTTAGGGTTCTTCACATAACACCTGCCATCGCATCACTTAAGTTGCCTGTCGTTGTTCATGAAGTGGCAGTAGATTATTTATCAGGCTTAACAAAGCCTCACACTGTTGAAGCTCTATGTAGATTTACACAATTAATCGATCAAATTAAACAAGATAAATGTGTTGATGTTATTTGGGATAAAATTAAAACTAAAATTACCGATCGAATGTTTGATGAATTTGGTAGTCTCTATAACAATAAAGCAGATCCTAGATTTATTGACCTGGTGGATAATGGACAATACATAAAATTGAAAGATTTAAGCCGCTTCCAAAAACAAATCTCAGTCTCATCGGGCTATAAAGAATATTGTAGACAAATTCTTCATTCTACAAAATTTTTTCCAAAACAAGAAACAGCATTGTTAGACAAAAGTGCTATGTATACACAAGAAAGCCTGCGCCTTTGATCTTAACAAATTTTCTAATACTGAAACAGTTATTAGTTTTTTAGTTTAATGATCTAAAACAAACACGAAGTTCTTATCCCGTGTATTTATAACTTGATTTTACATCGTATTATGTAGTTGTAGATATAATTTATTTGATTAAAATTGCTATTGGATAAATGATAAAAAAACTATTAATTTGAGAGTTTTTAAGTTATTTCGGGATTCAAACTTATTAGGGAATGAACAATGTCATGTGATTGTAAAGAATTAAAAGTGCATCAAAACCATCCAAAAATTTATGAAAAATTAGCGAGACAAAATATTCAAACGAAAGCATCTGTATTCATTACTCATGAAAATATCTTACAACTTGCTAGGATAACAAATTCAAAAGGTGGAGAAGCAGAAGTTATTATTCAACCACTAGTAGATAAAGTTAAAAGCTATGATAGTCAATTTAATAAAAATTGTAATCAGTTATTCGAACTCATAGAGTTGGTCGGTGATGGTAATGCGTCAGCAATTAATCAATTTAAAAACTTACTTGACGATATTTCTATCAATGTGCAAGACATTCAAATCTTAGCACAGTCCAGCCAAAACGAATTAAACAGTTTACGTGAAAAAATTTCAAAAAGTATAAGCAATTTAGCGACAGAAATTAATCAATTAGAAATAGAACAAGGGCAACTTTCTAGAGAAATAAGCCTATTAGTAGATGAAATTCGTGCATTACAGCAAGAACTAGATGATTTAAGATGGTGGTGGATGCTATGTCTTATACCTATTACTTGTCTTTGGCTTCCTACCTTAATCCAGGAAGTGGCCTATAAGAAAAGCCAAAAACAGGAAGAATTAAATCGTAAAACTTCAGAATTAAATTCAAATTACTCTAGATTGGATTTTCAAAAGAAACAACAGCAAAGTCTAATCATTGAGCACAATGAATGTAATACGCTATTAGCAAGTGTTTCTACGTCTAATAGCACGTGTATCTTTATTGTAAATAATATTTCCGGAATTGCTGAAATATTAGACAATATTGATTCTGAGAATACACCCCGTTTATTGCGACGCCAGCTAATGATTCTACAAAAAAACTGGGAGGATCTCGTCAATGGACTGGGATTCGTTGCCCTCAGTTTAAGTAAGCATAGTTAATTTAAAAGGAGAAAATTATGTTAAATTTAATAAAATCGGATACAGAGTATTGTACCCATGTGCCAAAAAACAAAATTGATAGCATTATGACTTTGTCAGCTGTACTAGAAAATGCAAAGAGTATAGACACTTATAAACAAATAAGGGAAAGTACGATAGATTTTTCGTTTTTATCACTTAGGGCGCAAGATGATTATTTCAAGAAATTAAGTAATCAATCTATAATACCTGAGGATACAGAATGTTTTTCATCCGCTAATTTTTCACAAGGTGCCATCGTACAAAATTATTGTGTTCAAACAACGACTCAGGCGATTGTGATGCCGCCTGATCCAGAATTTCAGAATGTTTCTAAAATTCAAGAAGATGCACAAGAGCATGCTAACCTTTGGTTGAGTAACCTAAATGAAAAAGTCGTTGGGATTAATTCCAATGGAAAACAATATTGTAATCTTATTATTACTTATGAAAATGATATTGATAATCTTGTTGATGATGTGGTTAATAATATTTCAGGGGCTAAAGATAACTTTGTATCAGAAATAGGCCTCTTAAAAGATGAGGCGGTATCCCGAAGTAAAAAAATTACAGAGGTTACTAATGGATTAAAGGATTTTCGAGTGCTCATTAGTGAAGACGGTGCACAGTTTCAATCAATAAAACAGAAAGCCGATATAAAATATGATTCGAATACGGGTGAAATGAAGCAATTAAAAGATGCAATGGACGCTTTAGAGGAAGTTATAAGCACTTACAATGCGATTATTGCCGGCGGTGTTGTCGCGACCGTCGTTGGATCGTTAGTTATTGTAGTGGGTGTTTTGTTAGAACTTCCCTCAGCGGGGGCATCTACTGCTATTGTTGGCGCAGGCACCGTTATTACTGCGGGAGGAGGTTCCGCTATTGGGATTGCGACACAAAAACGAGATGAAGCCAGCAAGGACTTAAGGGAAAAGGCACTTAGATATAATATATTACAACAAACTTGTGCCTTATTAGAAACTATCAGTGGCCAACTAAAGAGTTTAATCCTTGGGAATAATGAATCAGTCAATGCCGTACAAGCAATGGCAGTGGCCTATCAGATTATTGCAACCAATCTGGAAGGTATTATTGAAAATGTTGATACTCTGGTTGGAAATACGGATTCTGGAGCGATGCTTAAACGCATGTTAAAGGTGTTTGTGCAAAATGGAAAAGATCTGAAGGAGTTATATGTAAAATATGAAGCGAATGGAATATTGCCCGTACAGCCTAGCCGGCCAGTATGGAATTCATTACATTCCTTTAGCCGTAAGATTCCACCCCTACCACAAAAACCTATTTCAATGGAGGAGTATTTAATAGCAATCCAACGGAAAATTGCTTGGCAGCGTCGTCGTCATAGAGGGGTGCGCCAGTTTACATAATGTAAAATCTTGAATTCAATAAGTTTATGCAACTTTTGTACAAATAATAAAATTATAATGCGAATCTTGCCTAAGGAACAAAGCAAGTGATAGGGATGGAAGGCTTGGGGTAATGGATATAAGCGGCAATAGCGGAAAGGAGATTGACGAGGCCGTTGATAGGATGGCGATGCCTAGAGTGTTCAAGATGAAAAGTATTTTTCAATTAGGACACGTTTTTTAAGTAGAACTATAAGGAATACGGCTTCTCTTGACTAAACTATCCATTATCCTTTCCCAAATCCCTTTGTCTTTTGCGCGTTTAAAAAAGCGATATACCGTTTTGCACATATATTTAGCGGTACAAAAGGCATCATAAATGCGCGAGTCGCTATGCTCACAAAAAATTTTGGCCGTCGTGTCCCCAAAATTTGTTCGTATCACACTACTATCATTAGGCCGCGACCGTCCTGCGTCCGACGCGGACTCATCCCTAACGGGATTCATGCTCGCGTGTCTCCCACAGTGACTTTACAGCGTAATGCATTTCCTGCTTTGCCCGTCAACGCACGCCTATCGCGGGGCTCATTGACTCCGCACTTCGTTCTCTCCTTGTCTCGTCGGCAGTAGGGCTGCGCGTAGCTTGGAAAAAAGTTGTCCTTGCTATTTTTTCCTTGCAAATACGTGTATCTTGACAATCAGTTCTAACGTTCGCTGCTAGGCTTAAGGGTTGTTCAAAAATTATCGTTTTTATTCCAAGAGTACATCTTATCTCTGCTTTTTTTTCATCTTGTTTTCCTATTATTTTATCAGCAGCCAGCGTGGTTTTATTTTTTTAAAGTTTGTTATAGTTCATTGTCATCACTAGGGTGCTTTGTTGATTAACCACCATTTTGAAATTTTAATCGTTTTCTTTTTTAATCACAAGGATGGCTTTTTGACTATCTATAACTCCTATTCCTTAAACAAGATTCGTGTTTATAATAAAATATTGTTTGTTTAAAATAATAAAAGGTTGCAAAATGGGTTATAAACAACTTGATTTTAGAAAATGATATCAAATTTATGGTTTATGGAAATCTGGTTATAACCAAATGGAAATTGCAAAAGAAATAGGTATTCACAAATTAACGATTAGTCGAGAATTTAAACGTAACACACAACTTATGCGTACCCAATGGGGTTGTTGGCAATATAAAACCCACTATGCTCAGACCTATGCTGAGGAAAGACATAAGAATAAACCGAAATTCGCGGATCCAAATCATAAGTGCAACGCCTTTTCTTAATTATCTATTGGTCTGAAAATTTTTTTGCATTACAAAATACAACTAGTAATTTAGCAATGAGCAATTTCTATAGAAAATTAATAAACACGTTAATAATTTCAGATCAAGTCGAAGTCAAACTGGATGCTAATTGATTAGCATGTGTTTCATCCTGATTAATAGGTTTATTTTCTATAGAACCATAGAAACAAGGAGAATAATCTCTTCTATTACTAGGACCAGGTATGGATAT
Organism: Rickettsiella endosymbiont of Rhagonycha lignosa; assembly: GCF_964031165.1. Lineage (NCBI taxonomy): Bacteria > Pseudomonadati > Pseudomonadota > Gammaproteobacteria > Legionellales > Coxiellaceae > Rickettsiella > Rickettsiella endosymbiont of Rhagonycha lignosa. Next base: position 858,090 of record NZ_OZ035011.1, on the reverse strand, counting down.
AGCTTGTGAAGATGAGGGCGTTTGAACTGCGGTTGGAGTGGCTTGTACTTTTATTTTTAAAATATTATCTGCTGCATCAATTGTTCTGAGTTCATCTTCAACGTTATACAATGTTTCTTGCAGGTTTTTAGCGGCCTCTCGATTATTAAAAAATAAATCCATCAACACCCAAGAAAAAATAAATAGAGGGATGACCGCTACAGGTGGAAAGGTAATGGATGCAAGAGCGCTGGCAATTATGAAAAAACCAACTATTCCACTCATGTTATCTGGAATGATATTTAAAAAATCCTTGAGTCGTGGATAACGCTCACAACTGATTTTATAGTGATTAAGGGCTTCAATAAGTGTGTTAATATTTGCTAAGGCATAATTTTTTTCATCACACGCAGTTTTTGCTAAAACATCTAATTTTTGAATAATTTTTAGGCAGTCCTGCACTAATGTTGTACGACAACCCTTTAGCTGTTTAATACGGGTTAAATCCAATGTATTTTCAGTTACTGGAGAGCATTTCAACTCATTGTAAAAGGATAATGTTTCTAATAATGTTGCAGTAAAGGCTGAAAATTTTATAAGCATGCGTAATTCCTTTTTGTTGTATTGAAAAAAATATACAATAGGCTATTTTTTTTATCTCGGCAATGATGCAATAAATTATTCTGAGACAATAAAAATTGCATCGACTTAGTTCAAATAAACTTTTTTCAAGACACGGATGCTTGCTAAAAAATCAGTAATTAGCTAATAATAGAACGATTCACGACACTTTATTAATTTTTGTCGGTTCATCTCCGGTTATTATTATTTATGCAAATCTCAGATCGCTTAACTTCGGCTAAAAAACAATCTGATGATGAAAAAAATCTTCCTCGCATCCGTCCCTTAGCATTAGCTGATTATTTGGGACAAGCCTCAGTGTGTGAGCAAATGGGTCTATTTATCCATGCGGCCCGCGCAAGAAACGAAGCTTTAGATCATGTGTTAATTGTCGGACCTCCGGGTTTAGGTAAAACCACGTTGGCGCATATTATTGCGCATGAAATGGGCGTTGCACTCAAACAAACCTCAGGCCCCATTTTAGAAAGAGCAGGCGATTTGGCCGCGTTGTTGACGCATCTTGAAGCCAAAGAAGTGTTGTTTATTGATGAAATACATCGCTTGAGTCCAGTGATTGAAGAAATATTGTATCCGGCTTTAGAAGATTATCAATTGGATATTATGATAGGCGAGGGGCCAGCGGCGCGTTCGATTAAATTAGATTTACCACCCTTTACATTAATTGGCGCCACGACACGTGCCGGTTTGTTAACGTCACCTTTACGGGATCGGTTTGGAATTGTACAACGTTTAGAGTTTTATAGTGTCGCGGATCTTTGCCGTATCGTGACGCGCTCGGCAGGAATTTTAGGTGTGGTGATCGATCCTCTGGGTGCCAATGAAATTGCCAAGCGTGCTCGTGGTACACCACGGATTGCGAATCGTCTATTACGCAGAGTTAGAGATTTTGCTGAGGTGAAAGCCGATGGTAAAATAGATCAATGTTTGGCCGCACAAGCTTTAGATCTATTAGAAGTGGATAAAGAAGGTTTTGATCAACAAGATCGAAAATTATTATTAACACTTATCGATAAATTTGAGGGTGGACCGGTGGGTTTAGATAGCTTAGCAGCAGCCATCGGTGAAGAACGTGATACGATAGAAGAAGTGATCGAGCCGTATTTAATTCAGCAAGCATTTATCATGCGTACACCACGAGGTCGGATTGCGACGAAAAAAACCTATATTCATTTTGGATTGACCATGCCGGGTCATCTTAACGGACAAAAACAACTCAACTATGATTTTTCTGATAAAATAAACTAAATTTAAATGTATACTCACAGCAATCGGTTTTTTGTCAAGGCGTCGAGAAAATGAGCAACCGGAATGTATATCACATACATGAGTTGCGCATTGAGCGATAACACAGACAAGAATTCGAGTGCGAAAAGTATAAATGGGGATAGTAAATGCCAACGGTCGATCCATCATTGTGGGGTTATTTTTCCGCTGCCAGCGGAATAGTCAAATTGGTCATGTTCATCTTGCTCGTTGCATCGATTGCATCCTGGTCGATGATTGTGCAGCGAGGATTTATGTTGAGACGTTCAAGAAAATTACTGGCGCAATTTGAAGACAAATTTTGGTCAGGGATTGATCTCAGTAAACTCTATGCCGATTTAAACCGTGAGCAGGATCAACACAGCGGATTAGCAAGCATTTTTCATGCCGGATTTCGTGAGTTTTTACGTTTACATCAACACGTGGGTGATGCACCGGTTATTATTATGGAAGGCGTGCAACGCTCGATGCGCATTGCTTATTCCGAACAGCACCAGCAACTCGAAAAACATCTGGATTTTTTAGCGACCTTGGGTTCGACGAGTCCGTATATTGGATTATTTGGTACAGTATGGGGCATCATGACCTCTTTCCAAGCCTTATCGTCTTCGCAACAGACTGCAACGATTGCTATGGTGGCGCCGGGTATTTCGGAAGCTTTAGTGGCTACGTCCATGGGTTTATTTGTCGCTATCCCTGCAGTGATTTTTTACAATCGTTATTCACATCAAATTCAACATTTATTACATAATTATCACCGCTTTCAAGAAGAATTCTCGAATATTTTATATCGACAAGTTCATGGTAATACGGGTAGCTATGTTGCATAACCCATATCCGTTTCAACATCAACGACGCAAAGGGCCAATGTCTGAAATTAATGTCGTCCCGTACATTGATGTCATGTTAGTGTTATTAGTCATTTTTATGGTCACCACGCCGTTATTATCCCAAGGTATTAAAGTAAATTTGCCGCAAGCCCAAGCGCAAACGATTGCACCCGCACAGGAACCACTCATCGTATCGATTGATGAAAAAGGACTTTATTATTTAAATACTGCGAGGCATCCAGAAGTCGCTTTAGATGCCCATCAGTTAAGCTTGGAAGTGAGTGAGCAACTACGCAGTGCGGAACAAAAAAAAGTGCCGCGTCAAGTGTTTGTAAAAGGCGATAAAAAAGTCGATTACGGTAAGGTGGTGACTGCGATGGTTTTATTACAACAAGCAGGTGCAATCAATATTGGTTTATTAACCGAATCCCCAGCAAAAGCGGTTTAAAATCGTGTTGAGCAGCAACACAAACAAAAATTTCAAGCCCGAAGAGTCTAGGTTTAGCCGAGCTAAACAAGAGGACTTTCGTTATTCGCTAGTCGTGGCGGTTGTGTTACATATTGTTCTATTTTTAGCGTTATTCTTGACGTTGCGTCATAACACAAAATTATTATTTTTAGCGCCGCCGCCCTTACAAGTGATCCATGCAACCGCAATATCGATGGATGCATTAGTGCAGAAGCCTACGCCTGAGGCAGAGAAAATAAAACCGCTACCTACCGCTATGGCAAAAACCTTAGCGAAACCGATATTACTCAAAAAAAGTCCGGTGCTGCTATCGATCAAGGAAAAAAAAGTTTCTAAACCTGAGCAGAATAAGATTATTCCGCTGAAAGTACCGAATAAACAGCCATCTTTAATAAAAAAAGTGTTACCGATTAAAACGACGCCCACTAAAGTAGTAGCGATAAAACCCAAAAAAATCGTTGTTAAACATCTAAAACCTTCTAAAGAATCATTAAAGTTAGTGGAAAAAAATGTTCAGCAATTATTGGATCAAGAAATGCAATCGCTGGCGAAACAACAGATTAATACAGCGCGCAATGCCGCGACCACGGATAAATATCGACATCTGATTTTACAAGCGATTGCCCAACAATGGATCATTCCTCCCGAAATGAATAAACATCTAGAAACTAAATTAATCGTGCATTTGGCGCCAGGTGGCATGGTGTTAGAAGTGATTATTGTCAAGAGCAGTGGAAATTCGGTATTGGATCGTTCAGCACAAACGGCAGTATATAAAGCTTCGCCTTTACCCGTGCCAAAAAATAATGGTTTGTTTCACACATTTCGGCAAATCAATCTGACGGTACGCCCCGAAGGCGTGATTACTCAGTAATCATTTTTTTAAATAAGTAATTTTATTTTTTATAAAAAATATAAATACGTAAGAAATATTAATCTTATCTTAAGAATCAAAAATTATACTCGATAGTTCTTAAACTTAGCTTAAGGTTAATCATGTTTAAAAATAAAAAAATAAAATTTTATTCTTCTAAAATAGTCAATGACCAGACTATAGAAGATTCATATCTAAAGGCAGTAGTATCTAAAAAAAACGAGCTTCAGGTTGAACTAGAAGAAGAAATTAAAAAAATACAACAACCTATACAACAAGATATACAAGATATAAATGAACATATACAACAATTAAACAAACGTATACGAGATTATAATTCGATTCTTGAACAACTTCCAACACCGGAAAAAGTTGTTAGTGAAATAGGGTTATCAAAAGAGGAAAATAATATAATTGAAGCGCCGGCTGTCCAAACCGACATCGATAAGAATAGTCAAGAAAAATCGAGTACTTTACTGCAATCAATACGTGAAAAAAAATTAAAACCACTGCAGCCCAGAAATGAAACTGGAGAAACTAACCTTGCTGCTATTAATAACGTAGATGACGATCCAAAAAAATTTGCTGTGGATGTAAATATATTATCGCGTGTTAAATTAAAAAAGACTGTTCAAACCAGGGATGTGATTTCTAACAATGAAAATAGAATTAACCCAGAATTAGCGGAAAAATTAACTAAACAAAGAGCATTGCTGGACAAATCAAATCCTATAAATATAGAACATACTGAAAAAAGTGAAGAAAAATTCTCTAATCCAGCAGCTGTCGAAGTGCAGGTGCAAAAAAATATCGATAACATTGCCGCACCGGATCAAACCCAAAATGCTGACGTAGATTCTTTTTTATTGCAACAATTAAAATCCGCTAGAGATCAATTAATTAATAACCAAACGACTGGACAGGAAGATAATCTACCTTCTTGGGTTAAATCTGAATTTATTGCTTCCGCCGAAGAAAAAAAACTTGAGGAAAAAAAAGAACAAGACTTTTTTAACTTTTCGGAAATCGTTTGTGATAGAACAGATCTCTCAGAGGAAGAAAGACAAGAGATCATTAATTTTCGCGAGCAGGTTTGTAATGTAGAATTAAAACTTGGAAATGAAGCTGAAAAAAAACGCTTTGAAAATACTGTTTCAAAAATTGTTGAAGAAATCACAAGGCCAAATTCAATTTTTGATGATGAATTCAATAATAATTTAAAAACTATTAATGAGTTTATAAAAGAACATGATAATCAACAACAGTTACTAAGTCAGCTTTTTAAGCGAAGCACTAATCATGAACCTGAGATTGTAGAAATGATTCTTAAACCTAACTTTAAATAAACACATGACAGAAAGCATACTGCAGTTAAACAGTATGCTTTTCTAGAGCGTAATTAACAATGTTTTACATTTATAAAATGGCTTGTGTTCATAGTGTTCCTCCTGGTCTATCCGGCGCTAGGCTAACCAGATCGTGGAGACTACCCCTGCTTTTTGATCTTTGCGGAGGTGCTGTAAAAAATTTATCAGTAGATTTTTTCTGAGTAGTAGATGCAGCGCCTTCAGAATTTAACTTAGTCATAAATTTTTTGATTTTTTCCTCTGGATTTTCTTTTTGCATTAAACGAATTAATCGATCAAATGTCCATTGTTTTTCATCCAAATCTAAAGTGGATAAATAAGCTTTAAATGGCAGCCATACTAAATTATATGCTTCCTCACTGAGCAGAAACTGATTATTACCATTAAAAATATCGCTACAATTATCTGAGTTAAGTAGAAGGTTTGAGTGTAATATAGTTAAAATACCTACTAGCATAGGTTGTTTAAGTATGAGATTAAAATTTTCTTGGGTTAAATGAAAATCGAGTATCTTTACAGCTTCAACAACATAGTTGAGCTTCTGGAATTCCTCCGGTTTATGCTCAACGCTCGTTTCGAAGTGTTGAGCGATATTATCAAAGTTTACTTGCGTTAATAAATTCTGTTTTTTTAACTGGAAAAGTAGGATTGCGAGCTGATAAAATTGATTGCCTTTTAGCGGTGTTAATTTATCTAGATTGTCTGGTTTTAAGAGTTTGCTGATATGTAGTTGTTGCATAATCTCCGGGATACCACTAAAGTCTATAGTCTCTAGGTAATTTAATAGTGCATCATAAACCTTGAAAGATTCTTGTGTATTTTTAGGTTTGTTTTCAATAAAACACTGAGCAATTTTTAAAAAATTGATTTGATCCGCTTCGCTGAGTCTACGTAATGCGCGTATCGCGGCTTGATCAAAGCGGAATAAACGTCGCCAAGGACCTTTATTTTTATCGTAGTTCTCTAAGGCTTCATTGATTGGAGGAGGGAATGGCATAATAGCTCCTTATTATTGCTTGGTGATGCAAAAACTATTGCAATTTAAAATGGGTTAACATTATAGTGTATTTACATTTAAATAGGCATGTTCTTTTTTGACAAAAAAATAGTTTTTAATTTCTACATTTTTTTTTTATTTATTAAAATTTTATTGGATTACTATGTATAAAACTTCTTATCTTTTACTGCTAGGTGTGTTGGTAGGTTTCAATTTTATGAAAATGAATTTAGCTTTCGCAAAACCAGCACCACAAACCTATGTTTTACAACGAATTAGCATTCCGCAATCGCCTTATCAAATGGGGATGGGTATCACAGAGTTTGCACCGAATGCTAGCAAAGCAGCGCAAAAACAAACTGGTCCTGAATTGTGTTATGTATTAGAAGGTGAAATTACGTTTATGGTCGAGGGTCAAGCGCCAAGAAAATTCAAAGTAGGAGATAGTTACCAAAATCTACCCAACTTAGTTCATTGGACTAAAGCAGGCCCGAATGGCGCTAAAATCCTTGCTACTTGGGCATTACAGCCAGGTAAACCGTTTAAGGTTCTCGTCCATTAATTAGTTATTTTGAAAAAAAATTAAGCGCTGGCCTTAACGCTAGCGCTTAATATCGTGATGGATTTTTATAAGTTTTGTAAAATATCGCGTCCCAGTTTAATTCTTTCGTCACCTAAGAATTTATTCGTTAGGATGACGACACCTATTTTTTGCTCGGGAATATACGCCATATAGCTGGACATTCCATAACCGGAACCGGTTTTATCAATAAAAATTGGTTTACCTAAACTATTATTAGTGCTAATTTTTTTGTTATAAAACTCTGGAAATCCTTCTTTATCAAAAGCAATAAAGTAAGTGTCACCGATAGAATTTTTTAAGACTGATAAATGATGTGCTTGCCAAGCCAGTTGCTCACAAGAAAGCTTATCCGCAAAACAAGCTCTATTTTGATGGACCAGGCTTATTGCTTTACTCAGATTTTTATCACCCAGTGTTTCTGGGTTGATTTGTGCATATAAATAGTTGGCGAGATCAGAAATACTTGATTTTAACGAAGCGGCTGCAAACCATGTTTCAAGGTTTTTATTGTAAGCTACAATGTTATTTTGCGGATCATGACCGACAGCAAGATATTTTTCCTTGACCGCTGGTACCTTTAAATACGTTGAATGCATCTGCAAAGGGGTTAAAACTTTAGTCGTTAAAAGCGTTTGATAATTCTGATGATAAATATTCTGCAACACATAGCCGACGATACCAATCCCAGCGTTCGAATAACTATATTCCGTACCAGGTATTTTTGAAGCTCGGTATTGTTGTAAAGCTTGTGTAAGTTCGGCATAGTTTTTAGGTCGGGGTTCGAAATCAAAAGGAAAGCCTGAGGTGTGGGTTAGTAATTCATTCAGTGTGATCGATTTTAAATTGGAATTTTGTCTTAATTCCGGAAAATAATTAATAAAAGCCGCATTTAAATTTAATTTTTTTTCTACCATCGCGCGAGCGGCGAGTGTTGCAGTAAAGGTTTTAGTAAACGAGCCCACCGTATAGATAGTCTGATTGCTGGTAGGAATTTTTTTTAAGGGATCGGCCCAGCCTAGATTATAAAAATGAATTTTATTTTGATCGATAACTGCTATAGACATCCCAGGAACTTGATTTTGTTGCATAAAGCTCTGAGCTAACGCGTTTATTTTTTCTTCGTTATAGGCATACGCGGGAATCTGTAGACAGAGAGTGAATAAAAGCAAGCTATATTTGAATTTTTTTTTCATAAATTAGAATAAATCCTGGAATAAAAAAATATTATTATGATTATTGGCTACATTATAGTTGATAAAATGCAGTAAAGCTTATCCTATCAGGATTATCATATACTTGAAATACACTAGTCGTTGATGCAATGACATAGACAAAATTTTTTTCACTGTTAATATGTTATGCTCAAAAAAAACAAGGGGATTGATAAAGAGGTTTTGAAAATCCTAAAGTAAGGGAATACAGGCTTACGAGCCGACACAGGGATGTGTGTTTGCATAGCAAGGAAACTGACTTAGTCTATTTCACACACTTAAGTTTTTGGGATTACACAAAAAATGTCGAATAATCGTTTTATTAATAGATGTTTACAACATCCTTATTACCCGTGGTTAATCTGGGGTTTGGCGGCGAGCGCTTTTTTCATTGAGTATTTTGCCAGAGTGGCGCCAGGTGTGATGGTCGATTCCTTAATGCATGATTTTAAAGTGCAGGCCTTAGCTTTAGGCAGTTTATCGGCTTTTTTCTATTATACCTATGTCGGTATGCAAATCCCGGTCGGTATTTTAGTCGATCGGTTTAGTTTACGTTGGTTATTGACCAGCATGATCTTTCTTTGTGGTGTGTCTTGTCTTATTTTTGCGAGCACTACACATCTAGAAATTGCTGCGTTTGCGCGCTTAATGATGGGTTTTGGTGCAGCATTCGCTTTTGTCAGTGCATTGAAAGTTGCGACAGTATGGTTTCCGTCGCAAAAATTCGGCTTATTAGCGGGTTTGACACAGGCCCTAGGTATGCTGGGCGCTGCAGTAGGTCAAATGCCAATGGCTTATTTAGTAGAAAACCTGGGTTGGCGTAGCGCTTTATCCTTTATTGCAGGCTTAATGATTTTATTGTCGGTGTTGGTGGCGCTCTTGGTACGTGATCCGAAATTTCCACCGGCCCAAGCCAACGTTAAAAAAACTTTAATGCAGTCACCTTGGTCAGGTTTGCTGCGTGTATTGCAAAATCCACAGAGTTGGTGGAATGCGTTATTGGCTGGTTTACTGTTTGCACCCACTGCGGCTTTGGCAGAATTATGGGGCGTTAAATTTTTTCGTCAAACCTATGACTTAAGTAACGAAGTCGCTGCGATGGGGATCGGTTTAATCTTTATCGGTTGGACGATTGGGGGTCCTTTAATCGGTTGGATTTCTGACAAAATTCAACGACGCAAAATTATACTCATTTTATCGGCAAGTTTTAGTTTATTATTCGCCAGTCTGGTTATCTTATTGCCTGGGTTACCCGTGGGTATCTTATTTAGTTTGTTATTTTTATATGGATTTGCCAACACCGGCGTTGCAACCGCTTATGCAGTGGCTTCTGAAATTAACCCACAAGCAGTTGCCGGGACGTCAGTGGCATTCGCGAATATGGCCTCGGTGATTATTGGTGCAGGATTTCAACCACTCATTGGTTGGATGTTGCAGAAAAATTGGGATGGTGCGATGGAACACGGTTTACCTTTGTATTCTAATAGTGATTTTCGTACCGCTTTATTGCTTTTGCTCGCTAGTTTATTGCTGGCAATTTTCGTCGCTTGTGGTATTAAAGAAACCTATTGTCGACGTATTTAAAATACTGAGTGTTTAAATAAGTAGTAATAGCAAATTAAAACGCCTGTTAATACTTAAAATTTGATTATCTACTCTTTTATCGAGAAAGACTCGATTTTTGCTGATAACAAGAATCATTATTGGCATGAGGTGCTTGTTCTAAGGCATCCATAATTTTGTCTATTTTTGTTTTTTGTTCTTCAGGAAATGGCCATCTTTTGCCATCTCCAATATTGTTTTTTACAAATTCTTTACAATCAGTTTTATACTCTTGACTAACAGCCATCCAATCGGCAAGCATTTCAAGAAGATCAAGATTGCTCATCTTTTCTAAGGAATGTTTAATTTTTTCTTTATTAACTTCTAAGGTATTACCGTCTTTAAAATAATAAAATTCAGGATGATGTGAGTTTACTTTCCAATGATGGAGAATGGCATTATCTATTTTTTCTCGAATTTCATCGGAATAGATATATTCTTTTTTAAGATCTTTTTCCATATGATGTTGCCAATTAATATACACGTAAGCTTCTCGTTCTGGATCTATAAATTTACTTTTATCATGATTCTGTCCTCTTTTTATGAGTTCTTCTTTTAGTTTTTCAAGTTCATTTTTACACAAGAAAGTTTCGTCTAAAAACAAACATTTCTTTAAGTTTTGCTGTGACAGTACTTTTAAATTATTAAAAACATAAGTTTGATGTTTTAGAGTTCTTCCATGAGAAAATATTGCCATTTCTTCTGTTAATGTTGTATTAAAACTGAAGGAAGCCAGATAGTGTTGTAATGTGGGAGAGGTATCGATAACATTTGTATTGAAAAAATTAATTTTAGGCATAAAAAATCTCTTATTTTGTATTAAAAAAATTATATTTTTATTTTTATAATAACATAAAACAATCAAAAATAACCCTATTTTTAATAGAATTTATTAGATATAAATTAATTTATTATTTATTTTTTATTTTAAATTAATAAAAAAATATTATTTTTTTTAAAATTGGATAGGATAAAGAAGAAAATATTACCTTTTTTTACTTGATTAATTTAAGTAAGCTAGCAATTAGAGTGATTTGCATTAAAATAAATATTAGCTATTTGTAACATTGAGTTATTTATATGTTAAAAAATACGGCAACGGTTTATGGCACTATCGCTAAGTTTTTTCATTGGCTGATGGCAGTGCTGATTATTGGAATGTTTATGGTAGCTTTTACCATGATCAATATTCCTGCTTCTCATTTTAGTGATATTTTATTTAGTTTGCATAAGGCGACCGGTTTGCTTTTATTCGGTTTACTGATCTTAAGATTGACCTGGCGTTTTATAAATAAGACACCGAAATTACCGCCATCGATTCCATTATGGCAGCGCCAGTTGGCCAAATTTAATATTACAGCGTTGTATCTATTGATGTTGACGATGCCGTTAACCGGATTTTTCATGTCTACACTTGGTGATCATGCGATTAGTTTTTATGGTATTTTTACCTTGTCAGCTTTAGCTGATAATCAGCTGGTGTCCAAATTTTTTGCAAAAGCACATGAGATATTGGCTTATTTATTGATTGCGTCATTTATTTTGCATGTTATCGGCGCATTTTACCATCCTGTTTTGCAAAGAATGTGGATATTATCTAAGAATAGAGTGAATGGAGAATAATAAATGAACGAGCTGTGTTTAGAAAAGTCCTGTCATACGCTGAAAAAATTTATTTTGATATTTATCAATGTCTTGTCGCTCAGTAGTTTATTGCTGAGTCATAACGCTTGGGCAGCGTTAAATCTTGAATTAACACAAGGAGTGGCCAATCAGTTACCGATTGCAATCGTACCTTTTGCCAGTGAGGCAAGATTTGCTCCAGAAAACGATGTTACACACGTAATTCACTCAGATTTAAGTCACAGTGGCCAATTTAAGATAACGCTAGCAAAAAACTTAGCACAAGCGGACAAAGCTGGCGTGGCATATTGGCGGGCACATCACATTGATGATGTGCTCTCGGGAAAGATAACGGCACTAGGGAAGGAGCAATATCGTGTGCACATTAATTTAATACAGGTTGCACAGGGTCGTAAACAAATTTTAGCGCAACGAGAATTTACGGTGAAATATCCACAATTACGCGCGCTGGGACATCATATTAGTGATCTGATTTATCAAAAATTAACCGGAGTGAAAGGGATTTTTTCAACGCGTATTGCTTATGTGCTTGTCACTCGTGAGAATAATCATCGAGTTTATAGTTTACAAGTGGCGGATATGGATGGATATAACGCCAAACCCTTATTAACTTCGACACAACCCATTATGTCTCCTGCATGGTCGCACGATGGTAAACGCATTGCCTATGTTTCTTTTGAAAAAATCATGCCACGTATCTATATTCAAACCATCGCAAATGGGCAACGCCAATGTGTTAGTGATTATCCGGGTATTAATGGTGCGCCAGCATGGTCTCCGGATGATAAAACCTTGGCTTTAGCCTTATCTAAAAATTCTGTCACGCCGAAAATTTATTTAATGAATTTAGCCAGTAAAGAGTTACGTCAAATGAGTTTTGGTTTTTCTATTGATACTGAACCAACTTGGTCAGCGGATGGTCGATCGTTATTATTTACTTCGGATAGAGGGGGTGGACCACAAATCTATCAAATGGATTTGCACAATAAACGCTTACAACGCATTACTTTTGATGGCAGTTATAATGCGCGGGCTTCTTTTTCACCCGATGGAAAAATGATAGTGGTACTCAATCGTGAGCAAGGAATGTATAATATAGCGGTGCAAGATTTAGACGACGATACTTTACTAAACATTACCCATTCCGGTTTTGATGCATCTCCCAGTTTTGCACCGAATGGACAAATGGTTTTATTTGAATCAAAACCCGGTGAGCATGGCTTGTTAGGCATGGCTTCAATCGATGGAAGAATAAATTGTCGCTTACCTACAGCGGTAGGTGATGTGCAAGATCCGGTTTGGTCACCTTTTTTATCGAGTTAATTATTATAAGTGAGGTTAGTATATGTTAATAAAAAAATTGTTCAAAATGAGCGCTATCGCAGCAACGTTATTAAGTTTAGCTGCTTGTTCCACAGCTGACAAAAGTGAATTAGGTGAAACCTCGGCTAGTCCGACACATGCCGATAGTGCACTGACACAAGGAGCGGGAGATGTCGGTAGTTTTTATGGCGATGAGAGCACGCATCCAATGCAAGTCGGTAATCAAACCTATTACTTTGATTTTGATAAAAGTTTCGTCCGCGATGGAGATAAACCTTCGTTGCAAGTACAGGCGCATTACCTAATTAGTCATCCACAAGCTAAAATATTGATAACAGGTAATACCGATGAAAGAGGCAGCCGTGAATATAACATTGCTTTAGGTCGACGCCGTGCCTTAAGTGTACAACAGTTTTTAATCGCAAATGGTGTCAGCGCAAGTCAAATCCTAACGGTCAGTTATGGGGCAGAAAAACCGGTAGCGTTTGGTCATAGCGAAGCGGATTATGCAAAAAATCGTCGTGCTGATTTACAGTATCAAACTCCGGTTATCACCGATAAGATGTAATACTAGGAATTAACTATGCTAAGGGTAAATTCGAGGCTCGTTAAGTCAATTAAGGTTTGTTTATGCTGTGTGGGCTTATTACTAAGCTCACTCACGTATGCACTGGCGCCCGTAGTTGATGCATATGACGATGATGATGATGCTCCGCCTGCGGTGGCTAACACTGCAAATCCTACGACTCAAGCCACTGAGCCTACTACAGGTAGTACAGTACCCAACGTAGCACCGAATCCAGCAGCGCCGAGTGCTCCAACGATACCGCGTAACTCGGCTTCATTTTCGTTGGAGCAACGCGTCACGATTTTAGAGCGCCAAATTACTAATCTCAATCCTATGTTGGTGCAGGTTGACGATCTGCAGCAGCAACTACAAAGCTTACAAGGTAAAATTGATTCACAACAGCATGCGATCAAAGTGTTAGAAGAGCAAGTGCGTAATCAATATTTAGCATTAGAAAAACGCTTAGCGCCACGAAATAATCCAAGCGCCGTCTATTCTGGAAAACCGGTCAGCGTTTCGAGTTCGACAGCTAATAGCACATTGGGTCCACGTCCGTTAGTCGATTTAAGTAGCAGTAAAAAACAGATGTCGAAGGATAGAAAGTCGATGATGCCGAATGCGGCGCCTACGGCGGCGGGAGAGCGTGCTTATCAGGCGGCTTTTCAGCTATTAAAAACTAAACAATATAATGAAGCGATAGAAGCCTTTGAGACATTCAATAAAAAATTTCCGAATGATTTAAATGTTGCGAATGCCGATTATTTTTTAGGTCAGTTGTATTTGTTGCAAGGACAAGCTGATCCAGCGATTAACTTTTTTAAACGTTTTATTAGTCACTATAGTCAAGATGCACGCGTTCCTGATGCGATGTTGCAGTGTGGTTTAGCTTATTTTGCTAAAGGGGATAAACCAATGGCGATGGAATTGTTTGAAAAAATAATCCAACAATACCCCGATTCAAAAGCAGCGCAGGCGGCTCAAGCCCGTTTACAGCAATTTAAAGCAATGATTTCTGCTGCAAGCATTCCGTCCAAGAATAACGTCTAAGGAAATAGACTCACAGCAATTGATTTTTTGTCAAGGGGCCACGAAAATGAGTAACCGGAATGTATTCAAGATACATGAGGATTGCGAATAGAACGGCGACACAAACAAAAATTCAAGTGCGAAGAGTATAAGTATGAGAATTGCATTGGGTATCTCTTATCAAGGCAGCGCTTACCATGGTTGGCAGTCACAAAAAGGATTAGCGTGTATACAAACCTGTTTAGAGCAGGCGATCAGTCAAGTTGCGGATCACCCGATAAGCTTAAGCTGTGCTGGACGTACGGATAAAGGTGTGCATGCCTTAGGTCAAGTGGCACACTTTGATAGCAGGGCGCAACGATCGCAGCGCGCTTGGTTGTTAGGTTGTAATAGCCATTTACCGCCCGATATACGTGTTAATTGGGTGCAGGTTGTGGATAGTACATTTCATGCGCGATTCTCTGCCATAGCGCGTCGTTATTATTACATTATTTATAATCATCCGTTAAGAAATGCACTATGGAATCAATACACAACGCATAATTATCTTCCTTTAAATGAAAGCGATATGCAGTGTGCTGCGCAGTACTTGATGGGTGAGCATGATTTTAGTTCATTTCGCGCTGCAGGCTGTCAAGCTAAGAGTGCACGACGTGAAGTGCAGCATATTAACGTGATGCGTGAAGGCAGCTATGTCATCATCGATATCCAAGCAAATGCTTTTTTACATCATATGGTACGTAATATTAGCGCGGTATTAATGTCGATAGGTACAGGTAAAAAACCCATCGAGTGGGCTAAAGAAGTTTTATTGGCACAGAATCGAAAAGCAGCTGACATAACGGCTGCACCTAACGGATTGTATTTATGCCAAGTTTTTTATCCAGAAAAATTTGTGTTGCCCAAATCGGAAAATAATTTTTTTAGAATGATTTAAGTGAGGAGTTATTTTGACTCGGTTGTCGCACACCTTCGACGCTCGCCATGAGAATGAATGCTTTTTAATAAAATACTTGGTTTTAGTGAAGCTCTATTGCATAATCCCTTGCTATTTTAGTCTTACTCATAGCAATTGGATTTTGCAAGTGCCGTGAAAATGAAGTAACCAGGAGGTATTTAAGATACATAAGGATTGCGAGTTGTGCGGCAACGCAGCAAAAATTCAAGTGCGAAGAGTATTCATCATGAAAGTGAGGTTACCTGTGTAATGAACGGAAATGTCCTTGAACTTAAAGGAGTCACTAAACGCTTCGATGACGAAGACGTATTAGAAGATATTAACTTCGAGGTGAGGCATGGTGAATTTTTGACCTTGCTGGGTCCTAGCGGTTGTGGAAAAACAACGTTATTGCGTTTGATTTCAGGTTTTGAGCAACCCGATGGCGGGGTCATTTGTATTAATGGTATTGATGTCAAAGGATTATCGCCTCAAGCACGTCATGTAAATACCGTTTTTCAAAGCTATGCTTTATTTCCGCATTTGAATGTCTTTGATAATATTGCGTTTGGCTTGCGTTGCAAAGGTGGGTTATCGAAAGCTGAGATTCAACTGCAAGTTAACGATGCATTAAACATGGTGAAATTGGCTCACTTAAGTGAGCGTAAACCTTATCAGCTCAGTGGTGGCCAACAGCAGCGTGTGGCGATTGCTCGAGCGGTGGTGAATAAACCGAGTATACTTTTATTGGATGAACCGTTAAGTTCTTTAGATTATCGATTGCGTAAAACCATGCAGCTCGAACTAAAACAACTGCAAACGCAATTAGGTATCACGTTTATTTTTGTGACACATGATCAAGAAGAAGCCTTGTCGATGTCAGATCGGGTTGTGGTGATGCATGAAGGACGTATCGAACAAATCGGTACACCGCGCGAGGTCTATGAAGAACCCCATAGTTTACGTGTTGCCCGTTTTATCGGTGAGGTGAATATTTTCGAAACCCAAATTATTTCGGCTGATGAAGATGTGTTTCATGCAATAATCGAAGGTAAAGAATTTACATTAAAAAATCGCCGTCATTTTTCCAAGAATCAAAAAGTTTATACTTTAGTTAGGCCTGAAGATCTCGAGGTTTGGTCACCTGCTGAAGTGACAGATACCTCGCAAATGTTCCCCGGCGTAGTTGAACAAGTTATTTATAAAGGTTCAACCGTGGATCTGATGGTACGCTTACAAAGTCAAAATTTATTGGCTGCCACTCAATTTTTTAATGAAGATGATGAAAAATTAGATTTCCATAGTGGTGAGTCGGTATGGGTGCATTGGATACCCGGGTGGGAGGTTATTTTGCCCGATGAAAGTTGATCGTCTGTTTAAAGGAACCACTATCAGTATTGTTTGGCTATGGCTGTCTGTATTTGCTTTATTGCCAACGCTATTGGTGTTGATAACCAGTTTTCTGAAAAATGATCCAGTAAACCTTTTTCGTTGGCAATTTTCGTTGCAAAATTATCAAGCTTTATTAAATCCTATTTATTTCAGAGTTTTTTGGCATTCCTTTTGCGTAGCGGGACTCTGTAGTTTAATTTGTTTAGTGCTCAGTTATCCGTTTGCTTATCTTCTAGCAAGACTAGATTCTAAATACAAAAATTTATTATTATTTTTGGTGATTATTCCTTTTTGGACCAGTTCATTAATCCGTACTTATGCAATTATCTCCATATTGAAAGCGAAAGGTCTATTAAATTCTGTCTTATTGACGCTTGGGATTATTCATCATCCATTAACCATTTTATATACCAGTACGGCCGTCATTATCGGTTTAGTGTATAGCTTACTTCCTTTCATGATTTTGCCTTTATATGCCAATATAGAAAAGTTGGATACACAATTTATCGATGCAGCGCGCGATTTAGGAGCAAATACCCTAACTACTTTTACACGTGTAATTTTACCGTTAACGTTTCCGGGTATTATGGGAGGAATTATTTTAGTGTTTTTGCCAGCGATGAGTATGTTTTATATTCCGGATATTTTAGGCGGCGCTAAGTCGCTGCTGGTTGGGAATCTTATTCAAAACGAATTTTTATCTGCAAATAATTGGCCATTAGGTTCTGCGGTGAGTATGGTACTTACTTTAGCGATGGGTGTGTTGTTGCTACTGTATCGACGTGCCAACAAAATAGGACAATATCACGATGAATCGATTGGCGAGATTTAGTTATTTGGCAGTAATCTACTGCTTCTTTTACTTCCCTATTATTTTGTTGATTATTTATTCCTTCAATAATTCGACCTATTCATTGCTTTGGCATGGGTTTACCTTAGATTGGTATAAACAGTTAGGTGATGATAGCGATCTTGCCGTAGTCGCCTTGCATTCATTAGAAGTGGGTGTGTTAGCGGCTAGTTTGGCTACATTGATAGGGACTATTGCTGCCACTTGTTTGTATCGTTATCGTTTTTTTGGTAAGCATTTATTGCATGGTTTATTGTTTGTATTGATCGTCTCGCCCGATATTGTGATGGGAATTTCGTTACTTATTCTATTTTTTTTACTGCAAATGCGCTTAGGTTTTTGGACATTGTTATTATCACATATTACTTTTTGTATTCCTTTTGTGGCCGTCACGGTTTATAGTCGACTGACCGGTTTAGATAAAAATATTTTTGAAGCAGCGCGTGATTTAGGTGCGACTGACTTTATGAGTTTTCGTCGGATTATTATTCCTATGTTATGGCCGGCTATCTTAGCGGGCTGGCTATTAAGTTTTACTTTATCATTAGATGATGTGATTATTAGTTTTTTTGTTACCGGTCCTGATTTTCAAATTTTACCCTTGTATATCTATTCGTTAGTGCGTCTTGGATTAAAACCTGAATTAAATGCATTATGTTCAGTGATGTTTGCTATTACGTTATTTATCGTAGTTGCCTTCCAACTCGCATTACCTAAAAAGGTTAATCAATAATTATGCGTCGCGTTTGTTTCTTTATCTTATGGTTTAGCTTGCTTGCTAGCCCTGCCTATACCGCAGAAAATATTGTTAATATTTATAATTGGTCGAACTATATTTCCAACGATGTATTAAAACAGTTTACGCAAGAAACCGGG
The DNA here is from genome assembly GCF_964031165.1 of Rickettsiella endosymbiont of Rhagonycha lignosa. NCBI lineage: Bacteria > Pseudomonadati > Pseudomonadota > Gammaproteobacteria > Legionellales > Coxiellaceae > Rickettsiella > Rickettsiella endosymbiont of Rhagonycha lignosa. The sequence goes on along the minus strand of NZ_OZ035011.1, from coordinate 839,657 downwards.
ATCAAAGTCAATTATACCACTTACGATAGTAATGAAACCTTGTATGCGAAACTCAAAGCCAATCCGCATACCGGATACGATGTTATTGTACCTTCTACTTATTATGTGGACCGGATGCGCCAACAAGGCATGTTACAGACTTTAGATAAATCCCGTTTACCGAATTTTAAACACCTCAATCCAGCCTTACTCAATAAATCATATGATCCGGGTAATCATTATAGTATCCCATATTTTTGGAGTACCACGGGAATTGTTGTTAATAGCAAATACCACACAGCACAGCAATTACAATCTTGGTCAACTTTTTGGAATCCTGTTTATCGAAATCAATTACTGTTATTGGATGATGTTCATGAAGTTTTTTCTATGGCATTGATGGAGTTAGGATTTTCACCGAATGATACCCATCCTGAACATATTCGTTTAGCTTATTTAAAATTAAGACAATTAATGCCCAATGTACGTTTGTTTAATAATGATGGCGTGAAGTCACTTTTTATCGATGAAGATTTGACGGTTGGCATGGCTTGGAATGGTGATATCTATCAAGCTACACAAGAAAATTCTGCTTTACGTTTTATTTATCCTAAAGAAGGCTTTGTGATTGCAATCGATAGTATGGCGATTCCGATAGGCGCATCACATCTAAATAATGCCTATACTTTTATCAATTTCATACTAAGGCCGGATATTGCGAAAAAAATAAGTTTAGCGACGGGTTTTGCGACCCCTAACCTTACTGCGTACAAAATGATGCCTAAAGCCACTTTAAATAATTCGATGATCTATCCCGATAAAAAAACCTTGCAGCGGGGTAGGGTTCAAGATGATGTCGGTGCAGCAGAAAGTATTTATCAACATTATTGGGAATTGTTGAAAATTGGTGGTTAATTTACGCATATCTGGGTGAAGAGGGTATATACTTCAGGATTCAGAAAAATTTTTATTTAGTGGGCGAGAGGTTATAGGAAGCTTATGAGTTGGTTAAAAAAAGTCATAAAAGGAATTCGAACTGTGGTTCGAAACACCACGAAAGTTCCTGAAAATAGTTGGATTAAATGTGAGTCCTGTGGTGCGGTATTATATCGTGCAGAATTCGAACGTAATCTGATGGTTTGTCCTACGTGTAACCATCATCATCGCGTTAAGGCGCGTAAACGTTTAGCACAACTTTTAGATCCTGAAACCGGTCAAGAAATAGCCAATCAAATAGAAGCAGTGGATAGACTTAAATTTAAAGATCAATTTAAATATAAAGATCGTTTGCAATCAGCAATGAAAAAAACTGGCGAAAAAGAAGCCTTGTTAGTCATGCAAGGAAAACTACAGGATAGAGCAGTCGTTTGCGCGGCATTCGAGTTTGATTTTATGGGTGGATCGATGGGCGCTGCGGTCGGTGAACGTTTTGTGCAAGGTGTATTAAGAGCGATAGAGGAAGATATTCCTTTTATCTGTATTTCTGCAAGTGGCGGAGCACGCATGCAAGAAGGTTTATTCTCATTAATGCAAATGGCAAAAACCAGTGCAGTCTTGGGGAAACTGAAACAAAAAGGACTTCCTTTTATTTCGGTATTAACCGATCCGACTATGGGTGGTGTATCAGCAAGTTTTGCTAATCTTGGTGATATTATTATTGCTGAACCCAAAGCGTTAATAGGTTTTGCCGGTCCACGTGTCATTGAACAAACGGTACGTCAAGTGTTACCGGAAGGATTCCAACGCAGTGAGTTTTTGTTAACACATGGTGCCATCGATATGATTGTCGACAGAAGGGGATTAAAGGATAAAATTGCTTCGCTATTAAATAAACTCATGGCCGCAAACCAAGGACGTTATACACTAACCGCCATTGCTAATGATGATATCTAATGAATTGAGTTTGAGTGCATGGACATTATCTGATTGGTTAACTTATATTGATAAGTGTCATCCAAGTAGCATCGATTTAGGTCTAGAACGCATTGCACAAGTTGCAGAGCGCCTAGCGGTTGTCAATTTTAATTGTCCGGTTGTGACGGTTGCTGGAACGAATGGCAAAGGTTCTAATGTTGCATTGACCGCTGCTATTTTAAGTGCTGCGGGTTATCGAGTGGGTACATACACTTCACCGCATCTTATTCGTTACCAAGAACGTATTCAAATAGCCGGGCACTGCATTAGTGATTACGATTTATGTCAAGCTTTTTTGCATATTGAAAAAAATCGCGCTGATATTCCATTGACTTATTTTGAATTTGCTACCTTAGCGGCTTTATGGACTTTCAAACAAGCCGCATTAGATGCGATTATTCTAGAAATAGGTTTAGGTGGCCGTTTGGATGCCGTCAATTGTGTCGATGCGGATCTGGCTATTATTAGCATGATAGATTTTGATCATATGGATTGGTTGGGTGATACACGAGAAAAAATCGGTTTCGAAAAAGCCGGTATCATGCGCCCGAATCGACCGTGTGTTTGTGGCGATTTTACACCGCCGCAATCGATACTCAACACAGCCCAATCTTTGGCGTGTCCCTTATACCGGCAAGGCATAGAATTTGATTATAAAATACAGGCTCAATCCTGGACATGGATGAGCCAGCAACTTACTCTGCGTGATTTACCTTTACCTAACATAGATTGTCAGAATGCTGCGACGGTTTTGCAAGCGGTCGAATTACTCGGTGAACATTTCATTATTACTCCGCTTGCCATACAAGAAGGTTTGAAGCGCGTTTTTATACCGGGTCGATTCCATATTATTGAAAAAAATGCATGTCAAATTATTATTGATGTTGCACATAATCCTGCTGGTGGAGAATGCTTATCAAAACGTTTAGCAAATACCCCCTGTTTAGGAAATACGCATGCGATAGCGGGCATGTTGGCGAATAAAGATATTAGCAATACCTTGCGTCCTTTAAAGCACCATGTTGATCATTGGTATGTTTGTGATTTAATTGAGGAACGCGGCGCGAAGGCTGAAAAATTAAAACAATCATTATTAGATCTTGAAGTCAATCAAACAATTTTAGCGTTCTCTTCACCCGATTTAGCATTTCAACAGGCTTATCGCCAGTTACAAAAAAATGATCGCTTGCTGGTTTTTGGCTCTTTTCACACTGCTGCAGCTATCTACCGTTATTTAGATAGTTAACTATACGCGCCAAATCCTATTGCTGTGAGTATCGATTTGCTCAATACTTTCTGAGGTAAAAATGATCCAGCAAAAGAAAAATTTATTAGAATTTTATTTTAAAATCCATGCACGGGGTAGTACCTTACAGCGTGAGGTGATGGCTGGCGTAACTACTTTTTTAGCCATGCTGTATTCCGTAATGGTTATACCTAATATGTTAAAGCTGGCCGGTTTTCCGCCGTTAGCTACTTTTATAACCACTTGTTTAGTAGCGGCGTTTGGTTCTTTGTTGATGGGATTATGGGCCAATTTGCCGATGGCAATAGGTTGTGCGGTTTCGCTCACGGCATTTACAAGCTTTAGTATCGTCTTAACGCAACATCTCAGTATTCCTATTGCCTTAGGTGCGGTGTTTTGGCTAGGAATTTTGTTTACTATCATTTCAGTAACAGGGATACGTGCTTGGATACTGCGTAATTTGCCGCAGGGTGTGGCTTGTGGTATTGGGATAGGAATAGGTTTGTTTTTGTTATTGATTGCTGCAAGCAGTATCGGTTTAATCATTAAAAATCCCCAGCAAGGCTTACCGCTGCATTTGGGTGTGTTTACTTCCTTTCCCGCACTGATGACGTTGTTAGGTTTGGCGATGATTTTTGGTTTGGAAAAAAAAGGTATTCCAGGAGCCGTGTTGTGGGTGATTATATTTATTTCGATGTTGGGTTTATTTTTCGATCCACAGGTTAAATATCAAGGACTGTTTTCTGTACCGCATTTATTTAATGCAAAAACAGACACACTATTTTTGCATTTGGATATTATCGGAGCATTACATCCCAGTGTATTACCGAGTGTTTTAGCTTTAGTGATGACCGCGGTATTCGATGCAACCGGTACTATTCATGCCGTAGCGAGTCAAGCAAAGTTGTTGCGCGTTAATCAACCGATGGAAAACGAATCAAAAGCGTTAACGGCAGATTCTGTGAGTAGTATTTTTGCAGGTTTAATCGGTGCTTCACCCGCGGCGGTTTATATAGAATCCGCCGCAGGAACAGCAGTGGGAGGAAAAACCGGCTTAACAGCCGTGATAGTAGGACTGTTATTCTTGCTCACACTATTTATTTCACCGCTGACTTATTTAGTGCCCGCATACGCCACGGCGCCTGCTTTAATGTATGTTGGCTTATTGATGTTAAGTAATATATCAAAACTAAATTTTGCTGATTTGGTCGATGCCTTGTCAGGATTGTTATGTGCTGCTTTTATCGTATTAACCTGTAATATTGTCACTGGTATTATGTTGGGGTTTAGCGCTTTAGTAATTGGTCGCGTTTGTGCCGGTGAATGGCGGCAATTAAGCATAGGAACCGTGGTGATTGCACTCCTATTAGTCCTATTTTATGTCAGTGGCTGGGCGATTTAATATTTATCTTAAATATAGATATATTATTATCTTTTAAGATTTATATGTTCTTTTTTATGCATTTTTAACCTAGCCTTGGATATTGCTTTCCCGTAAGCTCTTAAGGCGCTCATATCTACCTTCGAAAATGCATAGAAAGAGAAAAAGGTAGCTTGCCGTCAAAAATAATATGAAAAAACCAAATCAACAACATCTAACTTTTAGTAGGTAATTCTGGCTGAGCTTTTGGCGCTTACTAAAGCCTTATTGGCAATCCGATGAAAAAAAACTCGCCTACCTATTACTTTTTTTAAATGTATTTTTTACCTTCGCCGCAGTCGAGGGTAATGTATGGTTTAGCTATAGTAGTAAAAATGTCATGAATGCGCTGCAACATTTTAATAAGCCATTGATTTGGCAAAATTTAATAGTGATGGCCCTTGTTATTACATTCATGTTTTTAGCATTTGGTTTTGCCTTTTATGTGAATGGCTTACTCGCGCTACGCTGGCGACAATGGTTGACTAAAAATACTTTGGCTAATTGGTTAGCCAATAAAAATTATTACCGTTTTCAGTTTTTAGCGAAAAAAATAGACAATCCCGATCAACGTATTAATGAAGATATCGATCAATTCACGCAATTGACCTTAATGATAACGTTTCAAGTTTTGCAATCCTTAACGCTTTTTGTTTCATTTGGCATAGTACTTTGGCGAATTGGGAATCTCAGCATTCCGCTAGGTCATCTGCTTATTCCCATACCGGGCTATTTATTTTGGGCGGCTTGTTTATTTGGCGGCGTAGGAATATGGTTAACGAATCGAATTGGTAAAAAATTAATCAGTTACAATTACCATCAGCAACGTTATAACGCTAATTTCCGTTTTGCGTTAATAAAATTTCGTGAGTCCAGAGACGAGATCGCTTTACAACGCGGAGAGCAATCCGAAGCCAGTCAATTTAATGCGTTGTTTAAGAAAATTTACCATAATTTTATCGATATTATTCAATTAAAAAAACGTTTAAGCTTTCTATCCAATGGTTTTAATTTCGCCAGCATCCCCATAGCGACACTGATTGCTATACCACTTTTTTTAAGTAAAAAAATACAGTTTGGCGGATTAACGCAAATTACGATAGGATTTGGTAGCGTAGTTGCTTCATTTACGACTTTGATGCAGGTGTATAGTTCATTGACCGAATGGAATTCGATTATTGTGCGTTTAACTGAACTAAATAGCGCTATTGAACACGCATCTACCTCATTACCTAGCAAATTAATGATACAAAAAAATAATCTACAAAATCAGATTACGTTGAATGATTTAAATTTATTTTTACCGGATGGACAATTATTAATAGGACCCCTTAATTTGTCTTTGGATTTAAGCGAGAATTATTTAATAAAAGGCGGCTCAGGTCTCGGAAAAAGTTCATTGATGCGTACACTGGCCGGAGTTTGGCCGTTTGCAGAAGGGACTATTTATTTTCCAAAAGATAAAACCTCTTTTTTTCTGTCACAAAAAACATTTTTCCCATTAGGAACATTAAAAGAGAGTTTCATATATCCTACTCAACTTGCAGTGACGGATGATGATGTAAGGGAACTCCTGCGACGTTTTGGTTTAGCAAAATTTCAAGATGAATTAAATGAGATTCAGCCTTGGCAGCAAATATGTTCGCCTGGCGAGCAGCAATTAATGGCGTTGATTAGGACCGTTTTAAATAAACCGGACATATTATTTCTTGATGAAGCGACTTCAGCATTAGATGATGCGTCACAAATTAACGCCTATCAAAATTTACGTTTACTGCTACCTAATACCAGTTTGATTAGTATTGGCCATCGGGCCGATTTAGAACAATTTCATAGAAAAATATTACTTTTTTCTCGAAAAGAGCCCGCAAGTATTGTAAGTAGCACACGGCCACTTGAAGTCACTTAACCCAAAAATAGCCTCGTTTTAATGGTATCTTTTTGATATCAATGTATAATCTCTAGCACTATTGACTTTAACCTTAAGGTTAAGCTTAATATTTCTTTAATCTCATTAACCCTAAAACTTTACATGAAATCTATTGTTACCTTGGCTTACAGTTTTACTCTCAGTTTTGCGCTGTTATTTGTGAATCCGGCTAAGGCCAAAACTCAGATTATTAATTTGACTGTGGCGTATAAACAGGTCAATTTTACTGGAACACCGGCGCAAGCGATTAGCGTCAACAATCAAATTCCTGGTCCCATTTTACACTTAAAAGAAGGCCAACCGGTCCTCATTAATGTGTATAACCGACTTAATGTCGGCACAACCATTCATTGGCATGGTTTGTTGGTTCCTTGGCAAATGGACGGGGTAAGCGGTGTGAGTCAACAGCCCATACCCGCCGGTGGTTTTTTCCAATATCGTTTTACACCGCACCAATCCGGGAGTTATTGGTATCATGCCCATGACGGTTTCCAAGAACAACAAGGTTTGTATGGTGGTATTATTATCGACGCTAAAACTCCCATCGCTCATCACTATAATAAAGATTTTGTCATCGTATTGTCTGACTGGAGCAACACACGTCCTCAGCAAATATATGCCAATCTTAAAAAAATCGATGGCTATTATGATTCACGTTTTCCTTTACAAGCTTCCTTATTCAAGTTTATTCACGATTATAGAAACGCTACGCCTTTAAAACGCCATCAATTGTTGCATAGTTATAAAATGATGCAAAAAAGTCGCATGGATATTTATGATTTTAGTGATATTGCTTACGATGCGTATTTACTGAATGGACAGGTAAGTCAACGACCTTGGACACGCAAGGTGAAATTAGGTGATACCGTTCGGCTACGTTTTATTGGGGCAGGGGCGAGCACTAATTATAATGTCAAGCTGGATCGCGGCAGGATGAAAATTATTCAAATCGATGGTAATAACATCAAACCTTATACAGTCGAACACTTCAAGATTGAGCCAGGTGAAACCTATGATGTTTTAGTACCCATTAAACATTTAGGCGCTACGATTATTTATGCCGAATCAATGGATACCTTAGGGCGTGCGATGGGTGTGCTTACTACCACGCCGAATGTAGCGGTTAATATTCAAGATGTTAAACCCTTTCCTGAACCTGCGCCAATTATGATGGGTAACATGGCAATGGAAATGCATTCCAATTCTTTGCCTGCAATGAGTTCCTCCTCCGCTATGCCAGATATGAGCATGCATAACGCACCCATGTCGAACATGAAAAGTTTAACAGAAGGCTCGCCTTATCAAAAAATAATGGCAGCGGTTAAGACTAATAATCCTAATAAACCGATAGAAAAAACCATACACATGGATTTAACCGGTTATATGAATCGTTATATTTGGTTTATTAATGGCGTGACCATGAATAATGCAAAGCCAATTTTATTAAAACCTGGCAAGCGTTATCGAATAATATTTACTAATCATTCGATGATGGATCACCCCATGCACATTCATGGTCATTGGTTTATTTTACGTAACGGACATGGTGCTTACGATCCTTTGTTACACACGGTTGTTGTGCCACCGATGGCGACTGTGGTCGTCGATCTAGATGCCGATGCAAGTGGACAGTGGTTTTTTCATTGTCATCAGCTTTATCACATGGCAGCCGGAATGGCACGGGTATTTCAATACACAACCTTGATCGATGTGACACCTGCAAAGCAGACGGCGCAAAATATCGTTAAACCTTTAACTTATGCAAATCAAGCGATAGTTCGTGTTCAGCATTTACCTATTGATCAAAGCTTAGTCGATCATCCTACGGATCATGTACCGCGATTTTTTAGTGCAAATTTATTGGATGTTAATCAGAATTTAATTAATAACGATCAAGAAATTACTTATAAAGGACTGTTTGGCGGTGATAATAACAAACTGCAATTATATTTGGAAAATGCCGAAATTAGGCAGGGTGTTATTGAAAATGCCAATCTGGATATATTTTATTGGCATGCTATTAGTCAGTTTTGGGCAATTAAAGGAGGTGTGAATTATGTGTATCGTCCGGCGCTAACACCTTATTTTCAACCGGGCTTGGGTATTGAAGGCTTAGCCCCTTATTTTATCCAAACCGATATTCGAGCCTACTATCATAACGGCAGTAGTAAACTGGATCTAGATTTTAGTCGCGATACACAAATAGCGCATAATTTTTTTATCCGAACCGAAGTAGAAGGTTTATTTGCAAGTAAAACGGTTACGCGTGATTTAGTTGGTAGTGGATTCAACGAATTGCAATTAACGTTAAGACCGTATTATCAAATCAATCCAACACTTGCTGTGTATGCACAGTACCAACACACCGGTAATTATGGTAACACGCGAACATTATTTCAAGAAAATAATCTTTCTACTAATGATAATACTTACAGTGTGGGATTGTCGTTATTGTTTTAATTAAATAATCATTAATTTTTGGAAAATTAGGCTTAATATGAAATATTACACCATTGGAAAGTTGGCTAAATTAGTTCAGCAAACACCGGTAACGATACGTTATTATGAAAAAATTGGTTTAATTCCCATGTCAAAACGCAGCGTAGGGAATTTTCGTCTCTATCCAGAAAGTCTTATACCTTGTTTTTATTTTATTCAAAACGCGAAGTTGGTAGGTTTCGATTTAAATGAAATTAAATGTTTGCTTGATATAGAAACTAATCAATTACCCAGTCAGCAGATAAAGTTACACATGCAACAAAAAATTTCTTTCATTGAAACTAAAATAAAGGGTTTGCAGCGCATAAAACAGGCTTTAATGGATTGGGAAAATGCCTGTGATGGTAGTGTTTCAATCACCGAATGTCCCATCCTTAAAACGCTTTATCTTCCCCCAGAGGATATTCGTGACTATTTACAACAGCAGAAATAATTTTTACCGCCGTCTTAAGTGATAAACAGGTAAAGTTTAAACATTTCTATTAAAAATAGTTGTTTCAATTTGCAAATTCCTGTGTAATAGATAAGTTCATCAATTAATTGCTTGAGATAGTTTCTGTGGATTTCCCCTCTAAACGCGCCAGCTTGATTATTATTATTGCTATTGCCGCCTTGCTCGTTATTTTTGTGCCTGTATGGATGAAAGATTACCCTACGGATAACATACTCTCGTTTACTATTCCCAGCCCGCCGGTTCCACCGAGCGCCGCATTATTACCAATGATTTCAAATAAGCCGAGTATGAAAAATTTGCTAAGCTATCCTTTGGCACCAGCAAAAGCCTGGGTGGTTGAATTACCCGATATTAAAGATCCAGCACAAGCTGAAAATTTGGTTCAGATGTTACGGCGTAAAGGTTTTAATGCGTATAGTCGTCAATACAAAAGTTTATTAGGTGTGTTGACACGTGTTTTTGTGGGTCCGGAAATTAAACCGGAGAAAATGAAACAAGTAGCTGAACAACTTAATACCGAGATGCATCTTACGACACAGGTGGTTGCATTTGATCCCTTACTAAGTCAATAAATGTCAAAAAAAATTAAAAAATTAAGTTTTTCCGAACGAGCGACGATTTGTTTAAACGCAAGTGCACAACGTTTATGCCAACTGATAGCGGAAAAAAAAACTAATCTTTGCTTATCTGCTGATGTTAGTCATGCTGCTGAATTACTAAGTTTGCTTGATAAAATAGGCGAGGAAATTTGCCTATTAAAAACCCATGTCGATATATTGTCTGATTTCACACCTAATTTTATCAAGCAACTGAAACATTTAGCTGAAAAGCATCAGTTTTTAATCTTTGAAGATCGTAAGTTTGCTGATATTGGTTATACCGTTAAACAACAATATGCGGGAGGGGTCTACCAGATCGCCGATTGGGCAGATTTCGTTAATGCCCACACGGTTCCTGGTCCAGGCGTAATCCAAGGCCTACGAGAAGTAGGCCTCCCGAAAGGACGCGGGTTATTGTTACTTGCGGAAATGAGTTCCATAGGTTCTTTAGCCACAGGTGCTTATACCGAAGCGAGTATTAGCATGGCTAAACACTATCCCGATTTTGTCATGGGGTTTATTGCTCAGCATCAATTAACCGAAAACCCAGGTCTGATCCACATGACCCCTGGCGTTCAATCCGATACCATAGCTGTCGATGGTCTCGGTCAACACTATATCTCTCCCGAACAGGCGATTACACAAAACGGCACGGATATCATTATAGTTGGTCGGGGTATTTATCAAGCAAAGGATCCTGCGGCGAAAGCCCAGCACTACCGAAAATTGGCTTGGAAGGCTTATTTAGCATGTTGTTAACACCCAAAAAAAAATCGCCTATTCCGGTGATTACCATAGATGGTCCAAGTGGCTCAGGTAAAGGTACGATTAGTCACTTATTAGCCCAAGAATTAGGTTGGCATTTCCTCGATAGTGGGGCTATTTATCGCGCCGCCGCCTGGATTGCGGTAGCCACACAAACGCCTATTGAAGAGGATAGCTTGCTTCCTTTAGTGACAAACTTAGCGTTAAATTTTAGTGTTCAGTCTTCGGATCAGTTGCTTAGAATTTTTTGGCGACAGCAGGATATTACTGATAACATTCGTACCGAAGAAATAGGTCAATTAGCCTCGAAATTAGGGGTCTATCCTAAGGTTCGACAAGCATTGTTAGTCTATCAACGGGCATTTCGTCGTGCTCCCGGTCTGGTAGCTGACGGCCGGGATATGGGCAGTATTGTTTTTCCTGACGCACAACTTAAAATTTTCCTTGAAGCGAGTCTCGAAGAACGTGCTAAACGACGTTATTTACAGTTGAAGGCAAGGGGGAAGCATGTTAGCCTTAACGCTGTGCGAGCAGAGCTTGAGCAACGTGATCGTCAAGATAGGCAGCGCCCGGTAGCGCCACTCATAGTGCCTAAGGAAGCTATTACTATCGATACGACGCACTTAAGCATTCAAGAGGTGTTACAACTTATCAAAAGTAAGTTGCCACAGGCTCAAGCGAAAACGTAACAGGGGCATTAGGCTAGAGATTTCCTAAAAATTAGCTTAATGCAGGTGTGTCGTCATTCAGCGAAGATGAGTCAGAAAGTGTGGTTTTTCGAGTATCGTAACGGAGCATACACGGAGTATGTGAGTAACGAAACGCAGAAAATACCGCGATTTATGACCATCATCGTGCCAAAAGACGATATACCTAAATATTAACCGCGCATATTGCGCCTTAACCGTGGTTCTCTAAAAAAGAACAAGTGATATAACTATATGAGTGAGAGTTTTGCACAGTTACTCGAGGAGAATTTCTCCGAACGTATTTTTTATACCGGGATGATTATTACCGGAACCGTTGTCCGCATCGAAAAAGACCGAGTTGTTGTCAATGCGAATTTAAAATCCGAAGGTTTGATTCCCATTGAGCAATTTTATAATGAAGCCGGCGAGTTAGAAGTCCAAGTTGGCGACCAAATTGATGTCAGTATAGAATCTTTAGAAGATGGTTTTGGTGAAACCCGTTTATCGCGTGAAAAAGCCAAACGTGCAGAAATGTGGACGGCGTTACAGCGTGCACACGATGCCGATACGGTGGTGACGGGGAAGGTCACAGGAAAAGTAAAAGGTGGTTTTACAGTAGAAATCGGTAATCTGCGTGCTTTCTTACCGGGTTCATTAGTGGATGTACGTCCAGTACGTGATTCTAGCATTATCGAAGGTAAAGACCTGGAATTTAAGGTCATTAAGCTCGATCCTAAGCGTAACAATATTGTTTTATCAAGACGCGCGGTATTGGAATCCGAAGGTCAAGCCGGACGCGAACAGTTATTAACTGAATTAGAAGAAGGTCAAGTCATTAAGGGTATCGTAAAAAACTTAGCCGATTATGGTGCATTTATCGATTTAGGTGGCATTGATGGTTTATTACACGTCACCGATATTTCCTGGAAACGTGTCAAACAACCGAGTGAAGTATTAACTATAGGCGATGAAATTGAAGTCGTGGTACTCAAGATCGAAAGAGATAGAGGTCGAGTGTCATTAGGGCTGAAACAATTAGTCGGCGATCCTTGGGAAGACTTAGTTAAACGTTACCCTGTCGGTACACGTTTGAAAGGTAAAGTGACTAATGTGACCGATTATGGTTGCTTTGTCGAAATAGAAGAAGGTGTTGAAGGTTTAGTCCACGTTTCAGAAATGGATTGGACCAATAAAAACATTAATCCGAATAAAATTGTTCAAGCAGGTATGGAAATTGAGGTCGTCGTATTAGATATTGATTCGGATCGACGTCGTATTTCTTTAGGTATTAAACAGTGTAAATCTAATCCTTGGGAAGATTTTGCGAATACGCATGCTAAAGGCGAACGCATTACCGGTAAAATCAAATCGATTACTGATTTCGGTCTGTTCATCGGTTTACCCGGTAACATCGATGGCTTAGTCCATTTATCGGATATCGCATGGAATATATCCGGCGAAGAAGCGGTACGTAAGTACAAAAAAGGTGATGAATTAGAAACGATTATCTTATCAATAGATCCTGAGCGTGAACGTATTTCGCTAGGTATCAAACAATTGGATACCGAATCATCGCATCCTTTTGATAAATACAGTAAAGATCAAATGGTCAAAGGAAAAATAACTGAAGTCAACGACGAAGGGATGAAAGTTGATTTAGGTAATAGTATCGAAGCTCAGCTTAAGCTATCTGAGTATGGCGAAGAAGGAAAAAATTTTGAAGTGGGACAAGAAATAGAAGCAAGAATTTTAAATCTTGATCGAAAAAATCGTCACATTTCACTTTCTCTCCTTCCTTTAGAAGAAAAAGCAGTCACTAAGTAATTGCTGTTTTCTTATTGCTTAAGGAAATAGCATGGGCTTAAATGAAGGATGATTTTGCAGCAAAGCTAAAGTTCTGGTCGTCACTGGAACTTTAGCTTAATGTAAAACTAATTTAGTATAAGTTCCCATTGAGTAGGTAAGTCTATGCGATGCATTACATATTTGTTCCTGATTATATTATTTATATTGGGACTTATTTTTGCTGGTCTTAATGCCGATCTGGTCAGTGTCAATTATTATTGGGACACCAAACGATTACCGCTTTCTTTATTAACCATACTTAGTTTTATTTTAGGCGGTTTATTAGGTTTGTTAACTGCTTTAATTACCTATATAAAACTCAAGTATGTTAATCGGCGTTTACGACATCGATTGATCTTAGTTGAAAAAGAACTGAGCAACTTAAGAGCTTTGCCATTTAAAGATCAGCATTAACCGGGCTACAGTGCTACCTACTTCCTAATGAGCGTGACTATGCTGGAGTTACTGTTTTTATTGCTTCCGATTGCAGCCGCTTCCGGTTGGTATGTCGCTTATTTTCAATTTTCTAATTCAAGCTCGAGTAAGAAACATGAATGTAATCGTGAGTATTTACGTGGTTTAAATTATTTACTCAATGAACAGTCTGATAAAGCAGTTGATACCTTTATCAAGATACTCGAGGTTGACATAGAAACAGTGGAAACTCACTTAGCTTTAGGTGTGTTATTCCGCCGGCGAGGTGAAATTGACCGTGCAATTAGGCTGCACCAAAATTTGATTGCTAGGCCTAATCTTGCGCACGCACAAAAATTACAAGCATTGTTAGCTTTAGGAAGAGATTATTATTGCGCAGGCTTATTAGATAGAGCAGAGCGTTTATTTTTCGAAGTGATTAACCATGATGATAGCGAATATGCCCGTATCGCCGTACGCTATCTATTAGAAATTTACCAACAACAAAAACGTTGGGAAATTGCTATTAAGCAAGCGAAAAAAATTTCAAAATGGGATAACAAGATTTTTAAAAATATTGCGCATTATCATTGTGAATTAGCACAAAATTTATTAAATAACCAAGCGAGCCAAAAGGAAGTCATTAAACTTTTAGAACTCGCTTTAAAGTATGATGCACATTGTGTTCGCGCTAACCTGATTAAAGGAAAATTGGCTATTACCGCAGAAAAATGGGAAGAAGCGATCTCTATCTATCAAGCGATAAAAAAACAAGACCCCGATTATATTACTGAAACCTTAGAACCACTTAATCAATGTTACTTACAACATCAATCGGGATCGATAGGGCTACTCAGTTATTTAAATGAAACACTTGCCGAGCATGCGCAGACGCCACTTTCATTGGCTATCGTTAAATTGATTCAAGAAAAAGATAACGATAAAGCGCTACAATTTCTGACTCAGCAATTACAAGCGAAGCCCTCGCTATCGGGTCTCTATCAATTAGTTGACTTGCATTTAGCGCAAGAAAGTTGTTCTCTGGCCGATAAAAGTAATTTAAATAGTTTAAAAGGTCTTATTAAAAAATTAATGGAAAATAAACCGGTCTATCGTTGTTTAAGCTGCGGTTTTAATAGCAAAATTCTCGATTGGTTATGCCCAGCTTGCCGTAATTGGAGTACGATTAAACCATTATAAAAATAAATAATGGAAAAAAAAGCCTGATATTAATCTAAATTAATCGCATCCAAGCGTTTAACATCTTGTAGTTTTTTCTCGTGAGAAATAAATAAGATGCGATCCGCAATTTTGTTGATGAAATGCCGATCGTGACTTACAAAGAGTAAGGTGCCTGGATAATTTCGTAAAGCAGTCGCCAAGGCTTCAGTGGCTTCGATATCTAAATGGTTAGTTGGTTCATCCAGAATCAAGACGTTCGCGGGCTCTAATACCATTTTCGCAAGCAATAAGCGTGCTGCTTCACCGCCGCTTAAGGCTAAGATATCTTTAAGGACATCTTCTTTATTAAATAAAACTTGGGCCAAGGTTTTACGTATCGATTGTTCACTGATGCCAGCAGCATACTGTTCTAACCACGTTAAAACAGTAGCATGTTTATTTAGTAAGTCATGATGATCTTGAGAAAAGTAACTCACATGCGTTTCATAGCCCCATTCAACGCTGCCTTGATCAGATTGAATCGTGTCAAGTAATATTTTAATAAGTGTTGATTTTCCAATACCGTTTTCACCCATAATCGCAACTTTTTCGCCGCGTTTAATTTCAAAGTTTAACTGCTGAAAAAGTTTTTTCTCGTTAAAATTTTTGGTTAATTTGTTAACACGAACTACCCATTTTCCAGAAGGGCGTAGCGCTTTGAATTGAAACGTAGGGGATAAGCGCGAAGATTGTTTAATATCAGGGATTTCCATTTTTGCTATCATTTTCACACGAGATTGGGCCATTTTCGCTCGGTTGGCACTGGCACGAAATCTATCTACAAAACTTTGCATGCTAGCAATTTTAAGTTCCACGCTGCGTTTTTCTTGCAGTTTTTGTTCAATAATTAATTGTTTTTCAGCAAGAAATTTTTCATAGTTACCGCTGTAGGCGCGTATTTCGCCATAATCGACATCGAGTATTTGATCGGCCAAACGATTGATGAATTCTACATCGTGAGAAATAAACAGTAATAAACCAGAAAATTCATTTTTTAAATATTTTTCTAACCAGACGATAGAGATAAAATCCAAATGATTGGTCGGTTCATCTAATAATAAAATATCCGGCTCTTGAAATAAGGCTTGAGCCAGTAAAACACGTAATTTAAAGCCACCGGAGAGTGTACTTAATGGTTTTTCATGATATTCAAGCGGTATTCCTAAACCCATTAAAAGCTTGGCCGCTAAAGCATTGGCGCTATAGCCATTCAGGCGTGCAATTTCTTCTTCAAGTTTACCTAAACGATTGAGGTTTTTTTCGTTATGTAAATCACTTTGTAATAATTTATCTTTTTCTTGTAACGCTTGCCATAAGCCAGGTTTACCTTGCAAGACAATATCGCTAATCAGCGTATTTTCATAACGAAATTGATCCTGTTTCAACCATCCGACGCTAGCGATTTTAGGAATTGACAGCGTGCCGTCGATGGGTTGTTCTGCGCCGGTGAGTAATTTTAAAAAAGTAGACTTACCAGCGCCATTCGCACCGACTAAGGCATAACGGCTGTGTGTAGATAGAATAAGATTTACGTCATAAAATAACAGCTTTTCGCCATAGGCCATGCTAAGTTGATTAATCGATATCATACTATATTGCTCGAAAATTTAATTTTTTGGCGATAGTATACCGGTCTAGATAAAAAAGGCGAATTTTCTATGCAATCCATTTCAATATAGGGAAAATGACGATATGATTTTAACGATTTTGTAACACTACTGGTTCGCAGATAACATCATGATCGCTCTAAATCTTAAATCTTCAAGAATTATATTTTTTAAAAAACAGATTGGAATCATTAAAAAGTTATGCTAAATTAATTCAGATAATCTTCAATTATATAAAGTTAATTCTGCTTAAAAATTAGAAAATTTATTATCTAGATAATTTAATCTAAACCTAAATAATATTAATAATATAGGGAAATTATTTCACTCATTCATTAATCTAATTAATTTCATTTAAAAAAAATTACTACTTCAGTGCAAGATAAGAACTGAAGTTTATTTTTACAGAGTAAATAAAAAACCTCTCAATTAAATATAAAAAATAATCTTAAAAAGGAGATGGGTATGCCATTAATAAAAGAAATCAACGATTCTGATTACAACACGGATACTGAACTAGAGACTTCTCTTCTTATAGAAGAAGAAAATGAAGAAGTTATTCAGGATGCATTAAACGCCGTCATTAAATTTCACTTAGATGGGGAAGGGCGTAGTAGTCTAAATGCAGAAGTATTCAAGCAATTACTTTTATTTATACTAGCCTTTTTTGGAGTCATATTATATTTCCCTCCTGCGAATGAGTATGCTGAATCAATTTGTGCCGATCCAGACTACAAGAATATTCCCTGTGACTTTTTTGTTATAAATCACGTAGCAGGTACTTTGCTGGTAGCGGGAGGGATTTTAATGTCGGCAACTAACGCATTTTTTGATCGAAAAAAGGCAGAAAACATTCCGTTCAAGCTACAGAATTATTTAAAAGATGCATTAACACCTAAACAAAAATTAGCAGAAAATGCAGTGACATTTGCAGGTTCGTTTGTTGCATCAATACCTTTTATGATTATTACGGCAGTTAACCCTATCCCAAATTTACCTAAAGTAATAATTGTTTTACAATCTGCAATTGTTGGTTTGACAAATACCTTATTACATTTATTACCCTTTAAATTAGCTTTAAAAAATCCCTTATATCGTGCGCCTTTTTTACCATTAGAATTTATTTTTCAAACAATATCCAATGCGTTACTTAATGAGGAAGAAAAACAAGAAAAAGAATTACAGGGGCAAATAAATCTAGGTTATCAAATGATCAAGCAACGCATGATTGATCATTTAGGTCTGGCACAAAGACTTTTAAGCATTTATGGGTATAGATTGACAGGGTGTTCCTATACCAATGAAATAGCAAAGAAAATTCGCGATATTAAAGAATTAGATGAGTTGCCATTAAAATTATTAACGAGACTATTGACTTGCTTACACGAGAGGTCTCCTAATCAAATTATTTCACCTCCGGGTAAATTAAACAACATTTTCAGAAAAATGCTTTATTTTATTGGTGCATCCTGGGTGATACTGGCTTGTTCAGGGTTTTGGGGGGGTACGTTTAATGAAATGGTCGAACTAACCAAAAGCCAAGTATTAGCGGCTATTTTTTCAGCACTTCCTGATTATTGTTTGATGGTGTTGCTGGCATTTTTTGGCGGAAATGCCCTACAAAATAGCTACGATTATTTAACTGTTTGGAATGACGATACGGTTAAAATTCCTATTACTTTTAAAGATTATCTAAAAACATCGGTAGTATCGGTCATGATCTCGATGTATTTATCTGTGTTTTCTTATGCAGCAGGAACACAGTTAATTAATGATAATTTTAATGGTAAATTAGAATTTTTACGTCCTTATCTACTCGAGCTAGCTAAAACCGGTTTAACTTTCTTAGGCTTTACCGCCATGATAGATTTCTTTAGTAATGTATTGAGCAAACTTCAACAGTATAGTGGTAATGCAGATACGCAAACGGTTGCTAATTTTTATGCGGCGTTAAATCAAATGACAGATAGTATACAACTGATGATACCAAAACTATTACTAGAATCCTTAGCCCAAACGGATAAAGATCAAATAAAAATTATTTTGAATGTTAAGGGCGTAAATGATCTAATCAGTTTTAGTCGATCACTTATCCAGCTTGCTGACACATTAAAAACAAAATTAATTAAAGAATTCAAGTTGATAGATAAGGAAAATACAGATGAAGCGAGTCCATCTGAACTAATATATCAGCTGGATAATGATCAGGGCTATGACGTCAAGAAAATTGATGAGTTGTTAAATTTTTTTAATAAAGAGCCAGCAAGCATAAAATTAGCTTTAAGTTTAGAGGAAGTTTGTCAAGCCTATAAGGCTGCTTGTAAAATAATTAACAAACTTGATAGTGTAAACTTAGTTAACGAAAGTGGTGTTTTTCTTAATAGCATAAATAATGGTAATTCCTTTTTTTCTTCAACGCGAAAGAATGGTTATGGTAGTATGGAAAGCTCGTCGAATACGCAAGCTTCTTTTAGCCGATAATTTAAAGTATAGGTTGTATGAACAACTTACTTGATTGAATGTTAAGTAAATGCCTTTGATAGCTTACCGATGTCTCCTAACTTTTTGAATATTAAAATCTGCTTTAGAGGATTATGATAAAGGAAAAGGTTTTTGGAGACGCTGGTTCTAGGGCATCAGCTTTACATGGGCGGAAAAAGGTATTGCTAAGCGGAGGAGTTCTCTTTTTATGTGTAACCTTACTTTGCAGTTTTACCCATTCGATCATTTGGTTTCTTGTCGATAGATTTTTTCAAGGATCCCTAATCGTTTCTTAATAATAATATTGTAGTATATGAAATAATAATTACTGATTTATTTGGTTCAAATAAAAATAAAGAGTAAATAATTTCATGAAATCCAATCTTAATAAGATATTCCGTGCTGCGATTGATAAAGTGCGGAGTCTTTACTCCACTGATGACGATTACAATAAGGCTTATGCTGAACTAGAATCTCTTAGCAAGGGGAGGACTGAATTTAACGTTAACGAAATTGATTTTCCTGGCATCTATGGTAATACTAAATTAATGTGGTGTATTTCATATGGTAAAGCTGTTAAACCAGATGGCGCTCTTATACTGTTGAAGATGTTTAATGCTAATCCTTTTACCCCTGATAATAATGGCAAGAATGCTTTACACTTTTTACTACTTAAAGGACATGACACACAAAGATGCATAGTTGATGAAGTATTAAAGCATACTGACATTAATAAACATATTAATGATAAGACTGTACATGGCGATACATGTCTTCATATTGCCTGTGTAAGACGAGATGAAAGCTGGATTGCTTTTCTGTTAGAAAAAGGTGCAGACTTGAATATCAAAAATAAGAAGGGGCAAACACCTATTGATTTGTTGTATTTAGCAGAAAAAGAAAGATTAGCTTTTCTATCAGCTAGTGAATATCTTGGTTTTGAGTCTGATTTAGAATATGTCGCTACTATTAATAAAGAGATTTTCAATTCAGATCCAAAAATAATAGAAGAGAAATACGATGGTAAAAAAGTAAATCAACAACTCAGTCCAAATTCACCATCACCACTCGACAGCAAGTTATTTAGCCAGGAGATCATCCGTCCCATCCCACCGAGTTCTAATAATCAGCCCGAACAATCGTATACATCTTCATTTAAGCGGTTGCACTAATGACTTGAATGTACGAAGCGCTAGATTAGGATATATGCCATTTCTTAATCGAAGACCGATGAAATGTTTGAGCTACAATACGCCGAGTGAAATATTTTATCGTAGACGAACTGTTAGTAATTTGCTTGATAGTAGATAAGGGGGAATATTGTAAAAATATTACTTCTTGCCAAAATTTTCTTACGCCAATATATTTCTAGCATTAAGCTGCTGTTAATCTGAAACCTGTAAAATAATAATTTTCAGTTTATGGAGTTCTTCAGTGAATGATAATTTATTTATAAAAATAATAACATTAGCAGATTTAGATAGGGTACTAAAAGATACGGTGATCTATGAGAGAATAAAAAATGCCTTGTTTATGTTGCTAAAAGGTGAAGAGCTAAATGTTATTTCAGTTAAATTCATTGAAGATAAGACACTAGACCAATTATTCTTTAAATTATTAGAAGACGCACACTCTATCGTAGTTAAGAATCTTGAAGGTGATGTAGTATTAAAGAATATATTGAATAAAGTAAAAATAGATGAGGCTTCATACAAGGAACTTTATAAAGATTTAGATAACAAACAACAACTTCTTGTTAAACTACGGACTGATGTACATGATGATGCATTCAACGATCTACTGGATACTGCACTTCTTAATGCATTCAATGAGTGGTTTAGTAGGGTAGAAATCGATAAGGTAAATTTTCTTAAAATTCTTCAAAAAGAAGCATTGCAAAGAAATAGTATTGATTATTATCTAGAGGTTTCAAAGGTATTAAATTGGTTCAGTTCTGAGTATTGTCAATGTGCAAACTCTACAAAAGAATTTGTAAAAAAGCACATCAACACTATTATTGAATCTAACAATCCCAACAAAACACTTGAACGATTGCAGCTATTCTACCTTTATCAGAGCCATAATAAGATAAAGCTTTTTTGGGAAAATACAGAAAGATTCAGGGAATTTTTAGATACATCATTAGGGCATTTGGAAGCTTTTGAACATTTGTTTGGTAATAGCTTACCAACAAACATGGGATACCCAAGTATAGAAAATATTGTATTAGATAACTTAAATCTAGAAAAAATAAGCGCGTTTATTGAAAATCCGTCCTTTCCTTTAGAAATACTGCCTAAACCCCCTGAGCTAATTAACTTCTTTACGTTCTTAATTGCCCTATGGTGGGCTCTAGTCAATAGGAATAACAATTCTCAGCCATAATCTAGAAAAAATAAGCGCGTTTATTGAAAATCCGTCCTTTCCTTTAGAAATACTGCCTAAACCCCCTGAGCTAATTAACTTCTTTACGTTCTTAATTGCCCTATGGTGGGCTCTAGTCAATAGGAATAACAATTCTCAGCCATTAATAGCGCGCGTGACTGCCGCTTTTGAAGCAACTCAAAATAATAATAAAGAATATAAAACCTACCGGAAAAAATTATCAGAATCAATAAAAGAATTTCAGGAAATTTACAACTCTGGGCTAAATAGACTTAGTTTAAAAATATTAGATGAAAAGGGGGAGGTAAAGAGTGACATAGATTTCAAAGCATTGGCGGACGATCTTTGTGCGCTCAGTTATCTTTATTGTTTTGGTATCAAAATTGTAAAAAAAAATCCCGTCATGGATAAATTTTTTGAAAAATATAACTATCCTAATACGGTGGATCCTATTGTTAGGGGTAAGCTTGATGTACTATTTTGGATCTACAAAGGTTTCTATGGGAATATGGATAGTGCTGGAAAAGCGTTTATCCAAAAGCATCTCGATAAGATCATGGGTTGCAATCGTCCTAAAGAAGCGCTTAATGCTCTCCATTTTATCTGCTTTTATAAATTGCATGATAAGACTAACACAAACGACATCATCGATGCCGTTATAAAAAGTAATTCACCTGAGTCGTTCTTTAAAGAATTTATGATCAGATTAGTTTCCTTGAATGAACATCCAAATTTACTAAAAGAAGATGAGGTAAGCTCAGTTCTAGACACGTTATTAGTAAAGTGCTCACAAAGTAGCACAACTAGCACAAACGGGGCCTCTGAAATTACAACATTAAAAAAAGCAGCTAAGATCCCAAGTCAAAACCGTCCAATAACCGCTTGGTGTAGCTTTTACGGTTGCGAAGGACATCGAAGCTTGGATGTAGATGCCAATAAACCGGATATTCGAGTTAGCCTTGATAGTAGGTCAACCTGGAGTAAGTGATTAATTTAAGAAGTTCAAACAACTTGATTTTAGGAAACGATGTCAAATTTATGGATTATGGAAAGCAGGTTACAATCAAACGGCGTTGCGCTTAAAATTTAGTTACTGAACCGAATTGGTGCTTTAAAAAAATTTTACAAATCCAAAAAATAATAAAAGAAAGCTGAGCAATGAAAAGTCAAAAAAAAAGAAGTTTAAATGCCTTAGATCTTGCTGGCGATAAATGTGATGATTTAAAGATAGTACAGTGTTTATTTAAAAAATTCCCTATCGTTCGAGTCGCCTATAAAATGCTGGAGGATTCGACGAATCAACTATTAAAAAAGGGAAAAGAAGAAAGAGAGGCAATGGGGAATCAGAAGTTAAGTGATCGTACATTACAAACAGCATTAAGGACGATGAAATTCTCTCCGGCATTTTATAAAGCTGCAAGCGCATACTCTACAAGTGTAAATGTAATGGAGTCCAATAAAATTAATTCGCTCTTTAACAATATAGATGGAGGGGAAATAAATTCATTTCCAGGAGTAGGTAATGTTAGCGTAAGAACGTACTTAATAGTTAACCTGGATGCATTTTTAAATGCAGTGGATGAAAAGTATAAAAAGTATGGGGAGGCAGGACTACATCCTATCATACGAAGCCGAATTACGCATCATCTCAAAAAAAATAATTACACTATACCAAGATCTGCGGGAATCCCTGGGTTGCATGCCGAAATAGTCGCACTTAATGATCAACTTTGGCAACATCATGATCATTTTCCTAGTGTAGCTAAAAAAATCAAGAATACATCGTTATTTTTCAGGACAATGAATAATACTATTATAATGACTAAAAGACTTTATAAAACCAAAGGTGGAAGAGAAGGAGATGATTTTAAGGCTTGTTTTAATTGTTCAGGAATATTAACTTTTCCTGTTAATATACTAACAGGAATTGCTTACGTTGAAGAAACTGAAAGGGCTTACCGTCGAAAATCTATTTAGGATTTCCTTCGAAATTACGTTGCACTTATGATTTGCATGCGCGGTCCGCTCACTCACTTCAATATCCGATAAACTTTATTATCGGCATCGAGAAAATATCTCGCTCGATGTTTACCAAGCTTATCAAATAACGTTAAAACATATTTTATCTAGCTAGGATCTGAATTAATTTTACTTCTTGGTCATAATAGGTTTTTTTGCAAGAAAAGAACGTAATGGCAGTAGCTGCAGCGCCTATTGTTGTAGGAATTAGGAGGACTGGAGCTGCCAACGACGTTATAGCAACACTTAAGATGACTATAGATAAAATCACAAGCGGAGGCAGCCATATTCCACTGTCTACAAATTTGGTAATAAACGTAGGGGCAACATACTCGAATTCTGAGGTAACCGAGCCAACGCCAGGCATTAATTGATTATACTCAATTGTTCCAAAAGCAGGGTTATTCGCTAGAAACCAACGGAGTCCCGCTGCATTTTTCTTTAACAGATCCATCAAGCTTTTGTAAGCCTCACCAGCATCTGCATGATTCAGCCCAAGATCTTCAGCACAAGAATAATAAAGAGTTTTGGCCTGTTCCGCTAACTTCTTAGCGTTATCAAGAGAAGAATTAGCGACGCTGCTGGCATTGCCCACGCTAAACGGTTGAGATCTCAA
Source organism: Rickettsiella endosymbiont of Rhagonycha lignosa (assembly GCF_964031165.1). Lineage (NCBI taxonomy): Bacteria > Pseudomonadati > Pseudomonadota > Gammaproteobacteria > Legionellales > Coxiellaceae > Rickettsiella > Rickettsiella endosymbiont of Rhagonycha lignosa. The sequence goes on along the minus strand of NZ_OZ035011.1, from coordinate 815,574 downwards.
TTGATCAACCTGTGCATACAATTTTTTCAGTTCAGCCGAATAACGTTCCTCAGCTATTGATTCAAGTCGCTTAACGTCACCCAATTTTATTTTTTTCGTTTGCATGTTTATCTTTACTTCTTTATTTTAATTAATAACTAAATTATACATTAATTTAAACGCTTAAAACAGGCAATTTTAACTGCAAAACTCCCAACCTTACCCCATTAATATGTTATCATTATATTAGTCAATTTAATTTAAAAAAATAACTATGTCTAATTATAATCAGTTAACGGAAGAACAGAAAAAAACCTTAATGAGCTTGGTAAAATTAATTTTAAGTTTAGTCGGTGATATGTATTATAGAACTACAATGGAGGCTGACTCCATAAGAATCCGTCCACGCATATCTAATCCTCCAAATGCTTCTATACAAAACAAATTTCAAAAGTATCTTTTGAAATTAAGTGAAATAAATTTAATAGCTTTTGAAAAAGCTCCAATCCCTGTTTTTATTGGTCAATTTCCATTGACTCGGGTTACTTCAGTAGAAAGTATTAAAATTAATTATTTAAATATAGATTTATTGAATCGCTTACTGTCTGATGTTGGGCGTGTTGATGGTTTAACTATTCCTCCGATAATTCAATTGCGTTGGGATCGATTTAATTCAGAGATGCATGTTCATATTAAAAATTGTTTAAAAGAAAATCTAGAAGAGAAATATAATAATTTATTAACTACGCAAATTTTAGGCAATACATTTCGATCGCCTATTGGCCTGACTGCCCCTACTATCCCGGTTAGGCTTCCCAATGAGTTACTTCCTGATAATAAATCTAATGAAGTATATGATTTAGTTGAAATTTTAAATATTAGGGAACGCAATCCATCTGATCTAAGTCAACGTTGCAATCCCATAACCCGTAAATATTTTAGTTTAAATGAAATTATTCCTGCTCCAGAAGCTTTGGAAGAATTAAAAAAACGAATAGCAACTACTCAGGAACCAAGTAATCCTTCGCTTAAACCTAACTATTGTAGCATTTCATAAAATATCTCTTTTGGTGTAGCAAAACCTAGCGACTTTCTTGGTCGGTTATTCAATCTATCCATAATAGATCCAAGTTCATTTTCTGTAATGTGACTAAAGTCAGAACCTTTTTTCAAATACTGTCTGATTAGCCTATTCGTATTTTCATTGAGGCCGCGTTCCCACAAGGAATAAGGATATGCGAAATAAAAATCCGTTTCTAATTCCTGGCTAATCTTTTCGTGATACGCAAACTCGCAACGGCACTAATTTGTTAAAACAGAACTAGGATCGTTAAACTCAGTGGGTGTTTTTTGAGATGGAGCTGAATCAGAAAATAGCGTCATCCCCGATTTTGTTACGTTTGCAGGAATTGGCTGGGTCTGTCGTGCTCGTTCCGCTAATAAAGCTTCTAAACGCACTATTTTCTCCAATGCAGCTTCTTTCTCTCTGCGCGCCGCCTTTTCACTTTTGCGGGCCCTAGTTATCTCAGCATCTACTTCTTTGACTTTATTGACATAGTTACAGTTTTCCTGGGTATGCTCTCTTTGTAATTCCTCAGGTGATAAAGAAAGCGCATTAATAATCCATTGCATACTGCTGAGATGACAATGCATACTATCGATTACGACCGTTTTCAGCCGCCTTAATAAGGAGTCTGCTGCTCTTTCTGCATCGTCACTTTGTAATTCATCGGGATCTAACTCTCTGAACTTTTGTAAAAGATGCTTGACAGACTGAATACGCGGAATATAACGCTGTGCCCAAACATTTAATAGAACGTTATCCCTACTCGCTTTAGATTTATGGTCTAAATGAAATATAAATAATAATTTTTTAATGACCGTGGCAATCTCAGCATGATGGCGATGAACAAATTCTGCAAGATTATCGGGATAGGCTGATAATACTTCTTGTAATGCAGACCAACGTTGTTGTAAGGGTGGAAAGAAATATAAACCAGCGCCTAAGCGCTCAATCGCATCATATAAGGTAAAGGCAAGATTAGGAATAGTGTCTTCCCAGTGTGCGGATCGTGTTGACGGTGGCTCTTGTTTTTTATGATGTAACCAACGTCCCGGTCTTGATAAAATACTAGCCAAATCTGTGTGAGAAACATTGATTCCAACCTTTTTAAACCAAACACTCAAGATCATTTGTGTGATCAAATTTAAGTCCGCACAGAAATCTTTATAAGTAGCTCGAACAAAACGATACAGATTTCTTTTATCAAAATTAGAAATTTCATCTTCCTTAAAATCCCTTTCTTCGCTGTTTACATAAGCCTTGATAGTAGCCATTAGACGAGGTTCTTGTCGAGCAACCAACCAGTGTAGTAAGGATGCTCTATCAGAATAACAATTATAGATAAACCAACCCCTAATAAAGAAATCCGTGCCTAGTTTATTTAAGGCAATATCTAATAAGGGTTCCCAATGCTCAACTGGCGTTATTTTCTTTCGATTGAACTTGGCAGTTCGCTGTGATTTCAGAGGATTCTCACGTAAAATCCCTTTATTAAATGTCGGTGGGCATTCAAAAGTACTCATAAAACTTTCAAATAAAGCCAATGCAGTCGAATGATATTCCAGTGCATGCCTTTCTTCTTCATTACACCATTGACTGATGAGTTGCTCATGCAATGAAAAATATAACCAACAACGTTCTCGTATCACATGAAGTGATTGCACCTTTTTTTTCCTAATCGTTTCCGTAGCTGATTTTTTTAATTGCCGACTAATTACCAGTAACGATGTAGATGAAGTCTGTGCAGCGCTGGGTGTTGTTATATGCCATAACTTAAGTTTGTTAAAACACCATAGTAGCCACTGCTTCAAACGCTCCATCCATGACGGCGATAAATCCAGTGTACTGGTGAGTTTTATAAGTTGCGTTAATTGATCTAATAACAAACTCGGTAAATGTTCTGTTTCTGTTAACGGTAAAGTAGATAATTGAGCGATGTAAGCATGTAATATACAAATCACGCGAATATAGGATTCATATTCACTCTCTTCTGCATCGCAAGGTGCATGTTCTTGAGTCGTATTTCGAAGGCAATCCAATAACTGTTGAAAATAGAGAATCAATGTATGTTGATAGATCTTAAATAAAGCACGGTCTACCGTTTTATTTAAAGGCTGCTTTTCATATTTTTCGCATAGAGCCTCTTCCATTAATAGATCCAACTGATTTAAGCAAATCTTTTTAGGGGTAACAGTCATCACATGAGTAGCCTGCTCTACCCATTGATCTGCTTGGATTAGATAGGGGTTATACTCTGCAACAACCTCAAGATAGACATGCATCACCAATAACTGCCGCAATAAAACAGTTACCCAATCATTCTGACTGTTCTCGTCAGTTGAGTTTGGCTGATGCAACAGACTATTGAGTTGAATAGTGAGTTGTTGATATACCCATACAATGACCTTTGAATCCGCCTCTCCCATTCCTTTTTGCAAAGATTTGACCCAATCGGATGTCCAAACTTGGTCTTTAGTCACAGACATCGACAAACAATGAGTTATCCAAAAGGGCGGATTGAACTGCAAGTTTGTCGAGTCTGTGACTTGGATATCCGTATTAGGGGCCATAGTGAACCTTTGCTGTAGGATTAGAATCCACTTCCTCTGTTGGTATTGTTTTGGATGAAGATGGATTAGAAAATAATGTCACTCGTGAGGTTGTTAGGTTTACGGAAGCGGATAAAGTCCGTGGTTCTTGTTCCGTTAAAGCTTCCAAACGAGCTACTTTCTCTAATACGGTTTCTTTCTTTTTACTTTCCTCTTGCTCAAGAACTTGTGCAGATTCCTTCCCTTTATCCTCTGTAGCCACTACTTCCTCTTTTGGTTGTTGTTCAATCAGTTTCGCATCTAAGGAAGTTTTTGTAAGATTTCCTTTTGCCTGGTGTTCGATAGCTAAAAGAGGACCCTCTATCATCTTTTTTATTATAGAATAGAGAACACTGCGATCGACCTTCCTTTCCTTCTTAAATCTTTCCTCATAATTTTTATTAAAATCATCTAAAGCCAGGCTCATGGCATTGGCATCCTTCGCTGAAAATACAACACATAAATCACCGACAAATATTTCTACACTCTTCAGTCGCTCTTCTCCTGTTTTCTGAGTCGATTTAAAGAAATTTTTAACTAAGCATTCGAGTTGTTTCTTGAATGATACTTCTTTTTGGTATTCTGGATGTGCTCTTACTAAAGCCAATACATAGTAATTTTTCAATTCCTGAAAAACAGCCTCGGTTTTTTCCATCGTTTCTGGTTTCAAACCGCTCAATGCTTTACTGTGAGCAGTGATGGCGAGTTGTTTGTTGTTTCTTAAAATAGCTTGTATTGAAAGATTATTTTTAACCGCCTGTGATAAAATTAAGTCAGTAGAAGAAAATAAATCAGAAAATAAAGCAACCCTATTGACTTGACATTCATCACGAGCATAAAGCCAAGCTTTTGTTTTGCTATCACCTGGTTTATCCGGCAAAAAATGATGCACGAGTTGGTTTGATCGGGAAAAGGTCTTAGAATTGTCTTTCCAGAGACAAATTCCATTCGGATCGACGCCTCTATAAATAACGTGTGATAAATCATCGATGGTTGGCACTTGCAGCTTTTGCTCTTCTTGATTGATCCTCTTGGCTTGATAGAGATAAGGAAATAAACTACTTGCAAAAGAAGAGATAATAATAATACGTGCATCTGCTTGCTTAATCCGTTCTACACCTGCATCATGTTCTTCGTTTTTTTGTATCTCAAAAGCTTCTTTCTTTTCCTTAAGAACGCGGGCTTGCTCATTTGAATAAGAAAATTTATCCTTCATCAACTCAAGTTGTAACTGTTTAAGATCTACAATAACCGCTGTGGCAAGTTTCCGTATCATTACAGAGACGATGGTTGATCTTCGTAATGAGCTATCCTCTTTTTGGCAATCCTCTTCAAGAATTTTCGTATTAAATGATTTCGGCAATTGGATCAGCAAATCGCTTTTTTCCCAGATACTACCCCAAAGACTGTCCTGATGTTTTTTAATAAGTTCATTTAAATCTTGATCAGGAAATAAACTATTGAATTTGGCCTGTGCTGATTCTAAATTGCACTCGCTGAAAAGACAGGGTGGAACTAAAATTTCTGTGAATAATTCGATCGGATTCTGCTTTCTTCTTTTCGTTTTAAGCCACGCTAACAGTCCATCCATATCCTGGTCTGGCAATGGCTGCCTTCGTTCCAATGTTATGAGAAATCTAATAAGCTGTTTGCACTTTAAAATTTGCCAATTGCGTAAACTACAAGCCATTTCATAAGCCAGCTCATCAACTTCCATTTGTTTCGCCAAATGATTAGAAACGGGTTTAGTTAAGAAAATTTGAGCGATCAGTAATTTTTCATCCTCGCAGCTTTCTTCAACGTTCATCGCATGTAGAAAAATACGCTGTCCAACTTCTATCTGTTCCGCTTCAGTAAGTAAGCGAAACCAATTTGGATTGTTCTCCAATGGATTGGTCCGTTCTATTTTGAGGAAATCCAAATACTGTTTAATATCTTGCTGGAATTGTTCAAAGGGATGAGCTGAACTTGAGCTTATTGCAGGTAACAATGTATGACCCGAATTGAAGCCTTGATCAAATTGATTAGCAATCAGTTGTTCTGTTTTCCCTAGTAAATCAACGTTCTCCCTAATTCTTTTTAAATATTTATTGAAGCGTTCAATAATTTTCGTTTCAGATAATGAATCGGCAATATACAATCTTTCACGAGATACCGGCGGTGCAATTAAATCTAAAAATCCGTCTAATTTATCTGTAAAAAATTTAAAGTTAGTTTCGAGCGTTAATAATTGGATTTGACACTGCTCGTTATTATTATCTCGTAAAGCTTTAATAAGTTCTATTAAAGTTGTATTGATCGCTAAAAAATATTTCTGTGCTTTCTCTAATTTCTTAATACTTTTTTGCAGTGTAATCAGATAACCTTCAGCTTGGCTCTCAATCTCTTCCTGAGTACCAATATCCTGATAATCATAAAGAGTTTGTGCTCCTCGTTTTAGCTGTAGAATTAAATTTTTTTTATCTAAAAATTTTTGATATTTTTTTTCTAGGGCGAGTATAAAAGAACTTCCTTTTTTAAAAGTGGCTTTACCCGTTAAATGCCCCACATGTAGCAAATGCAGAATCTCAAGAATTTCCTTGCCAGTTTTAACTACCGCAATTGCTGTTACCGCCTCAATAACCATTCCTGTCTCCTTTTATTGAATTTATTTTTAGGCCACTTTTTGAGTATAGAGGATCAATAAATTATTTCCTAGATCATTTTTTATAGAAATTATTTTTATTTTAATTAATAAAATAAACTTCCCCTTTTATAGTTACTTTCGTGCTTATGGCAACATAAATTCGACTCGATTGATTTAAATTAGCGCCCTGCTCGATCGTAAAATTATTCTTTTTATTATCATTTTTTAAATTTAACATAAAACCTAAAGCAGCAGCCGCAACGCCAGTAGCAATATCTTCTTCGTGGCTAAATAAGGAATTTAAATTACGTCCTAAAAGAAAATTGCTTCTCTTTTAAAAATTTCATTATTAACCGCTCGTTGGTATGTGCATAATTTAAAGATAAAATTACAATGTCATTCGAAAGCAGAAATTATGTCAGTTGCCATTAAACATGGATTGACCTATGTATTAGAGGAATACAAAGTATGGAAAAGCTTAACTGTCGATTAAAATCGACATCAAACTAAAAACTATTTACCTTAAATAAATCGGAGAAAATATGAATTATCATTTTATTAAACTTTTTTCATTAAAAGAATGCTCAAAATCTGCTATTACCCAATTTGATGATTTTTTAAAATCTAAAGAATTAAATAAGATCACCCATCTAATTGAACATGGTCCTTACCAAAGTGCCGAAGGACGAAATAAAGGTTATAATTACATTTTGAAGATCTCTGTGGATGGCAACCCTGCTAAATTCAAATCAGAAACAGAGAAGGAATATCTCGAATTTTTAGAGCAATTAAAACCTTTCCTCAATGAAGAAAAAGAAGTTTTTTCTATAGAGTATGAACCCTCTACTCAGCTTACTAATCAATCGGTTCATTCTCAATCTCCGATAAACCATGTAGTCTTCTTACCATTTAAAGAAACCTGCAAAAACGTAGAAATTAATAAGTCATTTGAATTATTAACAAATCTATTTAACAAGCTTCCTGGAATGTCCTCTTTTTCTTATGGAAAATGCCAAGCCTCTATTTCTGATAAAAAATATGTTTTTGAAATGAATTTTTCAGATGAAACCAATCGTGATAATTATTTAACGGATAAACAACATGTAGAAGTTGCCCATCGTATTATTCCGTTATTGGAAAAAGGAGCAGATTCAATTATTGCCTTTGACTACTTTACTTCTAAGACCCCAAAAAAATTGTTCACGTTATCTAATAGCTCATTTTTTACTCTTAAGCCAGAAGATAATATAACTGAGAACAATCCAGTACAAAAACCTGCGATGAATTAATATTATTAATCTTCATTAGCCCAAAATAAGCCGATTGTTTTAATAATTGGCTTATTTCAAAAAAGACATTTATTCTAGCAAATATTTTTATTATCAGTTTATTTAATATAATCTTCACACACTGTTTTTGCATCTTCCATTTCTTGAATCAATTGACGATAAAGCGCATTAGTTTGTCCCTTAGGACCATTTTCGCGTAAATAATCATCAATCTGCTTACAAGCTTGTTCCAAACGTTTAGCTCCGCAATAGCTAGCTCCTCCTTGCCTTTTATGTGCAATCTCACGTATGGCTTGCCAGTTAGCAGATTGATGTAATCGAGACAATTCAACAAGATCTTTTTTTAATCCAATTACCATTAATTGAATACAGTCCTTAATCAATTCCTCATTTTTTAATACGGCTTTCATTGCTTCGACATCTAATACCGGTCCGGTAACTGGCCTAATATCAGTAAGAGAAGAAACTTGATTTATGCATGCATCTGGCACAAAAGTCCTCAATAATTCTAAGGCGGTTTCTTTTTTTAAAGGTTTTGTTATAACGGTATTCATACCCGCATCTAAACAACACTGTCTATTTTCAAGATCAATGTGAGCCGTTAAACCAATGATAGGCGTTGTGTCAGTTCGTTGCCACTGCTGTAGACGGATACGGTGTGTTAACGCAATGCCATCCATATCGGGCAACCCAATATCCATCAAAATGAGATGGTAATCTTTCTCTTGAACTAGTGATATAGAGGATCAACAAATTATTTCATAAATCATTTATTTTAAAATAATTTTTATTTTATTTATTGAAACACACTGCACCTTTAATAGTTATTTGTTCAAGTTCTACAGAAGCACAAATCTGGTTGGACTTTTCTAAGTTATCGCCCTGCTCTATTACAAAATTATTCTTTTAAAAAATATTATCGTATGTGCAGGACGTTACTTTTAAGTATAAGCCGTTAGAATTATTTAACCAAGGGAGAAAACCAAGCTTCCGGAACTTGTGTCTGAATAGTGACTGTTTTAATTTGAGTATACGAATTAAGTGTTTCTCGACAAAACTCTCGGCCGATCCCACTATTTTTATACCCACCAAAAGCAGTACCCTCTGAAATATTGGAATAACGATTAATCCAAATTGAACCTGCCGCTAATTTATCTGCTGTTTCTAAAGCATTTTTCAAACTACTTGTGTAAATTCCTGCTGCAAGTCCATACTGTACATCGTTAGCTTGATATATCATTTCTTCATAATTATCCCATTTCATCAGCGTCAACACCGGACCAAAAATCTCTTCTTGACATATGCGCATATCATTCTTTGCTAAAAAAATGGTTGGTTCAATAAAATAACCATGTTCACAGTTTTTTACTGTTTTTCTTGAGCCACCGACAAGAAGTTTCGCACCTTCTTTTATCCCAATATCAATATAATTAAGCACTTGTTCTCCCTGCTTTTTTGAAATGAGACAACTTACTCTTGAATTTTCATCCTCAGGAGAACCTAGCTTTACTCTTTTAAAGGATGCAACCAATTTTTCTGTAAAGGCATCAAAAATATCGGCATGCACAAATAACCTTGTACCTGCAAGACAAGACTGTCCATTATTATGGATTGCCGCAAATGTAACATTATCGACGACAGCATCCATATCTTCAATATCAGGAAAAACGATATTTGGACTTTTTCCACCGAGTTCCAAAGTTACAGGTACCAATCTCTCACCCGCTACTTTTGCAACTAATTTTCCAACCTCTGTACTGCCAGTAAAAGACAACTTCCTAACTTTTTTGTTGTGAGTCAACGCATTACCCACTATATCACCAAGACCTGTCACTATATTTACTACTCCCGGAGGAAAAATAGCGTTAATATGCTTTCCAAGTTCCAAGGTTGAAAGAGAAGCATTTTCATCTGGCTTTAAAACAATGGTATTACCCGTAGCTAGCGCTGGAGCAAGTTTAAAAGAAGCAATAATCGCAGGGGCATTCCAGGGAATAATTTGTCCACATACTCCCAGAGGTTCTCTCATAGCTAGGCAATATCCATCAGAAATTTCCTTGCCAAAATCTTCATAGGCCATGATAATCGATGCGAAATAACGATAATGCCGGATTGCTGTTAAATAATCTTTTCTTACTTCACTAATACAACGTCCAACATCATGCATGTCAATTCTAGCTAGGCGCTCCATGTCGCCTTCCAATGCGTCCGCCAATTTATTAATTAACGCCGCTCTCTCCTTTTGACCGACTGATCTCCAGGCTGGATATGCATTTTCAGCAGCAGAAACAGCACGCGCAACATCATCGGCAGTACAATAATGTATATTGGCCAAATGCTTACCTGTTGCAGGATCAATGGCTGGTGAGACCTCTTTTCCACTAAGCTCAAAAACACCATTAATTAATGGTCCATAGGCTGAATCAAATTTAATATGCATGATATTTACCCAAAAAGATTAATATTTATGAAAGTGAATACTATCATGACTTATCTATAAATAGAACTATCTTATTGAAAAATAATAATCGATTAATATTATCTATAACTAATATTACTGTCCTCTATAAGCAAGTTGGTTAGATTTAGATAGCACTTGAAGTTTACTTTCTTTTAAATGCTTCCTGATAGTGATTCACCCGTTAAACTTAAACTGAGCCCCAAAAATCTTAGATTTCATTTTATCTACTTGTTTTTCTTTTTGCTTAAAAATTTTATTTGATTTTGCATCAAAAGAATGGGATACCGGGTTTCGTAAAAATTTCCTCGCAGCAAATTCAAAAAACACAAGGGTTTCATTTAGCTCAGGGAAAACACCTGTGCGTGAAAATTGCATTGAGTATTGATTTGCTTTGTGCTGCGATTTAGATTCACTTTGTTGATAGCGTAGTCTCGGTTGGGTTTTTATACCCTTTTTAACTATTTCTTTATAGTTTAAGAAATTGCTTTCAGCCTTCGCAGCAAACAAATTTTTTCTATCCTGATGTAAGACATTTTTTAAAAAATTATTTTTATTCACCGGTAAATTTTCAGTTTGCGGCTTTACTGGTGATTTTAAGATAGGTTGAGCAGACTGTTTCGAAATAATTTGCTTATGATAATTTCGATTATTTTTAGTGTAAGTTCGATGTTTCTTTTCTAGATTGGAATTAGATTTCTTCTTCTGTGTAGCTATCGGACTCGCTTGTCTTTCACTGTCTCTCTGATTAATCCTCTTTTTAATAGGCTGAGCTATGTTTTTCAATGAAGAATCCTGGTGTTTATTTGAGTAATCCTCTGCAATCCTTAAAATACGATCCTCGACAAACGCACTACTAAGTCGAGAATGCGGTTTACTCTGAGGAAAAAATGTCTGATTGCTTAGTTTATTATCATTCTTAGGCACTGATTTTTTTGTGTTTAATCCTATATTTTCTTCGCGAATGATTTGACGCTTACGACGCTGCAATTCTTGTGGCGGCTTCTCATGCTCAGAAGATATTCCTTTGGTGGTGATTAAATTTAAAAAATTAGATGTCAGGCTAATATCTTCGAAGTTAACCTTATCAGAAAAATAAGCAGCATGTTCAATTTTATCTTGATAATCTTGCAATAGAAATTCGTGATCGAAAGATTTAAAGGTCGCTGATAATATCTTTTTTTTCATTTCAGGTATTTTATAATCAACTAGAATAATGGTGCAGAAATCAAAGGAAGCGGTTGGAATATTAGTTATAATAAGATCATTTTCAGTTTGAAGAAAAATAAAATTGCCTATATTTTTAGATATGGGAATTTCGGCTTGTTCTCCAATATCTTTATCTGTAATAACTATAATTTCTATATCATCGGTAAAAACCAAAGGTGCTTCTTCCAAATTCCAAATTTCATCCTCCAAAACCCTTATATATTTAGGAATAGAATTATCAATAAAAATATCGATTTTTTGGAACCAGGTGTAATTATCAAGAACTGCGTTTTTAAATTGAATAGTGATCAGAGAATGGAAGCAGTCTACATCGTGCAAATAACGAGCGGGTGAATAAATTGCGTTAATCAATGTCAAAAATAAATCCTCCCCTACCCGAAATAAACGAGGAAAAATGATAGCATCGGGGTAGATTTGTTTGTATTTTTTAATCAGTTCACGTAAATCCAAAGTATCTCTGAATTCGATTAACTCGTTAAAATCTTCTTTTAACGTATCATAGAGTGTGATTGGCGCAAGAGGAAATACGACATCGTTGCAAGGCGATATAATATAGACATTTTCTCCACCATTACCCACTAAATGACTTTCAAATAAACCATTAATATAAAAAATTTCATGCTTTGTCTGCCCAATCGAAATCATAGTATTGTTGAATAATTGAAGTGAAAAAGTTTTTTCTAAACGATTAGCCAATGTGGTTAACACACTAATGTTTTCATCAATGGTTTTATTATTTGATACCTTTTCTTGCAGATAGACCTGTTCGTTATTTAACAATTTCATTTCTGTATCTTGAAAAAAATAAGATATATTTTTTGTTTGATTATGAATTAAATCCGTCGAAGAGTCAGAAATAGTAAGAGTAAATGTTTTTGTATCTGTAAAATCTAATGCATTAAGCAAAATATTTATGGTACTATTTTGTACACTGAGTGTCTGAATATTCTGTATAGCCGTTTGGAAAAAGAATCGATGTTGAATTTTTTCTTGTGAATGTAATCGGACTTGTGCTGTACCGACTTCTTTTAATGGTATTAAATAATCAACAGAATTCACACTCGAATTTGAAAAAAATAAAATAAGAGTATTATTTCTTAATATAAATTTTGGTGTTTTATACGAACGATCATTCAGGAAGAAGGTGTCTGGGAATTCATTATTTCTACCTCCCCCACCATCGATTTCGTGCATGTTCCTATTAAGGTAAAAGATTTCTTGTTGATTATTTCGACCTCGAACTTGATTGATTTTATTTAGCAGAATTCTACTGTCGTCAGAAGAACAGGATATTGGAATATAATTTAGTAGACTACTATTTTTTCCACATAAAAAACCGTTAATATCAATCAATAAATAATCACTTTTTATAGGATTAAATTTATTCAGTATAAGTATATTCCATCCCTGACCTCCTTGCAGATGACCTGATGTAGAGTTTCCTTGCAAATTAAACACATTAACTTTATTACCACCTCTATACAATTTTCTGCCATTCTCTATGATAAATAATGTGGGAGAATCGATAAAAGCAATAACTTCCTGATTCCCTGGTCCTAAAGCTACTAGCGTCGCGTTACCGGTTCTATTTACCGAATATTCTATACCTATAGCATGGTGACAGAGGTAACTGCATTTGCAGTTAGAATTAGCTAAGTTAACATCGGAAGGCTTCAATTTAATAGTACCGGATAAACAAAATAAATGCCCTTCATTCGGCTGATTGGGGGTGCTCTCATCAAGCTCCAGTTGTCTTTTTTTATCCAAGAAAATCAGACTATTATTATATAAAATATTTTCTGTATAAAAAGCAGGAACAATATACCAGATAATGTCTGGGTGTAACTTTAAGAAAGAAATGACATGATTAACTAATTGTTGGTTCTTAGCTTCAAGTTGTAAATATTCTGATGGCGACCTCTGAAAAAAAGCCCGAAAAAACTGAACAACTTGTTCTTTTAGAGAGAGAGGAACATATTTATTGATGGCCTCAACTTGTTGCTCTGAGGTATATATTTCGGATCCTAACCAAGCGAGCAAAGCAATTCCCTCGCCTACTGGACCTGTAAATTCTGCTACACCTGCAATAACTTCAAGCAATTCAGCCCCTTCAATAATTCCTTCTAAACCCTCAACACCCACAATAATGCCATTGGAAATAATATCAGGAATAACTGCTTTATCGCCCATTTCATAAGCTTGTATTTCTTGTTTAAGATTATAAACCATAAAAATGGTTGTCGTTCTAGCAATAAACGGTGAAGCACCTTGCATGGCTTTAGCTAAAAATTGTCTTTGACCTACGGATAATACTTTCTTGTTAAATAAAGCTCGGAGTGCGTCTTTGCTTTCTAAACTTAACTCTTTTTCTAGTAAACTCGTCTCTGCTGCCAAATGCTTACCTTGGGAAAATAAGCCATTGGATATTTTGCCAAAGAGTGCATTACTGGCTATTAATCCAAAATTAATGGCCACTTTGCTAAAATCCCCTTGAAATAAAGCGGTTAAGGTATCTTTAGCCATAAGACCAGAACCTATAGTTCGAGTTAGCGATGCTACTTTTTTTAAATGAGATTTAATTTTTAGATTCTTGATATCTTCGATCTTTTCTTGCTCAGTTTCAAAGGTACAAATACTTCTCTTTAAACTATGTGCTGGGCAGTTTTCATATCTGGTGAACAAATCTCCAAAAATTTTCATCTTAAATTCATAAAAAAGTTTTATAGATTCTTGTTGCATTTCCTTTTTCAAAGGTAAACTCGATAGTCGCTTTATTTTAAATTTAGGGTCTTTTAAACTATTAAAATGCTCGATAATATATTTAATATTTTCTTTAGATAAGCTTCCTGCAAGCAATTTTTTTTCTAAATAGTCTAAGGTTTCAACCAAGAAAAAAGATAAACCTAACTTTATATAATAGGCAATGGCGTCTCCAACAAACCTAAGATATTTTGGCTTTGGAAATTTAAGATAGGCTAAATCGATAAAATAAGAGCAATATTTTATATGTTGATAACTCAAATTATCAAAAAAAATTTTTTCAGGATGACCATATAAAAAAGTCGATTCCAGATCGGAATGCTCTGACATATAGAGTAAAAAATGTAAATAATGAAAAATATTTTCTTCATCATCTTTGAAACCAAAATGAATCAGCAATTTTTGAGTTTTTTTTATTACGTCTTCAAATTTAGGTCTATCTTGCTCGAGATAAAGCCGTATAACCTGTTGCAGCAATCGATGGATGGTAAATTTATTTTCCTGACCTCGATTTATCATGGAATAACTAGTTAACAAGTGCATAATAGCATCTAAATCATATAGTTTTAAATTACAATTAATATGATTTAAATAATAAAATTTTGTAATTGAAATGTTATCTGGGTCTAAATAGGCCATAATATATAAAGCCTCTATCGCATCTTCACCCACTGCATGAGATCTAATTTTTTCTAAGGTAATGAGCCAGGTTGTATATACAGTCTGCAGATAGAGATCATTGCTGTAATTCGAGAAATCAAAATTCAATAAGAGTTGACATTTTTCTTTGTAAAGTTTTATATAGTCTTCGAGAGAAAAATTAGCATCGGTATTTTGTTTAAGTTTAATAAAAGCAAGCGCTTGTTGTAATGCTAAAGGTAAACCTTGAAGTAATTTATTCAATTCCTTTATTTTTTCATTTTCAGTATTATCGCTTAAATCTAAAGATTTTTTGATAAGCTCTTCGGTTTCTTGTTCGGTAAAAACCCCTAACGATAACACTGAAGCAACATTCTCCCAATTATAATAACGTGAAGTAATTAGCAATGTCGGTTTATTACCCAACATAGTTTTAGGTAAATAATTTGTTATCGCACGATAATTCTCAACATTATCAAAAATAAATAGACTTTTTCTATCGGAAAAATATTCATATACGGCATCGACAATTTCTTCCAGATCTTTTTTTGAGCCATAGCTATCTGTGATGATAAGCTGCAATTTGTTGGCCAGTTTTTGAAAGGAATAGGCCAAGTTCTCTTTAGTTTCAGCACTAATCCATAAAACGTTATAATCATAGTCTCTGGCATAAAGCTCAGCATAACGCAAGGCGAGCTGAGTTTTACCTATTCCCCCTAAACCAGTAATAGAAAATGAAGAACCACTCGCTGCTTGAGAGGAGCTGCTGGAGGATGGGCTTGATAAAATATCTAAGGAAGATAAAGTTGGCACGATGGCTATCGTTCTTTCCGATAGTAAGATGTCGTGCAATGTTTTAAGGAGCTCTACTCTTCCGCTAAAATTTATTATAGGCTTTCTTAAATCAAACAAAATAGGCATCTTACTTGGGTATTCGTATTCCTTTTTAAAAGATTGGGCGGAATTTCGATGCTCTATTTTATCTAAAATACGTTGCGCTTCTGATGCATTCGTCTCTGTCTCTAAAACATAATTATATCCTCTGGAAACAAACTGAAAAAGACTTTCTTCTTGAGGATAGTTTTCTATTAAAAACTGATTTTTCAAACTTTGTTTTAGTTCACCCTTTACTTCTTGCTCCCAATTTAAAACTCTTCGGTAACCATAGCGATGATTTCTGAAATGATCTTTATTGGCATAATATTTATTGGGTTGACCATAGGCATCAAAAATAACTAAACCTACTTTTTCATATAAATTTGCAGTATTGATATCTTTTCCACTTTTATCTTGTACAATATTTCCCGAGATTCTCAGTCTGGCTGTTTTAACACTCGGGTCAAAGAATTTTTCCGATGGACCTTGCAATATCCCTTGTACGATTAGTTCCTCGGAAATAAAACTATCTATTTCAGTAAGTTTTGCTATAGAGTTAAATACTCGGCCTACGGCATCTTCGGCTAACTTTTCCATAGCAACCTTGTCGCCGGCTTTATCCGTTATCATCATAAATTGATTTTCATAGCTATAAAAAATATCAACTGCCGCTGCGGATAAAAGTTTGCTTAAACTACCTGGGTTAAGCTTAGAAAAAATCTTAGTAATTTTTTGAGCTTTATCTTTTGATATATAAAATTTACCACTAATCATTCGTAATGAAGCGACGAGTGAAGGAATTGATCCAACTAAACTTTGAGAAATACCTATTCCAAGTAACGCACCGGTTAATCCTGTTTTTAGTTCGGTTTTTAATGCTTCTTCTGTTAATAGCTCACCTTTTGCCAATAAATGATATTTACCCAAATTTTTGGTAAAAACTCTCATAAAAGTTTCAACAAAAGTCTCTAATAAGATTATTATTTTTTCTTTTTCATCTTTAGGCGCTAATTTTAATCGTTTTGCATCATCTCTATGGAGTGATGAAGAAGAGGAGATACGGCGGAATGAAGAGGGTAAAGATTCACGTTGTGGGTTAAATTCCTGAATAAACATAGGATGTCTTTCATGCCATCCAGGGTCAGCGCGAAGTTTTTCTGAAAGAAATTGTCGTCTGGTCTCAAAATATTCTTTACTGCGGGATAATTGCAATTGATTTATTAACCAATACATTGATTGATTTTCAATAAGCATCTGATTCAGACTGACTGCATTTTCAAGAGCCCATAAACCAGAATTATAATCCTCGGTTTGTTGCAAAAAACCTGGACTTAAGCTTATTGGCTGTATTTTAAACTGATCAAAAAGCAGCTGATAATATTCAGGCGGCATGGGATGATTTTTTGAATCCGTATAATAAGCAGTACACTGTCTATCTTTATAAGAAATAACCAAAGTTACCCAATTCAAACTTTCTAATTGTATAATTAAAGTCATTCTGACTTCAGCGGATTCTTTAGTTTTTAATAAAAATGCCTCTAAGTTAATCGTTAAGTCAGATAGTGAAGCAGATACTGCAAATTTTGCGTTGCTTCCTACTATTCCTGCATAAGTGTTATATCCTAAACGAACGATCTCGTTGAGATCGTCTTGATTTAACCAATAATTATATTGGCCTTTTGCTGTCGCTTCGACCAGCGTTCCATCATTACCACGCTTAACACGCAATTGATTCGATGTCTTTAAATGTTTAATATTTTCTGAAAAATTTAATGTGAATTCAGAATTAACTCCCTTTTTTTTATTTTTTTTATACATTTTGCATTTCCTTTGCTTTATTTTTAATGTTCTATTTTTAGTATAAACTAAGGGTATTTAATTTCAATATTATATTCTTATGCATTATTTTTTTAGTTAAAAAAATTAAATAATATTTAAAAAATAAATTAAATATTTAATTTTGTGTTAATAATATTAATTTATAATATATCAAGAGTTAAGGAAACAGGGAGTTATTTTTCCTCAAGAGAAAGATGAACATACAAGTAAGCTTGAACTAGTTATGCAAAAAAATCCACACCCAATTAGATCCTAATATGCTATCTACACCGCTCATCATCCCACATTAATTTATTTAGGGGAATTTGTTTTTTGCTCTTTCGTATTGTTTTGTTCAGGAGTAAGGGTATCTCCAGAAGAATTATTAGCTTGAAAGAAAGAAGAACTAGATGCAATGTTTATTCGATTGACAGGATTTTCTGGTGGTCTAGCAGGTATAACCTCGTTGTTAGCAGCTAGCGTTTGCCTAGCTTGTATCCAGCTTGTATTTTTAAATTGAAAGTAATGTTTGCACCAATTAATTGCCTTTTCTGACAAATCAATACCAATGAAAGAACGAGGTTTTTTATAACGTATGATAAAAGAACCGCCACCGCCACGCCCACTACCCACTTCCATAACGTCTTTGTTTTGCAATTCAAGACTTTGAATAACAAAATGGTATAATTGAATAAAATATCGGAAGGGTTCATCCTCAGGCTCTAAATATAAGGATTGCTTATTATGTTGATCCTCGTATCCATAATTCATAAATAAAAACTGACCTAGTTTGTCTCTGGATACAATTTTATTGTAAAGTCCCCGCCATAATTTTTGACGTAAACGTAGTGATCGATCGGTCAATGTTATAAATAATAGAGTAACCCAGCTAATTTTCATTTTAGTTTCCTAATTACAACTGAACACAGGACAAGCAGATGAAACAATTTCTCCATCATTTTGTAAAGAAAATTAGTTAGCGAGCACTAAATTTGCTATTATCCTTGAAAAGATAAATTATCGCTTTCTATGCCTGAATTGCCTGAAGTTGAAACCACGTTGCGGGGTATACAAACTCCAATACAAAATCAAATTATACAAAAATTTCTGATCCGTCGGCCTAGTTTGCGTTGGCCTATTCCGTCGCAAGATTTACAGCAATTAGTCGGTCTCACCATTACGCAAGTTACCCGCCGCGGAAAATACCTTTGTGTAGCTACGGCTCAAGGTAACATTATTATTCATCTTGGTATGTCTGGACGACTGAGGATCTTGGATGAATGCGTTACTCCTGGGAAACACGATCATGTCGATATTCTTTTGAATAATGGCACCCTACTCCGTTTTACTGATCCGCGTCGGTTTGGGGCACTGCTCTATACGAATGAAGATCCTAAACGGCACCCATTGTTAAAAAATTTGGGTGTTGAACCACTTAGTCGCCAATTTTCTGCATTCTATTTAAGACAACAATTGGCTAAAAAACAATTACCCATCAAATCGGCAATTATGGATCAGCGCGTTGTGGTGGGCGTGGGTAATATATATGCTACCGAAGCGTTATTTATGGCTAAAATAAATCCCTTGAAGCCTGCCAAAACATTATTACTTTGCGATTTAAAGCTATTAGTCAGTGCTATTAAAGCTATTTTACGTTTAGCAATTAAAAAAGGGGGTACTAGTTTAAAAGATTTTTTAAATAGTGAAGGGAAACCTGGATATTTTACGCAGCACTTAAACGTGTATGGTCGTGCTGGACTCCCCTGTTTACAATGTCAATCTACACTACAACTTGCACGTATTGGCCAACGCAGCAGTGTGTATTGTCAACAATGCCAGCGTTAATAAAGCAACGTTTAATTAATTTTCAGAAATAAATCTGGATTAATTCTTTTAATCGACGCCAACGCTTCTTTGATTAAAGGTTTATCTTCGGTCGCATGACCATACAATACTAATGTAAATCCCGTATATAAACCGAGAAATCGTGCATATTGCCAAGTCATTGGATCGACAGGACCGTACAATTGCAGAAATTCCTGATGGCAGCTTGCTGGAAAAAAGCTCCAAATTACGGCTAAATCAACCGCTTTATGACTGATAGCCACATCACCCCAATCGATAATCCCCGTTAATCGTTTATTCTTAAAAATAAGATGACGACAATATAAATCACCATGAATTAAACAATGCTCGTTGGCTGGTAATTTTATTTTTTGTATTAAGTTAAGTTCTTGCTGAAAGCATTGAGCATTTAGTTTATAAATAGTTAAGCCCAAGATTTTTTGGACACGTTCTTGTAAAATTGCTATGGATTTTTGAATATGCGTCCGATCAAATATGGGAACTTTAGCCCCTATATTTGCGACATGTTTACTATCAATAGCATGTAATTGACTTAAAAATTCGGTTAAGGGCTTTAGACTTGCGATACGCTGCGGCAAGGTTAAATCCGCCCTTTCAGCGGCTACTCCGGGTATCAATGCGTAACCATGGAAGGGATAAGGAAAACCTTTACTTGGACAACCGATAAATTCAGGATTAGGAATTTGTAATGTGATATACGACTGCAAATTTTTTAACACCTGATTTTCTTGTTCAATCAATGCTACCGCTATTTTTCGACGCGGAAAGCGAAAAATAATTTTTTGATTAACTAAAAAAACTAGATTATCCCAACCTGCATCAACACAGATTATTTCTTTTAAAGGTGAAAGTTCAGGAAACTGTGTTGCTAAACAGTTTTTTACTTGCGCTTCATTAATAATGATATCAGCGTGCCAGGCTTCATGACTCATATGTTTTTATGTAGCATAAATTTGAGTGCAGCAAAATCTCCTTGCGTAATGGCTGCTAAATTGTCAGTAATTTTTTCTATTGACCAATTCCACCAGGCTAATTTTAATAAAAATTCAATATTTTCTTCGGAAAAACGATAGCGTATAAGTTTGGCAGGATTTCCCCCGACTATAGAATAAGCATCGACATCTTTAGTGACTAAGGCATTGCTACCAATAATGGCACCATGACCAATGTTAATCCCTTGCATGATAGTAGCTGAGTTACCTAGCCATACGTCATGACCAATAACAGTATCTCCTTTACTGACCACATTCATGCTCGCAGAACTCCAATCCTTGCCAAATACTTTAAAAGGATACGTAGAAATTCCATCCATAGCATGATTGGAACCATTCATGATAAAACGAACACCGCTAGCGATTTGGCAAAACTTGCCAATAATTAACTTATCTTGCATGAAGTCAAATAGATATAAGACATTTTTTTCGAAGTGATGAATATCGTCTGGATCATCGTAATAGGTATAATCACCGATGATGATTTGTGGATGCGAAATAATGTTTTTTAGGAAACAGGTTCTAGTGACACCCGGTATTGGGTAAATGCTGTTTTTATCTGGATAAGCTTTCGTTGACTTAGACATAGATTTTGCTTTTCTCTGCAAAAATCTTAACATTAAGTCTAAGTCAACGCTAGTTGCTTATCAATGAGTAGCTGCGGGAGCTAGTCGAGAGTTTGCTTCTACTGTTGAACTATTACTACCTTTAGGAATAGGAAAAAGCGTCTGGCCTATAAGAGCAGAATAGCCACCGTTATTAAAAAGCCCATTATCAGATCTAGTAGGACTAGGAAGACCATTCGATGGTTCCTCTATTGGAAAACCATTTAAATTTAAGTTCCTTTGATTTGGCTCAAAATTATTTATAGACGCAGATGGCTCAGTTTTAACCTTCGTATTAAAATTTTCCACTTCTTCAATAATTTTTGCTGTTTGTCGGGATCTGAACTCTTTGTTCAGATCGGGTTCAGACATATTTCCACAAAAAGAATTAAGGGAACAAGATATCATGCCTGCAAATGACGAAGGAGAACCATCGTAAACTAACACTCCATTACCAACGGCATTAACAGTCAGTGCTGAGAAATCATTAGAAGCAGCTGAAGGATTTATGATAGCATTTTTTAGCTTATTAACAGATAAACAAATAAAAGCCATTTGTGCAATATAAGCTACAACTCCCATAACGATAGCGCCGGTTGCCCCAATAAAGGCTGATAAATCAATGCCAGCGGTATAACGAAAGTAAGCCAAACCGCCTAACGCAACAGGGAGTAATAACAACAAAATAACTAAACCGATTATATCACGTGCGTTTAAATTTCTTAAGTCTGCAACCCAATTTTTGCAACTTTCATAGGCATATTTGCACAGTGGTACAAAACCCAGATTTAACGCAGCCACTTTTTTTAAGATATCTAAAGAAGCTGTCAACACAGCGACTGTCAAGGCAATGCCAACAGCTCCGGCTAAGACACCCGCAATAATCAGTGGTAAGGGTGGCCAGACTAGGGCGAGTATCGGTAATATCGTGGCAAGCTTAGTAAATAGACTTAAAATAGTAATATAAGTTAAGGCCACAGTCCCTGCACCTACCGTTAGCGACGAAAATGTAATCAGCGGTATTAATAGATATTTATAATTTGCAGAAAATTGTTTGCGATTTCCATTATTGTCAATAAATTCACTTATACCTGCTTTTTTTACCAAGTTAAGAAGAAAACCAGGAAAATTCTTTGAAAAAAAACCAAAATTAGCTGTAAAACCAAATATGCCTGTTAAGAGTCCTAAGGTAATAGCGCTAAATAGCAAAGCTAAGCCAGGAGTGAGTAAAAGCCCTAGTGAATAAACAGTCGCGCCCATAACTAATCCACATACTAATGATATAGCAATACCAGTGAAGCGACGATTAAATGTAAGAGCAACTAAAATAGTAAATATTCCCAAGGAAATAGCGAGTGCTAAAAAACTAGGCCCCAGTAAATAAATAGCACCACCAGTTGTTAGACCGCAAGCTATGGATGCAAGGAGAGCCACTATCTTACCGGTATATTTGATGATTTTTTTCTTGATATTCGGGGTTTGATGAGCTGAAATCTCTTCAAGTTTTTTTTCAACTTTTTGTTGTATATTGGATGGCTCTTCGTTACTAAGTTTAAAGTGATAATTTAAGCTTCTAATTCGTTTAGAAACAAATTTCGATAAAGCTTTTTTAGTGCTCAATTTTTCAAAGCGAGTAACAAAAATTCTTTTTTTTCTTTCTTTCTTTTTTTTATTTTCTTCTTTTGTTTCTATAACGAAATCACTTTGCTGGCAAAGAATAAAAACCAGGCTTTGTAGACCGATATTGATTGCATAGCGCTCGTTTTTATCGACTGTTGATTTAGACTTTGTTTCTTGACGTAATTTTTTCTCAGCTTCCGATTTTTGTGAAGAATTTAAACTGTCATTCTCTGGGTTGTCTTTCCATATTATTAAATTTTCATGTACATCTATTAATTTATTTTTAAGTTCCTGAATATTCTGTATACGTTCAATCTTTGCATTATCAATATAAATTTGAAGTTGAGTGGCCAAAAATTTTTTAAATATAGGGTCTGAACTAAATTTAGGACTTATGGGAATTTTTTTGGTAGAGTTTTTTAAAAACTTATGCCATTCATCTTTAATTAAGTGACCTAGTTTGGCTAAATTAGCCACTGTAAGATCGTTGCTGCCTAGTAAAGCATTTGTTACTGATCCGACATCGTTTTTTGACATTAAAAACCTCGCTGTAATAATCAATTTAAATTTCTTGAATCAAGATTAATTACCTGGCACTTACTTAGTGTAGTCTCCCTAGCTTAAGATAAAATTAAACCTTTCTTAGCAAGGCTTGATGATTGCATAAAACTTAGGAATTTTGAGTGCTAAAGTAATGAAATAAGTTATTATTTCGAATAAATTATCTCTGCAATAATCTACTTAGATAGCGTACAAGAGGTGGAAGTTCGACAGGTTTCTGTTGTTAATAAGTGGATATTTACAACTTGATTAGTTGGAATGGATGCGAATATAGGGACAGCAGGCTTAAGTTGTGTGTATTCAAGCCTTTCTCTAAATTCTGGCTCTGGCATAATAATTTCCCTCACATTTTTAAATCTTTATTCAAATAGCGATTTATTATTATTATCAATTTAAATAAATTTAAGCACGTTAAAAAAAAATCTGCAATAGATAATTTTAATTAATCTCTTATAATTGAAGTCATATTAATTCCCAGATAGCATAGTATATGCCAAGGTATCTATGTATTTGGTGCATTAACTTATTCCAAAGAAACATTATTTTTTTATAAAAAAATAATTTATTTAAAAAAATATTTGATAGAAAGCTTATATTAATTAAATTTTAATTAATAGTTTCTTTTTTATATCGATAGACACTGATAGAGGGTAAAAAAGCCATGGATTCTATTTGCTTATCAATACGCATTTTACGATTTTGCATACGGGGTTTACTAAAACATACCGTAGGATTTGGTAATTGTTGATCATGCAAATAAAATAAAGGTAAAGCGGTTCGAATATCTTCGTAAGCTGAACAATTGTTTTCTTTAAATGCACCGATATTCACTACCCAACCTGGCTTAATATCTCGATGTTTAATCAGTTTAGTTTGATGAGATAAACCGTTCAATTTTAATTTTTGTATATCAATATGTAAGCCCTGCCCTGCTTTCTCCAACAATTTTTCTGAGGCTTGTTTTGATAATTGTTTACTCGTGGTGTGTTTGCCTTTAGTCCATGCGATACGGCGCGGATGATAGTTAATATAAATAATATGCCGAAAAACCTGTTTAAGTTTAATTCCTGGATAGCCAGCATACGCCAAGGTATCACGAACAAATTTGGTAATATCTTGCTGTGTGCTTTGCTGACAGGCACGTACAAGTTCTCTAAAAGTGGTTTTTATCTGGTTAAGCTCATTAATAAGCATTAAGGTATGTTGCGTCCCAGCTACGACGCCTGGGCATTTGAAGGTTTCTTGGGGAGATAAACCTTGTGTGGGCCCAAAGTTTCCTAAAGCAAAAATGACTTTATCGCGATTTGTAATAAAATCTCCGGCGCCATTGTCTACCCATAGCGGTAATTCACTGAGCTCGTTTTGAATATGTGCGTTACACTTATTAAGTGTTTGCAATAAAGCCGTAAAGCAGCTAATGAATTTCGGCGCAAAATCTATTAACACACTTCCTCCTTGCAAGGAAAAAATACTTATAGTTTATCCCATAACCAACTATAAAATACTACATTACTATTATATTTAAACTTGTTTATTTAACATAGTTTAAATCAAACTTAGTTACGTTGTATTTTTTGTTTAATTAATTTTTCTAATTGGTTATGGGATAAACTATAAGTAGTACACCTCATTAATTAATTTTTAATTAAATCGAGATAATTTTTCGATTCGAGAATGACAAAAATCAATCGCTCTCGCTAAGGTTTGCTTGTTAAACGGTTTAATAAATACCACATCGGCACCCAAATAGAGACACTTTTGCTGCATAGGACCATCGGCATGAGCCGTAGCAACAATAAGGGGTGTTCGATGATTGGTCTCAAGCTCACGTGTTGCGCGAATGACTAACTCACCGGATTGATCAGGCAATCCCAAATCTAACACGATAAGATTATAAACATACTGCTCTATGTGATTAATCGCTGTTTCAGCATCGGACACGACTTCGACGGTATATCCCAATTCAGAAAGACAATGACTTTGAACTTTTTGGCAAAAAATATCATCCTCGATCAATAAAGCAGAACGTTCTTTTAAGGCGGGTTGTTTTTCTAGATTGCTCATAAGATCATCCATTAATTTTTAATTTTATTTTTTTAATGCAATACAATATGTTTTATTATCAACAAGGAATTAATAATAAAACATATTGTAATAAATTTTATAATACCGTTGTTGGTAATAATTATCTACTATTTTTAAGCTAATTTAAAGTAAATTTATCTTACTAGGATATAGATTATGTACTTTAAAGATTAGTGTCAAGTCATTAAAACATTTTTTTATAATTTTTTTCCATACAAGTTTTTAAAAAAAATTAAATATAAAAATTTTTTTTTATTTAAAAAAATGATAGAAGTTTAAAACTTCATTTTGAAAAATACCTTAAAAGTTGTCTGACTTAGATTAATTCAGCTTAAACTACGGATTTGAGCAAAACGTTGATTCAGTTAGAAACTGTATGATAGCAAGCGAAATTAACAAATCCTCTTGCGTTATTTATCTAAGTATCGATAATACCTTTAAGCAATGCCTTTTTAGCGGAATATGACCTATTAAAGATGATAAAACTTATTAATATCTCAAAAATTTATAATAGTTTAGTCGCGCCTATCTATGCTCTACGCGACATAAACCTGACTATTTGTCCAGGAGAAATATTTGGTATTGTGGGTCAAAGTGGTGCCGGCAAAAGTACGTTAGTGCGCTGTATCAATCTTTTAGAACGTCCTAGCTTAGGACAAGTCTGGATAGCTGAACAAGAATTAACCTCAATGAAAGCCGCTGATTTACGCTTAGTGCGACGTCAGATAGGTATGATATTTCAACAATTTAATTTACTTGCAGCCAAAACAGTGTATGAAAATATTGCCTTACCGTTAAAGTTTGCACATTATTCGCCATCGAAAATCCACGCGACGATTGCTCCTTTGTTACACCTTACTGGCTTAAGTGATAAACAACACGCTTATCCAGCACAGCTTAGTGGTGGACAAAAACAACGTGTTGCTATTGCACGCGCACTTGCCAGCCAACCCAAGGTATTACTTTGTGATGAAGCGACATCGGCGCTCGATCCACAGACTACACAAACGATTCTCCAATTATTAAAGGATATTAACCAGCGTTTAGGGATTACCATCGTATTAATTACGCATCAAGTTGATGTTGTAAAAAGTATCTGCGACCGTGTTGCATTACTGGATCAAGGGTCGATCCTTGAAGTCGCTGATGTGGTCAGTTTTTTTACGGCACCAAAAGCTGATTTAGCCAAGAAATTTGTGAGTTTATCGTTAAAACATGAACTCCCCCCTTTATTACAAAAACGACTCAGTATGCAAAAAAAACTAAATAGCCATGCAGTTCTTCGGATCATATTTCAGGGACAAGCCGCGGCAGAACCTTTAATAGCCCATGTGATGCGTGAAATGGGTATTCATCTGAATATCTTACAAGCCAATATTGAATGTCTTAAACAAACAATTTTAGGTATCATGGTAGTTGAGGTCATGGGTGATCAAACTCCCTTACCTTTAGGTATCGATTATTTAACTGATAAAGGACTTCATGTAGAGATTATGGGCTATGTCGACGAATCTATTGTTTGAATTACTCCTATCTACCGGCGAAACACTCTATATGGTGTTCGTCTCAGGATTGCTGGCTATGCTACTGGGATTACCTTTAGGTGTGTTGTTATTTAGCACGCGACAAACCAATTTATTACCGATGCCCTTACTTAATAAAAGTTTATCCTTAATGGTTAATATGGCACGTTCAATTCCGTTTATCATTTTAATGTTAGCCATCATTCCTATTACACGCTTGTTAGTCGGTACTTCGATTGGCACTAGCGCCGCTATCGTTCCACTTAGCTTAGCGGCCATACCTTTCTTTGCGCGTATGATAGAAAATAATCTCAACCAGTTACCTCCGGGTTTAATTGAGACAGGGTTAGCAATGGGAGCTACCACTTGGCAATTAATCCCTGCTATTTTGTTGACAGAAGCCCTACCCGGTATGGTAGGTACACTAACGACCACGCTCATTACTTTAATTGGCTATTCTGCTATGGCAGGAGCCGTTGGCGGAGGGGGTTTAGGTGATTTAGCCATACGTTATGGTTATCAACGTTTTGATGCCAGTATCATGATCATGACTATAGTGATCCTCATTGTTTTAGTACAAGGCATTCAGCATTTGGGAGATTATTGGGCAAAACGCTTAAATCATCATTAAACCCGATTGCTGTGCAGTTTGTGCACGCAATGACAAAAATAAGCTGCACTTACCATGACGCAGTGATTGCTAAAATTTTATTAGTGTTTCGGATATATTAACTATGATAAAAAAAACTTCTCATTTCATATTGCGCTGTCTATTACTAAGTAGTTTATTCGGCCTGAGTGCTTGCCAGCATCGTGAAAACTCACAACAAATTCGTTTAGGTACGATTAGTGGGCCAGAAACAGAACTCATGCAAGTCGCCAAACAAGTAGCACAACGAGATTATGGTTTACAAATAAAAATTATTGAATTCTCCGATTATTCGCTACCCAATCGAGCGCTAAACGACGGTAATCTTGATGCCAATCTATTTCAGCATCAAGCTTTTTTAAACGACGAAATTCATAACCGAGCTTATGCATTAACTCCGATAGCCAAAGCGTTTATTTATCCTATGGCTATCTACTCAGCAAAAATCCAGCATTTAAATGAATTAAAACCGCATGCTATCGTGGCCATACCTAATGATCCAAGCAATGAAGCACGCGCTTTATTATTGTTAAGTTCAGCCGGATTATTGACACTTGATACACACAAAGGCACCTACATGACGCCTAACGACATCCAACTTAATCCTAAACACTTAGCTATCAAAGAGCTAGATGCTGCACAATTACCGCGTGTACTCGCTGATGTCGATTTGGCGGTTATTAATGCTAACTATGCTGCGTTAGCCCATCTCTACCCGCAACAAAATGCACTATTTAGTGAAAGTAAAACCTCCCCTTATGCTAATCTTTTAGTGGTAAAACTAAGCGATAAAAATAACCCGAAGTTTATTAATCTAATTAAGGCCATACACTCTCCTGAAGTATTAGCCGCCGCCGCTAGATTATTTCATGGTACAGCCGTTCCAGCTTGGAAGTAGTTACAAAACTAAACGTAATAAGAAAATAAATAATGGAAAAGCATATTAAAGCAATTTTAAGCGCACTCGGAGAAGACCCGGAACGAGAAGGTTTAAAAAATACACCGTTGCGCGTAGCCAAATCCTTACGTTATTTAACCAGTGGTTCACGTGAATCTTTAGATATCCTGCTAAATGGTGCGGTATTTCATTCGACAATGGAAGAAATGATCTTAGTCAAAGACATTGAATTATATTCCTTATGTGAACATCACTTATTGCCTTTTATTGGTGTCTGTCATATTGCCTATATTCCGAACGGAAAAATCATCGGTTTATCAAAAATACCGCGTATTATTAATTTTTATGCACGACGCTTACAAATTCAAGAAAATTTAACCCGTCAAATTGCCGATACTTTGATGAAAGTATTAAATGCCAAAGGTGTTGCCATCATTATTGAAGCCAAACATTTATGTATGATGATGCGTGGTGTTGAAAAACAAAAGGCTTCGATGAAAACCTCGGTGATGCTGGGTTTATTCCGAGAAGATTTACGCACGCGATCGGAGTTTTTAAGCTTAGTTGTCTAATACTCTTCGCACTTGAATTTTTTTCTGTGTGCTACTCAACTCGCAATCCTCATTTTTATTATGTATACCAGATTGCTGCATGGACGCAGCACTTGCCAAAAATTCAATTGCTGTGAGTCTATTTACTTTTAAAATATTTTAAATAAAAAAAGCTTGGCGTATGCGGTAAATATGGGGGATCAATCCAATAGGTATCATTAATTGGTCGCAATATTTTTTGTCGATAAACGAGATAATTAAATTTTGTACCAATCAAATAATAAAAAGTAGCCTGCTCATAATGCAAAGTATGCAAAGCAACGCGTTGAAAATAAGGCTTATAATCGTTATACACCAGTGGTGTGCGTGAAAAGATTAAAAAGTTTTTATTTTTAAAATGTTTGAAATTAGTAATTAAATCATCTTCACGACCATGATAAGACCCTTTTAAAAATACCGATGCATAATGATTCGTATCGAAAAAAAATAAACAAGCGTCCGCATAGTTAGGACTTGCATAAATATAATCCAGCGAATATTTTTCTTTTAACAAGTCATTAATGGTTTTATGATGAAAAAAATAAACGATCTTATTATAGTTTAAACCCAGAACATGACGGTCTTGCACCGATTTAAGAGGAATAAGCAATAAGCTAACAATCAGAATGAGCTGTACTCCACTCCAATAAACGGTAAATTTTAATAATTTTCTTAGTTTTTCACCGCTTAAATACTGACCCGCCCAAACATAAATTAACGGAATAAACGCAAGCGGCCAATGTAAACCTATCGGTTTAAAACTACTGAGCAGAAAAAATAACAGCAAGGGTATAAAAGAGAAGTAAAATAACGCCTGCTGTTTTAATTGCTGCTTTGGGAATTTGGCCAACGCGAACACTAATGGCGGCGTAATTAGATACAATAAAATAAGCACATAGGCTAAAATGGTTTTGAAACTAAAGCCCATATCATTATTTCGATTGTAAATATTAAATAAAATATTTGACCAATCATGATGATAATTCCAATAGATATTCTGCACGACAAAAGGCAGTGTGAATAAAGCCAATAAACCTAAACCAATGAGACGCGCCCGGTTTGGTGCAATAAAAAGAAAATACACCGCATAGGCTAAGCCTAATAGGCATGCAAAATATTTTGAGAAAAAAGCGAGTCCTAAAAACAATCCGCCTAAAGCAAACCAATTCCATGCATCATTATTTTTTAAAGCTTGTAAGACGCACATCACCGACAAAAACGAAAATATAAATAAGGGTGTATCAGTAGTCACAATAATATTAAATAGACTAATCGGCGCAACCATTAATAGAATGCTAGCGATAGCCGCTCGCTCTGGATCCTCTTTTTTGAGAAAAAGATAGGTTACGACACCTAATAATAGACTGCTGAAGATGGCCGGTAAGCGCAGCGTCAAGGCATGATGACCGAAATGCAACAACGGGTATAAAACAAACCCAATCATGGGTGGATGATCATATCCGCCGCCACTAAGATAAGCGCCCCAAATGGCATAATAGGCTTCATCCGCCGTAATGGGAATAAACCAGGCCAAAAGGAATTTAACCGTCAGTACGCATAAAAGCGCGAGTGTGACGCTAAGCGTAGGAGAAAAAGAGTGTTTCACTTGTTATTTTTAGTAGATATTTGAAAGAAAAGAAACTATGCCGATACTAACCTTAGACCCGAATAAAAACAAGATACCTATTCTAAAAGTCACTTTAATTTCTAAGTATATATGATTTATATGTTAATATAATTCGCACCATCACGAGAAAAAATAGGAGTTTATTATGGATAATAAAGATACAAAAATAATTCTATTTCCTGAAAATAGCAATTCACAAGACGCGTTGGGTAGAACACCATTACATGACTTTGCTATGGGAAAGGGGGTAATTGGTCCTATGACTAGTGACTATGCTGCTGCAGCGATAGTCACGATCAATTTTTTGGAACAATTGGAACAAAATGGCGCGAGGTTTGATATTAAGGATATTTATGGGAAGACTCCACTTGATTATGCTTTGATGTATCCTATTCATCCTTTGTTAGCAAAGGAATATATTCGACTTTCATTAAAACAAAACCCAAATTTAGCTCAACCTGCGATTTTGGATGAACCCGAAAAGAAAGAGTTGTTAGAATGTTGGAAAAATTGCCAAAAAGAAGTTAGCGCGCCGCTAGAAACCAATTTACCAGAAAACGTTTCCGGTAGTAGTGCTGGATTCTTTCCAACGTCTACTTCATCTAATTCAGACACTTATGTCGAAGGCAATGTGCAAATCAAACCTCAGTTTAATTAATGTCTGGTATACCTACGACATACATTACTTTTACTAGGAAATCGGATTATTGACAGATTTATACAATAACATACTGTTATGAATAGGCTAAGATGTCTTTAATGAAATACATCATTGTTATTTTATTTGCTGGATGTGTTTTTTACATTCATCGTCGCGGAAAACAGCGTTATCCATTTTGGCGCCAGCTTTCCGATCATTCGACTTTTTTCGCGCCGCTGAATGTGTTTATGTACTGCTTTTCGGCGCTGCCTAATACACCCTATCTAAAACTGGAAAATTTTCCTGAATTAGAAATTTTGCGAAAAAATTGGCAGCTGATACGCGAAGAAGGTATGCATCTTTTAGCTCAACAGCATGTTAAAGCGTCCGAAAAGTATGATGATGCCGGATTTAATTCTTTTTTCAGAACCGGTTGGAAACGTTTTTATCTAAAATGGTATAACAGCCACCATCCCTCCGCAGCAATCCACTGCCCGAAAACCACGGCGTTACTAAAAACACTACCTTCAATTAAAGCCGCCATGTTTGCTGAATTACCCGATAAAAGTCGTTTACCTCGTCACCGCGATCCCTATGCGGGCTCATTACGCTATCATTTAGGACTCATGACACCGAATGATGATCGTTGTTATATTAATGTCGACGGCACGCATTATAGTTGGCGGGATGGTAAAGATGTCATCTTTGATGAAACCTATATTCATTATGCAGAAAACACCAGTGGTCAAAACCGACTGATTTTATTTTGTGATATTGAACGACCTTTAAAATATCGTTGGGCACAGCAATTTAATTATTTAGTAGGGCGTTACTTGATGAGCGCTGCGGCTGCGCCAAATGATGCATCGGATCAGACCGGCGCTGTGAATCGCATCTTTAAATATGTTTATTTTATTCGTCGCATCGGCAAACGCATTAAAAAATGGAACAAACCCACTTATTATTTAATTAAATGGACTTTATTTGGCGGCATCGCTTACGCCATCTTTTTTTCAATCTAAACATTTAATTAGCGCTAATTAACATCGATGCTGAATAAATTGCTGTTCGAATTTTAAAAATTGTTGTTCCAATTGCCATTCGCTATTCGCTTTTTCGTTGCTCGCTAAGAAATCTTGGCAACTCGAAGACAACTGGCCGCTGCTTAAACTATTTTTACAGGATAAAACCGGATGTTGATAATGGACATCTTGCCATAAACTCGCTCCGGGTAAAAAACTATAATGGATACTGTTACGGGCTAATTGTTTTAAGGTCAAATAAGAAAAATGATAATTTGTTACCGCAATCTTGAATTGCTCGGTCAGATTAGTTCTTAAAACCCCTTCATCATCCGTCGATAACGCGACGGGTACATGATACTGCCTATACAGTAAGATCGGATGTTGTTGACCTTTAACATTGAGTATGGCTGCGTTACTACTGAGATTAATTTCAACTAATATTTGTTTTTTAGCCATTTCTTGCAATAACTGTAAAGCGTGATCCTCATAACGAATGTCCACACCATGACCAATTCGATTAGCATGCGCACTCTGTATGGCTTCACGGATATGAAAGCGTAAACCACTCATCGGCACCAAACCAGGAACCAATTCGCCCGCATGCAAACTAATCTTAACCTTGGGATAGTGTTGATGTAAAAATCCTATCATGCGCATCTGCAAGGAATAGTCGCGCATGGATATTTTTCCATCTTCCGCTTGCACGAGATTAATGCCAACAATACGTGGATCACGGTTTGCCGCTTCAAAACCGGTTAATAATTGTGCAAAAACTTGTGTGCGCGGCTGCTCACGTAATACTTGATATAAATAACGCAGTTTAAAATCTGGACACAGCTGCTTTCCAGGCCCGTTTAAAAATGATTGCAATGGTTTTTGATAGCTATCTAATTGCTTAGAAATATCCCTTACAATAGGAAGAACCCCTGATTTTAAAAGTTTTTCGCGCAAGCTGACTAAATTATCATCCCAAGCAATCTGACTTCCTAATAATCCGGATTTATCATCATCTGGCATAATCATCAGTTCCAGATAGATTAAATTTTCTCGACACGCCCTTTCCACTGCCTCATTCACCATCTCGGCACGATGTTTCATCAAAATAGGCAAATATTTTATAAACGTCGCAAAAAAATGATCATGTCCTGTTTCTTTCCCCGGACGAAAATGACGCATCGACCAGGCGTCAATCAATTGATTGTATAAAATTGGGAATTGTTGTATCTGCGCAATGCTCAGTTGCTTTGGACAACGGCGATCGCTGTGTACGCTAAAATTATGACTATTGACACACAAAGCATCCTGTTGCGCATAACGCAACATATTCTCCGCCATACTCACACCACCCAGATGATTATGCAAATCACCTCCTTTCGGCATGTCATGCAAAAAACGGCTTAATTTTTTCGGTTGGGTCTGTATCGAATTAAAATTTGCAGCGGTTGCTCGTTCGCTAGCGCTTTCCGCCATACATAGACTACAGCTAACAAGCAATACACAGAAAAATAATACGCGCATTATTTAAAACGTCTCTCTTTAAAAAGTTAACGTCTATCCACTGACTAGTTATGTTGTGCTTGTTTAAATAAAGTAAAAAAATTAGTGGTGGTTTGATTGGCAATATCTTCTAACGAACAATCACGCAATTCAGCTAAATATTCGGCAACGTAACGCACGTAAGCCGGTTGATTAGGTTTACCGCGAAATGGTTGCGGTGCTAAATAAGGTGAATCTGTTTCAATTAACAGGCGTTCCAAAGGTAATGTTTGCGCAATAGCTTTTAACTCAACAGCATTTTTAAACGTTATAATTCCAGAAAAAGATATATAAAAATTTTCTTCAATAGCGGCCTCAGCCATATCTAGATCTTCCGTAAAACAATGCAGTACACCGCCCACCTGCTGCGCATCCTCTTCTATTAAAATACGCAACGTATCGGTGCGCGCTGCTCGAGTATGCACAATCAATGGCTTATTCACCGCAATAGCCGCACGAATATGTTGCCGAAATCGTTGTTGTTGACATTCCTTTTCGGTATTTTCACGGTAATAATCCAAACCCGTCTCGCCGATAGCCACCACTTTAGGATGTTTTGCAAGCTTAGTTAATTCTTCGAATGTCGCTTCTTGAGCGACTTGTTCGGTAGGATGCACGCCGACAGACGCGGAAACATCGGTAAATTGCTCAGCAATCGTTAATACGGCCGGAAAATTGGCTAAATCAATACAGACACAAAGAAAGTGTATCACACCTTGCTCTCTAGCAAACTCCAGACAGGCACTTAGGTCTTTTTTAAAATAATCCAGATCCAATCGATCCAAATGACAATGTGAGTCAACTAACATGATTTACCTTGTAAAGCCCAACGAGAAAACAGATCTTCTAACATTAAGGGTAAGTTCAAGCTGATTTTAGCGGTATGCGCTTGTAATGCCAATAAGCTATCAAAATACTGCAACAAAAAATCCGTCGACATGCGCGCGGCTAAATGCGATAACGCACCCTCTATCGCTAAATATCCGTTCAGTAACTGGCATTTAAGCAATTCGCTGATGACATTCAATAGCGTCGATAATAATTGCCGCGTATCACTTTTCACATACTGTGCTGCACAGTGGACGGGATCCAGTTCTTGATTGAATAATTGCGCTAATGAGGCCAACAAGTCGGTATAAAATGAATAATAATTTTGCTGGGCATAGCTCAATGCAAGTAATGGCGCACCGGCGGATAAACGATAAAGCTTATCGATAGGTGTTGACGCTGGAAGTTGCTGCGCTAACCAAGTCGTCGCCAGCGATTTTTCTGGCGTCGCAAAGCGAATCACTTGGCAACGACTACGAATAGTGGGTAATAAGCACTCAATTTTTTCAGTCAATAAAATAAATAAGGTTCGTTCACTCGGTTCTTCTAAACTTTTTAATAAAGCATGGCTCGCTGCCAGCAATAAGCTATCCGCTGGATTAATTACAATAATTTTGTAGCTTGCTTGACTGGTGTGATTTAATTTTTCTATCACCGCGCGTACTTGATCAATTTTAATGCCCTGACTGGATTTTTCTGTAGCAAGCCAACACAAATCGGGATGGGTTGCCGCGGCCACTAACACACAATCACGACAACGGCCGCACGCTATTTGCTGCACTGGCTGTTTACAGAGTAAGGTTTTAGCAAAATTTGCTGCAAATAAGGTTTTACCCAAACCCGCTTGTCCTACCAGCAATAAAGCATGCGCTAATCGGCCTTCTTGATGACAGTGATACAGCTGCTGCCATTGTTGCGCTTGCCAGGGTAAAGGCGCTGAATAATTATTCATCTGATTTTACCCATAATGCGACTAGTTGCTCCAACACCTGCTTAATTTGTTTTTGTACATCCTTTAATGAACGACTGGCATCAATCACATGATAACAATCCGCCATTTGTTTGGAGCGCTCGAGATAACTGGCCCGTGCGCGCGTAAAGAAATCTTGTTTCTCGGCTTCAATACGGTCTGAGGTTTTTCGACGTTGTGTACGACGTAAGGCAATATCGACCGGTGCATCGAGTAATAAAACGGCATCCACTTTTAAATCTTGTTGTACCCATAACTGCAAACTACGAATAAAGGCCAAATCAATGCCTCTACCGCCGCCTTGGTAAGCATAACTGGTTTCAGTAAATCGATCACAGAGTACCCAATCACCGCGTTGCAAGGCCGGTTTAATGACATAGTGGATATGTTGCGCACGTGCCGCAAAAAATAATAATAGCTCGGATTCAGGAATAATAGTTTCCGGTGAAAAATCGGATTGTAACACTAAAGCACGTATGGCTTCTGCGACTTCCGTACCTCCCGGCTCACGCGTAACGGTCAGCGCGATTCCCGCTTGCTGCAAATAATCGGCGATAAATTTAAGTTGCGTTGACTTTCCTACGCCCTCAATGCCCTCTAAAGTAATAAAGCGCGCTCGATTGATTTGCATAACACATCCAACTGAATATTTCAGCAATTATACGCATACTCGTTAAATGAATCCCAGCGCCTTTATGATACAGACGCTGAAATTAACCTTTTTACCGTATTAATTTGATTCGCGGCACCCTCAAAGAAACCAGAAGGCCGCGTTAACCCAAAGAAATGACTTGAGTAATTTCCGTTAGCTGCACGCGCAAATACGTCATTGTCTTTTTGTGCGAAATTGGAAGAGGTATGCGTGGGCATCTCTTCTACTTCATCCAACATTTCTTGCAAAGCAAATAAGTTCTCTGTAAATTCTGTTACTTCATGATTTGTTATCCGATTAAGTTTTCGGAATTGTTCAAACTCTTCTTGTCGGTCTTCTAACTGTAGTGAAATCCAATTTAATTCTTTCATACTTACTTCTTTTTGTTTTTGCAAGCTTTTTAATTTCAGCTTCGCCGCTGTTAATTTTATCTCCAATAAGAATGATATTTTCAAGGAAAACTCTTCCACTAATTGATATCGAGTCTCATTCACTGGTTTGGAAAAAAATTGGTTAAGCATTGCTATAGTTAGTTGTCCTAGCATCAACCAGCTATCAAGCGGATCAAAAATACGATGTGGTAAATGTGGGATAACAATAGCCGTAGTTTTTTCTCCTTCACAAATAACTGCGGGTCGGTCATACCATTCGGTGGGGTGACAATTAGTAAAACTATCTTCAGGCTGTTCAAAAGGTGCGGGATCAAAAGTGTTATGGAAGAAATTAATCTTTGCATTAGGAATGCGACAACTTACTCCATCAATAGATCCTTGTTCGGGATCCACTAATTTTAAAGGAAAACATGTTTTTAATGGCACATCCTGAGCATTAACTACATATTCTTGAATAGCAATGGGGTGAACTATGGAAGTTTTATTTCCTAAAATGGAAGCTTCATTAAGTGAGTCTGGATTACCAGAAAAGTTTATATCTGGTAAGTAAGAACTGAGATTGTGAATATTTGATCGAAGCATTGTAAAAATTTCTCCTGTTGTACGCAACATATTTTCTGCGATTAATCGTGGATAATGCACCCAATTCCGTAAACGCGTTGCATCTGAAGTACCGCCAAAATCAGAATCCTTTGCAGCAGAACGACGCAGTCTAATCCTATCAATCCCACTCGTTTCCTCACGCGAATAAACAGGCATATGCTCTTCTGACTCAATAGAAGTCGCATTAATATCATTACTCGAGTAATGATCCTGAGCTACACTAATCTCAGTCACATTTTGAGCTGCTTTAGGTAAAAGTTGCTCAGGATGTATAATCGATAAGGATTCTGCGCGCAAGCGAGCAAGATGAGCATTTTTTACCGATTTAAAATCTTCGGCTGCCTTAAGTTCTGTTAATTTATTATTTAATGCTATTTCCTGATCGGTAAACTTTAATACCAACGTCTGCAACTTAGGTTCTTCGAAAAATTTCTTTACTATTAGCGAAAAGGGTTCAACCTCTTTAGTGCGATTACTCAGCCTATTCGTCCATACTAAATTAGTTTTATTATGGTGGAAAAAAGCATTGGCTTCGTAGGGTCGCGGAATAATAACATCGATATTTTCTTCGACATCCTTGACACCGACACTGGCCATTTCATACTGCGCAGCAAATTCTAAAGGCATTGGTTTTAAATACAGGTGCGCGTGCCGACCGGCTATCTGCTGCGGTAAATTATCATTTAAAAGAATATGTAAATAGTGTTTATACCAATGATCCAAGCGCGCATCTTTTAAACGCACCGTAGCCACTTCGATCAATCGTTGACTGGGGGGTGCTGCAGCAATGCCAAGTAACAATAATAAATCATCGCCTAGATGATTCTGAGCATTCGGTGGAATAATAACTAATTTAGCGGTCGAATTACCCGC
Source organism: Rickettsiella endosymbiont of Rhagonycha lignosa (assembly GCF_964031165.1). Lineage (NCBI taxonomy): Bacteria > Pseudomonadati > Pseudomonadota > Gammaproteobacteria > Legionellales > Coxiellaceae > Rickettsiella > Rickettsiella endosymbiont of Rhagonycha lignosa. The sequence goes on along the minus strand of NZ_OZ035011.1, from coordinate 777,713 downwards.
TTGAATTTGCTCCACTAAGGGGCGGAAATCGAGTGTATCGATGCGCGTATCTTCTGGACGACGATAAACTACCGTTTCAGGGATCGGTAAATGCGAGCGTCTTAAGCTTGGCATTCCTGATTGAATAACAAAAACTCCTTCACCACCATTGCCATTCAGATGTGTTCGAAATGCTCTAGGATTATTTTGCATGACTTCATGTCCATTATGGCCAATAACAATTTGCTCATTGTTTTCAGTCATTAAACTACAAATAAGATTTAAACGACTCGCAATAGGCGCATATTTATCCATGATTGCAGCGGTACTTGGATTAGGCTTTCCTAAAATTGGAAAAAGATATAAATTTTTATAACCAACTCTCAGTTCAGCATCCATGAAATAAATGCGCGTCCTATTAAACAAATTGGTATGTAATTCAAATTTAAACGCCTCCGCCTTATCTTCAGCATTGAGGGTTAAATTTAACGCAGTCGATGTCATCGAAGCTTGAATAGACATTACATCGGAAATCGGCAATTTAAAAATAATTTCCTGTTCCGCATTAGACTTACCTTCTGCGGTTGAGTTAACGGCCATATTTCCTTTGCCTGGTAAAATATAATAAGGAAAATTTCCAGCTTCTGCTTCAATATTGACATTAAGAGTAACAGGCGCTTGTAAATAGGTTGCAAAACCATAAGCACAACTACTTTGCGGAATTAACAAGGTATTCGTCTGTTGAACTATCGCCCCATTTCTTAAATGAATCTCTTCGGTATCACAAGCCGCCGTTATGTCTAACGGCACAGCGCCTCCGAAGAGTTTTTCTATGCGCGTGATAGCCAGAGTTTTATTGTTATACCGTAAATTTCCGTTAGCGAAATCAACCATTATTTTATCTGCAGAGGGCTTAAACTCCTGTAGGAGTAAGCTATCGCTACCCTCTGCTCCATCTAAACCGCTCGCGAATGTCTTTGCATCTATCGCACTAATTACTTCTGTAGCTTGTAGAAAAAACTGATCATCTTTTTTACCCCCTCGATAGTATTTAGCACCATTATTGATCATAAACGCATTAATTAATTCGGGAAAGCCAATCACACCATCCATTCCTACACCTAACTGGAATAAAGCAATTGTTCCATTGTTAGTAGCACTACGTTCGAGTCCGATTGCATTCTCGCAGAAAAAAGCCGCTTCGGTAGGAAGTTCATCCCCATCCTCCGCGGTAGGGACACAAAGCAGTTGACTTCCAGCAGGTGCAACAATTATTTCTCTGGTCACTTTAAAACCTGATCGCGGCGCTGAGAAATCAGCGGAGTTATTCTCAATTTCAGCAAAGATAGGATCGCATCCGACCTTTCTAGTCGAACACCGTGACGCGAACATAGGCCCGCCTGCCGTACAGGATTCTTCTTCCCTCACTCCGTTACAATTTAGATTCGTCTTCTCAATGGCAGGAAATATAATATATTTAACTTCGGGATGATTTTTTAAAAATTCGAATCGCTTGGGTAAGATGCGCTTGTATTCGTTGACTTCATCAAACATTTTTTTGAGATACGTTCGTGATTCAAAGCCGGCAAATGCTAATCCACCTTCCTCAATCCTTTCCAAAACCGTTAAATGAACTAAATGATTTTCTTGGTCGACTTTTTCTACATCTTCATAGATTCTATCCCCTAGGATGACGATACCCACCACGGCTTCGCCTACAGGTCCCGTTACTTCAGAAATACCCATCAACGCAATTCTTTCAGAAGTGATCTCAGCGACTTCTATACCACCGGTAACCAAATCAGTTCCTATTTGGATACCATCACTGACCACACCTACCAGCGCATCGGTATTATTACTATCTTTTTGCAATTCGCTGGCTTGCTTATACAAATCAAATCCAATTAATATGGATGTACCACGCCGTACAACAGGGCCTCCCGCACGCAATAAATTACCTGGAATCGTCTTTCCTTCCGCTATCAAATCAAGTCCTGTAGCATCCATCCTTGCGGATGCTTTTCCTAATCCATAGCTTAGTGCTTTAAAACCACCCAGCTGCATAGCCTGAGAAGGATCACCTTTCGACAAGCCCATTATGGCGTCATCATAAAATAATCCATCCAGTAGCTTTGCAGAAATACTGCCCACTTTTTTTAGATGATTCGTAGTTTCTTGATTATGCACCAAGGTCGCTATTTCTTCCTGCTTAGCGCCTCCCACCTTACGCTTAGACACCTGTTCTAAAAATTCAGCTTGTTTGCTTTCAGGTAACTTACGCATGCCTTCAAGCAAATGTTCACTATCTAATGTACAAGGACCGGCCTCGCGTCTACGTCTATTTCCAAGACATAGCAACCATTGATTAAAATTTTCCTCATCATCATCAGCTACCTGAAGCGTATTCGTTCTTAATGGGGCACCCTGCAGAGAGTTCCTGTAGTGAGTTAAATAGTCAGTTAGCAAACCTTGGTCAAAGTCTTGACGAGTTACTCTGTCTATCTCGTTATTCACTGTCATTAAGGGGTAAAGTAATTGATCATGTTGCCAAGTTTTTCCCTCGGTTCCGTAAGAATAATACTGAGTATACTCTGCCGTTTTATCGCGTATTTGCTGCTGTTCTGCAGAAGAAAAGCTTATCGTTCTTTCAGTTTCGCTTTTAGTAAAATCGACCGGGTTTAATGGACATACATAATCTGCTTTGCTTTTTTGCAATATAAAGTTAACCGCTCTTGATTCAAGACTAGTATCATCAAGATTAGGCGTAGCATGGACTAAACGTTGCGCTTGCGCTTGCACATCAAAGACAATGCCTTCTGGGGATGGCTTATCACCTATATCACAGGCTTTTATCTTAAATCGACCATTTTCAGGATTGCCATCTATCGAATCTTCACTATTTTTTAAGTGTATTTGTTTTAAAACAAAATCAATATTGTTATCGGATACTTTACTTGGAATAATAGTTGAAGCGGGAGTCACACGATCCCTGCCACCACTGATATACAGATCGATGGGCGCTGGTCCTGGAAATTCATTGGCAAGTTGCTGAATAAAACTTGCGGGTCCAGACGCTTTATCAAAATGCGACAAAACCACCTTTTTCGTAACTGGATCAAACGCCACCACCGCCACACATTGCTGAATATTATACGTGCCTAAATTCTCATCGTTAGCGATGCCGATTTCACGCTGTAAAACCACATGTGCGGAATTATCTAGCTTGCCTTGGCTTAGTTTATAAGCTTGATGATAATGATAAGATTCGCGTGTCCATAAATCCTGCATTGAAAAAGAAGCGGATACAAATGCTTGCTCTCCAAGTTGTTTATAAAGACCGGCTAATGCCAAATGTCCTTGTAATTGCTCTTGATTATCTAATGACAACTTTTTGCGATTAATTTCTTCGAAGCGAGCAATACTATACTCATCTTTAACATAGATTTTCGCTAAGTTTTGATAAACGGATTCGAGAAATTGATATTCTTTCAAAGGAAGATAAATTTTGATAGCTTCTTCTAAATTTACTTGTGCATTTGCATTATTATCATCAAAGAGTATTTGGTTGTTTTGTACATTAATATTATTATTTGCAGCTAAATATGCACTGGCTAATGTATCATGAGCAAAAGCGAGTGCACGGTGTCTAGAATAACGTGGTTTGAAGAAGTTTACCGATTTTTCTAAGCTAGTTATGGCCGTTGGATAATTTCGATTGTGATACGCTTGAAGTCCATGTTCATACCACTGTTCTGCAAGGATATAAGTTTGATCTGGATGCCGAGATACTAAGTTAGGATCTATAGGTCTTAGATCTGGAAAACTGCTGGGCAGGCGTAATTGTTCCGCTTTCCAAGCGAAATAGTTCTGCTGTTTAACATTTTCTAATGAATTGAGATAATTTTCATGAAAAAATTCTATTTCAGTATCAGCAGTTAGCTTGTTTATCTTTTTAAGTAAATTATTTGCATCCTTTACCGACAAACCAGGACTTTTCTTGTAGTTTTCTAAAGCACTAAACAAATCATCTGCGTTCTTAGATAAGCCACCACCTAAATCATCGGATTCTTTGTTCTCAAAAGAATCATTATCCCTTAAATTACTGATTGCTGTATGTAATTCCTCGATTTCTGCAGATGCAGGTATTATATTCTCATTCGATAAGGAGTTATCATCTAAAATCAGCTCCAGAGCCTCTGCTGCTGCATTTATTTCGTCAGTTAAGGATTTGACGCTGTCTGCTTCTTGCAATAAACGATCAGTCATTTGGCTTACTGTTTCACCTTTATTATTAACAATGGCTAAATCATCTTTTGTCGCAACACTCAGTAAAAACGCTAAAATTTTAGGTCCTCGCTGTGCTTCTTTAAGCGCTTCGTGTAGCGGTGTATTACCATCTTTATTTGGTATGCTTAAGATTTTTTGGTGAGAAAAAAAACGATAATCTTCTTTATAAATGGCTTTCACAACATCCAGGTTACTGCGTATAACCGCTGTATGTAAGGGCGTATTGCCACCCAAATGTTCCTTTATATCGAGGGCTTCAACGTGTTGAACAAGTACCTCAGCGATTTCTTTTTCTTCTTGCATCTCTGATTGTTCATGTTCTTTATCATCACTCGTTCGATAATCAGCCACCATGTGTAAAGCGGTTTCCCCACCTTGATCAACCAACTCAAAGTTAGTTTTACCTGATTTAATAATTTCCTTAATAATTAAAAGTTTTTTCTTATCAACTGCGCGATGTAATGCTGGGAATTCTTTTTTACCCGTTTTCAGGTTGACATCCGCAGCTTTTGCAATCAATTTTTCTACAAGTTTGGCTGCTGCTTGTTTTGTTGCTTGTTCATCGCTTAGATTTGAAAAATCTTCTCCTGTTAATGAAGTTGTAGTAAGTTTCGCCGCAGTGACTGTCGCCGTGCTTTTAATAACCGCCACTAAAGGAACTCTGCTGCCACGCAACTCTTGCTCGGTGTGCGTTTCTTTGGATATGTATTTATATTTTATATGGCTATTGCCAAGATTCGGATCGGCACCCATATCCAGTAAGATATTCGCCGATGCAATTTTTAATTGTGAGCAAGCATCGTATAAAGCTGTTTTATGTTGCGCATCTTGCAGATTGATAGCATGTCCTGTCACTACCAGAAATTTAATCAGTGGCAGATCTTCTTCTAACGCCGCTTTATGTAATAATGATTTTCTATCCAATGTAGAATCATCGTTAATACTTTCTATACTTTCTAAACCCTCTTCACTTTCAATATTGTTAGTGTCTTGTATACTACCTACACTTTCAATACTCACTTCACTATCGACACTTTCCTCACTTTCATTTTCATTAATATTCAGCGCAAAAATATTTTCTGTAATTTTATTGACATCATTTTTATTTTCATCCTTAAATCTTTCATAAATCCCCCAAATTTTGTTGTATTCTGATTGAATCTTAGGATTGTCTTTTTTTATAAAATCAGAAAAATTATTTTCAGTACTGCTTAGAAATTCTTGATGAATTTTTGTATACGCCGAATCAATCATCTCTTGGTGTATTTTTATAAAACCAGCTAATAACTTGTAGCGTGCATTAAATGCTGGTGTTGACAAATGATCGTATTCTGAAGAACTTGAAGATGGCATTATTATTGGTCTCAATTAAAATATTATTTTCAATCTAAATGGGCGGCGCAATATAACGATAATTTTTAATTTTTACTAGTATTTTTTTTAAAAAAATTTAAAATAACTAATTCAATATTTTAGATAAAATTATCTGTTAAAAAGTGATTAATTAAAGAAAAAATAAACACAGAACTTTGGCTTAGAATGAATTAAAGATTCCGCAGTTAAGCGGCGGCAGATAATTTAAAATATATTACATTACCTTCATTCATTTCTGACACATCCAACATCTTGGTATAATACAATCGAAATTTATGTGGAAAACTGAAAAATTGAAACATTAAGGGATGTTATGCCGAGGCAATTTATACAAGCGATTGCAAAAAAAGAAAATAGTTATTTTTGTCGGATTTTATCGGATGTTATCACAGAAAAAGAAGGACCCAAACTACAGAATAAAAATCTTTTAATCCAATTGTTAATCCTAAAAATCTATCAACCGAGTCAATTTAAAGAAATCAAAGGCGGTCATTCCAATGATACCTACCATTATCCAACTGAAAATCTGGTGTTACGTTTTCCAAAAACGTATAACCCCTTATTTCCTGAGTTTTCAGTAGAAATACAAAACCTTCGGTTAGCAAGATTACTCAATTTAACGCCTTTAAAAATAATTGCTTATTATGCAAAATACAGTCTCTTGGTAACAGAATTTATTCCAAACTTTCAACCTTTATCCACTGCTGACCTCAAAGAACCCACTCAATTAATTGCTTTAGCGCATTTAGTTAAAAAATTACATTATTCGGAGTTTACATTCAAAAAAAATTCAGAAACGGGCATTTCTTTTATCGACGAAGCATCGCAATGTTTTCAAAACATTCTACCTATCTTAAATAAAAAAGATCATCGAGTATTAAAAAAACTATTCGGTATTAAAAATTTTCTGGCAAAGTCTAAAGTTTTACTTCCTTCACATGGGGATCTACATCATTTTAATCTCATCGAAAACAACGGATATCTGCAATTAATGGATTGGGAACTTTCTAGTATGGAAGATCCGGCCTACGATATTTCTAGGTTATTCTGTGTGACCGAATTTAACGCTGAGCAAAAAGAGCTTTTTTTGAAAACCTACAAGCATGCCTACATCAATTTATCAGACGGCGATATCAAAAATTTAATAAAAAGAATATTTTTATACGAATCCTTAAATCTTTATTCTATCGTCACCTGGGCAAAATATGTAATGCCTCATTTTAACGAGGCTCAGCAGATCTTACTAAAAGAAACTATCACGCACTATAGTCAAAAAGATAGGCTAATTCGTTATTAAGTGATATCTCCTTCTCGCGTCACAGTAGCTAGAACTAACTACTTAAATCATTCAATTTACAAAAAAATGCACGCATCGTTTTACTAACATACCACAAACTTTGACACGATCTTCTTTTCTTAACAATCGGATAGCGCTGATCGAGTTGATAAAGTTGTACGGCTAAATTATGTTCGGCTAAATGCTCGGAAAATTGATGCGACCCATCGCCTTTTGCCACAAAATATAAATTTTGACTATGATCCGGATGCAAAGCAGCGGTGATAGAAGCAAAACTGGGGCTGCCTATCGGTGTCGGTGGCAAACCTCTGCGCGTATAGGTATTGTAGGGTGTATCTTTACGGAGATCTTCAATCGTTAACTTACCTGTATAATGCGCACCTAAACCATAAATAATACTGGCGTCGATTTGTAAAGGAATGCCCGCCTGCAAACGCCGCACGATCACGCCGGCAATCATAGGCCGTTCTTTAGCAACCGCAGTTTCTTTTTCCACTAAAGATGCTGCAATCAATGCTTGGTACGGTGTTTTATAGGGTAGGTCTGTGGCCCGATCCTTCCAAGCAGCCTGTAGTTTCTTTTCTAATAATTGATACGACCATTTTAATAAATCACTATCATTGACACCTGCGCTAAAATAATACGTGGCTGGATAAAATAAACCTTCGGGATTCTGCGCGGGTAAGCCCAAATTAGTTAAGACTTGTTCCGAAGAAACATGTTTAAGTTGATGTTTAACAAAGTCTACGTTATTCAACGCACTAATTAATTGTTGAAATGTCCAACCTTCAACAATCGTAAAACGGTGAAAAATAGCTTTCCCAGCTAACATTTGATTCAACAGCTGACTGGGTGTCGTACCCGGATCAAACTGATATTCCCCAGTTTTTAATTTACTCGTCGCCCCTTTTATATAGGCTAAAAATAAAAAATAACGCGGATGTGGCATGTCACCTAGTTTTTGTAAATCTGCAACTAAGCGATGTACGGATGAACCAGGGGCAAAAACGATGTGTATCGTTTGTGTTGGATTTAAAGGTGATTGTAAAAAACGATGATAATGCGCGACAAAATAACTACATAAGAAAGCGACAACCAGAATGACTAATGCAATCAAGGTCAATCTTTTAGACATAAGATGTCTTCCAAATTTATGTAATTTGCTTGATTTCATTGTTGAATACTGGCTCCGGGTCCGCGCTTAGCTCATGTAAACTCCGGTTCTTGCCAGTCGTTTGCTGCGAACTCAAGCAAATTCCTGTGTTTCCAAAGAAGTCTCATAATCGTGCAAAAAGCAAGGAGGCATTCGTTCCACCAAACCCAAAAGAATTAGAGAGTGCATAATCCATTTTTAATTCTTGTGGTACATTCGGTACAAAATTCAGATCAACAAAATCATCGTCGGGTATATTCAGCTCAGGGGGGTTTCCTGGATTATCTAAATTGATAGTCGGTGGTGCTTTTTGATCCTTCAATGCCAAAATAGTAAAAATAGCTTCTACCGCACCCGCCGCTCCTAGCAAATGGCCCGTCATCGATTTAGTCGAACTAATTGCCATCTTCTTGGCATAATCGCCAAATACACGGCGGATGGCTCTTAGTTCTAAATAATCGCCTTGCAAGGTCGACGTGGCATGCGCATTGATATAAGCCACTTTTTCTTTATCGATATTCGCATCATGCAATGTATTCAACATAGCCGTCATCGCACCCTGTCCGTCGGGCGATGGGCTGGTCATATGAAAAGCATCGGCACTCATACCAAAACCCACAAGTTCAGCGTAGATCGGTGCATTGCGTTGTTTGGCACGCTCATATTCTTCTAAAACTAAAATACCCGCGCCGTCACCTAATACAAAGCCATCCCGTGCTTTATCCCATGGACGACTGGCCGCTTGCGGATCTTTATTCCGATTAGATAAGGCCCGGCACGCAGAAAATCCACCTAAACCTAAAGGTGTGGTCGCCATTTCCGAACCACCAACGACCATCACATCGGCATCACCATATAAAATAGTGCGCGCTCCTAAACCGATATTGTGTGTGCCCGTAGTACAAGCCGTTACTACCGCAATATTTGGGCCTCGTAGTCCATAACGTATCGAAATTTGACCGGCTAACATATTGGTAATGGCACCCGGTATAAAAAAAGGAGAGATTTTCCGTGGACCTCCTTGTTCTAATCGCGTGTGATTTTCTTCAATAAAAGGTAAACCCCCAATTCCAGAGCCTACTGCAACACCGATTCGGTCAGCGTTTTTTTCAGTCACTTCGAGTTTTGAATCCGTCATCGCTTCTAGCGCTGCCGCTAAACCATATTGAATAAATAAATCCATTTTGCGGCCATCTTTCGGCGAAATACCATAATTTTCTGCTTGAAAATCACGCACGCTTGCAGATATTTGGCAGGGAAAAACAGAAACATCAAATTGGGTGATAGTAGCTACTCCACTTTTGCCAGCCAATATCGCTTCCCAGGTTGTTTTGGTGTTCAAACCTAATGGCGTCATCATACCGACACCGGTTACTACGATACGTCGCTTTTTCTTCACGTTACTTTGCCCCCTTCAAATGAACTGACTTATGTACTCTTTGCATTTGAATTTTTGTCTGCTTTGCCGCTGATATATAATTCCCTTCGCGGCAATGACAAAACACAATGACTGTGAGCCTATATTTAGATGGAATTTATTCTTCGTTGTGTTCTGAGTCTTCAGTTTCAGTTTGATGTTGCTTAATATAATCAACTGCTTGCTGAATGGTACGAATTTTTTCAGCTTCTTCATCTGGAATTTCGGTCTCGAACTCTTCTTCTAAAGCCATAACTAATTCTACGGTGTCTAAAGAATCGGCACCCAGATCATCGACAAAAGAAGCTTCCATGGTCGCTTCTCCTTCACTTATCTCAAGTTGATCAATCACTACCTTCTTGACACGCTCTTCAATTGTACTCACTGAGAATCTCCCCTATTTAATATAAATAAAACCTGTCGCTTAGTTTATTCAATTCCTGAATGAACGCAAGCCACTTTAATTAATTTAAGCAATTAAGTTTAGCCGCTTATAAAACTAAACTTACTTTGCAAAGCTATTCTGATCAATTCATATACATTCCGCCATTAACATGCAATGTGTTGCCGGTCACATAAGCAGCCCAATCCGAGGCTAAAAAGACGCACGCATGAGCGATATCCTGTGCAGTGCCCAAACGTTTGACTGGAATTTTTTCCAACAACAAAGTGCGTTGATTTTCATTTAATTGACTGGTCATATCGGTAGCTATAAATCCTGGCGCCACAACATTCGCAGTAATATTCCGCGTTGCCACTTCTTGTGCCAACGCTTTAGTAAAGCCAATTAATCCTGCTTTTGCCGCCGCATAATTGGCCTGACCAGGATTTCCTGTACAGCCTACTATAGAAGAAATATTAATAATACGCCCAGATTGTGCTTTTAGCATCGGCTTCAAACACAACTGTGTTAACTTAAAAACTGCACTTAGATTAGTCTCTAACACGGCATTCCATTCATCTGCTTTCATACGCAATAACAGATTATCACGCGTAATACCCGCATTATTCACTACTATATTAGGAAGTCCAAACGTTTGTAATTCTGTCATTAAATTTTTTATCGATGCATCATCATTTAAATTTAAGACGAAACCTTTACCTTTCAATCCTTGCTCTTGTAATATGTGAGAAATTTTTTCTGCACCGGCAGCGCTGGTAGCCGTTCCAGCAACCAGTGCACCTTGCTGTGCCATCGCAACCGCAATCGCTGCGCCAATACCCCGGCTGGCACCTGTTATCAAGGCTATTTTATCTTTTAATAACATAAAACCATCCTTAACCAATTAAGGCTTCTTGTAGTATTTCCGGATCCTGTAGTGAGAGTGTGGGTATCGATGTGATACGTTTATTCAAACCTGCCAACACTTTACCTGGACCGCATTCAATCATTTCTTCAATCCCACGCTTCTCGAGCTGTTGGATTATTTCTACCCAACGCACTGGATTATATAATTGTTCCACTAATGCTTTTTTTATCAAACTTGGATCATGTTCGATAGCAACATCGACATTATTGACAATAGGAATATGTGGTACAGAAATATGAATGGTTTCCAAGGTTTCAGCTAAATGCTTTGCAGCGGGTTTCATTAAAGCACAATGCGATGGAACGCTAACGGGAATCAGTTTCGCTAATTTAGCGCCTGCTGATTTAGCCTGTTCAAGCAAGCGCTGCACCGCAGCCGCATCTCCGGCCACCACCGTTTGACCGATAGAATTGTAATTAGCGGGCGATAAGACTTGGCCTTCGGCAAGCGACTCACACAAAGCCTGTATTTTATCATTATCTAAACCCACGATAGCCGCCATGGCGCCTACACCGGGTGGAACTGCTGCTTGCATTAAGCGTCCTCGTTCAGCCACCAAACGTACCGCTGTCATAAAATCCAATGCGCCACCACACACCAAGGCAGAATATTCACCTAGGCTATGTCCTGCCATAAATGTCGGTTTAAGACCCCGTTGTTGTTGCCAAACACGCCATAAGGCCACACTGGCTGCTAATAAAGCGGGTTGGGTGTTTTCTGTTTGATTGAGTGCGGCTTCTGGACCGTCTTGACACAATTCCCATAGGTCAAATTTTAAGACGTGCGAAGCCTCTATAAATGTGTCTTGAATGATAGAAAACTCTTTAGCAAATTCCACTAACATTCCTAATGTTTGTGAACCCTGTCCCGGAAAAATAAATGCAATTTTTTTAGCCATAATTATTTATTCATTCAAATTAAACATAATAAAATCAAAATAAGAGACGATAATTTATCGTTAGAGGGCATCTTAAATTGTATTAGGCTGAGACAAAAAACAGTGCTTTTTGGCCAGCATCGTGCAATTAAAAACGCCCTCTTAATAGCGCACTAAAGCAGAACCCCACGCCAACCCTGCACCAAAACTTTCCATTAATAATAATTGGCCGCGTTGGATGCGACCATCACGCACGGCGACATCTAACGCTAACGGAATAGAAGCAGCCGATGTATTGCCATGTTGATCTAATGTAACCACAACATGTTGCATCGTCATTTTAAGTTTATTCGCCATCGCTTGAATAATACGCAAATTGGCCTGATGCGGAATTAACCAATCAATATCTTTTTTATTGATTTTATTCGCAGCTAAAGTTTCCTCTAATACGGCACTTAATTTCTTCACCGCAATTTTAAATACCTCACTGCCTTGCATTATAAGATGTGGAATATCATCTTTTTTCAACCCTGAACTTAATGACAATAAATTTTGATAAGAACCCGCCGCATGCAGATGTGCAGAAATAATGCCAGGTTCATTGGCGGCTTGTAATACCACAGCACCGGCACCATCACCAAATAAAATACAGGTGGAGCGATCTTCCCAATTAATAATATTCGACATGCTTTCACTGCCTATGACGAGTGCAGTCTGAACGACACCGTTACGAATGAATTGATCCGCAACACTCAATGCATAATTAAAGCCGGCACAGGCCGCTACAATATCAAAGGCCGGACAACCATCTTCACCCAATGCTGCTTGAACTAAACAGGCGGTGCTAGGAAAAAATTTATCGGGTGTACTCGTAGCTACAATAATTAATTGTATTTCTTTAGCCGATAACTTAGCGGCTTCTAGCGCATTTTTAGCCGCCATAGTGGCCATGCTCGCTGTGCTATCGTTAGGACCAATAATATGACGCTCACGTATGCCGGTACGTTCGACTATCCACTCATTCGTGGTCGCCACCATCTTCTCAAGTTCGGCATTCGTTAATATTCTTTCCGGTAAATAACTACCCGTGCCTGCAATACGTGAATATTTCATAAAGACTGTTCAGATTCCTTCAATAAACCGGTCACTTGTTCTCTTATACGTTCAGGGATATTTTTTTGTACTTCTAAGATTGCTTCATTAATCGCATTTTTGAAAGCCAATATATTGGCACTACCATGACTTTTAATCACAATGCCGCGCAAACCAACTAAGCTTGCACCGTTATAATGGGCCGGATCAAATTGTTTACGTAATCCTTTTAATACATGTAAAGCCATTAACCCGGAGAGGCGCGAAAACCAATTACGATTAAACGCTAATTTAATATAGTGGCCCATTAATTTTGCCACACCTTCTGTCACTTTCAATGCCACATTGCCGACAAAACCATCACAGACGATGACATCTGCCAAGCCTTGATAAATCTCATCGCCTTCGATGTAACCAATATAATTGATATGTGCATTCTTCAATAATTCAGCGGCCTTTTTAACTTGTTCATTGCCTTTAATTTCTTCAGCGCCAATATTCAATAAGGCCACGCGCGGGCTGGGAATATTGTCGATCTCAGAACTTAATACCGAACCCATAATGGCAAATTGCAGTAGATGTTCAACCTCCGTATCCACATTCGCGCCCAAATCTAAAACGCGTACTTTGGTTTGTTCTTTCATGGTAGGGAGCATGGCACTGATAGCCGGTCTATCGATACCAGGAATAGTTTTCAATACAAAACGGGCGGTCGCCATCAATGCGCCGGTATTGCCAGCGCTCACGCAGGCCTGCGCTTCGCCTTCTTTAACTAAATTAATCGCAACGCGCATTGAAGAATCTTTTTTATTACGCAGTGCTAAAGCCGGAGGTTCGTCCATCGATACGACCTGAGTAGCCCCGCGTAGCGTCAATTGACTCGCTGCAGGCTTAGTTTTTACCAGTTTTAGCTGCTCTTGCAACTCAGGCAAATCACCGACAAGAATAATATGTAGCTGAGGCTCTTCCTGTAACGCTAAGAGCACAGCGGGGACTATCACGGAGGGACCGTAGTCGCCTCCCATAGCATCTATAGCCAGAGTATAACGAGACATTTTAAGGTGTTATTCCTTAGCTTTTAGTACCTTTTTTCCACGATAATAGCCATCTTTGGTGACGTGGTGGCGAATATGCGTTTCTCCACTGGTTGCATCAATGGAAATAGCCGGTGAAGTTAATGCATCATGCGCACGGCGCATGTTTCTTTTGGAACGGGATTTACGTGATTTTTGGACTGCCATGATGGCCCTCTTATATAAGCAATTCTAAAAGACGCATATTATGCGGTCTAGTGGTCGAAAAAACAACCGGCGTTTTTCTGGACTTAAGCGAAAAATCGGCTTTTGACAAATCGCTGCGTTGCGGACTTGGTCTGCGATCCTCATTAACATCTCAGTTAACTCCGCTCCTCGTCAAATCCGCGCCTTACGCTTTATCTAAAATCCTCGCTTCAGTCCAGTTTATTTTATTTCAGCGACTAAGCCTTGGTATTTCATTAACAATTGTTCTGGGGTTTCTTGATATTCGGGATTAATGACTATGCAAGCGACAGGACAAACCTCAACACATTGCGGAGCATCAAAATGACCCACGCACTCAGTGCATTTATTCGGCTTAATTTCGTAGATAAACTCACCCTGAATGATGGCTTCATTTGGGCATTCGGGTTCGCAGACATCACAATTGATACAGTCATCGGTTATTAATAAAGCCATACCTAGTCTCAGCTTATTGTTTGCTTAAATTTGGCTTGTAAAGCCTCCGCAACCACCACCGGTACAAACTGTGCCACATTACCGCCAAAACTCGCAATTTCTCTGACTAAATTAGCTGAAATAAAGGAATGTTGTTCGGCGGGGGTCAAAAATAAGGTTTCTAAATCAGGCATCATTTTTCGATTCATACTCGCCAATTGAAATTCATACTCAAAATCAGAAACCGCGCGCAGACCACGCAAAATAACCCGCGCATTATATTCCTTAGCACAGTTAATGAGTAAACCATCAAATCCATACACCTGTACATTGTTTAAGTCTTTTAATACCTCTTGTGCTAAAGCAATACGTTCATCGACAGAGAATGCCGGTGCTTTACTGGGATTTTTCGCCACAGCAACAATAACTGTTGCAAAAAGCTGTGCTGCACGTTGTACTAAATCAACATGACCGTTGGTCATCGGATCAAAAGTACCGGGATAAATAACTTTGGTTTTCATGAATAACCACCTTTAAATTATTATACCGCTCGTACTTGAAAATGCACGCAAATAACCTTGCGTATGACAGCCCTAGCAAGTAATGAAAGTAAGCCCTTAGAATTTATTACTGGACTTACGCACATGCGAGTTTTAAATTTAATAAAGGTTGTTAATTGGGATAAATTCGGCTTAA
The DNA here is from genome assembly GCF_964031165.1 of Rickettsiella endosymbiont of Rhagonycha lignosa. Taxonomy (NCBI): domain Bacteria; kingdom Pseudomonadati; phylum Pseudomonadota; class Gammaproteobacteria; order Legionellales; family Coxiellaceae; genus Rickettsiella; species Rickettsiella endosymbiont of Rhagonycha lignosa. The sequence continues at coordinate 762,537 of NZ_OZ035011.1, read as the reverse complement.
GCGCGCGAGGCATTCTTCGCCCATCAAAACATACCTCTCGGGCGAGAGCGCCTCGTCTCACATTCCGTGCTTCCTATCTCGACGTTTGAGTTAAAACTTACACAAGTATCATTCGGAGGTTGAGAAAAAAAAGTAGGTTTGAAATTAGTACTAAAAATAGACGTTGGAATATCCAAATCGTCTTGGGATTTCAGATATCTTCCCATCACTGCCTTTTTAAAGGTCTGGTAATTCTTTAGCAACTTATGTTTAATAGAATTGAGATGTTTAATGCATCCAATTTCAATATTGTCTTTTGGTTTTCCTATACTCTCGATACTTTTTTCAATTAATGATATTAACCCACGTTCGTCTAATTCATTTCCGAAAGGCTGATTTAGACTTGAATTATCCAGATATATAGCGCTTAAGCGCATTTTTAATGTTAAAAATGCGCTAGTTACATCAGAATCATCAGCACTTACTAATGAACTCTCATTTTTTAGAGGTTGAGTGAGGAACCTAAGAAACGCATTGTTGTAATACTTCTGAATATTTGAAGAAAAATAATTTATCAAATTTTCATCTTTTGATATAGCTCTTATTTCTTTAGGGTTTTTATGCATTTCTAAATCAAAGGTAACTATTCTATTTTTAAGCTTTGACTCATCCGTTTTAGAATGTTCTATTATTATTCCTATATTATGGCCATGACAGTCAGCTAACCCGAAAACAATGCTTATTATGCCTAATGTAAGCAAATCTTCTTTGCTAAAATAATTTATTAATTCTCCCATTTTCCTAGTTTTTTTTATTAGACCTTGTATAATTTTTACATTATCTTTAATATATTCAAAGCCTTCTATAAATTTACTCCCTTCTCTAAATATACCTATAACATCTTCTGACACAAGATATTTATTTTTTTCGTTTCTATGAATATAAGATCTAGCCGATAAATTTTCATTTACCCCGCGTAATATATTACTTATAAAACAATTAATCATAAATTCGCGGTTCTGTTGATCTTGTTTAGATGACTTTACGAATAATTTTTGTTTATTATTTTTGTTAATAACAATACAACAATCACTGCACCCTTCTAAGTTGATTTGTATATTGAATTCACTAAGAGGAAATAAATTTTTTAAATCTTCTTTAAGATCTTCAAATCTCCTCACTCGATTATTTAAATATTTTTCTGCTGTTTTATATAAAATCGAAAAATTTTTTGGGGTTAATTTTTCCTCAAAGAAAGAGAGATTAATATTAGAAAGAATAGAATCAATTCGCCAAAGATTTTTATCTATATCCGATATATAAAAATCTTTATCTATATCTTTGGCATAAATGCTAGGTTTTCCGTCTAGTATAGATTTTAAAATTTTTAACATTATTCGAGTTAAAAATTTATTTTCTTTTTGTTTATCAAAATAGAAGGAGTTAGAGTTATCGTTGATCATTGCAATAATTTATTAATTAATGAATAATCATTCTATATCTTAAAAATTAAGAAAATATTAAGAAAATATTAATCAGATTCCTAAAACTCTGTAGGGGACAAAAGTAGAAATCAATCTAAATTACGGAGAATATTACTAGAAAAAAGGCTCGTCATTTGGTTAAGATAATCTCGGAAAATAGATAATCGACGCCAGGGATTGAGCAGAGTTTCTCTAATTAAATCAAAGCCATAGCGAAAATAAGAATATTGAGGTCTTAGACTTTCTCTATAGCGATTAAAAGGGATAGGTTTTTAATAGCCTGCCATTCACCGACTTTGTGAGCCCAACAAAACCCTATGACTAAGAGTAAAATAAGTTTTTCAATACGTTCATAGTGTGTAAGACGAGTTTCTTCAAAACAAAATCCACGCCCCTTCAAACTTTGAAAAAGCATTTCTATTTCCCATCGTCGCAGATAAATAGGAATAGCATTGTTAGGAAGTTGGTTGGTTGCAACAATCATCAATTCTCCCCGCTCTGAACGGGAGCCGGCTAAATACACTTTTTGTCCAAATATCCACACAGCCATAGGAAATTCTTTACTATTTTTTGGTTTGAGACGGTTAAAGAATTTTTTAGCCGTTAATATTTTTTTATTTTTACTCGCAATAACGGACCCTTCCTTAATACGGATATAGAAGGGCACTTTCTTCGCATTGAGCCATCGAAACAGCTCACCACTGGCAAATTCACGGTCAGCTAATAGGCCAACGATCCGTGACGTTCCAAACGTCGTAAAAAATCGATTTAATAAGCTTTTTTGCTCTGTAAAATTGGAGTTCCCTGCTTTGGGTAATAAACGCCAATATAAGGGAATCGCCAAGCCTTCATAAGCAACTCCCAACATAAAAATATTAATTTTCTGTTTACCCCAATACCAATTAGTCCTATCGATAATCAAATAAACTTTTTTAGTTTCAGGAAAAAACAAGTTGAAAATCCATGGGGCTATAATTCCCGTGTCTACCTTAAAGTTTGAGAAAAAACGTTTTAATCGCTTATGTCTTGAATCGACTAATGCATCACTGGCAAAAGCAACGGCAAGTTCTCGTAGATTCACTGTGCGTACTGAAAATAAAGCCAACAACATTTTTGTAAAACAACTAAGACGTGCCTTGTTCCAGCCTAATATTTCTTTTAACATAGCTTGTAATTCACTGCTTTGTTTCATACACACCTCTTTTTTTATTCAAAAAGTAGTATATGAGATTTTTTTAGCAGTGAGTTCTTTCTTTATTTCTAGTTTTGTCCCCTACAGAGTTCCTAAAAATTGATTAATTCCAGAGAAATCGTATTTTAATTAATGAATAAATAGTCACTTTGAAGCGTTTACGTCGACTTGCTTTTAGAGAGGATTCTTTTTTTTAAAGATAAATCAAATGCCGTAATCAACCGAGCTGTTGGAGTTGATGTCGCCCAATGACTTTGAATACATTTTAACTAGGCATACCAAAGAAAAACCCTAAAAATATCAAACCACCTATCCATGCATTATTCAAAAAAGCTTTAAAACACGCTTCAGGTTTTCGACCTTTAATTAAATAATGTTGATAAATAAATAGGCCAATTACTAACACCAACATCACATAATAAATCATGCTCAATTTTAAGCAGAGGCCGATGATACTTAACAACAAAACAAAACCACACTCTAGCGCGGCAATAAATTTCACATCGTGACGGCCCAAGGCGATAGCACTGGATTTAATTCCTACACGCTTGTCATCCTCTCTATCCACCATGGCATAAATGGTATCATAGGCGACACACCAAGCATAAGCGGCCAAAAACAACAACCAAGCCATGCTCGGTATTTTTCCAGTTTCTGCAGCAAAAGCTATTAAGATAGACCATGCGCCAAATACAATACCTAAAAATAACTGCGGCCAGGCGATATAACGTTTAGTAAACGGATAGAGCGCAATCATCCCTGCCGCGATTACCGCCAATTCTATGCTTAGGCGGTTCAATTGATAAACCACAAGAAACGCCAATAAGGTCAAAACGATTAATATCAACACCGCTTCTTGCAAACTCACGGCACCTGTCGCTAAAGGTCTGTGTTGTGTTCTTGTCACAAAACCATCTAGATTTCGATCGGCGATATCATTCATCACACAACCGAGTGATCGCGTGAGCACTGATCCAATTATAAATAAAGCAAGGACTTTAAAATCTATTGCGCCCGCACGCGCAATCCATAACGCCCATAGTGCAGGCCATAACAATAAAAAAATTCCTATCGGTTGATGTAAACGAAGCAAGGCGAAATAAGCTCGCCAGCGCGGTAGGTAGTTCATGCCGCTTATCGTATAATAGGATATCTTCATTCACAAGGAGTTGTTCATGTTGAAAAAAATTAGGCCCGAAATAGTTTTTCTTTTTTCATGTTGCTTCCCGATAGTGGCCAGTGCATCGATTCCTGGATTTTATCTCTTAGGCCAACTCGGCACAGCCGATACTCATCAAGAAGCCAGCAATGCCGCCGCACAATCAATTAATAGTAAAATGGCTTTTACGGGTCGCATCGCCGGTGGTTATCAATTTAATCAAAATATTGCTTTTGAAATTGGTTATACGCGTTTTTCGGATGTCGATTTTTCCGGCGTCGGTGGTGTGCCAGGCGCAAATGTTTCTTTAAGTGAAAAAGCTATCGATTTCATGGCGAAACCGATGTTACCTATTTCGAGTAATGTAAATCTTTATGCCAAATTAGGTTTAGCATATCTTAAAGCCAATGGTTCTGCTGTGGTGAATGGTCGTAATTACTTAGGTTACTCTGATAGTTGGAATCCCAGTTTCGGTGTCGGTCTTAGTTATGATATTACACCGTTTGTACCCATCGATTTAGCTTGGACACGCATTCAAAGTGTCGGGGGCGGTAACAGCACACCCAGCACCGACTTTTATTCTATCGGTTTGGCGTATTATTTTGGCTAATGCGTTTGTATTTAAAAATGTAGTTTACTGTTATCTGCAAAACATAATTTTGCTAAACTATTTTTAACTCGTTAAACTTTTATTAGGAAGCATTATGCTAAAAAGAAGTACAAGTACCTTACTACTCGCTAGCGCTATTTTCAGTATCACACCCAACGCGCAAGCTGAAATGCCAGGTTTTTATGCGGGTGCTCAGCTTGGTTATGCAAATAATCATCTCAATACCACTGATTTAGTAACCGTCAATAACGGAACTTCGCCCGTAACCTTACCCGGTTTGAATAATATCTTGTTAACCTATCGTCTTAGTTTTGGTTATCAATTTGATCAATATTGGGCGATGGAGTTTGGTTATCGTCATTTTAATAACTCCGACACATCAATTGGTACTAATAACTACATCGCCAATGCATCGACTAAATCCAGTGCATTTGACTTAACTGCAAAAGGTATACTTCCGGTCACCTGTAAATTAGCACTCTACGCAAAATTAGGTGTTGCTTATCTACGACCTAATGCACAAGGAGCGGTACAAATCTTTAATCCATCTTATTCTGGAACCATGAACAGCTATGCTAAAACTTTAGAACCGACGTTTGGCTTAGGCATCAGTTACGCACTGAAACCGAATGTTCCCATCGAATTTTCTTGGAATCGCATTCAAAAAATGGGTGGCAGTAATCATGCACCGAGCAGTGATTTTTATGCACTCGGCGTGTCGTATTATTTTGGATAACGATAAACTATTTAATGAATAATTTTTTTTGTCTGTTGCGCAGGTTATTTCTAACAAATTGACATTAATTTGTATTAACGATTAAATAGTAAACTCTAATAATATTTCCTTGGAGAAAATAATAATAATGTTTAAAAAAATACTCATTACTAGTGTATTAACCGCTAGTGCATGTGCTGTGATAAACGCAAATGCAGCGCTTCCTGTGGGTTTATATGTTAATGGTCAGATCGGTTATGCTGATACACACATGAAATCGCAAGTAAAAAGTTACGGTGCTGATTTTGCAAACGACGGACTGACAGGTCGTTTAGCCCTTGGTTATAAAATCACACCCAATTTTGCTTTAGAAGTAGGTTACTTACAACTACCCAGCGCAGAATTCAAAAAAGGTTCAGTGACTCGTTCTAATAAGCAGCATGCTATCGATGTTGCTGCTAAAGGTCAGTTGCCCATTACCAACAACGTGGGTATTTATGGCAAACTCGGCGTGGCTTATTTAACCACACAGTTAGAAGCAAATAATTCTATAATCTCTAGAGACATCAATTCCAGACAAGGTATTGCCAAACATCAATGGTCACCTGAAATCGCTGTCGGTATGGACTATAACATCACACCTAACGTCACGGTGGATACCTCTTTAACCCACATCCAAACCCTGGGCAACGATCGTCCTGGTAACATCGACTTCTTAGCTGTCGGTGTCGGCTATAACTTCGGCTAAACACGCACTTAACTAGTTAGCTTAGGTTAACTAGTTAAGTTTCTTACAGTCATCTCAAGCTAACTTTTTATTATATCAAATTTTTAGCTATTCCTTACATTAATTTCATTTGCAGACGCCGCTACTTAACAAAAATAATAAAAAAATAAAGTTTCACATAAAATTATTTTTTTTCTAATAAATGAAAAATATAGATGAAAATTAAAAGAAAATTATTTTTTGCGTAGAGAAGTTGACAAAAAATCAATCCGATTGTTTAATAGTTGCTCGTTTGACTAGTTAAACTCTTCAGGAGAATAATAATAATGTTTAAAAAAGTTCTAAGTACAACTGTATTAAGTGTTTCTGCATTAGCTGCAATGACTGCAAATGCTGCTGCACCCGGCGTTTATATAACTGGCCAAGTCGGTTATGCGAATACGCATATGGGCAACAAAACCAAAGTCTCGAATGTTCTTGGCGACTATGTCCACTTTGTTGATCCTGCTCAAGATAACAAAAATCTATCCGATAATGGTTTAGCCGGTCGTATTGCACTGGGTTATCAATTTAATCAAAATTTTGCGGTTGAAGCCGGTTATCTGCAATTAGGTGAAAGCAAAGTCAATTTGGGTGTAGTTCACCACCCCTCACTTGGCGAAAGTGAAGGCACTTTAAAACTTCAACAAAATGCTATTGATTTAGTTGGCAAAGGTATTATTCCCGTTGCTAATAATGTTAATGTTTACGGTAAACTCGGTGTCGCTTATGTTACTAGCAATGTAAAAGGTAGCTTGCAAACACCTGGTCAGCCTAATATAAACATTGATTTTAATAATAACGCTAATATTGCTAAGCACAAATGGGCGCCAGAAGTAGCTCTTGGTGTAAGCTACGACATCACACCAAACGTGTCTGTTGACACTTCATGGACACATATCCAACCTTTAGGAAACAACAAGCCAGGCAATATTGATTTTGTTGCTGTCGGTCTTGGCTACAACTTTGGTTAAAACTTTGTTTTAGACCCTAGCTTCAATAAAAAACCCCTTTTTTAAGGGGTTTTTCTTTTTCTGCAGAATTACCTATAAAAGTAGTCATTTAGATGACAAATTTAGGGGTTTTTTCGGTCATTTTATTCGTTTAAACATATTGTTTTTTATTTGGTCAAATGATATACAAGCCCTTTAGTTTAACTAGTTAAACTCTTACGAGGAAAATAATAATATGTTTAAACGTATAATCGCAGTAAGCGTACTCGGCGTTTCAGCGCTAGGTATGATGGCTGCTAATGCAACAACAAATGGAGCTTATGTTACCGGACAATTGGGTTATGCTGCTACAGGTAATCAATTCAAAGGTGCAAAAGGTTTACCTTCTGGTTCCAGCTTCGGCAAAACCCAAAAATCGGCCAAAGGCTTAGCGGGTCGTATTGCGATAGGTTATCAATTCACTCCCCATTGGGCAGCTGAATTAGGCTATCTACAATTAGGTCAACAAAAGTCTGATTTCACTAGTATCACCAAAATCACGCAAGTAGTTACGATTAACCAACATGCGTTTGATGTGGTTGGTAAAGGTATTTATCCGATTAACGATAAATTCAATGTGTATGCGAAAGCAGGTATGGCTTACTTAGTCACCGACGTAAAAGGTGATAAAGTGGGTAAGGAAAAAACTAAGTCAATTATGGCTCCAATCGCAAAGCATAATTGGGCTCCTGAAGCGGGCATTGGTTTCACCTATAATATGACATCGAACGTGTTTATCGACACCTCGATTACACATATTCAACCGATCGGTAAAAACAAGCCTAACAGCATAAACTTTGCTGCAGTAGGTATTGGTTATAGCTTCGGTTAATCACTCGCTTAAACCAACATTCTGTTTGTTAAAAACCCCCGTTCCAGGGGTTTTTTTTGGTTCTTTTGTCGTCTAAACCTGGTTTTAGGACTATTTCACCCCCCCATATATCAATATTATTGATAATAAAGTTGACAACTATTTATTCAAGTGATAGAAATGCCGGCTGTTTAACTAGTTAAACTCTTACGAGGAAAATAATAATATGTTTAAAAAAATAATCGCAGTGAGCGTATTAGGCGTTTCAGCGCTAGGTATGATGGCTGCTAATGCAACCACTAATGGTGTGTATGTCACTGGTCAATTAGGTTACGCTAAGAACAAAACCGGCCTTAGCCCTATTAAGCCGAAAACAGGAACGCCGGTCTATAATGTTAATGACAAGCTTTCTGCAAATAGCAGAAATTTAGCCGGTCGTTTGGCAATAGGTTACCAATTCAGCACAAACTGGGCCGTGGAAATGGGTTATCTGCAACTCAGCAATAAGAAGTTTGATGGTTTGCTCTATACCCCTATTAAAGATAGCACCAGTACTTCAAACATTAATGGTTCAATAAACATTTCACAAAGTGCTATAGACTTAGTGGGTAAAGGTATTTATCCGATTAATGATAAGTTCAATGTGTATGGTAAATTTGGTGTGGCTTATCTGACCACGACTGTCGATGGAAAACATCTCACAACTGCCCAAACCAAAATGATTAACAATAGCCAAGCCGCGATTGCTAAGCATAAATGGGCTCCAGAAGCAGCAGTAGGTGTTAGTTACGACATCACACCTAACATGTTTATTGACACTTCTTGGACACATATCCAACCTTTAGGAAAAAACAAGCCAGGCAATATTGATTTTGTTGCTGTCGGTCTTGGTTACAGCTTCGGTTAATTCCGTGGTTTAGATCAATTTTCTGTATGTTAAAAAACCCCTGTTCTAGGGGTTTTTTTAATCATTACTGCGCATATAAGCTTCTAAATATTTATTAATTCTATCAATAATAAATTTGACAACTATTCATATAAATGATAGATAATAGATTGTTTAACTAGTTAAACTCTTACGAGGAAAATAATAATATGTTTAAAAAAATAATCGCAGTAAGTGCATTCGGCGTTTCGGCACTGGCAATGATGACTGCTAACGCAACAACGAATGGTATTTATGTGACTGGTCAAGCCGGTTATGCAAAGACGCATATGAAGAATAGACTCTCTTTTGACCCCGCTTTTCCTGGCAGTAAATCAATGCCTAATGGTGGTATAGCTGGACGTTTTGCGATCGGTTATCAATTCAACCCTAACCTAGCTGTCGAATTAGGTTACCTACAATTATCTACACTAAAAGCGACTACTCCTAATATCGTAATACACGGAGCTTGGTACCAACCAGGATCAATAACATTAAAGCAAAATGCCATTGATGTAGCTGCTAAAGGCATTTTACCGATCAACGATAAATTTAATGTCTATGGAAAATTAGGTGTTGCTTACTTAACCAGTGAGGCTGCTTACCTTAATGAACGTACAGGCAATAATGACAACTACGGTAATGACTTGGGTGTCGCTAAGCATCAATGGGCTCCTGAAGCAGGTATTGGATTAAGCTTCAATATCACACCTAATGCTTTTATTGATACTTCATGGACACATATCCAACCTATCGGTGGAAAAAACAAACCCGGCAATATTGACTTTGCTGCAGTAGGTATTGGTTACAGCTTCGGTTAATTCCGTCGTTTAAACCAACATTCTGTATGTTAAAAAACCCCTGTTCTAGGGGTTTTTTAACATCTAATCATCGTCTTCAATTAACCGTGCCGACTACCATTCTCACTGGATAAGCTGCGTTTTCCTAATAAAGGTTTTAAATAGTGACCGGTATATGAAGTTGGTTGCTTTGCGATCTGCTCAGGCGTGCCGACACAAACGATTTTACCGCCTTTACTACCGCCTTCGGGGCCAAGATCAATAATCCAATCCGCAGTTTTGATCACATCCAGATTATGTTCGATAACCACCACGGTATTACCGCGCTCACGCAGACGATACAGCACCTTTAACAATTGTTCGATATCATAAAAATGTAAACCGGTCGTTGGCTCATCCAAAATATACAGTGTACGACCGGTATCGCGTTTACTCAGTTCTTTAGCCAGTTTGACACGTTGTGCTTCACCGCCGGATAAAGTTGGCGCGCTTTGACCCAAATGTAAATAACCCAGTCCTACTTCGATGAGGGTCTGTAACTTTCGTGCTAAAACAGGGACAGGATTGAAAAATTCATGCGCTTCCTCTACGGTCATTTCTAGAATTTGATAAATATTTTTTCCTTTGTAACGAATCTCTAAAGTTTCACGATTATAACGCTGACCTTTACAGACATCGCACTGCACATACACATCCGCTAAGAAATGCATTTCTACTTTAAGTACCCCATCACCTTCACAGGCCTCACAACGCCCTCCTTTCACATTAAAACTAAAGCGTCCCGTTGTGTAACCACGTGAACGCGCTTCGGGTGTGGCGGCAAATAATTCGCGTATCGGTGTGAACAAACCGATGTATGTGGCCGGATTGGATCGTGGTGTGCGCCCTATTGGACTTTGATCAATATCAATCACCTTATCCAGCAGTTCTAAACCCGTAATGGATTGATACGATGCTGCTTGCGGCAAAATGGCTGCATTTAATTTTTTCGCTGCAAGTGGGTATAAGGTGTCATTTATCAGGGTTGATTTTCCAGAACCTGACACGCCAGTAATACAGGTCATTAAACCAAGGGGAATTTCAACATCAATCTGTTTTAAATTATTACCGCTCGCGCCAGACAACTTAAGCACACTATTCTTATCGAATTTACGGCGCTTTTTAGGTAATTCAATACGTCGCTCGCCGGATAAATATTGGCCCGTTAATGAATGGGTATTGCGCATAATTGCAGCAGGTGACCCTTGGGCAATCACACGACCGCCATGCACACCCGCTCCCGGCCCCATATCAATGACATAATCGGCGTGTCGAATGGCCTCTTCGTCATGTTCAACGACTATCACGGTATTGCCTAAATCGCGCAATCTCAGCAGTGTGCTTAACAAACGACCGTTATCGCGCTGATGCAAACCTATCGATGGCTCATCGAGTATGTACATCACGCCCACTAAACCCGAACCAATTTGACTGGCTAAACGAATCCGTTGCGATTCGCCGCCAGATAAGGTATCGGCACTCCGATCCAGTGACAGATAATTTAAACCGACATCAATTAAAAAGTTTAAACGATCGATGATCTCTTTTTGTAAGCGCAAAGCAATCTGTGCACGTTGACCGGATAAATTTAATTTTTCAAATAATTCTTTTAATTTATCCAATGGTAAAGCCACCCAATCCGTAATGGCTTTATCCGCAATAAAAACATGCCGCGCAGCGACATTAAGACGTGTACCCTGACAACTGGTACACGGTTTAGACGCTAAATAACGCGCTAAATCTTCACGCACTGAATGCGATTCCGTCTCTTGATAACGGCGTTGCATAACCGGTATCACCCCTTCAAAGGGTTTCTTCTTATTATAGACGTAGCCTTTTTCACTCTCGTAATGGAATTTTATTTCTTCTTTGCCACTACCATACAAAATAATTTTCTGAATAGTTTCTGGCAATGCATTAAAAGGTGTGTCTAAAGAAAAACGATAATGTTTCGCTAAGGTCGATAACAACAAAGAATAATAAGGATTTTGTGCGTCCCAACCACGAATAGCACCGCGCGCGATACTTAATTCGGGTTGCGGTATCACTTTATCCGCATCAAAAATCATTTCATGGCCTAAACCATCACATTGCGGACAAGCACCGGCCGGATTATTAAAAGAAAATAAACGTGGTTCTAACTCGCTAATACTATAACCACACTCTGAGCATGCAAAACGCTCAGAAAAAATTAATTCCTGTGATGGCTTTCCTGAGTCATCTTGTACCACTACCGTTACTAAACCTTCACTCAAGCCTGCTGCCGTGGCTAAAGATTCACTTAAACGTAATCGATTGTCAGGTTTCACTCGCAGTCTATCAATCACCACATCGATGTTATGTTTTTGCTTAGCTTTTAAAGACGGCATTTGATCCAATTCGATCAATTCACCGTCAATGCGTGCCCGTAAATAACCTTGGCTACGTAATTCATCAAATAAAGGTTTAAATTCACCTTTTCGACCTTGTACTTTTGGTGCCAAAATAAGTAGGCGCGTTTCATTCGGTAGCGCCATCAATGTATCCACCATCTGACTCACACTTTGCGCGGCTAAACTGGTGTTATGCACAGGACAGCGTGGCTCACCAATCCGAGCAAACAATACGCGCAAATAGTCATAAATTTCAGTGACAGTACCGACGGTCGAGCGTGGATTATGCGAAGTTGATTTTTGATCAATCGCAATCGCAGGAGAAAGCCCTTCGATATGATCGACATCCGGTTTTTCCATCATGGAAAGAAATTGCCGTGCATAAGACGACAAGGATTCCACATAGCGACGCTGACCTTCGGCATATAAGGTATCAAAGGCTAACGAAGATTTACCCGAACCGGATAATCCAGTCACCACAATTAATTGATCACGCGGAATATCGAGATCAATATTCTGTAAATTATGGGTGCGAGCACCACGAATGCGAATTGTATCCATAGATAAATAGGAAAGTTTTGATACAAAAGCTAAAATCTTTATCAGCTATTGCTGAAACACCACACTATAACCTTGAAAATAATGAAAAGAAACCTCTAAAAATCTCCTTTTTAACGCTTTCTTTTTTGTGCGACAAGATTTAGAATTCAATGTTAAACTGTTTTAATTTAGTTAGCGCAGGAGTATTCGAACATGGCTAGAGGCATTAATAAAGTTATTTTAATCGGCAACTTAGGTGCTGATCCGGAAATGCGTCATATGCCTGGCAATGGTGCAGCGGTAACCAATATTAACCTTGCCACGAGCGAAAGCTGGAAAGATAAAGCGACCGGCGAACAACAAGAGCGCACCGAGTGGCACCGCGTGATTTTATTCCAACGCCTTGCTGAGATTGCCCATGAGTATTTAAAAAAAGGTTCTAAAGTTTATATTGAAGGGCGTTTACAAACACGCAAATGGCAAGATAAAACAACGGGCCAAGATCGTTATACCACCGAAATTATTGCCAATGAAATGCAAATGTTAGATAGTCGCGGTGGCGGCGCGGTCAGTGAATCACCCTCCTTTGCTACACAAAACACTGCCACTACGCGACCCAAACGCGAAGCTGACAAATTACCAGAAATGGCTAGCGAAGCATTTGATGACGATATTCCATTTTAATACATTTTCCAAAATATCATCGGTAGTGTACCTCTCATTTTCATAGTGCGCATTGCTGTGCGCAGCAATGCCTTTGTGCATTTTATGTACATAACCTATCTCCTTTAAAATGGGAGTACTTGATTTATCTGCTGACTTGACTAATCTTTTTATAGGGAAACATTTTTATACTTATAGCAATTGGATTTTTGGCAAGGCGCCGCGAGAATGAGCAACCGGAATGTATTCAAGATACATGAGGATTGCGAATTGAACGGCAACACAGTCAAAAATTTAAGTGCGAAGAGTATTTTCTCAAAGAAGAGTGTAAAAACGAGGGGGGATAGTGAAATATTTAATTGCTTGGTTATTAGGCATACCTATTGCTGTATTGTTACTTATTTGGTTATTCAGTCATCTATTTTAAAATCTAACCCTTCATAGAATAAAATTTTATACACAAAATGATCGAGGTTCTATTTTCAAGTAGGAGTACTCATACTATGAAAGCAAAGTTATTTGTTATCTTAGGCTTAATCGCATTACCGATGGTAGCCACGATAGCCATGAGCAGCCATCGCGCCATGCAACAAGAAACTACTGGTCAATATGTTGACAGTAGCGTCATTACCTTAAAAGTAAAATCTAAATTATTAGCCGACCCAGATGTAAAAGGTCTCGCTATTTCAGTCATGAGCTATAAAGGCCAAGTCAAACTCGGCGGTTTTGCAAATAGTTGGGCGCAAAAACAAAAAGCCGGCATGCTCGCTAAACAAGTTGAAGGCGTCACCGGTGTAACCAACAATATCGTTGTTAAAAAAATGCATCGTTAAAGACGGACTGTAAATAGAATAAAAAGCTATTATTATAAGGAAAACAGGGTTAAAATCCTTGTTTTCCTTATATTCAGATCAGTCTTATGCGATATACAAAGTGTTTCCTAGCTAAGCTAAAAAAATTCTCCATAAGCCTTTTCACACTGTTGCTCGTCACGCTAACCATCCCAAGTCATGCTAGCGTGCGAAATGTTTGGCAAGATACGAATAGTGAAACACCATTAAGCTTAACAACAGAAAAACTACAACCAAGCTATTATCGCATTATTAGTCTAAATGATGCGTCTTTAAACGCTTTACGTCACGATCTGAGCAGAAGAAATACAGCAGAGCTATTATTGCCCTTACCTGAAGGCGATTTCTCATTATTTACCGTATCCAATGCCCATAGCATGCCACCGGAACTTGCCAAACGATATCCTAATCTTCTCAGCTTAAAAGGATTTGACAAAGAAGGACGGCGTTTACGCTTAGATATTTCGCAACAAGGCGGCTTGCAGGCGATGGTGTTTGATACATCCGGTAATTGGCTAATACAACCGGTTGGAAATAAGTTTAACAATAAGCAAGCCTATCAAAGTTTTCGACTCGAAGCGCTACGCACACGCAGTGTACCCCTACGCGAAAAATTAACCGTTAACCCAAACACGACTCAGCAGCCAACTAAATCTAAACCGCGGCTGACTAACGATAATATCCATCGTGAATATCGAATTGCGATTGCCATGGATAGTGATTACGTCAAAAAATATGGCGGCACTGTTGAAGGCGGACTCGCTAATGCCGTACGTACCATTAATCGTATTAATGAAATTTACGAAACTGATTTAGGCATCCATTTAATTCTCGTCAAAGACAACGATAAAATTATTTTTGCCAATCCCACCACCGATCCCTATTTAAATTTAGATCCCGATCAAGCGCGAGAAAAACACATCACTGTCTTAAACTCAATCATCGGTATTAAAAATTATGATCTAGGTCATCTCTTTTCCAGAGCGATTGGTGGTGGAACAACCAATGGAACCGTATGCCAAGCAGCCAACAAGGCAGATGGTTCGAGTGGCTCAGCCACACCAGCGGATGACGGTACACCCAATCCTCCCGAAAAAGATTTAAGTGAACTCAGGTTTGATTTAATAGTTGCGCATGAGATAGGTCACCAATTCAGTGCCACACACACGTTTAATGGTTGCAACCCTGATCCCGGTACAGAGCACACCGCATTCGAACCCGGCAGTGGCTCCACGCTTATGTCCTATGCAGGCGAATGTTATGACGAATATACGACTCCTATTCATCAGGACAGTTTGGAAAATCTCCAAAACCACCAAGATCCATATTTCCATGCCGCGTCGATTGATCAAATAAAAGCCTTTCTGGTAGGCCCGGCAAGTGGGTGTGCCAAAAAACTATCCAATCCAAGTTGGCCGCCGGTAATCGATCCACGCTCTAGTGCACCCTTCGGTAAACGCATAATAACCATTCCGGCTAATACACCTTTTGTATTACATGGCTATGCGCATTCGCCGCATCGTCAGGCAAAACTTAGTTATACTTGGGAGCAAATGGATCTCGGCCCCACACAACCCATAAAAACTCCACTAAAAGATGACGGGCAAGGTCCGATCTTCCGGTCGTATCTGCCCAACAGCAGCGGCGAACGTATCTTTCCGCGTTTAAATGCGGTACTCGGCAAAGAAGCATTAGGCTTGGGTGAAGTTTATCCAAGCACGACGCGAAAACTACATTTTCGTTTGACGGTACGCGATAATCTTCAAGAACAAGCCACCACTGCCCATGCAGATATGCTGATCAATGTCTTAAATACCGGATTTATATTCTCAGTAGGACCTGTGGACACCGCCTGGAAAAGTGGCGAAAAGAAATGGGTGAATTGGAATGTTGCCGGAACGAATCACGAACCGATTGCTTGTAAAACAGTACGTATCGATCTATCTACCGATGGTGGATATACTTTTCTACCCAAAAGTTTGGCCAGCAAAGCTCCCAATCAAGGAAGTTTTGCCATTGTAGTCCCAAAGCTAGTTAAACCAACCGATTATGCCCGTTTGCGCGTCAGTTGTAATGAAAATTTATTTTTTGCACTCTCACCGCATAATTTTAGCATCACAAAATAATGTTGCAGTGAATGACAACCTAGTCAAAAATTCTAGTATGAAGAGTAATTAGATTTGATTATAAATACTGCGCGCTAAGCTGACACTTTTAACATAATCGCGGGTTTCCTTCCAGGGTAAAATCTCTACCCAAACATCTTTTGGTAGACGTTGATACAATCCTTGAAAATGCTTCACCCGATTAGGGCCAACATTATAAGAAGCGGTGGCCAAGGTCGCATTGCCATCGAATAATTTTAATAACTGTCTTAAATAAACGCTACCTAAACGAATATTCTGTTCTGGATCCAGCAAATCCACGCGACGTAACGCTAGCCCATGCGCTAACTGTTTACCGGTACGCGGCATAATTTGCATTAAACCTAACGCGCCCGCACTGGATTTAGCATTCCACATAAAAGCACTCTCTTGGCGCATGATCGCCCAAACCCACGCCGAGTTTAAATGGGCTTTACGCGCAGCAGCCAGTACTGAACGCCGATAAGCAAAGGGGAAGCGTAATTTGATATCATTGTGAATATTCGCTTTGCTCGCACCCACAATAGCTAAGTCATACCAACCCCATTGTTTAGCCAATTGCGCCGCCGCTTGCCGTTCAGTCAAACTCAAACTATCCAGTGCCCATAACCATTCCTGACGCGCTTCACCAACAAAACCTAAAGCCAGCAATTCTTTAGCTCGTTGTATAGCAAGATTATTCCCGAGTGCTGCACGATCACCCAAAATAGTACGTGTAGACGGATGATAATTTAACTTCAAACGTTGACTGGCTAGCACACCGTAATAATCAACTTCTTTAGCGAGACTTGTATAGATGCTATTTGCCGCTGCAATTTGCTTGGTCTCAGCTAAGGCCCGCGCCCGCCAATAACGCCAACACGGTTGTTGTTGTTCTTTATGTGACAAATGATCCAACCAATAAAGCACCTTGTTCCATTGACCATTTAACAAACTATTCCGCACGCGCCATTCACGTAAGGTCGCATCAGCATAAGCCGGTTTAATTTTTTTTAACCAAGCGCCCGCTGTACTGTGACCACGTCTGGCTAAACCGACGGCGAGAACGGCCAATATTTGCTGGGTTTCTGCTTCAGTTAAATCATAGGCTTTACTTAATTGCGACCAGTCTTCTGCTAATGTAATAGGATCTTTATTCGCCAAACGTTTCATACCAAACAATAAAATTTTTCGATCGATAGTATCATCGGGATCAAATTGATTGCTGTATTTAATTAACCCGGGATAGCGTTGCACTCGATACCAATGTTTAACGTGTTGGCGTTGTGCAGACGGTAAAAATTGTGCGACGTGTTGGACAACGTTGACATTATTTTTGTTCATCGCTTGATCTAATTTTTTCCAAATTAAAGCAGAATTCAATCCGCCGGATTGCTCCCAACGACCAAAAACTTTACGACAAACACTCGTCGGTGAATTAACTTCTAACCAAAGTGCGGCTATTTTTTTAAACGCTAAAGATTTTTGTTGCGTGGCTAATAAAGATTGCAGGTAATAACACTGTAATGGTGTACCATAAATAGGTTGATAGTAATGAATGAAATGATTCCAATCCTGTTTTTTGGCCAAATAAGCTAACCAATCAGCACGTAGCCTAACGGCCAAAGGTGTATCGTTATAGGTTTGCAAAAACTCATCGATTTCGCCGCTATTGGCATAAGACCCTTGTTGTTTTAATTTGATAAAAATTAAATAAGAATATAAAGGATAATCTTTTAGTTTAACTTTTAAAGCAGAAAACTGTGCATAATGTTTAGTCATTAACAGCTGCCGCGCCTGCCAAAATAGTTTTCGTTGTTGATCTCTATTCTCAGCGTGGGCTAAGCATGGCCATATCAAGAGAAAACTTATGATCAATATGCTGCTTTTTATAGTCCCCATAGCATTCTAAGAGTAGGAAAAATTTATGCCCCTGTATTTTATATATATCACTTTAGGGCTGCTTGCCAGCTTAATCGCTTTTACATTATTGCATTTTTATAAATTAGAACGTCAACACGACAAATTAATCCAAATGGAAAGTCGTTGGACAGATATCAATCGTTTACTCAATCAACTGCACGATGCGCGGGTTATTGATCAACGCCATACAGCTGCCAGTAAAGAGCAACTGTTACTCGAACTTAATACGTATCGCCAACAATTTGATCAACACCAACTCTGTAGTTTAAAGCTGTTACAAGATAGCTTGCAGCAAGGTTTGCAACACATCAGTCAACGTATGGATAAATTAACTGAAAACACTCAAGAAAAATTACTGGCGATTAGTGGTCAAGTCGAAAAACGTTTATTTGATGGCTTTGCACAAACCACCGCTACATTTGCTGATGTGGTAAAACGATTGGCGTTGATCGATGAAGCGCAAAAACGCATCACTGAACTTTCCACGAATGTGGTTAATTTACAACAAATTCTTGCCGACAAACGCTCACGCGGTGTTTTTGGCGAAGTACAACTGCATGCTTTAATCGAAAATGTCTTACCGGCAAAAAATTACAGTTTGCAACATACCTTAAGTAATGGAAAGCGTGTCGATTGTCTGTTACTGCTACCCCCACCCACTGGTAGCATCGCCATCGATGCTAAATTTCCCTTAGAAGGTTTTAGAAAATTAACCGAGATCGATCTACCAAAAAGTGAACAGCGCGCAGCAGCAGCGCAATTTCGCCAGGATATCCGCCATCATATACAAGCGGTCGCCAGTAAATATATTATTCCCGGCGAAACTTCAGAAGGTGCTTTATTATTTATTCCTGCTGAAGCGATTTTTGCCGAAATTCACGCCCATTATTATGATTTGGTCGAAGAAGCACAGCGTCAACGCGTCTGGTTGGTCTCACCGACAACGATGATGGCCGTTCTCACCACCACAAGCGCTATTTTAAAAGATGCCGCGACCCGCGAGCAAATCCATTTGATACAACAACATTTGAGTGTCTTAGCCAAAGATTTTTCACGTTTCAAAAAACGCATGGACGATCTATCCCGTCACATACAGCTCGCCTATACCGATATTCAAGACGCTAAAACCTCGGCCGATAAAATTACCTCACGCTTTGAAAAAATTGAAAAAGTGGAATTAAGTACAAATTTAATTGAATAATTCAATAAATAACAATCCCTTGCGTTTAAGAAAGACAGTAAAACATCACTAATCATTTTGAAAGAGTTAGCGATAAATGTTGCTGTTTTTCAATCTTATTTACAGGATAAGCAGATATTAACTTTAGCTTTTGACTTTTAGAATCCTTAGCTATTATAACTATAATTGATATTTCATTATAATCGCCTTTATGTTTACCTTTATATTCACCTTTTACTTCCCATGTCGGTCCATGCACACGCTTATCACAGCCCCTTGACGAACTTCTAGCTCCTTGGTCTTCTTGCCTTATCTCTGGAGTTAGAAGCTTTGATATTATTGAATTATTATCATTAACGACATCCTTAACTATATCCTATTTCTGATGGTCCCCATTCTGAGGGAAAAAAATTATGCGTGGTTTTTTCGTTTTTAATAATTTCATCCCTTCTTTTCTGTAGTTGTTTAATTTCGTTTTCTACAGCAGTTTCGACTCTTTTGTTAAATTTGTGTTGGCCTTCTTTAGCAGCTAATTTACATTTAGTTTCTATCTTTTCTTTCTCTAGTGCAAGAGAAGCTAATTGTATACCGCCACTGCCTTCTGATTTGTATTTTTCATCTAATATTTTGCACTGTCTTTTAAGATTCTCATCTAAATTATTTTTTAACTTCTCATAATCGCTTATAGCTCTTGGAGAGTGTGCCTCATGAAGCGCCCTACGTTTACTCTCTAAGTTTTTTTGGTTCAAATGCATATGGCCTCCTCCATTCGAATCTCCATAACAAATGTGCTCCAATCCTTTTTTATCTTTTCCATTTGGATCAAGAGTAAATTTCTGAAAGGGTCTATCAAAAATCGGATTTGCCTCATTAGAGGCTACCAAAAAAAAGTTTGTGTGTTAATTATTTGTTTAGAATTCAACATAGACTTCTTTTTTCACTACATTGATGACATTCTACCAAAATAGATTAAGCAATAATTAATTACTTTATAAAATAAATTGGTTATGGGATAAACTCGAAATGCTTATTAACAGAGATACGTAGGACTTTATAAGTTTAAATTTAAAAAAATAGTTTCCCCCCGTACGAGACGGGAGGTTTTTTGATGAGCAGATACCGACTTAAGGTACTGAAACGTGATTTTTACAACAACTAATCGCACGGACTAGTACATAAATTGCACATAAACCAATGATAATATAAATAATTCTAGCTATCGGGCTGTAATCTCCAAAGATGCCGGTAACTAAATCGAAATGGAATAAACCGACTAAACCCCAGTTCAAACCACCGATAAATAAGATAACTAGTGCAATCCAGTCTAAAACGCTCGGACTTTTGAACATAAATACTCCTTTATTTAAGCAAGTGAAACTCTCGTAACACACTAAACGTCTTATTTTTGGCTCATTTGACAGTAATACCCCCTTACTGTAGCTCAAAAATTTAAGATAAACAAATTTTGCAGTATCTCAATTGAGAATGACTAAGGCCTGTAACTTGCAATAAATATTCTAGATAAAATTTTTTGAGTTAATTCGTGTTTACTATTTTTTAATTTATACGCAGTTGAATAATGCTGAAATTTAATTTTTAACAAAAAAAAGAAATAAATCAATTCGAATAAATATTAAATCAACAGCCAGAAATGACTGTTGATTTATTGACTTCTTCAATGTATTACCTAGATCGATGGTCTATAAGAAACAGATTGTTCGGCATCATGTCATAAGAGAATGTTTTGGAATGCTGTAACGCGCTTTACCAGCCTGTGCATCAGCAAAAATTTTAATATTCTCTGGGCCTATCTACTCGACAATTTTTTGGAATTTTTTTAATTCCATGCCGGATAACATACATGCTTCCGATAAAAATTTTTTTATGTTTTTTCTATTTTTTTATCAAAATTAACGGAAAGTGAGAGTAATGGAACCCACTGTATGGCTTTAGTGTAAGCTTTATTAGGGTCCATTTCTTTAAATAGAGATAATTATTCCACTGAATCACGTAGCGCTTTGATTTCTGTTATGAGATTAGGAAATTTACAACAAAAAGATCGGATCGTTAAGAACGAGCGAACAAATTATTTTGTTGGCTACTGTAATAATTAAGGGATGGTTTTAACTAATCTTAACGATAAATTATTAGGCTTTTAATTCCGGGATCTTCACCACTAAAGCATCACAGGATAGATGGTGGATCACTGCACTGGCTGTGGAACCAAATAACACACCAATACCATGTCGACCATGGCTGCCAATGATAATTAAATCAGTTTTTAATTGTTTCATTTTATCGAGTATCACCACTTTAGGGGATCCGACTTCAACAAATTGATGTTTTGCAGGGATATCAAATTTTTTCGATACTTCTGCTAATTGTTTTTGCGCTTCAGCTAGCATTTCACCTTCTAAATCGATGACAGCAGGGTAAGCTTGAGCAACACCATAAGCATTAATATGTTCCACTGCATGAATGACCGATAAGCTGATATGCCCACCTTTGGTTAAGGCGTGTGCACGCTTCAAGATAATGTCATCACAGGTAGGGTGTAAATCTATCGCTACTAAGATATTTTCATAAATTGCCATATCTTATCTCCTGACTTTAGGTAAATAAACTATATTCCTAATATTTATCCTACACTAAGCAGGCAAAGATATACAGCGATTGTATTAAACTTTGGTCGGGACGACTGGATTTGAACCAGCGACCACCTACACCCCATGCAGGTGCGCTACCAGGCTGCGCTACGCCCCGAACAGCGCACATTGTAATGTTAGGATCGTCAACTCGCAACTAGCAATTAAATCCAAAAACAATTAAACCTTACAATAAATGCAATGACAAAAGATTAAAAATTAATTTTTTTGGTTCTTTAATTGTGATTTTAATTTCTGACTGGCTTGAAATAGCACCACATTCCGCGAAGTTACAATGGTTGTCACACCTGTTTTTGGATTTCGACCCGGTCGTTCTTTTTTTCTACGCCGACGAAAACTACCTAAACCGGAGATTTTAACGGGCTCCCCTTTTTCTAATGCTAATACAATTTCTTCAAAAAAAGCATCCGCCAGTTTTGTTGCTAGAGGTCGGCTGAGACTGGGCTCTTGTTGTCTTAAGCTGTTAATCAAATCAGCTTTGGTTAACACTGGGCTCATAGTACTTTAATCCCGTATATGAATAGCAAAACTCTGTTTAAGATTGTCGATTACTTTTTGCATTAAATCATCCACTTCAGCATCAACTAAGGTACGTGTCGGGTGCTGCCAACATAAAGCCAAAGCTAAACTACGTTTTTGCGATTCTTGTTCTGAAAAATAGACATCAAACAAGAAGGATCGATACAACAACTCACCCGCTTTATGATTCACATGCTGCAAAATAGTTTGTGCGGGATATTTTTCATCCACCCAAAAAGAAATATCCCGTCTTACCATAGGAAATTTAGAATAAGTTTTAAATTGTGGAAAATGTCTGTGCTTAATGGCGGAAGTTTCTAATTCAAAACAATACACTGGACCAATTAAATCTAACTCAGTGATAATTTTTGGGTGTAAAGCGCCAAAATAACCGACAATCTTACCCTCACGTTGTAAGTCGCTGGATAGACCGGGATGTAAAGCAGGATGTGTTCCTGGGATAAACTGAATATCGTTTTTAGCGGTTAAACTCAATAAGGCTTCCAGATCAGATTTCATCGTAAAAAAATCTAAGGGGGTATTAGCAACAGCCCATTGTTCCGGTAAACTATGCCCACTGGCAACGGCAGCTAAATATTCTTGCTGTTCAAATTTTTCTTTATGCAACTGAAAACAAACGCCCGTTTCAAATAAACGACAACTTAATTGCTGTCGTTGTTGATTATAGCGTAAGGCATTCAACAAACCCGGCCATAAACTGGTGCGCATCACTGAGAGTTCACTGGAAATAGGATTTAGCAAACTTATTGATTCAACGTGCGGAATTACCGTTTGCTGCAGTTTAGGCGCTGTAAAGCTATAATTGATAGCCTCATGATAGCCTCGGTCGATAAGTAAATCTTGCAGGCGAGTTAAGGAAAGTTGTGTTTCAGATTGCGGTAAAAATCTTAAAGGACTATTCGGCAGTATGGCTGGAATATGTTGATAACCATGAATCCGCGCTAACTCTTCGATGAGATCGACTTCTAAGGATAGATCAAAACGCCAAGTCGGTGGCGTTACCTGCCAAGCGTGCACATCCTTATGCTGTACATTAATCCCTAAGCTCGCAAAAATTGTTGAAATTTTTTCTTCGTTTAAGGAAAAGCCTAAAAATTTTTGTAAATACGCCGGACGAAATTTTATGTTAGACCTAGGTTCGGTTGCTGATTGCACCTGTGTGATAGGCCCTGCTTGACCGCCGACTATTTCAGTCAATAATTCTGTCGCCCGTTCCAAAGCCGACACAGTAATAGCCGGATCCACACCGCGTTCAAAACGGTAGGCACCATCGGTATTCAATCCATACTGCCTAGCACGACCGGCAAGGCGTGTGGGATTAAAAAAGGCGCTTTCTAAAAATACATCCTGAGTTTGTTCGGTGACTGCTGAATGCAAACCTCCCATTATACCAGCTAAGGCTTGTGCTTGGTTTTTATCCGCAATCACTAAGGTATTTGACTCTAAAACTAAATTTTTACCATCTAATAAAGTGATTTGTTCTTGCGCCTTGGCATAACGTACACACACCTCATCTTTTAATTGCTTAAGATCAAAAGCATGCAGAGGTTGACCTTGTTCTAACATCACATAATTTGTCACATCCACCACGGGATGAATGCTACGCACACCACTACGACGTAAACGCTCTTGCATCCATAAGGGTGTTTTGGCTTGCGTATTGATGTTACGGATAATTCTTCCGGCATAATGCGGACAATCTGCCACGGCGATAACTTTAATAGCCAATTTATCTTCTATAAGCACCGGCTGTTTGACAATGGCAGGCTCCGTCGATGTTTGCTGCGTTATGGCAGCAATATCACGGGCTAAACCTTTGATACTTAAACAATCACCCCGATTAGGTGTCAGATGAATATCCAAACAATGATCATTTAATTGCAAATACTCGCGAATATCTTTACCGAGGGGTGCATCATTAGGTAATTCCAAGATCCCAGCATCTTGTGTTACTTCAGCGAGACCTAACTCACTGCTGGAACATAACATGCCCTGTGAAACCACACCGCGTAATTTAGCTTCTTTAATCAATACCTCATTGGGTAATTGCGCGCCTACTTGTGCAACAGCAACTTTTAAACCTGCTCGACAATTTTTAGCACCACACACGATCTGCAAATATGAATCCGTACCAATATTCACTTTACACACTTGTAAACGTGAGGCATCGGGATGCGGCACTGCGCTTAATATTTCACCGACAACGACTTTATGAAACGCTCCGGCAACCGGATGCACTGCAGCGACTTCTAAGCCGGCTAAAGTAAGTTGTTCAGCCAATTGCTCGACACTTAAGTTAGGATTCACCCAGGTACGTAACCATTGTTCACTTACTTTCATATTAAAATTGCTCTAAAAAACGACAATCATTTTCAAACATTAAACGCAAATCGGGAATTCGATAACGTAATAACGCTAAACGATCGATGCCCATACCAAACGCATAGCCTTGATGTTTATCTGGCGCTAAACCCACTTTTTCTAATACATTCGGATGCACCATGCCACAACCTAATATTTCTAACCATCCGGTTTGACTGCAGACACGACAGCCTGCTCCGTCACACATTACACATTGGATATCTACTTCCGCCGAAGGTTCAGTAAATGGAAAATAAGCGGTACGAAAACGAATCAATAGATCATTTTTTTCAAAAAATTTCTGTAAAAATTGTGTTAATAAACCTTTAAGCTCAGAAAAATTAGCGGATTCATCGATTAACAATCCTTCGACTTGATGAAACATCGGTGTGTGTGTGACATCAGAATCGCAACGATAGACTCGACCCGGTGCAATCATTCTTATCGGTGGTTTAGTGTCTTGCATTGCGCGTATCTGTGCGGGCGACGTATGCGTGCGCAGCAGCAAGCCATTCGCAAAATAAAAGGTGTCATGTAAAGCACGCGCTGGATGATTACTCGGAATATTCAGTGCCTCAAAATTATAATAATCATCTTCGACTTCGGGACCTTGTTCCACCGTAAAACCCACGCCGGTAAAAAAATCGACAATGCGATTACGCGTACGAGTTACCGGATGCAAACTGCCATTCGACTGGCCACGACCCGCTAGGGTGATATCGACTTTTTCACTCGCCAATTGCGCGTTGATTTCTTGGTTGATTAATAACTCATTCTGCGCTTTCAACAAGGCTTCAATTTGTTGCTTAGCTTGATTAACGGCTTGTCCGGCTTTAGGTTTTTCAGCCGCTGGCAACTGTGCTAATTTTTTAAGATAATCATTTAATGCACTTTTTTTACCTAATAGCGAGCTACGTAATTGTTCTAAATCAAAAGAACGTTTTGCTTCGGCAATCGATTGTGCCGCTTGCTGAATAATTTGTTGCAAATCATCTATCATGAAACTAAACCTTTTTTAATTCTTGAATCAGATGCAGAGCTCGGACTCTATAAATCGTTCAGTCTAGCATATCCGTAGGATATATCGGTAAAAAATATCAGCTGTTAGCCGGATCTAAATTGAATGTCTGGTTCCCACAGTAGTCGGGCTCAGCTCAGTTTCAGAAATGGGTGATGGCAAAGTAATATTTAGCGCAGGAAACAATACGCAAGAAGATCTATTTTCGTAAACAGGATTTTCAGCTAGGTCAGTACTTCCACACGTTTTATATCCACACTCGACCAATGAATCTTTGATAATTTTGGTCGCTTCATTTCTACGAATTTTTGCATAATCATCCTGTTTACCCAGCGTACCCGCTAACGCAGAAAAAAAACACGCTACGGCGGCAAAAGCTGAGATGAGTTTTCCATCGAAAACTTGAATGGATCGACCTGCTGCATTTAAAAATAATAAAAGACCATGCGCAATCCGACCCAAAAGAGATTGTTTATTTGCTGTAGACACTCCCTCTTCAGTCTCCTGTGTCGTATTCGGCTCAGTTCGTGAAAACAATTGCCTGAAACCACTACAGAAATTAAGGATAGTGCTGACTGTAAACGGAAGATCTCCAAAAAACGCAGCAAAACCCACGATCCAAGAACCTGTTAAAGTCAATGCAGGAACTAAGCTTGGAATCCCGGTAAAACAGATGAAAAATAAGCCAAACAATGCAAAACCGGTAAACACAACTTGTAAAAGATAACTTAATAACTGCGTACCTGTAAGATTTTTCAATGCTTTTATTTCTTTAATAAACCATTCTAAAAACTCTTTACCCGAAGAGAACTTGGTTTGAATAATATCCACTAAATAAACCCATGCTTTAAATATAATTAAGCTTAAGCCTATCGTCATTCCGAATACTAAAGCGCTGATTAAGATAGCGGGTAATACCACCGGTAGTGTTGGGAAAAGCGTAGCAAGTAAGGCCATACCAAACATAATGGTTAAAGAAGCATTGCTGAGACCCACACCCACTGATAAAACAGCACCGAAGACCAGCAAACATTTCATACGTAGTGACAATTGCCTACGTTTACCCTGTTGGTCAATCACTTCGGTGATGCCACCGCTTTTTGCTAAAGCGCGTAAAAATTTACTGCTGTGAACAGAAAAAAGTCCATAATTTGCATAAGTACTAGCAGAAAATATAGCCAACCCAGCCAATCCAGCCACTGCTACAGAAGTACCCAATCCACTCAATAATAAGAATATAAATCCACCGGTAGCCAAACCGACGGCTAATGCGGCAAGCAAGCCAATACCCATAGCAAATCCATGTAAAAACTTATCTGCTGGAGGGGTAAAAGATAAAATAGCGTCAGCGGCTTTATCAAAAGTTTGACGGATATCCTCCGGTGTTTCACTCTTTAATGCATGAATACAGTCAGTAAGACAATTTATAAGTTCTGCTTTTGATTCAGAATGGATAGGAGCTAAATCTTTATCGATAAATACACTGACTTCATTCTGTAATCTATTAACTTCCGCGATCAAAGCCGCATGGATAGATCCCCGAAAAGATTTATCTATACCGCCTTTGAACGTAATCTCTTTACGTAATTTTCTGTCTTCTTGTTTACGTAACCCAGGATCTTCCCATGCCTTTAAAAAGCTTAGTAGATTCCAAAGCCTTGTACATAAATCCTGCCGTTTAGAGGGAAAACATAAAAATTTAAATGTGAAGCGATTTGCGATAGTTTTAAAGAATCGTTTCTTTTGATCCGTTTCTTCAGCGAATGTTCCTTCTGCACAATTATTAACCTCTTGGACAAACTCCTTTTCTAGAATATCTTCTAGCTGAATTAAATGTTCTATATAAGCAGAAAAATTTTCTTCGAGTAATAATTGATTATTTGCTTCGATTAATTGCTTGAATTGCATAATGAAATTATTTTTCTTTTGTGGAAATTTGTTACGCGCTTATGAATTCGATATTGCTGTTTTAATGCAACATGACATAGTTAAGTATAAATGCCAAAACTTAGGTTTTGCTTAAGTGATTTAAATAAAATCCTTCAGAGCAAACCTATTGTAAAAAGAAAAATGAGATTCATTAACAATGCTGATCACAGTTAAAAGTTAATTAGACTAAAACGTAGATTTCAGCCTGATTATCTTAAAGTTAGAAAGTTTTTTAACGCTGTTATGCGCTTTCAAGAGTGTGTTACTTAATAGAGAGACTGTTAAGCCATTAGGTTCTACATCATTAAATTAAAAAAAATAATTTTATATTTACTGAATTAGTAATAATCTTGAATAAAAAAACATTAAAAAATAAAATCGCTTTAACTCAAGCGATCATATTCTTCTAAGGTTATTCTTCTCGCTTCCGTCTCTAACATAATCGGAATCTCATCGCGAATAGGATAAGCCAAACGATCAAAACGACAGACGAGTTCTTGAGCAGATTTTTCATACACCAAACTTGCTTTGCATAATGGGCAAACTAGAATACTGAGCAAATATTTATCCATCGCAACCTCGTCGTAGAGCAACTGTTTCTCTTAAATAAGTGGGTAAAGCTTCGGCTGCCGTAACTGTTTCCCCACGTCGATAAGCATCGGCGGCAATCACCGCAGCGTCATAGGCCTTAGGATAGCGTTGTGGAACCCAACGCTGCAACCGATTCTTGAATTCTGTTTCGAATAAGTCATGGTATTGATCCCAACCACTACCAACTCCCACAAAACGGGTTAAACCGTTCGTATCACATTGATGTGGTAGGCATAATTGTTCAATGCCGCAGGCTTGCATGATTGCGGTGTCGGCATGTAAACGATAGGCAGCAGAAAAAACCTCCTGTAAACGCGCGTCGATAGCCGTTAGCACCTGCGCCGCTTGCAATTCTCGGTAAGCACCTTGTGCCAAACAGTGTAAACTAGACACGAGCACAACCGGTAAATCAGCAGCAAAAGCACTCGCTTGAATAACGCTTGCCGCAATACGTATTCCAGTAAAACTACCCGGTCCACGTGTAAAAGCTAACGCGTCCAGATCGCGTAACATAAGCCCCGCTTCATCTAACAAGGATTGCATCATCGGCAAAATCAATTGTGAATGGGCGCGCGGTGCACATTGATAGCGTTCCTGAATAAGCTCTTCGTACAACAAAGCCGCCGAACACGCTTCGGTACAAGTATCAATGGCTAATAGCTTAAGTGACATACATTTTAGTTATACTTTAACCCTTCGCCACAGTCATTGGCCTCAGGTTCACCCGTTTCATTGTCCCGGGAGTTAAAAAACTGGGATCGAAATTTATTCACAATATTAGCATTACTGGATTGATCTTTGCTAATTTTTGCACAGTCAGGTTGTTGTTTTTTTAAATAATCAAGCAGAGCGAGTCGTTTGGGCAGTATTATAGGCAAATAAGGAGAAAAAAAATTCAATCCTTGTTGGATCATCTGCAAAAGCTCATCGGCTAAATTAGCATCCCTGGTCATTTTGTACCAGAGTTCTGCACTCGGTAAACCTGAATTCAACAAGCTATGCCAAGCTAGGGTATTTAGCTTCACTACAGGCGGATCACCAGCAAATAAAGCATCTGGATCGGTTACTGCATTTTTAGCCAATCTCTGCAGCGCCTCAACAATAGACAACTTTCTATAACTTTGTCCAATGGAAATAAAACTTATTAGCGTTTCATAGACCTTTTTAAAAGCATTCGGCACTTTAGCAGTATACATACCATAATGCAGTAAAAAATAAAACGTATCGCCTTCTGCTCGGCCTATCGCTTCATACTCATAAGCTCCTGTAAATATACAGCTTGGATAAATCGGATTTTTACCCATGGTATGTGCAAGATAGGTAATAAAACGCGTCTTTACATTCGCGTAATCCATAATCGCTGTCAAATCAAAATCGTAAGCTTTTTTTATAGCTTCTTGCAGATATTCAATACTCGATTCATCCCCAAACATTTCTGCTATTTTTTTTAAGTAACGCAAAGCAGGAATATAAATCGTGAAAATATAATTACGTTGGGTTCCTGACAACATACTTCCCCAAAAAATATGTCCGATATCATGTAAGTACATGGGAAGCGGTCCACATCGATAACCATCAGCATCTTTAGGATTCGACAAAATTTGCGGAGCATACAATGCAACCGGATGAAAATTTTGACTATGCCATTTATACAAAGTTTCTAGGCCTGGATTGCCCAAAACCGGACGCATGCGCAGCGGTTGTTGATTCAGCGCTTGCAAAACATAATTGATCAGCGAGGAAGAAGGTATTAAATAATGGGTGGTTGGATCTTCAAAATTACCTACACTAATTTTTTGTAGCAACGGTAAATTGTTGATCAGTACCCAAACTAAACGATTAGCATCATACTGACTCTCGCGCTGTGTCAGGTGATGATCAAATTCCGTTTTGATTAACCACTGTTCGATGCGTGGCAGTTTTACTACATAATCGACTAATTGATCAAAATTCAAATGCGTGTTTAAGTTCTCCAAAGCATGCATCATGCCAAGCAAATATTGATAACCCAGAATTGTTATTTTTCCCGCCTTAACTAAAGAAACAATTTCGACTTGATAATTACATTTGACATCCTGATCCTCAGCACGCAAATCTTGTTTCTGCGTATACTGCATTTTTGCAATCAGATAGACATAAGCGGTAACCCCTTGCCAAAAAGGGATCATTTGCTCTTGAATGAGATAAATAAGATATAAATTACAATCGCGATTATTCCAAATTTTTGCCCGAAAATTTCCTTTACGAATTGCTTTTTTTAAGCAACACAGTCGCGGGTCATTCGCAGTTAAATTATTTAAAAAAGCGGGGATGGTTTTATTTTTTTGAACTAATTCTAATAGATTATTGTGGATGGGTTGCACAACAATGGAACTTGAAGCATATTGCTTCTGGTAATTTTCATCCATAAAAATTGTTGTTTATTTAATTATTAGATTTATTAATAAATAATATTGCGTAAAAATGAAATTTTTAGCGTAATCATTTTTCAAGATATTGTAATTTATCTTCTTTGTCTTTCCATTCATCGGCGTCGGCAGGCGGATCTTTGCGGTGCGTGATATTCGGCCATTTTTGCGCGAGTTCTTTATTCAACGCTAAAAATTTTTGATACTTTTTCGGCAAATCATCTTCGACATAAATAGCATTGACTGGACATTCTGGTTCACACAGACCACAATCAATGCATTCGTCAGGATGGATTACCAACATGTTCGGCCCTTCGTAAAAACAATCGACCGGACATACCTCGACACAATCGGTATATTTACAACGTATACATTTTTCAGTGACTAAAAATGTCATTGGACTACTTTAAAAATACAAATTGAATAAATCTGGTGCCCGGGGCCGGACTCGAACCGGCACAGTGTTACCACCGAGGGATTTTAAGTCCCTTGCGTCTACCAATTTCGCCACCCGGGCAATATACTATTATCTTTCTTTTTCTTGCTCTCTAACTGGAGGCTAGGGCCGGAATCGAACCGACGTACGCGGCTTTGCAGGCCGCTGCATGACCACTCTGCCACCCAGCCAATCTTTTTATATCTAAAGGCTTTGTCTTTTTATTAATTTCTTCGCTGGATGCTTGTTTCAGGTGCTCATGTACTTCGCAATACATTCCGCTCCTCAACAATCATCCGCCTTGAACTTAACAAAAATACTTCAGCCTCTGTATCTATAACATCTAAAAATAAAAACTTTGGAGCGGGAAACGAGGCTCGAACTCGCGACCTCAACCTTGGCAAGGTTGCGCTCTACCAACTGAGCTATTCCCGCAAAACGGGTGTTATTGTAACTGCATGAAAAATACTGTCAAGAAGATAAATCATGCCAAGCTGCTTTTAAATATAAACACATACTCCATAACGTTAACAATACGGCAAGATAAAGTAACACATAACCCAACCAAGCAAATCCTATCCAAGCGCCCGGTTTGTATAGTAATAATAAAATGATGGCTAACATTTGTATTGTTGTTTTTATTTTCCCTATCATGGTTACGGCCATGTGCTTATGTTTACCAATTTCTGCCATCCATTCACGCAATGCGGATACCATAATTTCGCGACAAATAATAACAATCGCGGGAACCGCTAAATAAGGTAAAGCGCGATCACCGACTAATAATATCAACGCAGTTACAACAATTAATTTATCCGCAACCGGATCGAGGAATGTACCTAGTTTAGAAACTTGACCTAAGCTGCGTGCTAAATAACCATCTAACCAATCCGTCATCGCAGCAAAAATAAAAATGATCGCGGCCAGTATATGGCTCCCCCGAAAGGGTAAATAAAATAATAAAATAAAAAATGGAATTAAAACAATGCGCAGAAAAGTCAATATATTGGGGATACCCATAAGGTGTATACCAGCCGCTAGCAAATGTGGTGATTAGCTTAGTGTAACCGGTTAGTTTAGGCTTTTAAAGCTAAATAAATCTGTTCGGCTAAACGTTTACTGATACCGGGTACCTTAGCGAGATCGGTGGCACTGGCATTTTGTAAGGCTTGTAATCCACCAAACTGGCGTAATAATTCGCGTCGTCGTTTCGCGCCGATACCTGGAATATCTTCCAATGCCGAAGTTCGTCTTTTTTTTGCACGCCGACCCCGATGACCAGTGACCGCAAAACGATGCGCTTCATCGCGTATCGTTAAAATAGCACGCAAGGCCAATGAATCAGCGGGTAATGTAATCGCTTGCGATCCGGAAGAAAGATATAAGCTTTCCCGTCCTGATCGACGCCCCGGTCCTTTCGCCACACCTATAATGAGAACGCCACTGATCTGTAACTCTTCTAAAACGTGTTCGGCCTGTTTTAATTGTCCTTTGCCACCGTCGATTAATAAAACATCCGGTAAATTTTTTTCTTCGTTTTTCAAATATTTATAACGACGTAGGAGTGCCTGACGCATCGCCGCATAATCATCGCCAGGCGTAATATCCTCAATATTAAATCGCCGATAATCCATTTTTCGTGGACCTTGTTCGTCAAATACCACGCACGATGCCACTGTTGCTTCGCCTTGTGTGTGACTAATATCAAAGCATTCTAAACGTTGCGGTAAATTATCTAGGCGCAACGCCGTTTGCAAACATTCGAGTTGTTTATAAAACGCCAATTTATCCGAAAGATGCGCAGCTAAGGCATGTTGTGCATTTTCATTGGCCAATATCATCCAGTGCTGCTTTTCACCACTCGGTTTATTCAGTAATTTAACTTTATGTCCCGAACGCTCCGCTAGCGTAGCTATTAACCAGGCTTGTTCAGCAATTTTTAATGGCAAAATAATCTGTTCAGGAATGCTATGCGCAACCTCAGTTTGTAAATAAAATTGTCCAATAAAAGCCGATAACACTTCCGCGGCGGCATGTTCTGGAGGAACATTCGGAAAATAGGCTTTACCACCTAATAATCGGCCATGACGCACATTCATCACATACAATACATAATGAGAGGTTTGTTGTGCTAAACCGATAATATCCAAATTTCCCTGGCCGGTAGTAATCACTTGTTTTTGCTGAATTTCTCGCAGCGCTGCAATCTGATCGCGCAAACGCGCTGCAGTCTCATAATCTAATTCCTGCGCAGCCTTTTCCATTTGTTCAGCAATATCCTCGATAACCGTTTGATTTTTTCCTTGTAAAAATAAAACGGTATTGTTCACGTCACGCTGATAATTTTCTGATGTAATCAACCCGACACACGGGCCGGTACAACGTTTAATTTGGTATTGTAAACAGGGTCTAGTACGATTGCGGAAAAAACTATCTTTACATGACCGAATTCTAAATAATTTCTGCAATAAATTTAAAGTTTCTCGGACCGCCAAGATACTCGGAAACGGCCCAAAATAATGGTATTCTTTGCTGCGGGCACCGCGGTAAAACGCTAAACGCGGATAACTTTGATGTTTGCTTAAAATAATATAGGGATAACTTTTATCATCGCGTAATAAAATATTATAGCGCGGTTTGAGTTGCTTAATGAGATTACTTTCGAGTAGTAACGCTTGATTTTCAGTTTCAGTCGTCGTGGTTTCAATAGCAGTAACCTGTCTCATCATCAACGCAACACGACTACTTTGCTGAGTGCGGAAATAACTGGTGAGACGTTTTTTTAAATTCCGTGCCTTTCCAACATACAATACCTGTTGCTCGGCATTTAAAAATAGATAAACGCCAGCACTTTGACTGATAAAAGCAAGTTGCTGCTTTAAATTCGACGTTTCGCTAGCACCTGCCACTACAATCACCCATTAACAACTTAAAAAATCAGCTTATACGCTGGTTCCTTCAAGATGCAAACAGCATCTTGAAGTACACAAGTATATTTTATTTATTTAAGTTATCAAATATCTGTTTTACCGTCTTCAATGCCGGTAAATTAGGAAACTGCGTAGCCAAAGCATCGACTAAAACGCCGACGCCTTTAAAGCCGGTTTTGGTCGTAGTCTGTTGTTGATTCAGTTCCTTAGAAGCATTAATTTGTTGATTTTGTTGGCTTTTAAGTTGATCTTTAATCATTTGTACTTCGTGGCGTAACTCTGCACAGCAATCGCTGTCTTGCGCCCAAACGGGACTCACCGCAAAAACGGCTAATAAGAATAATGTGACTGGTTTTAATACTGACATCGGAAAAAACCTCCTTATGACATAAAAAGGGATCCACCGCACACAGCCGTTAAACGCCCGGCACGGACTTAAAACCGAACAAGAGTATAAGCAACCCTTCATTTCGGTACCAAGCAAACGAAGCATAGTCTAAAGCGTAAACTTATGCTAAATGCTAGATTTTTGTTCGGAATTTTTGCTGATTTTATGCACTATTGTGAAATTTTTGTTTAAATTATGGAAAAAAGAATTTTGGAAATTATTTAAGTTTTTAACTTAAATTATCATAAATTTATCGTTGCGATATTTTAGATTATCAAATAGTAAAAAATTAAATTTACCCCCTTGTTAAAAAAACATTATAAAAATAGAAAAAATTAGCATATATCTACCGTAATTGATATTTTTATTTTTTGTCAATGCCTAAGAAAAAAAGTAAATTTTTACAGCGAATAAGTCGAATAATTTTCCTTAAATTGAATGCAGCACCGGCTAATAAGGCGTTAATTTTGTCACATGCTTTTCCAAGCAAGTAATTTCTTTTAAGTTTATGTTCTTCCTTCTACGTAATAAGCGCCAAACTCCTTGATTAAGTACTCACAATTAAAAACATTGGCTAATTGGTACAACGAATGAGAGGTATCTAAAAAACTCTCTAACTCCATTTCCTCGGTAACAATAGTATTCTCTTTTTAGACATCATTTTGCAAGCTTTCTCCCTCTCTTTCTTAAATTCTTGCAAAAGTTTATAGCCTATCATGCAAGTTCGTTACCCGTGCAATATATTCATCAACGAGATGGTGACATTGATCTAAAATGCCTGATATACAATGGACACAAACAAATTTTGTTTAATTGGCCCTATGAGAAATTTATTTTTCAATTTCCTTGTATAATTCAATCGATATAGAGGTACTATCTACCAATTCATTTAATATATTTTCTTTAAAATGCAACATGTATGGTTCGTTACAATGGGAGTCAAAAGCATTTTTATTTTTGAATCGCTCCAGCATGGTAAATACATTAGGATTATTTAAAGACTCATGTAGGGCGTAGTGTAGACAACCTTCTTCGCGTCTTGTTGGCTCTAATAAATTGGATAAAGCTTTACGTAATGCATCAGATTTTTCAGTTTTTGCAGTAAAAGTTGCAACACACACAAGTTCAGTATTCATATGGGTTCTCAAAAAAATCAATCAAATTGAAGTTATCATTATATAAATTGTCGAGGCAGTGTTCAAGACGATTTATTTAGGGAGTGTCGTCAATTAAGCCAATAATATGAAACAGCAAATTTAATGGCTTCTAAGAAATATTAACCTCGTTTACAATATCGAATAGCAATGCCACGAAACTGTTTTAATCGGCAATCGTTTGATCACCCACCTGTTTTTTTCCAGCAAGAAAATCGCTGATGAACGTTTTTCCAATCGTCATATCTTTCCGTTAGATCTCTCCACGGTGTACCGGTTTTTAGGATAAATAACTGCTTACAATTTTTTTATTTATCCGCTAGGATTCTGACCAGTAAATATTTTAATAACAAGTGGATTAAAAATTAAATGGAAATAGATTTACATGATAGTGATTTATATGATTTGATCAAACTGATCTTACAACAGTTTTGTAGACACTATGGACCGAGACGTTGATAAACCCGTTGTCCAAACTCTACGGGAAATAAATATCCTAAAGTTGAATGCCCATCCCTAAACATATTTGTTAAAAATTAACTTTTACCAATTAAACACCACAGGAAACTAAGTTATGTTACCGATTCTACCTACACCAAACACTTCTGAAGCTGATTCAGTTTCTATCATCAATTTATCGACTATCCATGGACTCGCACCGATCTCTAGCGTATTGGATAATTTTGCTAAGTTGCACTACGGCTATGCGAACAGTGGGTTACACTTTGAATGGTATAGCAAGCTTTGGGTCAGGTTAAAATACTTGACGATGACACCCATCATTAATGAATACAAATTGGGGAAAATAAATACTGATACCTTTATAAGTAAACTTAAAGATATTTTTTATTTTTATTCCACCTGAAATAAGCTCAGAAAAAATAACCGGCGCATGGAATTCATTGATTACCTGGAATCCTGAATCAACAACAAGATTACAAACCTTAATCAACAAAAATCAATCTATTTATTTTATTTCAAATACTAACCCGTTAAATATAAAAAAAATCGTAGAATTATTTGAGGAAAACTTCCCTAATGATTGGAAGCTACCTGAAGAAACAGAAGCAACACCTTTAGAAATTGCTGATAATTTTTATCTTTGCACTTCTTACCAATATAAAGAATTTAAAGAGGGTACACCTGGCTTGATAGCTAAATTAAAAGAATATCTGCTGAATAAAGGCGAAAAATTAGAAAATATATTGTTAGTAAGTCAATACAAGGGGATTTAGATAAAGCAAAAGAATTAGGTATTGAGAGTCAATCGGCTAATCAATTTTTTCCTAACATTCTAGAGCGAGCAGCATCGCCATCTAGCCCACTTTTAAATAACGAAATCACAATCCTTCCAACTCAAACGACCATCGCACCACTGCCCAATAATTTATTCAGTAGTAATCGAGCCATTTTTGCAAAAGTAAAACAGGAAGAAGAATGCACTGAAAAAAACTCTTCGGAAAAAACTCTTTTGCTCGGTAATCGTTAATAAGCACTAATAAAAACAACGGAGAAATATTATTCCTCCGTTGTTTTATCTGATGATTTATCTGCATAACCCTCTTCTTCTTCCAATAAGCCATAACGCAAAGCAAGATGCGTTAACTCGACATCGTTATGCACACCTAATTTTTCATACAGTCGATAGCGATAGGTATTCACCGTTTTAGGACTTAAACAAAGTTTTTTGGCAATTCCATTCACTTTTGTACCATGTGTAACCATGTACATAACTTGTAATTCACGTTCGGAAAGTTGGGCAAAGGGTGATTTGGACGCATCAGAAACTTGACGTAATGCCATTTTTTGCGCAATTTCTAAGGTTATATAAATTTGACCAGCAACCACTTTACGAATCGCGGTAATCAATTCTTCGGCATTGGTATTTTTGGTAATATATCCTGCTGCCCCAGCACGCACCAGACGATCCGGAAAAGGTCCTTCACTAAAAACAGTAACGACGATAATTTTAAGTTTAGGATTTACACGAATCAAACGGCGGGTGGCATCTAATCCACCTATCCCAGGCATTTTTAGATCCATCAATACCACATCAGGCTTAGTTTCCTTTACTAAATTAATAGCAGCTTCGCCACTTTCGGCTTCACCGATCACATTAATATCACGAACATCCTCTAACAAGCGCTTCATCCCTAAACGTACTAAGGCATGATCGTCAACGATAACGACGTTAATCATGGAACGCCAACTCCTCTTGTCAATTTCATTTTTTTGGCGGAGGGACAGGGATTCGAACCCTGGAAGGAGTTACCCCCTTGACGGTTTTCAAGACCGTTGCTTTCAACCGCTCAGCCATCCCTCCTACTTTAATCAGTAACTACCGCTTTTAACAAAACGGAAATATTGTCTGTTTGCACCTTTTAGGCTCATTATAAGTGCTATGGCTATATTAGCATAAACTATATAGGATGTAGACTATAAAGAAATACGTCAAACACTGAACTGAGATTACGCAATTAACTTTTATTGTTCATCTTGTATATTAAGCATTTGACGTTTGTGTTTAAAAAATTTCTGTAATTTTTCTGCACAGGTTTCAGCTAATAATCCATCCGTAAAATCAAACGTATGATTTCGTCCTTTTAACATAGACCATTGCGTGGTTATTATGCCAAAACGTGTATCATAAGCACCAAACACTAGTCGCTTAATCCTAGCTTGAATCATCGCACCTACACACATTAAACAAGGTTCTAAGGTAACATACAATGTCGATTCGACTAAACGATGATTTTTTAGCTGTTTGGCCGCTTGTTGCAGTAATAAAATTTCAGCATGTGCAGTAGGATCACACCGAGTGAGTGTTTGATTGTGAGCGCTGCAGATGATCTGTTGCTTCACTACCAATACCGCACCGACCGGAATTTCGCCCTCCCTCTCTGCAAGCTCCGCAGCTTCTAAGGCATGCTGCATATAATAGATATCTAGATCAAACTGCTGCATAACTTGAAAATGTTGTTAAATAATTTTTTTTGAATTATCCCGCGGTTTAAGCCGCGGGATTTGAGCTTGAGTTAAAAGACCTAATCTTTTGTCTTTCACTCAACAAAGGCAGGTTGGAAGTGGTAAAAAAATAGTCAATTTATTTTTTATTACACATCTTACAATGATCGCAGCCGCAATGACAGCCTTTGTGTGAACGAGGACAGCATAAATATTTTATCAATGCGCCTACGGCTAAAATCGGCAGCATAATATCGAAGAATCGTGAAACCATTACGATGGTATCAACCGACTCAGGTTTCGCAAGACTTGCAGCGATAGCCATCAGAACAGCAATAATAATCACTATTGCTGGGAAGAATTTACGACACATAGTAGGGTCTCCTTGCAATTTTAAATAAAAAATTAAGTCGCTAACAACAATACAACGTTGTATTTTATTTTACCGCAACAGTAAGGCGGTAAATAGTATCATAGTTGGATTTTATTGTCTTTGCCTAACCGCTTCGAATAAACAGATCCCGGCGGCAACTGAAACATTTAAGCTGCTGACACTACCCGCCATTGGAATAGCAAGCAAACCATCACAGCGTTCTTTAGTTAAGCGACGTAAACCTTTACCTTCGGCGCCCAAAACCAACGCCAATGCCCCAGTCAATGTCGTATCATAAATAAGCTGTGTGGCTGAGTGATCTAAACCATAACACCACACTCCAGCCTTTTTTAGCTTTTCTAAGCTTGTTGCTAAATTCGTGACCGTAAAAAGCGGCGTCATTTCAGCTGCACCTGCGGCTATTTTGCGCACACTTGCTGTCATATTCACCGAACGGTCCTGTGGAATAATGACAGCATCTACACCGGCTGCATTCGCAGAACGTAAACAGGCACCTAAATTGTGCGGATCCTGAACCTCATCTAACACTAATAAAAATGGCGGTCTTGTTTGGTCTTGTAATCGATGCTCTAACAAAATAAATAAATCACGTTCGTTTAATTGTTTAGAAATTTTTATCTCCGCTAACACCCCCTGATGTACGCCACCTTTTGACCATTCATCACATTGGGGCTTCGATATACTTTGCATCGGAATATCATGCGCGCCTGCCAACTGCAAAATCTCTTGAATGCGGTTATCTTCACGACTCTCTTGCCAATAAAGTTGGCATATTCTTTCTGGATGTGATTTTAACAACGCGTTAATAGCATGAAAACCAAAAATAAATTCTTTTTTAACGGCATGACTCATGATAAAGTACTCAATAAAAATAGTTTGCTAAGGATTGCACAATGCCTAATGAACTTTCCATCCACATTAATCCCAATTGTTTTGGTTTTTTGGGAAACATTCACGCTCATAAGCTTGCATCCCTATCCAAAAAAGATTTACATCTTACTTTAGAACAACTTCATCGACTCTTAAATTTATTAAGAAATCAACCCAAATTTCAATTTTCTAACTCGCAAAAGAACACAGAAATTAGCCGCGGTGCTTTCTATGCCTTGACACCTTCCTTATTAAAACGTTTCTTAGAAGGAAAAAAAATCAACTTAGCCAGTTTACAAAAAACATTTAAAGAAGAATTCCAAATTCTAGATCCGTCTGCCATCGATTTTATGATTATGTGCTTAACGGATCCAGTGTATCTAGAATTTGCTTTGCATAACTTGGTCAATTCTTTGCTGGTCAATATAGGTTATTATTCTAGCAATGATAGCGGCTTTTCGGACCCTGATTTTAAACATATATTAAAAGCTGAAAAAGCTAAACCTACCGCAACTGATAAATCAATTTTATTTAGCTTAACTTTGCTTGTAAAAAATCAGACTTCAAAAATGCCTGTCGGAAGCACCTCTATTCACTTTACTATTACTGAAAAAAAACAAATAAAACTCGAATTAATACCGATCACCTTCTCTTTTACTAACGACAATGAAGCTAACGAATTTAAATCTATGCTCATTAAAAATTTTGAAGATTGGATTTTACCCGAAGCTGAGCTGGATATCATCAAACTTAGACATCAAATGCAGAAGCCTCTCTTTAATTTTTGTGTTATTCCAATCTTAGTCAGTTTTTTATTCGGCCTCGTAGCAATGATCTGTATGCTGGCTTTAAGTTTCACACCACTTACATCTTTAATACTTCCACTAGCAGGATTAGGAATAGGCTTAATTTTAGCGAGCTTAAACAGTAGCTATGAATTGGTCTGCAGAAAAAAAGATAAGGATAAATTACGACGGCCAATATATATATTTAACAACAAACAACTTACTAACCCTCAAATACAACGCAGACAAACCTCGTCATTTTTCCGCCAAGATCATTTTAAAACCATCAATGCACAGTCATCCGAACCCCAGCTTGACAGCTCTGATATCGCGCAGCTTCGATGTGCATAATCCCTCCCGGCTAAATAAACCCATAAACTCGAAATAGCGTAGCATTTAGAAAATGCTATTACTCCGAGTGGCTTTGCACAAGATAGATATACAAAGGTTCTAATTAAAGAAACTTAAGTTATTTTCTTTTTTTATATTTTTTAAATTTTTTTGCAGATTTTTGCACTTCCGGCTCGATTAATTCAAAATCAATTTTACGTTGATCCAGATCGACACGCCCTACTCGCACCTGAATTCTGTCGCCTAAACGATAAACTATTCCGGTACGCTCACCTTGCAAGCAATGACGATTCGCATCAAATTGATAATAATCATTATGCAAGGCGGTGACATGCACTAAACCCTCAACATAAATATTTCGCAATTCAACAAATAAGCCAAAACCAGTTACATTGGTAATGATACCATCAAAGGTTTCACCGACGCGATCGCGCATATATTCACATTTCAACCAATCTAATACTTCACGTGTCGCTTCGTCGGCACGTCGTTCGGTAGTCGAACAATGTTCACCCAAACGAGAAATAGTGACCTTATCATAGAAAAAATTCTTTGGTTTACGTTTTGCTAATACATGGCGTATCGCTCGATGAACTAATAAATCGGGATATCGACGTATCGGTGAGGTAAAATGTGCGTAGGCATCAAATGCCAAACCAAAATGACCAATATTTTCTGGACTATAGATGGCTTGACTCAAGGATCGCAACATAACGGTTTGGATCAAATGTGCATCCGGTCTGTCAGCAATTAATTTTAACAAGCTTGAATAATCTTCGGGTGTGATGACTTTTTTATTCGGAAAACGTAAACCCAATTCGGCGAGAAAACTTTTTAGATCCGCTAATTTTTCCGCCGCAGGAACCGCATGAATCCGAAATAAAGTTGGAATTTTAGCTTTCAATAAAAAATGCGCTGCCGATACATTGGCTAGCAACATACATTCTTCGATAATACGATGTGCCACGGTACGCACGCTGGGAATGATCTGTTTAATTTTTCGATTCGGTCCAAAAATAACTTGTGTTTCGGTGGTCTCAAAATCAATCGCACCGCGCGCTTCACGCGTTTGACGTAACAATTGGTACAGACTATGCAAATTTTGTAAGTGGGGTAATAGATTTTTATACGCGGGAGGACATTTATTAGTTGTTAACCAAGTCGCCACTTCATTATAAATTAAACGTGCTCTAGAGTGGATGGTAGCGGGATAGAATTGAAAGCGTTTTAATTCTCCTTTACTAGAAATCAACATATCGCAAACCATGCATAGTCGATTAACTTTAGGCTTTAATGAGCATAGCTCATTGGAAAGCACTTCCGGTAACATCGGCAGTACACTATTCGGAAAATAAACCGAATTTCCTCGTGCTTCTGCCTCTTTATCTAGTTCACTTTGCGGGCTGATATAATGACTGACATCCGCAATAGCTACTACTAAACGCCATTGTTTTTTTTGTCGCTCACAATAAACGGCGTCATCAAAATCCTTGGCATCCGCACCATCAATCGTAACAAACGCCAAATCTTGTAGATCAATCCGATCCTCTTGCTCATCACTCGTTGGCACACCGGCTTGTAAAGCAGCAATTTCTTCCTGTACCGAATCTGGCCAGATATGCGGAAGATTATAATTACGTATCGCTATTTCTATTTCTAAACCCGGCGCCATGTGTTCGCCGAGTATTTCGGTAATGCGGCCAATCGCTTGTTGACGAAAGCTAGGAAAACGCGTTATTTCAACGACGACAATCTGTCCCGATGCTGCTGCGCTTTCATCATCAACACCGATTAAAATATCTTGCGTAATGCGACTATTCGACGGCACAACAAAAGCGACACCCTTCTCTTTGAAAAAACGTCCGACTAAAGAAGGTGTGTTTCGTTCTAAGACTTCGGCAATCACTCCTTCACGTCGATTACGTCGATCCATTCCAATGACGCGCGCCAAAACTCTATCGCCGTGAAACACCAACTGCATCTGTCGCGCATTTAAATACAGATCATCGCTACCATCATCAGGAACTAAAAATCCAAATCCATCACGATGACCAATCACCCTGCCACGCACCAAATTCATTTTGTCTGGCAAACCATAACCTTCGCGTCGCGTTAAAACAATTTGTCCATCGCGTTCCATCGCCCGTAAACGACGACGCAAGGCTTCTTGGCGTTCGGGATCGCTTAAACCCAAACGTTGATTAAGCTCCTCGCGTTTAACCAGATGGCCACATTTTTTTAAGAAATCTAAAATATACTCGCGACTAGGAATGGGGTTATCATATTTACCGGCTTCACGTGCCGCATAAGGATCAACAAAGCGTTTCGATTTTTTTGCCATAGTTATCACTAATTAATGAGTTGAATACACATCCTACTCTTGAAAATTCAGAATCGTTCCAATCGTTACTCAGGCAACCGGTCCAAATATGCAAATACGTTAGGAATAAATTATAACACCACAAAGTTATGCCTTAATTCTATATAAGGAATTAGGTAATATAGCATAAATAGTAGTTTTTTTTGAAAAGATAATATTTTATCTGAAAATCATTCTATTGAAATGAAAGACTAAACGATAGGACCTATCAAATTGTTAGAGTTAATTTAAAAAATAATAGTTAAAGTAAACAAATACAATTCTTCAATAACCTATATCACTCCGGACTTTTCCCCAAAATACCCAATAAGACCAAGCTGTATAAATCAAGATTATCGGCAATAAAAACAATGTACCAATCGCTAAAAAGAGTTGCGTTTCTGGAGAAGAAGCAGCCTGCCAAAGTGTAAAATGATGAGGTACAATCATAGGAAATAAACTCACCGTCAATCCCAGATAGGCTAGCAAAAACAAGCTAAGTGCTCCCAAAAAAGGCATA
This sequence comes from Rickettsiella endosymbiont of Rhagonycha lignosa, assembly GCF_964031165.1. Taxonomy (NCBI): domain Bacteria; kingdom Pseudomonadati; phylum Pseudomonadota; class Gammaproteobacteria; order Legionellales; family Coxiellaceae; genus Rickettsiella; species Rickettsiella endosymbiont of Rhagonycha lignosa. Next base: position 718,749 of record NZ_OZ035011.1, on the reverse strand, counting down.
ATATCCTTGGATTTTTTAAGTAGACGCCATTCTGCTAGCGCTACCACGCCAGTAAGTAAGGGGATAGGTGAAAAATAAAGCAGATTCGGCCAACTAAACCAACGTTGCCGGATAGTGTCATCCAAAAATGGCGTCCATACAGAAATAATGACCATTGCAAGGAGTACAGCAATTAGACATACACGGCCTTGACGACGTGCCGACATTTGCAATTCACCTTCCGTTTTTAAAATAAGCCAACACGCGCCCAATAACGCATATCCAAAAACCAATGCTAAACCTGTGAATAATGAAAACGGTGTAAAACAATCCCAAGAACTACCTACAAATAACCTACCTTTAACTGCAAATCCTTGAATAAAAGCACCCAAAATAATTCCCTGAGCAAACGTAGCAATTAACGATCCGAAACTAAAGCCGCGATCCCACAGTGTGACATGTGCAGTTTCTCCAAAATGAAACTCAAACGCCACGCCTCGAAATATCAAAGCCAATAGCATAATCAGCACTGGAAAATAAACAGCCGGGAAAATGATAGCAAAAGCCAATGGAAATGCCGCCAACAATCCCACCACTCCTAGAATTAGCCAAGTTTCATTACCATCCCAAACAGGGGCAATTGAATTCATAATTAATTTACGTGCTTCGCGATGAGGTGCAAATGCATAAAGAATACCCACACCGAGATCAAACCCATCAAGCAAAACATAGAAAAAAACGCCGATACCCAATATCAATGTCCATAGCAAAATTAAATTATTTGTCATTTGAAAACTCCGGCGGAGATAAAATAGGGTGGCTTGGCTGTTGTCCAGCAATAGGTGCGCTGGGTTCTTCAATAAACCCTTTCCGGGCAACCCTGGTCATTAAAAAGATACCTACAGGGAAGATAATTAAATAAACCAACATATAACCGAATAAAGAAAGTAAAACATCCACGCCTGTTAATGAAGGACTGACAGAATGGGAGGTCCTTAACAAACCATAGACCGTCCAAGGTTGGCGCCCTACTTCTGTGGTAACCCAACCGGCTAATATCGTTAGAAAACCAATCGGTGCAATGTATTGAGAAGATTTCAAAAACCAACCCGTATCAAATAGCCGATGTTTAAATCGCAACAATAAACTCACTAAAATGAACAATAACATAATCGTACCCAAGCCCACCATAATGCGAAAAGAGAAAAACGGAATAGCGACGGGAGCACGATTCTCAACAGGAAATTGTTTTAACCCAGGAACAAGCCCATTAATATGATGGGTTAGAATAATACTACCTAAAAGAGGTATTTCTAACACATCATGATTCATTTGTTTTTTTTCATCGGGAATAGCAAACAAGATAAGCGGTGCGCGTTTTTCAGGCGACCAATGTGCTTCAATAGCGGCTAATTTAGCCGGCTGATACTTTAATGTGTTAAGGCCATGTAAATCACCCAAAACAATTTGCAATGGAACCAAAACGGTTAAAAGCGCGGTGGTCATGGAAAACATTTTTCGACCTTCTTCTGCAAATCGCTGCTGACGAATAAAATATGCACCCACCGCAATAACCACAAAACCTGTCGTAATATAAAAACCGACCACGGTATGTGCAAAACGATAAGGAAAAGAAGGATTAAAGATAATTGCTAACCAATCGCTGGGAAAAAAGCGACCATTGATTAATTTATAGCCAGCAGGTGTTTGCATCCAACTATTCGTCACTAAAATCCAAAAAGCGGATAACAAAGTTCCAAAAGCCACCATTAACGCAGAAAAGAAATGCGCCCAACGTGGCACAAGTTTACGACCAAACAATAATACACCAAGAAAAGACGCTTCTAAGAAAAAAGCAGTTAAGCCTTCGTAAGCTAATAAGGGAGATAAAACATTAGCCGTTGCATCCGAAAAACGACTCCAGTTCGTTCCAAACTGAAAGGGCATGACGATCCCTGACACCACTCCCATTCCAAACGAAATCGCAAATATTTTTGTCCAAAAGCTAGAAAGACGCAAATAAATGCCACGATGCGTGAAAAAATTCATTCCTTCTAACACAGCAATAAAAGATGCCAATCCAATCGTAAACGCGGGCAGCAAGATATGGAAAGCAATTACCCAGGCAAATTGTAAACGTGACAAAAAAAGCGGATCAAGATGTATCATTAATTTTCCTAAAGCGAAGTATTAAATGTATTAATCAACTAAGGGATCTATTAGAAACAACTTTATGAAATAAAAATTTTACCTAAATAGGTATAAACCTATTTCTCAAATTATCAAATTATTTTTAATATATATTAAAAATATATGTTATAATTCGATAAAAAAACTGTCAAGTTTTCTTAAAACTTTAAACTCAATTTTATTATGCAATTAACACTTTATTCAGATTATTCTTTACGGGTTTTATTATATTTAAGCCAAACCCCTAAAAAAATCGCAACAATTCTTGAGATTGCTAATTTTTATAAAATTTCTAAAAATCATCTCGTCAAAGTTGCCCACCGCCTCGCACAATTAGGTTTTATTAAAACCCAGCAAGGCCATGGCGGTGGATTACAATTAGTTTATGCTTCTCTTGAACTCACAGTGGCTGAAATCATAAAAAAAACTGAAACTAATTTTCACTTAGTAGAGTGTTTTAATAAAGAAAAGAATAATTGCATCATTAGCCCACATTGCATTATTCAAAAAATTTTATTTCAAGCCATGCAGGCTTTCTTTACCATATTGGAAAATTATAGATTAAAAGATCTGAGTAATTCTCTTTTAACTCAACAAATAAATCTTTTTTTAGACTCTACGCATCGAGCTTGAATATCTATTTAATTGCGCGAACATTAAAATTAGCGACTAACCGATAATTAAAATCCTTTTACAAATCACCATATAAACTTTGTAATATACTGACAGCCGCTAAACCGGCTGTTTCTGCTCTCAAGACGCGCGGTCCTACTTGCATAGAACTATAATCTGCGACATGAGCACACTTCAACTCATTTTCTGACCAGCCACCTTCAGGACCCACTAATAGCGCAACACTCTGGCAACACGATAAAGAATTGATATTTTCCTTAGCACAAGGGTGTAAAATTATGCGCTGATCTGCTTTTATCGAAGTCGTAGCGACATCGAAGGTCATAGGGTTTTCTAATTTCGGCAAACGTGTTCTTCCTGATTGTTCGCTGGCGGCAAGCATCACACCTTGCCAATGTAAACAACGCTTCTGCCAACGTTCAGGTGCTAATTTAAGTGTACTGTGTGCGGTAAGCAAAGGCACAAAACGTGTAACACCCAATTCCACGGCTTTTTGCAGCATATAATCCATTTTTTCTGATCGCAATACTGCTTGCGCTAAAGTAATTTGCAGAGGCGATTCACGATTCACCTCATCAAATTTACCGAGCTTTGCGGTAACCGTATTTTTAGTTATTTCAACAATTTTGGCAGGAAATTCTCCCGCTTTGCCATTAAATACAATAAACTCATCATCGACTTGTAGACGCAATACACGAATTAAATGCCCTGCAGCCTCCTTAGATAAGCTTACAATTTGCCCAGTGTGTGAAGCTTGTGGTTGATAGATACGAGTTAGACGCATAGAATGCTTAACGACCTCATGTAATAGTATACTGATAAATTTTTTATGAAAAAGATTAGTGTCATTATTTTAGCGGTATTTTTGAGCAGTTGTGTGAGCTTTACACAAACCCCTACACCACTCCCTAAGCCCAAAATAGTTAATCACTATCTTCCCTGGGCGCAACGAAAAGCACAACTGAACGCTATACAAAATTTTCGTGTTAATGGGAACCTAGCCATCCATGAAACAACTGGTCACGGTGTCAATGCTTCATTCAGTTGGGAACAGAACTATCCTAATTATCAACTCAACTTTTTTGGTCCCTTAGGCACACAAAGTGCTGTGCTCACTGGCAACCCTAAGCGAGTCAGTTTAACTACGCATCAACAAACTTATCATGCACAAAATCCAGAAAAACTTTTACACGATCAATTAGGTTTAAATTTACCGGTATCACAATTCTATTATTGGTTACGCGGCCTACCCGCTCCTCAATCACGTTATACCACTAATCTAGATGCTTATAACCATATCATGCAACTACGTCAATCCGGTTGGCGCGTTGTTTATCAACATTTTACTAACATCGGAAAAATTGATTTACCCGATCGTATTCAGCTATCCAACTGCCAATGGCAAGTTCGAATTAAACTTACCCAGTGGGACATTAAATAATACACTTCGCATTTGAATTTTTGGCTGCGTTGCGGCTCAACTCGCGATCCTATAATATGGCATTCCGGTTGCTTCACAACGCGATCCACTCCCAAAAAATCTAATTAATGTGAGTATAACCATGTACTATTGGCCCGCCCCTGCAAAATTAAATCTTTTTTTACATCTTACCGGTCGCAGACCCGATCACTATCATGAACTACAAACTGTTTTTCAACTGATTGATTACTGCGATGAATTAAGTTTTACGCAACGCGCCGATCCACAAATTAATTGCACCTGTGTATCATTACTTAACCCCGTCACTGCAGCAGTCATTCCCGATGAAGATAATTTAGCCATTAAAGCAGCACGCTTATTACAAGATAGAAATAAAAATTTACCCGGCGTTGATATACTTATCAAAAAACGTATTCCGATCGGCGGCGGTTTAGGTGGCGGTAGTTCCAACGCGGCAACGACACTCGTCGTGTTAAATCACTTATGGAAAATGAATTTACCTTTAGACGAATTATTAAATTTAGGTGCTACACTCGGCGCCGATGTACCAATATTTATTCAGGGTGAAAGCAGTTGGGCTGAAGGGATAGGCGAAAAACTACACCCAATACCGTTACCTGAAAAATGGTTTGTGGTAATGATTCCACCCTTAACTATTTCGACTGCAAAACTTTTTTCACATCCCCGATTGACATACAACACGACACCCATCAAAATACAAACCTTTTTAAGCGGATCATTAAATACACATAATGATTTTGAACACATCGTTAGGCAGGATTATCCAGTGATTGCAGAAGGCTTAGACTTCTTAAATCATTATGCCCCTGCTCGCTTATCAGGGACCGGCGCGTGTATTTTTGCTACACTCAGTACAAAAGTAGCCGCTGAAACACTACTAGAAAAAATTAAAGCGCCTTATCAAGGCTTTGTGTGTAAAGGGTTAACCACTTCACCTTTACAACAAATAATGAAAAATTGGGGTGTCGCCAAGTGGTAAGGCACCGGGTTTTGATCTCGGCATTCCTAGGTTCGAATCCTAGCACCCCAGCCATACATATCCATCTAATCTTTTTATTTAACACAATGAGGTTCCTCTGTGTCTGAAATGATGCTCTTTACTGGTAACGCTAATCGAACTTTAGCTGAAAAAGTAGCTAAACATTTAGGCAAAGAATTAGGTAAAGCCACCGTCGGTCAATTTAGTGACGGTGAAATCATGGTAGAAATTTTAGAAAATGTCAGAGGACAAGACGTCTTTATTATGCAACCGACCTGTCCGCCGGTTAACACCAATTTAATGGAACTCATCATCATGGCCGATGCCTTACGTCGCGCATCGGCGAAACGTATCACGGCGGTCGTTCCTTATTTTGGCTACGGCCGTCAAGATCGACGTATTCGCTCCTCACGTGTTCCGATTACTGCACGCGTCGTTGCGGATATGATGACTGCTGTAGGTATCAGTCGTTTACTCACGGTGGATCTGCATGCTGATCAAATCCAAGGATTTTTTGATATTCCCGTGGACAATGTGTATGCCACACCAGAAATCTTAAAAGATATGGAAAGCCAAAAGCTTTACAAAAGCAATGAGCAATTAATTGTTGTATCACCGGATGTAGGTGGCGTGGTTAGAGCGCGTGCGATTGCTAAACGTTTCAATGATGCCGATATCGCTATCATCGATAAACGCCGTACCGGTCCAAATAAAACTGAAGTTATGCATATTATCGGTGAAGTGAAAGATCGCAATTGCTTATTAGTCGATGATATCGTCGACACAGGTGGCACTTTATGCTTGGCCGCGCAAGCTTTAAAAGAAAATGGTGCTCATTTAATCATGGCATATTGTACACATCCGGTTCTATCAGGGAATGCTATAGAGACTATTCAAAATTCAATTATCAATGAACTCGTTGTCACCGATACGGTTCCGTTAAGTGATGAAGCAAAGCATTGCAAAAAGATCCGTCAATTGAGTTTGAGTGATATGTTAGCGAAAACAATTTGCCGAATTAATTCGGAAGAATCGGTCAGTTCAATGTTTGTTGATTAATTTAACTTTATTTTTGAACATCCTTGTCCCAAAATAAATTTTTATTATTGACTCAATTGTTTACGCGTTGGTATTTTTGGCGTTTTTGTCTTATCACCTGAAATAGATGAATTACCTGACCCAAAAAATGTGGATGTAGATGTTCCTTGCATTGCTTGCTTTGCTTGCAATTTTTCATTAAGTTCATTAAAAAATGCAGGGTTTTTGTTTTTTGCAGACACTGCACTCTGTTTATTTGTAGAATTTTCCAAGAGATTAGTTTTTTTAGGCTTTGCTTTTAGAAGATCTTCCAACTCTTTTTGTTTTTTCAATTCTTCCAATTTTTGCTGAGTCGGCTCAGAAACTGGTTCAGATAAAGGCTTTTGCCAATCTTTAATAATTTGTTCTGATCTTTCTTGCAATTTTGCAACAAGATTTATCGCTGGTTTGACAGAATCAGGTTTCTTCTTAGGCACTGCACCTTGTTTTTCGGTTTGAGTAGATTCAACGGGTTTAGACTTATTACTATCAACAACAGGGGCAGCAAGCTTTTCTTTCTCTAACTCTGCTATACGGTCATATTTTGCTTTAATACTTAATTCAATTCCATCCAATTCTGAAGAGAAAATTGATTTTTTTGATGATAATTCCTCATTCCGAAGTTGATTAATCGTCTCTATTCTCTGGATTGTTAATGCTTCCATTTGTTTTTTTAGCTGTTCAGATTCTGACAATGGCTTTGGCTTAGCAATAGGATCAATAGGAAGAATATTTGCTGAAGTTTGCTGTTCTTCTTGTCCATAGAAAGAATTAATTGCATATTCGGATGATTCACATGCGCCATCTGGTGCCAAACTCCCTATTGTTATGCGTTCAATTTCTTCGTTTTGAAAAGTTTTTTCCTTAATATCGATTTCATTTTTTAGTAGCAATATTCTCCTATAACAGCTGTCGATATCAGCAGAACTTTCACTGGACTGCTTCTCATTGTTCTCTTGGTCATGCAGGTGTGAATTCAGTTTTATAAGTTCTTTTTTTTCTTCTAAAGTCGCTAATCGTTTTGTCTGTAAGCTTAATTCGTCTTTATATAAGTGATATAAAGGAGTTCCAGCCTCATCTTGTAAATCCTTACTGTGATTCGCTAATATTTTTTCAAACTCTATATTGTTTTGAATTAAACCAATATGTTCATTTCTAGTATTGAATAAATCAGATGTTAATTGATAATACTTGTCGATATGGCCATGCGTATCTTTAATATCTTTTTCAAGTTCGGTTTCTTTGTTTTGTAACCGCTCAAAGTTTACGTTAAATTCACTATTTAGTGGCCCTCTAATTTCTGATAATTTAGTTTCTAGAATAAGCTTGTTTTCACGGGCTTTTTTTACTTCTTCTTTTATTATAGCTAAATTACTAGCTGGTTGATTTAATTTTTTAGAATTTTCTATCCCTTGTATTTTTTTATTCTCAGTATTGATATCCGCTATTATTTTTTTTGCTTGATTAATTAAACCCAGCGAAAGAATTTGAGTATATTCGGTTTTATCTGTGTTATCTTTATTTTCAATTGGATTGTTTCCAAATATTCCACTGAATTCAAGATCGGCATAAATTAAAGATGATGAGTCAATGGGTTGTTCTTGAGTTTGTTTTTCTATTATACCTTTTATACCTTTTAATTCTGCTACAAAATCTGGATTTTTTTTATTTAAATTGTCATTTGGCATAGTTTCTCCCAGGATTTTTGTTTTTCGATTAATTGTAACATTATCCGAAGTACCTACCAAACTTCCCTCGGTTGTTGGTATCACTTGTTGAGATTTAGGTAATACTAAACGATAATTTACTATTATATCATTTTGCATTTTCAAAAGAGGATAATAGTGAGGAAACTTAGCGCCAAGTGATTTTAAAGTATTCGCTGGTATGTCAGGTAATTTTTCTATATTTTCGATAAATAAATCATACACACAGCAAGTTTCCGTCAGTTTGCTCTGCTTCATTGCCACCACTTCTTGTTTACACGCATTCCATATCGACAGATATTTTTCTGAACGGGCAATATCAGGATAGTGCGATACCTCAGCATCCGGATTTCGCAGCACTAATACCTCAATTTGCGCCTTAATATGCGTTTCATTATTTTTTAATTCAAGCTTTAACGCTGCAGCTGCAATTTTCAAATGTTTCTTTTGATTTTTTAATTCTACTTTTAATTCCTTAGATGAATGCATCTGTCGTGCAGCTTGCACGCTACTTTTAGCAATATAAATGCCATTTAATGACTGTTGGATTTCATACCGTGTTGAAAATAGACGATCTAAAGGGGTTTGGCCTAAACCTTCACTTTCTTGACTAGGATCTGCACCGTTTAATACTAATTCATAAATTCGGTCGACAGAATCAACAGTAAAAAGTGCTGGCAGAGACTCGTTTTCGTCAAACGCTATTTCAAAGTCGCAAGGATTGTTTACGCTATTTTTTTTTATCAAACCACTCACACGTTGACTTGCCTTTTGAGAATTTTTTGCTATTTGTTTCTCAGCTGTCTCCATATGATAGTCAGCGATTTTATCTTCTGCCGTGTTACGGATTCTCTCATCTAATTGGCTCAATTTTCCGAGATAAGAGAGATTTGCTTTAGAAATTCCATTGGTCAAGATATTTTGAAAATCACTTTTATAAAGCCTACTAACGGGTTCAGAACATAACCAAAAAAGCTCATTATTTATTTCAGCTTTTAATCTTTCAGCCTGTTCTTCGTTTATTTTTTCTTCACATAATTCCTGAGCTAATTTTTTTTGTTTGTCTAAAAGTTGCAAATGCCTTTGCGGTAATCTGCGCAGTTCGTTTTCAAATTTATTATTCGCGTTAATTTTTTTAATTTCTGTATTTATAAGTCGCTGGTTTTTATCGCATTCCGCACTTAGCTGCGTTTTCCGATTTACAATATTTGGATATCTATTAGCTTTCGGATCGAGTCTGACTTTCTCGGCTATCGCACTAAGTTCATCGTTTATTTTTTGTTGTTTGATAATAAAAATACTGAGCTGTTTAAAAAAATTTTCCTGTGTTGTATCAGGAATTGGATTAGCTGTATGATCAATTTCTAAAGAAAATTTACCCATGGCTTATTTCCTACTTATTATTATTATTTTTGCTCTTGACTTTAGTATTTTAATCTAAATACATTAAATAAAACTTAATTAGCAATTTTGCGAATTAACACATTTCGAGCGCAGAATGCACGGCAATCTAGGAAAGACCCACACCCTTAGGTAATACAGACAAATGTAATTAGGGAAGGCTCATCACGCGGCCTAAATTCTAGGTATTTATTCAGTGAAACTTTTGTAAAACTCCTAAAAACACCTGGAGTTTTATTGTAAATCCCCGTAAACTACTGCCCACTCATCCTGGTCGCGGGATGACATACTCACAGCAATGGGATTTTTTGATAGTGGCCTGCGTAGTGAAGCAACTGGAGTGTATTAACCTACATGAGGATTGCGAATTGAACGGTAACACAGTCAAAAATTCAAGTGCGAAGAGTATAATTTTTTGAATTTGAGGAAAAAAGTATATGTCAACAAATCATCAATTTGAACTCAACGCAGAAACTCGAGAGGTGTTTGGGTCGGGTGCGAGCCGCCGTCTCCGTCGTCTTGAAAATCGCGTTCCGGCTATTTTGTATGGCGCAGCAGAGCCGCCCTTACCTGTCTCTTTGGAACATAACCAAATATTACGGGCACTGGAAAATGAAGCCTTTTATTCGCATATTTTAACCATCAAGATCGATGGTATCGAACAAAAAGCGGTATTAAAAGACCTGCAACGGCATGCCTATAAGCCGCGTATCTTGCATGTCGACTTAATGCGCGTATCTGCAAAAGAAAAAATCACCATGTCAGTGCCCTTACACTTTAATGGCGAAGCCGATGCACCGGGTGTCAAAGACGCTGGCGGTGTCCTTACTAAACTATTAAACAGCGTCGAAGTTCGGTGTTTACCGGCAGCACTTCCAGAGTACATTGAGGTCGATGTATCTAGCTTAGGACTGGATGAATCCATCTTGTTATCCCAGCTTAATTTACCACAAGGCGTTGAATTAACCGCAGCGATCAGTCATGAAGACGACCGGCCGGTGGTCAATATTCATATACCACGTGCGGTTGTCGAAGAAGATCTGACCGCAGCACCTGAATCGGCTGAAGTACCTGCTATCAATGTCAAAGATGATGCTGAACAAACAGCCAGTGAAGGTAAAGAAAAGGCCGAAAAGGACAAAAATTAATCCTCGGCATGGAACTCATCCTCTATACTCACAGCAATGGGATTTTTGGCAAGTGCCGCGTCCATACAGCAATCTGGTGTACACAATAAAGATGAGGATTGCGAATTGAGCGGCAACATAGACAAAAGTTTAAGTGCGAAGAGTATACAGCTGATTGCCGGCTTAGCGAATCCTGGTAAAGAATACGCAAAAAGCCGGCATAATGCCGGAGCATGGCTCATTGATGCGCTATTACATCAGCATTCCTTATCCGCTTTAAAGGTGGAAAATAAATTTCATGCCTCGGTGACGACCTGGTCGCTCACATCTGGAAAATGTTACGTGCTAATCCCCAGCACCTATATGAACGATTCCGGACGTGCAGTTAAAGCCATTGCTAATTTTTATCGCATCCCCACCGCGTGCATCTTAATTGTCCATGATGATTTAGATTTATTACCCGGTGTGGCACGCTATAAACAAGGTGGTGGTGACGGCGGGCATAATGGTTTAAAAGATATTGTGGCTCATTTGCACAGCAAAGATTTTTGGCGCTTGCGACTCGGCATTGGTCACCCTGGTCAGCGCGATCGTGTCCATGATTATGTCTTGGGGATACCTTCCGTTACGGATAAACAAAGAATAGAGCTCGCCATCGAACTTGCGCTAAGTACATTAACCCGTTTTGCCGAAGGTAACCAAGAACACGCGATGCAAATTTTACATACACAACAAGAATAACAGGAACACTTTATGGGATTTAAATGTGGCATTGTTGGCCTCCCCAATGTGGGAAAATCCACTTTATTTAATGCCTTAACCAAAGCAGGTATTGCAGCGGCCAATTACCCTTTTTGCACCATCGAACCAAATGTGGGTATCGTCCCAGTTCCAGACCTACGTCTTAGTGCGCTAGCCAAGATTGTTAAACCGCAAAAAATAATACCCACTACGATGGAATTTGTTGATATCGCCGGTTTAGTGCAAGGAGCCGCACAGGGTGAAGGTTTAGGTAATAAATTTCTTGCCCATATCCGCGAGGTCGATGCAATTGTGCATGTTGTACGCTGCTTTGAAGATTCCGATGTTGTGCATGTCACAGGCCAAGTCAACCCAGTTGCTGATGTACAAACTATCCATACTGAATTAGCCTTAGCCGATTTAGAAAGCGCTGAAAAAGCCGTATTGCGTCTTAACAAAGCCAGTAAGTCTAATGACAAATCGGCACTGCTAAGTAAAAATTTATTAGAACGTATTATTCCAGAATTAAACCAAGGTCGCTTATTACGTCAACTCGATTTCAATCCTGAAGAATTAGTGTTGTTGCGTCCCTTCTCTTTTTTAACGCTCAAATCCACCTTGTATATTGCCAATGTCGATGAACAAGGTTTTGCGAATAATCCATTACTTGAACAATTAGAGACTTATGCCCATGCAGACAAAGCCAAAGTAGTGGCGATTTGCGCGAAATTAGAAGAAGATTGTATCGATTTAAATGATGAGGAAAAACAAGAATTCTTACAAGCCTGTGGTTTAACTGAAACAGGTTTAGATCGTTTGATACGTGCTGGTTATGAGTTACTAGATTTACAAACCTATTTCACTGCAGGTATCAAAGAAGTTCGCGCTTGGACCGTGCACAAAGGCGCAACCGCTCCACAGGCTGCTGCTTGCATCCATACCGATTTTGAAAAAGGCTTTATTCGCGCTGAAGTCATCAGCTATGATGACTTCATACGTTATCAAGGTGAACAAGGCGCCAAAGAAGCGGGTAAATGGCGTTTAGAAGGTAAAACCTATCTGGTCAAGGATGGCGATGTGATGCATTTTTTATTTAATGTTTAATGCTCATCCTATTACTAATACCAAAATTTTGCGAATACTTTGTTTGATCTTCTTGATGGGTATCATTCTTAAAAAAGGAACTACTATAAAAAACTAAGCTTTTTATTGTGCGTTCCAATAGACTCAATTTATCTTCTCGAGAATGTTTTTCAATTTTTTTACCCCATTTTTCTAAAGCACATTCCAAATTTTGTTGTATATCATTTAATTTTTCTTCGCGAGCGAGATCAAAAAAATTTAATTCTTTTAACTGTCTCTGTGCATTAAACAAACATATAGCATGCGTAGAATTTTTCATTGGTAAGGAAATATTTTCTTGCATAAGGTTTCTCTTCTAAAAAATAAGAGGTGCATTCTATAATATTTTTAATTAAATAGATTTTTTTTAATTTTAATTAAATAAAAATATCCGTTTTTAATATTTTTTGCTATACTTTAATTTTGATAGATAATGATTGTTTTTAAATCAAACTCCAGGATAAGGAGCTCATATGAATTTAGACTCTTTAGATCAAGATATTCCAAAATATTGGATTTTATTACTGCATTATTGGCTACCTTTTTTTAAAACTCCTAGCAATTTTTATTTTAAATGTCGAAATTTCATTGATGATCTTAAGCGCTCGGGTAATTATTTTCCTTGGGATAAATTTCCTGATTTATTATTTATTTTTGAAGAATATGCTTATGAAGCATCAGAAATAAATATATCTAAGAAAATTATTAAAACTATCTTTACTAAAAAAATTCATCTCATTACAAATGAACGCTTAGCACAGTTTTTTGAGCGACTTAACCCAGATAACACCCGTACTCCTCTATTAAACGATATTTTAGAGCAACTACCCGCAAAATTGTATGGTGAGTATTTTAGCAAATTGAATGCGGCTAACTGTTCTTTAAGAAATCTAAAATGGTGCGCTCGTTTAAAAGATAAATTTTTACTCGACGATAAATTAAAATTTATCTTATCAATGCCCGACGACAAACGAATAGACTATCATTCGACATTATCCATATTGGCTAAAGAATGTGAAGAGAAACTTATCAAAGATAAAAATAAATTTAACCTAACTATTTTAAATGCGTATCTCGTTGAACATTTGTTGAAATTTATCTTCTCTGGTACACCTACATTAATTTTTTCAGCTAATTTTATTCGATGCTTAATAAATCAATTACTGGAAACTCAAAATCCGATATTAACTTCATATCTCCTTGGACTTGATTCAAATGCAAGGTTTAATTTTTTTGAAAATATTTTAGTAAGTAATCAAAATTTTCAAGAAAATATCCTTTATTTTCTTGATCTTTGTCTAAGTGAGCAACGCTCAGATCTGATCGATCAGTTAATCCAATTTTCTTATAAAAATATTGAATCTGAAATGACTAATAACGATTTAACAAAACAAAAATCGACTGCAAATAAGCTAGATTTGTTATTCCAAACACTGCTACAAGAATCAACTGATACTTACCCACTTACTCTGTTTCAGCTCCTAGCGATACAAACTTTAACCAAAAAACCATTTGATTTAGAAACACTCAAAAAAGTTTTTGAAGCAAATCATGGCCTGCTTGAAAAAAACAAAAGTTACTCAATAGAATTTCTATCGGTTGTTGCTGAAAACAGTATCTTAGCCATAAAAGTATTTATTAAAGATCATTTTATGATCCATGTAGTTAAAGAAAACACCCGTCAAGATATACATCGATCTTTTTATAAATTTTTAAACAATGAATATATCGACAAACCTCTGAATGTAGCGAAGCTTATACTTAAAAAACTACCTCAACATTTACAAGCTTGCTGCGAAGCAGATTTGAATTTTTTACAACAACTGTTATCACAACTCTATTTAATAGTAGATGATCCAAGTATCATCAAATTTAAAAATGAACGTCTTATGCAGTTGAATAAAAACCAAAGGGAAGAAGAAGAAAAATTCGATGCACGCCGAGAACTTCTGCAACGTATCCACGAAGGAAAGCAAAGTAGTGTCGCTTATCAACGCATGGAAGAACTTTTTGGGACTGAAGCGTCAACCATGCGAGAAAAATGGAAAAAGAATTTAGGCGTACATTTTTTTGATGCTAATGATAAAGAAGAACGTAAACTCGCTTTTAAAGAAGCTGCAGAAATTATAAAATTTAATCGTGAATGCAATACTTTTTGTTTAAGTACTTCACCTTCATCAACAAATTATTTTACTCTATAAAAATTAAACCACTTAAATAACCTGCGTGATAGACTTGATTTTATTGTTAAAGATCTATTACAAAAGTTGTTGTGCTTGCATCCATTCGTCATTATAAATTTTGCTGAGATATTTAATCCCGCTATCGGGTAAAATAGTGACGATGGTAGTAGGTTCGGTCAATTCAGCAGCCATCTTTAATGCCGCCCAAACATTGGCTCCTGATGAACCTCCGACTAACAACGCTTCTTCTTTGGCTAAACGCCGCGCCATCGAAAACGCTTCTTTATCGGTAAAAGGAATAACCTCATCCAGTACAGAAAAATCGAGTGCTTTTGCAATATGATCTTCGCCCACTCCTTCAACTAAATAATTACAATTCCCTCCTTCTGGAATTTTTCCATTCTTAAAATATTCATAGTAAATAGAACCCACCGGATCGGGCATAATTACTTTAATGGTTGGTTTTTTTTCTTTGAGAAAACGACCCACACCCGACACCGTACCACCCGTACTACCGGAGGCTATAAAAATATCGATATTACCTCGTGTTTGTTGCCAAATTTCTGGTGCCGTACTGAGATAATGCGCTTCAGGATTTTTTGGATTATCATATTGATCAAGTCGAAAACTATTAGGAGTTTCCATAGCAATACGCTTAGCAACATTGACATAATGCTCTGGAGAATCCGGCGCAGCCGCTGTTGGAGTTACCACTATTTCAGCGCCATAGGCACGCAAAGTATTTTGTTTTTCCAGACTGACTTTATCCGGCATAGTCAAAATAGCCCGATAGCCTTTTGCAGCTGCCAGCATCGCGATAGCGGCACCGGTATTTCCTGATGTATTTTCAACTATCGTGCCGCCCGGTTTTAAGTAACCGTTTTGTTCGGCATCGGCAATAATATAATCAACAATACGATCTTTTACACTACCGCTAGGATTAGCGAATTCACATTTAACTAAGATGGTTACGTGTTTATTTGGAACTATTTTTTCTAATTTAACGAGCGGCGTATTTCCAATTGCCTGTAAAATAGAATGCTTACTCTTCGCACTTGAATTTTTGTCTACGTTGTCGCTCAACTCGCAATCCTCATGTATAACAAATACACTCCGGTTGCTTCATTCTCGCGACGCCTTGCCAAAAATCCCATCGCTGTGAGTGTATTATCATTAAAAAATGATCATAAAAATTGTGCAACCTTTTTACCCATATCGGCTGGAGACTTTACAGTGTGCACACCGGCTGCTTCTAAGGCTTTAAATTTTTCCGCAGCAGTGCCTTTCCCACCTGAAATAATCGCACCGGCATGGCCCATACGTTTCCCAGCGGGAGCTGTTACACCAGCAATATAAGCCACCACTGGCTTAGTCACGTAGGTTTTAATAAAATCTGCGGCTTCTTCTTCTGCTGTGCCGCCAATTTCGCCAACCATTAAAATAGCTTGTGTTTGTGGATCTTCTTGAAACATACGCAGCACATCAACAAAATTCATGCCTGGAATCGGATCACCACCAATCCCGACACAAGTACTCTGACCCAAGCCTAAGTCAGTTGTTTGTTTAACCGCTTCATAAGTTAGAGTCCCTGAACGTGATACGATACCGACGCAGCCGGGTTTATGAATATAACCTGGCATGATGCCAATTTTACATTGTCCGGGTGTAATCACACCAGGACAATTCGGTCCTATTAAACGCGCATGGGTATTATTTTCTAAATAAACCTTCACATCTAGCATATCCAATACTGGAATACCTTCAGTAATACAAACAATTAATGAAATACCCGCATCGGCTGCTTCAACAATAGAATCTTTACAAAAAGGCGCTGGTACATAAATAACACTGGCATCAGCACCGGTTTCTGCAATAGCATCTGCCACCGTATTAAACACGGGTAAATCTAAATGTCGTGTTCCACCTTTTCCTGGTGTCACACCGCCAACCATTTGCGTTCCGTATGCGATGGCCTGTTCAGAATGAAATGTCCCTTGTTTACCGGTGAAGCCTTGGCAAATAACTTTCGTGTTTTTGTCGATTAATATACTCATGTTTATATCTAACCTTTTATAAAAATGTTTTATTTTGCAGCCAAAAACTCTGATGCGAAGCGTATCATGCAGTCATCGGAGATTTAACAGCGGCAACTATTTGTTCCGCAGCTCCCGTTAAACTATTCGCAGCAATGATATTTAAACCACTTTCAGATAATTTTTTTGCGCCTAGATCCGCATTATTACCTTCTAAACGCACCACCACTGGAATTTTAACGCCAACATCCTTAACTGCACCAATAATTCCATCTGCGATCATATCGCAACGGACGATACCGCCAAAAATGTTGACTAATATACCTTTAACCTTTTCATCGGATAATATGATCTTAAATGCTTCCGTGACTCTTTCTTGTGTAGCACCACCACCAACATCTAAGAAATTAGCAGGACTTCCACCGTGTAACTTGATTAAATCCATGGTCGCCATGGCCAAGCCTGCACCATTCACCATACAGCCAATATCACCATCTAAAGCGATATAATTCAATTCCCAATCGTGAGCACGGTTTTCACGTTCATCTTCTTGTGAAGGATCGCGCATTGCGCGCAATTGGGCTTGTCTAAATAAAGCATTATCATCGACCACTACTTTGGCATCTAAACAAATCACATGATCATTTTGATCAATAATCAAAGGGTTAATTTCTACTAAACTCAGATCGCGCTCGACGAACATCTTACCCAGACCTAATAAAATCTGCGTAAATTCTTTTAATTGATTAGCGGTTAATTGCAATTTAAAACCAATATCACGTGCTTGATAAGGCATCACCCCGAGCAAAGGATCGATGGTAATTTTTAATATTTTTTCGGGTGTTTCTTCCGCTACCTTTTCAATTTCAACACCACCTTCGGTACTCGCCATGATAACAACACGACGCGTGCTGCGATCTAATACTGCACCTAAATATAACTCGCGTTTAATATCACAAGGCTGAGCAATCAATATTTGATTAACTGGTTGACCATGCTCATCGGTTTGAAAAGTCACTAAACGTCGACCAAGTAGGCGTTTAGTTTCCGCCGCAACCGCCTCTTTAGTGGTCACATATTTAACTCCGCCTGCCTTACCTCTTCCGCCGGCATGTACTTGTGCTTTGACCATCCATGCATTTCCACCTAAGGCTTCGGCAGCGGCCAAGGCCTCTTCTACTGTGCTAACGGGTTTACCTAAGGGTACGGGTAAACCATATTCGCTAAATAGTTCTTTACCTTGGTATTCATGTAGATTCATGGATTTCTTTTTCTCCTAATTATTAGCTGTTCGCATTAGAATTTTTGTCTACGTTACCGCTTTATCTGCAATTTATGTGTCAATATTATATACACATAAATTGCAGCTGGGTTACAGCACTTACCAAAAATCCCATTGCTGTGAGCATACTTTTTAAAAATAATGATAACGGATTGCTCGCCATTAAACTATGCTTTGTGCTATGAGATAGCGCTTATACATCAATTAACAAACGGGACGGATCTTCAAGTAACTCTTTAATGGTTTTTAAAAAGCTAACTGATTCCTTGCCGTCAATAATACGATGATCATAAGATAAAGCAACATACATCATCGGTCGAATAACCACTTGGCCATTTTCTGCCACAGGTCGTTCCTCTATTTTGTTCATTCCGAGTATCGCGCTTTGGGGTGGATTAATAATCGGCGTAGCTAAAAGTGACCCAAAAACTCCACCATTGGTTATAGTGAAAGTACCGCCGGTCATATCTTCAATAGCAATCTGATTTTCTTTGGCTTTACGGCCATAATTGGCAATGGTTTTTTCTATCTCTGCAAATGATAAACGATCCGCATCGCGTAGAATAGGAACCACCAGACCCCTATCCGTTGAAACAGCAATACCGATATCAAAATAATTATGATAAACCACATCATTACCATCAATGGACGCATTCACCGCTGGAAAACGCTTCAAAGCTTCAATAACTGCCTTGGTAAAAAAAGACATGAAACCTAAACGTGATCCGTGCCTCTTTTCAAAACTATCTTTATAGAGACTGCGCAACTCCATCACTTTTTGTAAGTTAATTTCATTAAAAGTGGTTAAAATAGCCGCATTATGCTGTGCTGCCACTAGTCGCTCAGCAATACGCGCGCGCAACCGTGTCATAGGTACACGTTTTTCCACGCGTTCCATGCTTTGATTTTGAAGACTTGACATAGCATACGCTGCGGAAGGCGCGTTAGCATGGGTTGCTGAAGTTTGAATTGCAGAACTGGGTTCTTTTTTATTAGCCGACAGACTTTCTGGTTCCTGAATACTCCGTTTACGCCTAGAAGCAGGACCTGCCAAATTAGCACCGCTATCAACGGAGAGCGTTTTTTCTGCGACGGGTGCGGGTGCTACTGGAGATGAAGAGGGTTTCTCTGTTTTCATACTAGCTTCCTTGTCAATGTCTAGATGCGCTAAAATTTCACCCGCTTTAACCACAGTTCCTGCTTCTTTTACAATTTCGCCCATCACACCGTCGGCGGGTGCCGGTACTTCTAAAACAACTTTATCAGTTTCCAGATCGACTAAATTATCATCCCGCTTAACCATTTCACCTGGTTTTTTATACCACTTTAGAATGGTGGCATCGGCAACCGATTCAGGTAACATCGGAACTTTTACTTCAATACTCATTTCTGGATACCTCTAAATAATATTAACTCAGCTTTTAGGTTAAAGCTTCTTTAACCAAAGTTTGTTGTTCTTCTGTATGCACCAAAGGTGAACCCACCGCAGGAGCGGCGGAAGCGGGCCTACCCACATACCGTAGCGTTTGGATTTTTGCTAGGCACGCAACAAGTTCATGTTGGATACAATACCAAGCACCCTGATTTTTAGATTCCTCTTGGCACCATACAATATCTTTTACTTTGGAATAAGAATTTAGTACAGCACGCAACTCGATGTCTGGAAAAGGATATAATTGTTCGATGCGTATCAGTGCAATATCTTCACGGTTTTGCGTACGCCGTTGTTCGAGTAAATCATAATAAACCTTACCACTACATAAAACGACACGTTTTACTTTTTTGACGTCAACTTCACTATCCGAAATAATGGATTGCCAGGTACCGCTCGCCAATTCTTGCAAAGTTGATACGGCTAATTTATGGCGTAATAAACTTTTCGGTGTCATTAAAATTAAAGGTTTTCGATACCGTCTTAACATTTGTCGTCGCAAGCAATGAAAAATCTGTGCCGGTGTACTCGGTACACACACTTGCATATTATCTTGGGCGCAAAGTTGTAAGAAACGCTCTAAACGAGCCGAGGTATGTTCTGGACCGGAACCCTCATAACCATGAGGTAAGAATAAAACTAAACCGCATAGTCTACCCCATTTTTGTTCTGAAGAACTTAAAAATTGATCAATAACCACCTGCGCACCGTTAACAAAATCACCGTACTGCGCTTCCCAAATCACTAAACTATTCGGATTCGAAATAGCATAACCATATTCAAAACCCATAACCGCCGCTTCTGAAAGTATTGAATCAATCACAGTAAATGCATTTGGATTTTTAGCCAACTGGTCTAAAGGTGTTATGGTTTGATTGGTATTAAAATCATGGAGCACTGCATGACGATGGAAAAAGGTGCCGCGTTCACTGTCTTGACCAGATAAACGTATTTCATAGTTATCTTGCAATAAGGTAGCGTAAGCCATGGTTTCGGCATAGCCCCAATTTAACGGTAACTGGCCAGCTGTCATTTTACGACGATCTTCCATAATTTTGGCCACTTGCGCTTGCAATACAAACCCTGGCGGTAAAGTTTCTAGTTGCGTAGCCAATTTTTTCAATACGGATAAATCAACGGCCGTATCAACGGGTGACCGCCAATCTTGATAGCGATAAGGACGCCAATCAATACGATAAGGATTTTCGTAATCGCTAGTAAGGCGATGCACAACAGGTTGGCCATTATCTAAGCGATTTCTATATTCATCGGACCATTGTTGAACTTCTTCTGCACTTACCACCCCTTGATTAATTAAGGCATCGGCATACTGTTGTTTTGCGGTGGGCAGTTTTTTAATGGTTTGGTAAATTAATGGTTGGGTCGCTGCGGGTTCATCGGCTTCATTATGTCCGTGACGACGATAACAAACTAAATCAATGACAACATCTTTTTTAAAGGTTTGCCGAAAATCAAACGCAAGTTGTAAAGTAAATAATACCGCTTCGGGGTCGTCACCATTAACATGAAAAATCGGTGCATCAACAATTTTAGCAGGATCAGTACAATACCAACTCGAACGTGCATTTTGCGGATCAGTGGTAAAACCAAGTTGATTATTCAGAACAATATGTAAAGTTCCACCGGTACCATAAGCTTCGGTTTGTGATAATTCAAAATTTTCCATCACAATGCCCTGACCGGAAAAAGCGGCATCACCATGGATCAATAATGGTAATACTTGTTTTCTTCCACTATCTTGGCGACGCTCTTGGCGTGAGCGCACGGAACCTTCCACCACGGGATTAACAATTTCCAGATGTGAAGGATTAAATGCCATAGCGACATGCATGACCCCGTGATCGGTTTTTATATCGGCAGCAAAACCCTTGTGGTATTTGACATCACCCGAACGATTTTCTTGCGTTAACTTACCGGCAAACTCTTCGAATAGTTTTGCTGGCGATTTACCTAAAATATTAATAAGTACATTTAATCTGCCACGATGCGCCATACCAATGACGATTTCTTGTACCGAAGCGGCACTTGCATGCGCGATTAACTCTTCGAGTAAAGGGATTAAACTATCTCCACCTTCCAAAGAAAAACGTTTTTGTGCAACAAATTTATTACCCAAAAATTTTTCTAAACCATCAGCCTGAATTAAACCTTTTAAAATAGTTTTTTTTACTTGTGCTGCGAAACTCGGTTTACCCGCAACCGCTTCGATACGTTCTTGCAACCAAGTTCGTTGCCCATGATCGGTAATATGTTCATATTCAAAGCCTATACTGCTGCAATAGATCTTTTTAAGCTGAGCCAGTAAACTTTCCGCGGTAACACTTTGTAAACCGAGTAAACCATTAAGATTAACGATGCGCGTTAAATCTTGCGCGTTAATATCGTGATTTTCTAAGCTTAAATCGATTATTTCACGTTTTGCAGCTAAGGCTAAGGGATCTAAGTGCGCTTGGTAATGGCCATAGCGGCGATAAGCATCAATTAAACTAAGTAGTTTATCATGTAAATTACTGGGCTCATGAACCGTTCTTTTCTCGAGGGGTCGTTGCGCTAATTCAGTAAAATAAGCGCGAATATCAGCATGCGAAACATCATTTTCTTTATCACTGAGTTGGCTAAAATAGGTTTGCCAATCAGCACTTAGCTGACTCGGGTCGTGTAGATATTGTTCATACAGAGTTTCTAAATAGCTACCATTACCACTAAAAAGATAGGAATTTTTTTGTAAGGCCTGCGCCGATTTTAATTGCTCAGTCATAATGGTTGAATTTACCCTATTGAGAATATTTTAATTACACTTCTTCTTGTAAAAGCTCAGAGCGAATATGGCCTATTGCCTTAGCCGGATTAAGTCCTTTAGGACATACCGTCGTACAATTCATAATGGTCCGACAACGAAATAAACTAAAGAGATCATTTAACTCAGCTAAACGCTGTTCTTTAGCATCGTCGCGATTATCTACCAAAAAGCGACAAAGCCACAATAGCGCGGCGGGCCCCAAAAATTTATCAGGATTCCACCAATAAGAAGGACAAGCACTGGTACAACAAGCACACAAGATGCATTCATAAAGCCCATCTAATTTTTCACGTTCTTCGGGTGATTGTAAGCGTTCTTTTGCCGGCGGTTCTTTATCGTTAATAAGATAAGGTTGAGCTTTTTCGTATTGACGAAAAAAAGGTTCCATGTCCACTACTAAATCACGTATCACCGGTAACCCCGGTAGCGGTCTTAATACGACCGGCGAACGCAAGGACGAAACTTGCGTAATACATGCCAAACCATTTTTACCATTAATATTCATACCATCGGATCCACAGACTCCTTCACGGCAAGAACGGCGAAAGCTTAAAGTTTGATCTTGTTCCTTCAAACATTCCAAAGCTTCCAATAACATCATGTCTTTACCCGAGGCGATCTCCAGTGTGTAATCCTGCATATAAGGTTTTTTATCGATCTCGGGATCATAACGATAAATGGAAAATTGCATAATTTAACCTAATGAATAAAAATCAAACAAAAAATAATGTACACATAGATATCTAGCTAACCTCCTTACAGAATCAAGTATTTATTTGATTTATAGGCGGATTGGTTTTAGTAGCCGAGTGTACAAAAAAGGCAATCCAACAACGAAATCAAAAAAAGACGACGATTATGCATTAGTAGGTTCGTTCTTTAAGCTCCATGGGTGGTACGGTTAAAGGTTTCCGATTCACGGGTCTAAAATCTATCGTATCTACTTTAGAAAAATACAGTAGATGTTTTAACCAAACTTTATCATCCCGTTTTGGAAAATCTTCGCGACTATGCGCACCACGACTTTCTTCGCGAGTTAACGCCGATACCGCTGAAGCATAGGCTACTTCCATAAGATTATCGAGTTCTAAGGCTTCGATACGCGCGGTATTAAACACCTGACTATGATCAGTTAAAACAGCGTGATTTAAACGTTCCTTTAATTGTTTTAATTTAACTAAACCTTCTTCCATATATTTCGCGGTACGAAAAACCCCGAAATCAGTTTGCATCACTTTTTGCATCGCATGTCGAATCTCAACCAAACTTTCACCTTGTTTAGATTGATCCCAACGATTCAAGCGATTTAATGCCGCATCTAAATCATCTTGATTAATAGTGAGTAACGGTAAATCTTGGATTAAAGATTCGCCAACATGTAATCCAGCAGAACGGCCAAATACAATTAAGTCCAGCAAAGAGTTACCGCCTAATCGATTTGCACCATGCACGGAAACACAGGCACACTCTCCTGCCGCGTATAGACCTTCAACGACTTGATCTTGACCTTCAATATCCAGCGTAATCACTTGACCATGGACATTGGTGGGTATTCCGCCCATCATATAATGACAAGTTGGAACAACAGGAATAGGTGTGGTAATTGGATCCACATGCGCAAAGGTCAATGCCAATTCACGAATTCCAGGTAAACGTTTTTTAATAATCTCTGCGCCAAGATGATCTAACTTTAATTTTACGTAATCGGTCCCTTCTGGATTAAATCCATTTCCAGCACGTAATTCTAATGCCATAGCGCGCGCGACCACATCCCGCGAAGCTAAATCCTTTGCATGCGGCGCATAACGCTCCATAAAGCGTTCACCGTTTTTATTAATTAAATATCCACCTTCGCCACGACAACCTTCTGTCACTAAAACGCCAGCCCCAGCGATGCCGGTCGGATGAAATTGCCACATTTCCATATCTTGTACTGGAAAGCCTGCACGTAACACCATTCCGATACCATCCCCGGTATTAATCATCGCATTGGTAGTTGATTGAAAAATTCGTCCCGCACCGCCCGTTGCTAAAATAGTTGCGCGTGTATGAAAAAAAACCACTTCACCGGTTTCGATGCACAACGCAGTGAGTCCAGCGACTTGGCCTTGTGGTGTTTTAACCAAATCAATGGCATACCATTCATTAAAAAAATGCGTTTTGGCTTTTATGTTTTGTTGGTACAGGGTATGCAATAAAGCATGACCGGTTCTATCGGCAGCAGCACAGGTTCGCGCCGCTTGATCACCACCAAAATTTTTTGATTGTCCGCCAAACGGACGTTGATAGATTTTTCCGGAGTCCATCCGTGAAAACGGTAAGCCCATATGTTCCAGCTCATACACCGCTTCAGGACCGGTTTTACACATGTACTCAATACTATCTTGGTCACCTAAATAATCTGAACCTTTCACCGTATCGTACATGTGCCAACGCCAATCATCTTCATGCGCATTTCCCAAGGCACAGGTAATACCACCTTGTGCTGAAACCGTGTGCGAACGCGTTGGAAATACTTTAGAGATTAATGCAACTTTCTGACCAGAATGCGCCAATTGCAATGCCGCGCGCATACCTGCGCCACCCGCACCCACAATCACGGCATCAAAACTATAAGTAGGCAAGGCCATTAGATTGTGCCCCAGAAAATAACTAAACCCCAAACAAAATAGAGGAATAGCGCAATGATAATAATGAGTTGAGTGATTAAACGTAAACTCGCTGATTTAATATAGTCCGTCACTATCGTCCACATGCCAATCCAGGCATGCCAAAATAAACTCAATAAAAATAAGCTACTAAACAAACGCATACCTATATGACTAAATAAGTTCTGCCAGGTGACATAATCTAATGATTGATGACAAAGAATAAATCCCAATAAAAAAATAATATAGACTGCCAAAATCACCGATGTGGTACGCTGGATTAACCAATCACGTAACCCATTACCGCTAAGACTGGTTACATTAGTTAATTTTTTTACCATAAATAAATTCCCATCAGACCGGTCAGACCTATCGCCAGCACAATAACCAAGCCAGCACTAAAGCGCGCGGACTTTAATTCTTCTGCAACGCCCGTATCCATCAACAAATGACGAACACCGGCTAATAAATGGTAAAAAAGCGCAAATAAAAAGCCCAAGATGAGCAATTTAGTGACTGGATGCGCAAAACAGGTGTGCACGGTAAAAAAAGCCTCTGGGCTATGTAAGCTCAGCGACAGGATAGCTAAAAAGATTGGGATCATTAAAAATAAGAAAAAACCAGAAATTCGATGCAAAATTGATACGATTGCCGTGATAGGAAAGCGAATCGTCAATAAATTAAGATTAATCGGTCGTTTACTCACAAATTGTAAGCCTTTTAATGAATCAGGGTAAAAAAGACTGGGCGATTATACGCTTAATTAACAGACAAATACAAATAAGTTGTACTTTTTTCTAGCATTATGAATGCAAATAATAAGTGCCCCTTTTGTACAAATAATAGACAATAAAATTATATAAAATAATATATTGGCAGTATGGTAAGAAAATTTTGCTAGAATGTTTGTTATGTCTCAAGCGCTATCTGCGTGGCTGTAACTAAGCACTTGGCTTGATCTGAGTCCTGCTACAATGCAATTTAATGTAGGAGAAATTATGTATAAGAACAATTCACCCCACAGTTTTTTCGAGAACCCCGAGGCGGATGAAGATTTAGACAAAATCTTTGATGGTATACTTCGTGAATATTTAAGAAAATTGAAAGGCTTGTTCCATCCTAACTTCCGTGAGGGGCAAAGCGAAACTCATAAAGCTATAAAGATTCTACTCCAAGTGGAACTACCGCTAGGAAACAACTTACGTAGTCTCGAAACTACAGCCCATGGATTATTTGCCAATATGAATAATTGCAGTGGATTATCTGCCCGAAAGCTTAGTAGAGAAGGGAGAAAAAAATTAATGGCTGATGTATCTGAACTTACTAAAGAATTATTACGTGTATTATCAGGTAATACCTTCTCTGTAGAAGCAGTAGAAACATTTGATTTTCTTCGTCCTAAAGAAATACAGAAGATTTGCGATAATATTAAATTATCAGGTGATGCCTTCTATGAAAAAGCAGTTGATTTTCTTCATTCTGAAAAAATGCAGGAGATTGTAAGAGAATATATCGGAGTAGAGGTAGATCCTAATTATATTGATGCAGCAATAGCCAGGGCGGCGGCTACTCAGATAGGATAACCTGTTCGACCCCAGCCAACTTATCTTTATTGACGAATCAGGTGTTCATGGTGGAATGAGTCGTTTGTATGGAAGAGCGGTAGGAAAAAGTCGTGCTAAAGGGTAATCTGCTTTTTACCCGGGTCAGCGAACTACCTTAATAGGCGCATTAAGTTGTCAAGGTTTTACAGCCAGCCTGTTTGGAGCCTGGTACACGGATGGCACTATTTTTTCAGCATTTATTCAAAAAAACTTAGTTCCTAAACTCACACCAGGAAACGTAGTGGTCATGGATAATCTTTCAGCTTATAAGTCGCTGGCGTTAAAGAAGCTATTGAAAAGACAGGAGCTCGCTTACTCTATCTCCTCCATACTCCCTAACCTATCACCCATCGAATTAGCTTGGTCTAAAATAAAAAATACTTTACGTACTATCGCGGCAGTAACTCGTAGTAAAGCTAACAAACAACTGTCGTTCCGTTAAGTGTGCAAGCTACCAAATCCAATGAAATATTTGCGCCTGAGGTTATAGCGGCATTTGGGCTAGGACTTGTTACGGATAAGCTACCTAGCTCCATGAGGGCTGAACCTCCCGTGTTTGTCATTATCCCTCTCACCATAGAATTACCCCCTGTACTCGTCACAGAAATATCACTATTAGCTATAGTAATTTGTGAATTGCTCAATGCATTAACGCCAAAGGCGTTACCTCGACCACTTACATTTAACTGACTATTTTCCATATTTCCCGTACTGTTCCCAGTTATACTTATTCCCGTTATTCCTCCATTTATAGTTCGCGTCACATCCATTTGACTTGATTGAATGCTAAATGAAGAATTAGCTTCTGCTCTAACGGCACGTCGACCCGCAAAAACAACGCTATTATTTAATGCTAATTGACTGCCAGATAATAAGATAGCCGTATTAAGAAATCGATTGGAAGCACTACCTATTTGACTGCCATTAACATTCACATTACTAGCGTTAGTGGCATTGACTGCATTGCCTGCTGCCGTATCGTTCGTAGGTAATAAAATAATATCATTCAAGGTATTGTTACTCGTTAAAATAAACGCACCATTAAAAATCGAGCGATTTGCACCCGCTGCGCTTTCGCTAAAATCTGCTGAACGAGAAGAAACACTTTGTCCTGGGTTTAAACTAATCGCTCCGGTACCTGCGCTATTCAATGCTGGGTAACTACCACCATTAAAAAACATTGTGGTATTTGCTAATAAAGTATTTAAGGTATTTACTCCAGTTTGACTGAAATCACTAGGGGCACAAGGATTTTCAAACGTACAGTTAGCTAAGGTTAAGCCAATACCGCCATCATTTGGACTTCCGCTTTGAGTGAAAAAAGCAATATTATCATTAATTAATTGTGTGCTGGTTCCTTGGCCTTCTGCAAAGAAAATAGTCCGGCTGGGAATACCTGAACCATGGCCCCAATGCGCCAAATAACGCTCAACAGGATCAGTTAATCTTTCTGACAGGGAAGGATCGGCGGTATGTTTTCTCACCCCACCAAAACTCACACCGATGCCTGCTATCACCTTGCTGTGTTGATAATTATCATAACTAAAGTTAGTAAAAATTTTAATATTTGGATCAAACCAATATTGAAACCCAGCAACACCACCGCGTAAATTATCTGTGCCGTGAATATCAAAAAAATAAGCGCCTAAATAGGCTTTTAAAGGCACTTCTCGAAAAAGTTGGTAAGCCAACATGGCATCCGCACCATTGCCAATTCTCTCAATTTCATTGGCAAGATCAAATAGGTTATTAATTACTTCACTATGCCCAGTAAAAAATGGTTCGCTTACTGAATTAAATTCGTATCGAAAATTCACTTCATTACTACGCCCAGCAACCGGGATATAAGCATTAAGATGCGTATCCCAACGCCTTCCTAATACTTCCACGCCAGGATTCGCTATCCAAAAATCACTATTATTGTTAACACGTGTACGGCCCGCAAACGCATACCAACCTAAAATAGCCGCGTCGTTATTAACCCAACGATAACCTAAGCCTAAATCTGCCTGCCATTGTTGATCACTACCATAAGCAGCTTGTGGATTCACATAGAAATTGTGGATTTCATTGCCATCGAGTGACCACATTAAATCCGCTGATCCTACTGTATAAACACCGGTATAGGCATTCGCAGAAAATCGTGGTGCTAAGGAATCCGCTAAGCCATTAGCCGTATAGATACAGATAAGTGTAATTAAATAGTATTTTAACCAACGATTTCTGTTGCAATCCTTTTGCATGATCTGTTCCTTTAAATACGCAACTCAATCTAAACCTACCAAGCGAGCTAATTTTTGACTCTCGTCGGTTTTTAATTCGCGGCTTTGCCCTCTGCTCAAATCTTCCGGCAAGCTCACATTACCAAAGCGCACGCGCAATAAACGACTAACACCAACCCCTTGCGATTCCCATAAACGTCTAACTTCTCGATTGCGCCCTTCTTTAAGTACTACATGATACCAATGATTGGCACCCGATCCGCCACGCTCTTCAATCCGCGTAAATGCCGCCATGCCATCCTCTAACTTCACCCCTTGTCTTAAACGCTGCAAAATTTTCTCATCCACTTTACCTAATACACGCACGGCATACTCGCGTTCAATTTCGTAAGAAGGATGTGATAGACGATGCGCTAATTCACCATCATTGGTGAAAATTAATAACCCTAAGGTGTTAATATCTAAACGGCCAATCATTATCCAACGTTGACCACGTAACGGTGGTAAATGTTCAAATACTGTCGGTCGTTGTTCGGGATCCGAACGTGCACAAATCTCGCCTTCAGGTTTATGATAAATCAATACACGTCGTTTAAAATCGGATGGGGATATGAGCGGAATTGGCCTACCATCTATAAAAATTTTTGCGGTTAAATCAATTCTGTCGCCGAGCTTGGCAGGCCGCTGATTAATACGCACTCGACCCGCGCGGATCCAACGTTCTATTTCGCGACGCGAGCCAATACCTAAATTAGCCAGTATTTTTTGTATTTTTTCATTCATAAGAAATAAAGCCAGTTAATCCTCTTATACTATGCTAAATTAAACATCATCGCTGCTATTTTTTCTCTTGCTATATTTTTTTTCCAATAGTGATTTAATGGTATACTTAAAATGATACTTTTCAGGATGAAAAGTTTGATACAGGATTAGTATGTTAGCAAGAATTTTTATTGCAGTATTATTAATACTCACTGCGGTAAGCACTTACACACAAACCCATCATACTAAAATTTATTCGCAAGTTTTGGGATCGAATCGTTTAAGTCCTTTTTGATAACGATGAATTTTTGCTGAATAATGTTGCGCATACCATTGCATATCCGCTATTTGTTGGGCAGTCAATGGTTTTATTTTACCAGGAGAGCCCATTACCAAAGAACCATCCGCAATATGTTGATTTGCTAATACCATAGCATTCGCTGCAATCAAACAGTGTTTACCAATCACGGCATTATTCAATATTTTTGCGCCAATGGCTATAACTGAATAATCACCCACCGCCTGCGCATGCACCATGGCATGATGAGCAATCGTTACAAATCGACCAATTTGCATCGGCATATCTGGATCGGTATGCAATACCGCAGCATCTTGGATATTACTATTTTCGCCAATTTCTATCACGGTATTATCGGCACGGACTACCGCTTGCGGTAAGATAATGACATGATTATGGATAATTACGGCGCCAATCACATCAGCGCTTTCAGCAATAAAAATATCTTTACCTAATAGCTTTGGATGTCTGCCTTCAAAAGAATAAAGCATTTAAATTTAATTTTGTAGAATATCAAGTGAAGTATCTTTCGCTTCGCTATCAGCAGACAAAGAAATCTCTAACGGTTCTGTCATTTGCGGCAAAGGAAAAGGCGGCAAATCGGCTAATTCTTTTAAACCAAAATGATCAAGAAATAATCTCGACGTTGCATAGAGATTAGGTCGTCCTAGAACTTCACGTTGCCCAACCACTTGTATCCATTCTTGTTCCAGCAAGGTTTTAACAATATTTGGATTTACTGACACACCACGTATCGCTTCAATGTCTCCGCGCGTCACGGGTTGTTTGTACGCAATAATACTGAGGGTTTCCAAGAAAGCACGTGAATAACGCGCTGATTTTTCCGGCCAGAGTCGTTTAACCCAGGCATTGAGTGCACTAGCGGTTTGAAAACAATAACCACTCGCCAATTGCTTTAACTGAATTCCGCGATCTTGATAATCTTCGCTTAATTCCAACAGAATTTTCTTCAGATCTGCTTTAGTCGGCCGTTCTTCCGGATTAAATAAATCGAATAAGCGCTCAATACTCACCGGTTCACCGGCAGCAAGAATAGCGGCTTCACAGATCGATTTCAGCGTTTGATTTTCCATGCCCAAACTATAGCAGCAAACGGCCCATCATGGCGAGTAAATGTTGTATGCGCGCGCCTGCAATCGGATGTCGTGTTAGTGTAGATTGTTATGCACTACTCACTGGCAATGACCAAGAAAAGTCACTTGATCCGACCCATTAATTCCTGTCTAATAGTAGCCACTCCAGGGGTGCTTTTTTTAAAGGCTGAGAGAATGTTCCCATTCAACCCTCATAACCTGATCGGGCTAAGACCTGCGTAGGAAGAAGTACATTGAAAACAAAAAATTGCTCAGTTAAAAGCGCCTCCCTCTCGAATATCAATGCATTTACCTTAGAATCGCTATACCATGACGTCGATTTAATCCGTCAAACCCATCCGTTAATCCACAATATCACTAATTTAGTCGTTATGCCGACTACCGCTAATTTTTTGCTCGCATTAGGGGCCGCGCCGATTATGGCGCATGCCCAAGAGGAAATAGTAGAAATTATTCAATTAGCCCAAGCCTTAGTCATCAATATCGGTACTCTTGATGAAACGTGGTTGACTGCCATAAAACAAGCTCAACACGCTGCTTTAAAACGTAATATCCCTATCGTCTTCGATCCGGTCGGTGCCGGTGCCAGCCGGTATCGCACGCAAGCCTCCTTAACTATTATAAAAAGAGGTATCGATGTCATCCGTGGTAATGCTTCAGAAATCATGGCTTTGTTAGATACTTCCATCATCACGAAAGGTGTCGATTCAACACAAATCAGTCGTCATGCCCTTGCATCTGCGCAAACCTTAGCTGAACAATACCGATGCATCGTAGTCGTCAGTGGCCAAATTGATTTTATCGTCAGTGCCACACAAACAATCACCTTAGATTATGGCACACCCTTACTTACTAAAGTGGTCGGTATGGGATGTTCATTAACCGCTATGATTGCCAGTTTTTTAGCAATTAATCCGGAAAGATTCAATGCTTGCGTGCATGCGATGGCTTGGATGGGATTAGTTAGCGAATATGCAGAAAAAAAATCCTCAGGTCCTGGCAGTTTTTATTCTCAACTACTCGATAGCCTATATTCAGTACAAAAGAATGATTTACAAGCCTTCCTTAAATCGACAATTGCTGAATGAACATCTTATGTCACTCTATAACGAAGTATTAACCAGTGTCGTCAGTATTGCAGGTACGGATCCCTCCGGTGGCGCCGGCATACAAGCAGATATCAAAGCAATTTCAGCCACAGGTAGTTATGCAGCCAGCATCATTACCGTCTTAGTTGCGCAAAACACATTATCTGTCACTGCCATACAAGAAATTCCATTAGTGTTTATTCAACAACAAATCGATGCTGTCTTTACTGATTTATCCATAGGCGCAGTTAAACTCGGTATGCTTTATCATGAAGAGATTATCCATTTAGTCGCTGCAAATTTAAAAAAATATCAACCTCCATTTGTAGTGCTTGACCCGGTCATGATTTCTCAAACCGGTCATACTTTATTAAAACCTCAAGCGATACAAGCTTTAGTGGATGTTTTATTCTCATTAGCGACATTGATTACACCCAATATTCCAGAAGCCGAAGCTATTTTAAAACTTAACATTAATGACCATCGCAGTATGCAAGACGCCGCCACCTTACTCGCAACACGCTATAAAACTTCGGTACTACTGAAAGGTGGTCATTTAAAAACCATGTCTTCGCCAGATATTTTTTATGATTACCCGCAAAAACAAATACACCGTTTTGATAGCTTGCGCATAGACACAAAAAATACACATGGCACCGGCTGTACATTATCTGCAGCAATCGCTTCTTATTTAGCACAAGGCGAGAGTTTATTTAGCGCCATTACTCAAGCAAAACATTATTTGACAGAATGCATTTTAGCGGCAAAAAATTTAAAACTAGGTCATGGCCAAGGTCCAGTCCATCATTTTTATTTTTTAAATAAGGCAAAACAACATGTTTAATGAACTTAAAACTTCCGTTACAGATGTCATGTCTAAAATTTATCTGCATCCTTTTAATCAAGAGCTGGCCCAGGGTACTTTAGCTATCGAAACATTTATCTTTTATTTACATCAAGATGCTTTATATCTTACAGATTTTTCAAAAGCACTTGCGCTTACTGCAGCACGATTACCCCATGATCGGCAAAGTGAATTATTTATTCAATTTGCCATAAATGCACTTAAAGCCGAACGTGATTTGCATAATACTATTCTAAAAAAATATACTTCTACTACCCCTATAACCCCTAAACAAAGCCCTTTTTGTTTTATGTATACCAATTATTTATTACGTATGGCAAGTACAGCGCCTGTAGAAGAAGCAGTAGCGAGTTTATTACCTTGCTTTTGGGTTTATCAACAAGTAGGACAACGCGCCTATAATAAAAAAATTCCCAATAACCCTTATCAAGTCTGGATCGATTTATATGCGAGTGATGAGTTTAATCATTCCGTGGAATTAGTCATAGCCACAGTCAATGAACTTGCAGAACATGCCAGCATCCACTGTAAACAAAATATGTTAAGCGCTTTTAGATTAGCTACCTTGTGTGAATGGCAATTTTGGCAAGGTGCTTACTCACAACAAACCTGGCCCACTTAAAATAAAATATTTTTTATAAAATTATTTAACCTTCCCTTTTTTTTAAAAAAAAATTAAAATTATTTAATTTAATCTTAATGCTCTTGTGAATGCGAAATTGAACTGATATTCTTATTTTTATTTACTATAAATTAATACATATAAAGCATTTTTAAATAATAAATATTAATAACAGAGAGGGATATTAAATGTTAGATGAATACCAAATGGACCCTGCCTTTAATAAAAATCTTGTTTTTGCGTATCAACCTCCTCCAGTAATAGACCCTTCAACCTTACCCACCTTAGCTGAAAATTGGTTGGAGGATTTGCAAAAAATTGCTTGTACAACGAATAATAAATTACCAAACAATTGTTTTGCTAAACATGTGGGCGAAGCATCCGAGTATCGCACCAAAATTCTATTACTAGAACAATTGCAACTTATTTATCATCGCTTACTAGGGAATTTGGACGCAGAACTAGGTGAACTCTCTGCGGACCATCGCCATGGTTTAATTTACAAATTAACCGAAGAGATTAAAGAATGCACTGAAGGTTTTCATAACCGTGTCAACATTATCGTTGATTCTTTTCATAAACCACGTAATTTAGCCGAATTACTTTATATTGTGCGCAACCGATTTGTCCAAGAAATCGCTACGCAATTAACCGACGAAGTTCATGCCTGGAATGGTGTAAGTGTTATTGCAGCCATTGATGGTATAGGCATAAAGCCTAATTTTCCTAATGATACCTACTCCGGTGGTTTGGCTAATGCTTCAATTCGACGCGCATTACAACAAACATTTGCGAAAAAATTTACTCCCTTCAACTTACCTTGTTTTTTAATCGCTGTCTTCATTGAATTTATTCCAGAATTAGAGATTGAAAAGCATGATGAAAACGGGATCTGTTTGGAAACTCAAGAAAAAATAATTCGATTGATTAAACGTTTTTTACCTAAATATATCAATGAAAAATCTGAGAGTGAAAATAATTGGAAAAATTATTTTAAACTATCTCGCAACGAAAAAAACCCTGTAGTTTTTAGTTTTGTTAATGTTAATTGGGAAAAAATGTATCAATCTTTTTACCTAGCTTTATCTGATCAAAATTATTTTAAAAACCCTCAAATAAATACGCTGCTTGATAGTGCCTATCAAAATTTATTTTTAGAAAATAAGCAGTTT
This sequence comes from Rickettsiella endosymbiont of Rhagonycha lignosa, assembly GCF_964031165.1. Taxonomy (NCBI): domain Bacteria; kingdom Pseudomonadati; phylum Pseudomonadota; class Gammaproteobacteria; order Legionellales; family Coxiellaceae; genus Rickettsiella; species Rickettsiella endosymbiont of Rhagonycha lignosa. The sequence continues at coordinate 684,185 of NZ_OZ035011.1, read as the reverse complement.
AAGACCCCAACCAATGTTATTAATAAATTGTTCAAAGAAGAAAATTATTCTGATTTACTAACGCAACTCGTTGAGTTAAAGACAAGATTTCCCAATTATTATCAAAAAATTAGCAAAAATAAAGCTTATACTAATAATTGCTTACCCTTCATTGATTATTTAACTCGACAGTTAAAAATTAGTAAAGAATATTCTGAAGAAATCACGCAAGGTTTTCTTTTAGTCATCCGTTTAGATTTACGCCGTAAAAATTATATCATTGAAAAAATAGCCAACACATTTTTAGTAAAAAATCAAAATGGTTTTAACCTCCTGATGCTAGGCGCACTGAATAACCTGGAGTTAGTAAAGGATATCTTAGCTTTCCTTAAAACACATGAAACGATTGTTAGCTCTGAAATAGCTGAAAAAATGCTTTTAATGAACAATAGCGATCATTGCAATGCGCTAATGATAGCCGCGAACAAACAAGCAGAAGCAATAATCACCATTTTAAGCTTTTTAACCTCTCATATTGGTCGTTTTGCTCATGATACACTGTGTAAACTCTTTACACAGCAGCAAAGAAAAAATAGTGATACGGCGGTGACCTTAGCTGCGCGTAATCATCCCGATATGTTAAAAAAGATTCTAACATTTATAACCGACAATATGACCACTGATGGAGAAATTTTACATAAAGTCTTATTTCCAGAACATACCAATGGCACTTGTAATGCTTTGATGCTAGCGTTGAAAAATCAAGCTGATACAGCAATTTCTATTCTAAAATTTATATCTGAAAATATCAAAAGTTTTGATCCTGGAATTTTAAGAAAAATGTTTTTAGAAAAAGAGGAAAACGGGTTTACCATTTTAATGTTAGCTGCTCGCTATCAGCCTAACGCTTTACACATCTTGTTTAAATTATTTAATGAACGAAAAGTTTTTTTTCCTGCAGAGTATCTAACCACATTATTTTTAGAAAAAAATTTATTAAATTACAATTTTTTAATGTTAGCAACAGAATATCAACCAAATCTTGTATCCAGTATTTTGCAGTTTATTCAAAGCAAACAAAAAATATTTAATCCCCATTTAGAAAAGATATTATTCAATAAAAATCAAAAAGGTTGCAACAGTTTGATGCTTTCCCGACATCATCCAGAAGCCATGACTTCAATTATAGATTTTATTTATCAACAACCAAAAGGCGTACTACCGTACACTTTAGAAGAAATATTTTTAAAAAAAAATAACTATGGCTTAAATTTTTTTATGCTATTAGCAAAGGATAAACCCCAATCTTTAAAGCTTGTATTTGAATTTATTGAAAAGTATCCGAATCTTTTTACTAAAGATAATTTGCATACATTGATCGCAGAAAAAAGCGAACAAGAATATAATTCCTTTATGCTAGCAGCGCGTAATCAATATGATGCTGTAGCTCATATATTAAATTTTATTCAGAGTATTCAAAAAAATCCTAATTTTTATTCATCTACTTTTCTTAATGATTTGATTCTTACTCATGACCAAAACAGATGTAACGCATTAATGATTGCCGCCACTTATCGACCTAAAGTGGTTGAGTTGCTGTTGACATTTTTAGCCGATAATATTGCTCCTGGACCTATTAGTATTGACACCATAAAAGAATTTGTTTTTAAAAAAATTCACGATAAACAAGCATCCAATGCGATATTTTTTGGTGGCCGTTATGATTATTATAAAAGTGTCTTGTCAGTCACCTCGCAACTAGAAGATCAAACACCCATCAATGCCCTGCTAAAGTTTATCGACGATCATATTGAACTCTTAGGAATCCAAGTCTTAATTGATTTGCTAAAAGAACAGGATACCCAAGGTAATTATATTTTTCGTTCTGCCTGTGCTCGAAATCTTTTTCTCATGAAAAACACTTTAAATTTTCTTGCTCATTCTGTAAATGATAAAGATTTAATGTCCATGCAGAACTTAGCAGCTTATTTTATATTTGAACAATTTGCATGTTGGTCAATAAAAACTGTCGCAGACCAAGAGTTGTTAGATAAAATTATAGTAAATTGCTCAGTGCCACTATTAACTTATTTTGATAAAAACTATTTTGCCGAAAAGCCTAATAATTTAAAAATCGTGACTGATAAATTATTTCGCTGTTATTTAAATGAACTTGAAGATCGAAAAATCAAAAAAATAACCTATACGACTAAATTTTCCTTTTTTAAATGGCGATATTCTACGCCAGAAAAACTAGAAGCAGCGCAAGCCTTAGAAAAAGTGTTAGAAACAAAAGACTTTGTTACGGGAGTGGACTTATTTCAACTCAAACACCAATATCCTGCCCTTCTAGAGGCTAGACTCGGTAATTTATTTGCTGCTTACCAACAAATTGACCTGCTCGAAGCTGAAAGTGTTGTTGAATCTAATTTGGAAAACGATGCTAGATGTTCGGAAATGCGTGCGGTGGCTTAATTTTAATTTCTCGAAATTTCCATTAATGTGCATAAGAACGAGGCAGTTTACTGGTAAAACCCAAATACAACGCAATAATAGCTGTCAGAAGATAAAAGAAACTATCTGAAATATTGATATGTACTAGCCTCAAATCGCCATTCATGGCGAAACCCCAAATAGCAATAGCAGCAAAGATTATACCAAAAAATTTAAAATACAAACGCGCATAAAACATTGAGCCGCTAGCGGATAAAGCCAGCAAACCGATTAGAATATAGAAAATATTCAATAAAATCCCAACTGTAAAAAAATTGAACAACACATGGTTAGGTGTAATAGGTGGAATAAAGCCTAATATGCCTAAAAGAATAAAAACAATAGCAAAAATTAAGGCCATTCCTCTTAAGAACACGCTGAAAACTCCTTTGCAACGTTTGGCTTTCGCTACCGAAGTCACGAGTATACCACTCGTAGTTAAAAATGTGTGACTTTCAAACTCCTGTGAGCGGTATCCCGCCCATATGACTGGCTCGACCTATGCTCGGGCTCAGCCATCCAAACGGAGAATTACGCTTCCCCTTTTGAAAATCTCCATCGCGAGATAAAAACACGTCTCGATGCTCTCGCATCGTGATGTGCAGTGAGTATAGAATACTTATAGAAATTAGCAAATAGATTCCGCGTCTTTGGAAAGTTGTTGCATATGTATAAAAATGTTTAATTATTAGGCATTAGGATGACAAATTCATGTTTACCCACAGATTCTGTGAATAACTTTGTGGACAGAGTTGGGGGAAGCTACTAAAAACCTTGATTTATAAGTCATCGTTACAATTTGTACAAGCTTTAAACAAAAGATAAAAAACTTCTTTTTTCAAATAGTTAGTTCCTGTCAATCAGAAAATTACATTTAATGCTGTTAAGATTACATAGAATAAATTAAATTAAGCCGACTTGTGCAAAAGTCCTGTACATTCTTAGCTAAACTTAGCGTTGTCAATAGGTAGTCTATGGAAATTTATAACAAACTTTTCAAGCAGTTAAATCCTGGGGATCTATTACTGACGGGTAATAAACGCTTAATTCCTTTTTTACATAAAGCTTATGCGCAATATCAACAAACGCAAAAAAAACATGTTTGGTGCACACCGCAAATTTTTACTTTCACACGTTGGTTAGAAATACTTTGGGGAAAACAATTCATAGAACAAAAGGGTTTTCCTTTGCGCTTACTCAACAAGCAACAAGAATGTCTAATATGGAAAACCATTATTCAGCAATCTTTTTATTCCTTTTTAGGTAACGCGGATACCGCCAAAAATGCTCAGCAAGCTTGGCAATTACTTCAACAAGCGCAACTTGATTATCAAACAACACATTTTAAACAAAGCAATGAAACTGAAACCTGGCAAACCTGGGCCACTGATTTCGTAAGCTTTTGCCAAGACCATGCTTACGTTGATTTATCCAGTGCACTCAAGCATTTAATCCTTTTATTCAACAAGAAAATTTTAAAACCTCCGTCACGTATTTTTCTAATTGGCTTTAATGAAATAAATCCACAATATAAAAAACTGCTTAGTATCTTAGAAGAACACCACTGTCAACTTTGTTATTTCGCACCGGTTCATTTACACACAAAACAACAACGTCTGTGTTTAACAGACAAAGAAACTGAATCCCAACAAATGGCACTTTGGGCCTATCAATCCTGGCAACTAGGCGCAAAAAATATCGCCTGTGTGATTCCAAATTTAGTCGAGCAACGTACACACTTACTCAATACCTTCACTGATGTATTTAGCGAATTAACACAGAACACTATGAATCCTCTTCCTTTTAACATAGCCGCAGGTAATGGCTTGTTAGAATTTCCTTTAATTCAAACAGCAATGCTTATTCTTAGCTTAGATGAGATCAATTCATTTCAGCAAATTAATCAGTTATTACTTTCACCTTACTTAGGAGGTTCGCAAAAAGAACAAGCATCACGTGCACAGCTTGATATCACGCTACGTATTATTGCAGAAAATAGATTGAGTTTAGAACAACTGCTTAAAGTAAGCTGTCAACACGCTTGTCCATTGCTTAGTAATTTAATTACTAAGCTAAGTCATTTGCTAAAAAAATATTCTGTTAATTTTTTAGCGAAACCAAGTTTTTGGTCAAAATATTTTGCTAGCAAGCTTCATGCTTTAGCATGGCCTGGCGAACGTTCTTTAATCAGTAGTGAATTTCAATTGTTGGAATGCTGGTCAGAGTTACTGACAGAGCTTTCAGGTTTAGATTTTATTCTCGGTGACCTTTCGCAAACGCAAGCATTACAACAATTATATGAATTACTTAGCAATTCCATATTCCAAACCAAAACCTTACATGACCCACCGATTCAAGTGTTGGGTTTACTGGATAGCGCCGGTATGTATTTTGATAATTTATGGGTGATGGGACTTGACGATAGAACTTGGCCTGCCGCCGCCCAACCTAATCCATTTATTCCTTATGCTTTGCAGCGTATACACCAAATTCCTTACGCCTCGAGTGAACGAGAATATTATTTTGCTTCCTTGCTAACAAAAAACTTAATTGGCTGTACAAAAAACATTATTTTCAGTTATCCGGCACAGCATTTGGATCAGATTTTACGTCCCAGTCTCTTAATTAAAACCCTAGCAGAAATCAAATTAAGCGATCTAGAGCTACCTTCCTATCAAGCTTTAGCAAAAAAAATAATGCATACACAACAATGGGAATATTATACGGATGAAACGCTAGCATTTTCTCCTGAAGAAAGTTTTAGTGCAGGTACACAACTTTTGCAATCGCAAGCCGCCTGTCCATTTCAAGCCTATGCACGCTGGCGCTTGCAAGCGCAGTGTCATGCTTTTCCGCAAAACGGACTCAACGCTCGCGATCGTGGCATACTATTACATCAGGTGTTGGAAAAATTTTGGAATGAAGTTAAGGATCAAAAAACCTTATTAGCACAAACACCGAGTGCTTTGGATCAACTTATTAATGCCGCTATTGACCATTGCTTATGTTTATTTAGTAAAAAACGGCCGATAGTTTTTAAAACTCATTTTATCGACATCGAACGCCATCGTTTGCAAACTTTATTAAAAAATATCATCGCTTTAGAAAAACAACGCCCCGTTTTTATGCAAACGCAACATGAAACGAAAAGACAACTCACGCTAGCTAATATATCTCTGAAATTAAGGATTGATCGTATCGATCACCTTAACGCAACACACAGCATGATTATTGATTACAAAACCGGTATACCCGGTAAAATAGACTGGTTAGAAGAACGCTGTGATTATCCACAGTTACCGTTATATTGTTTAAGCTATCCCGAAACGGTACGCAGCTTTGCCATTATGCATCTTCGCAGTAATAAGATTACGCTACAGGGCTTAAGCGCAGAAGAAACTGCTATGCATCAACTTATACCCTTAAAAAAATTAAAAAACTCACAGAACATAAGTCAATGGTCTGATCTCCTGAAGCATTGGCAAACTTCTTTGGAAAAGCTCGCTATAGAATTCCAACACGGTGTTGCCGATGTCAATCCGAAACACGGTCCTAGCACCTGTCGACAGTGCGATCTGCAATTGCTATGTCGAATTAATCATCAACAACATACGGTAACGCCATCATGAGCTTCAATATACTCACAGCAATGGAATTTTTGTCAAGGCGGCGCGAGAATGAAGCAACCGGAATGTATGCAAGATACATGAGGATTGCGAATTGAACGCCAACACAGACAAAAATTCAAGTGCGAAGAGTATACACTTAGCCGACGCCAAGCAACGCCAACAAGCACTCGATCCCAATCAATCATTTATTGTGCAAGCACCTGCCGGCTCTGGAAAAACAGAATTACTAGTACGTCGTTATCTGGTGTTGCTAACCTGCGTCGCCGTACCCGAAGCCATCATCGCCATTACTTTCACACGTAAAGCCGCTAACGAAATGCGTTTACGCATCATGCAGGCCTTAGAACTCGCGCTAAACACTACAACGCCTACTGGCAAAGATACCGAACGTTATTATTTGGCCAAAAAAGTGTTAACACAGGATCACGCTTTAGGCTGGAATTTATTAAGCAATCCCAATCGACTGCGTATACTTACCATCGATAGTTTTTGCCTATCCTTAATCAGACAAATGCCTTTACTCGCTGGATTAGGTGAAAAATTAATGCCGGTTGATCATCCTGAGTATTTATATCGTTTAGCGATACAAGAACTACTCCAGCAGCTCGAAGAACCATTGCCCTGGCAAGTCGCATTAAGTCATTTGTTGAGTCATTTAGATAATGATTTTCAACGTGTAGAAAATTTATTCATTCCCATGTTAGCTCGACGCGAACAATGGTTGGACTATTTGCTGCAACACCAACACCATTTACGCGAAGATTTAGAACATACTTTATTTAACATTAATCAGCTATTAGTCGAAAAATTAAATCGATTAATTAGCAAAGACATCGCCAAAGAACTTTTTCAGGTTATAAATTTTTCCTTACAGCAGCGCCTGCGAATACCTTTAGTCCAGCATGATGATGTAAACTTTTGGCAAGCAGTAAGTCAGTTATTGCTAACTGAATCGAATACTTGGCGCAAACAACTACGAAAAACAGAAGGTTTTGCTGCTGCCAATGAAATAAAAAATAAAGCGGCACAGACAGAGATTCAAACACTAAAAAAACAATGTTTGAATTTAATTGACCATTTAAGTCAGCAAGATTTAGTACAAGAAACCTTAATCGCTTTAAAACAAGCACCGCCTTTACATTATACCGAGTCACAATGGCAGATTCTCAAGTCACTCTTTGAATTATTACCGGTATTGGTTGCCCATTTAAAAATTATTTTCCAACAACAACAAAAAGTCGATTACACCGAAATCTTACTCGCAGCTAGCGCTGCCTTAGGTCAGACCGAGAATCCCAGTGATTTAGCACTCGCCTTAGACTATCAAATCCAACATTTACTTGTGGATGAATTTCAAGATACTTCCAATACACAATTGAACTTAATCGAAAAATTAACCGCCGGTTGGCAGAATCAAGAGGGTCGCAGTTTATTTTTAGTCGGTGATCCCATGCAATCCATCTATCGATTTCGCAAAGCCGAAGTCGGTTTATTTTTACAGGTGCAACACTACGGTATTGGCACGATGCAACTGCAAGCTTTAAGTTTGTCAGTTAATTTTCGTTCTACACCTGGCATTATCGATTGGGTGAATCAACAATTTAGCCAATTACTGCCAAACACTCAGGACCTGCAACTCGGCACTATTTGTTTCTCTCCTGCAAGCGCTTACTCGCAAGCACAACAATATAACGCTGCCGTTTGTACCTACTGGCAGCAAGCAGATGATGCCGTCTTAGCAGAATCCGCAGAAGCTGAGCAGATCATAAAAATTATTCAAAAAATTCAGCGTAAAGATAGCAAAGCTTCTATTGTAGTCCTAGTCCGTGCACGGAGTCATTTAAGCAGTATTTTACCGGCCCTGCAGCGCGCCGCGATTGCTTATCAAGCCGTAGAAATTGATAGTCTCGCCGAAAAATCAGCGGTACGCGATCTATTAGCCTTAACCCGTGCGTTACATCACTTAGGGGATAGGATCGCTTGGCTCGCCTTATTACGCTCGCCTTATTGTGGTTTGTCGTTAAGCGATCTATACCAAATTACGCAGTGGGATGATGAAAAAAAAACATCGCTCAGTATTTGGCAACAGCTACAGCAATTTGAAGAAATTCCACTTAGTGCAGACACTAAACAACGTTTACGTCGCATCCTGCCCATTTTACGACAAAGTTTGCAACAACAAGGTCGACTTTCTTTACACTTATGGGTCAAACAAACCTGGTTAGCCTTAGGCGGACCGACCACCTTGTCAAGCTGGGAAGAAATGGATCATATCCATACGTATTTAAATTTTTTAGAAAATAAAATTAAACAGGAAGGCCCAGCACTGGATTTTTTTAAACTAGAAGATGAGTTAAGTCATATTTATACTCAAACCACTTCTGCCATTTCCGCACATGCTGTCGAAGTCATGACCATCCATAAAGCCAAAGGTTTAGAATATGATCATGTCATCTTACCGGGCTTGCATCGGCGTGGTCGCGCTCTGCAATCCCCATTATTATTATCGAGTGAGAAAATCTTTGCGCAACAAAAAAAAGATTTTTTATTGGCGCCGATTAAAGCCACTCATGAAGAACATGATTTAATTTATGACTATCTTTTTAGTGAAGAAAAGCAAAAAAATGCAGCTGAATTAATCCGCTTATTATATGTTGCTTGCACGCGTGCCAAGCAATCCTTACATTTACTAGGCACATTAATTCGCGATGCCTCAGGAGAACTTAAATCTCCTGCTCCACATTCATTATTAAGTCACTTATGGCCAGTTATGGATATCCAATCGAAGCAGATTGTAGCGCATGCATCAGCAAAAAATACGCTAGGCATGCGCACACAAGGTTTATTAAAACGGTTACCGGCTGATTGGCAATCTATTCCTTGTCAATTTGCAACATCTTCTGAGATAAAATCTCAAGTGTATTCTTATCATTATGAATTGCATCCCGAGCGGATATTAGGAACAGTAATCCATCGTTTACTGTATCAAATCAGTCAAGATGGTTTGCAAAAATGGAATAAAGAAAAAATACGCTCTGTACAAGCCATGTTAGTGGGTTTATTGGCACAAAATGGATTGCTTGCAGAGCAAATACCACAAGCCTTAGCAAAACTGCATGCCTGTTTAGAAAAAACCTTAGCCGATCCCCGTGGACGTTGGTTATTGAGCCAACAACATCAGGCTGCACAATCAGAATATGCCATCACTGCCCTACTCAATGGCGAATTGCAACATTATGTCATCGATCGAACGTTTATTGTGCCAATTACCGATAGTTATTCAAATGCGAAGAATATCCGTTGGATTATTGATTATAAAACCACCGATTATCAAGGCAATAAACCCGAAGAATTTTTAAAATCTGCCATGCAACAACATCAACAACAATTAAATGATTACGCACGCGCATTGTTGTTAGACACGCAACAGACCGTACGCTGTGGTTTGTATTTCCCACTCACCTCACTCTGGTGTGAATGGGAGTTCAGCGAAATTCCGCTTATTGAAAATGCTAATTAGTTAAATTCAGCTATAGAATTTTTTATATTTTTTGCCAACATCCGATAAACTTGAGGTAAGAATCAGCCATTTTTTGAATTCATCCGGGCCTAAACCTTAATTAATTCTAATAAATACTTAATTTAGGTTTAAGCCTAAAGGAATATACTGCTAATTCAATAATAAAATTTTAATTTTTCTGGGAGAAAAATAAAAATACAAAAATTACCTTCATTAGATAACAAAAAATGAGGTTCCCATGATAAGTTATAAAGAAAGTATTATTTCTAACCTTAAAAGCAAATATGACTTAAGGCTTAAAAAAAGCACTTGGATTAATGACTTGCAACAAGCTTTATTTAATTTTACAGAATTAGGGAGTTTTCAAGCTTGGGGAAAAGAGTGGATCAGTAAAGTAGTCAATCAATTGGAATTTCTTGCTAAACTGGAACTTCAAATCAATCATCTTAATAATAATCAAATTAATTTAACAGTAGCTACTGCCGAAATAGAAGCCAGTCTTATAGAATATGATGAACTAGAAGCGAAAAATAAAGTTAGCCTACTAGAGCATATTCACCGAATATGCTGTATTGTATTGTAGAGAAAAAAATGGTTTTTTTAAAGAACTTTCAGAAAAAAAACTTCCATTCATATTAGCTGATTTACAGCTTAATGACCAGAATGATTTTGACGATCAGTTCGATTCTTGCATCCAGTTAATAAAAAATCACATAAAAAATCCTGAAAAATTGCTCAATTTTTTCGAGATTATTAAACATTCTTATCTTAATCAAAATGAACCGAATTTAAGTTATTTTATTTTTACAGCGCATGAACAAGCTATTCAGTTGCTAAAAAACAGAATTAAAAAGAATTTTTTGGAATTAAACCTTCAACAAGTTAAAAGTGAATGTGAAAACCCAAGTTTATATAATGATTTTTATCAAGACTGTCTTATCCTTTTGGCAAACCACTATCAAGATTATAGCAATAAACTTGATATGATTAAGAATAAACTCGAATTTCTCAATAAACATTTAGGCGAACCCGTTAAAGACTGGTTGAATGACTATACAACCCTCTCTGATACTGCTTTTTTATCGGAAGCTACGCTGGAAATTTTGGTTGAAAAATGCAACAATTTGTCTTCATTTGAAACTCAATTGAGTCTTAATAATGACAAAGAATTTTTAAAAAAAATAAAGAATAAAACTCAAGATTTTTTAAATAGTAAAATTAACAACTTGGAAGAGCAGTTTCAAAATTCTCAGACACAAATTGCAGAATTAGCAAAATACATCCCCGCTGGCGGCATGTATTGCTGAAAAGCTGCGAGAAACACAAGAATCCCACTATAGTGCTTGAAGGTAAAAACACTTATACAACGTCTGATTCTGAAAATAATACTTTTCAGTGTTCATTGTGGCATGCCTGTTGTTTATTTCAACAATTTGCAAAAAACTCTTTTACATCAACCCTCCCCTATCTAAAGAAACTAAAAGAAGAAGAAAAAGAGACGAAAATTAAAGATGAATTTTTTGATTTTCAAAATGCAGTGTTGCATTTGAATTGGTTTATAACAGCAATAAAAAAACTTGAAAATCAATCTTATTCACCCACGCTATTTTTAAAATCTGGGAAATCAAAGCAAAAATCTGTTAATCAATTAATAAATAATTTGAAAAGTATTCCTATCCAACAAGTGGATACATCCTATATCAATAGTATTTTTGAACAATGGAAAAAAGACCATCAACTCATGATTGATGAGCCGCGTTATCGCCTTTTGATTAAGTTATGCATACTCATTTATAGGCAATTTATGAAAATATTTTTTCATGCACCAAATTGTTTTACTACTACCAGCCACCAAACAATTAACGAGTTGCAAGAAGAGTTTTTAAAGGCTAGTGAGCATTTAGAGAAACTGCGAAGCAATTTTACTCATTCAACACATGATGAAACTACAGCCGCTAGCTTACCTGCGTTCACACCCTGAAGCTAAGGGATGAACGCGGATAGGCTTCCAAGGTTTATGGCCAGCTAATCTTTGCTTCACTCTGACGAATTATTTAATTAATAGACTAACTTATTAATTTAGAATTAACACTTTGGATATTAAGCCAACAACATCAAACTGTACAATCAGAATACGGCATCACTGCCCTACTCAATGGCGAATTGCAAATTTGTGTCATCGATCGAACGTTTATCGATCCCGTTACGAATATTTGTTGGGTTATTGATTATAAAACCTCCGACTATCAAGGCAATAAACCCGAAGAATTTTTAAAATCTGCCATGCAACAACATCAACAACAACTGAATAATTATGCACACGCATTGTTGTTAGATATGCAACAAACTGTATGCTGTAGTTTGTATTTCCCACTTACTTCGCTCTGGTGTGAATGGGAGTTCACTGAAACGTCTATGACTGAATCAATCGAGCATTTTAAAGTCTGATGAATAAGAAGAAAGGAAGTAAACAGCGTTTAAAGCGAGAAATTTTCTTGAAGAGGTTGAGAATAAGTACGCAGCTAAAATCAAAGTCATAACGAAAGAAATTATTTTGCAGAAGACTTTCTTAATACTGGCTTAATAAATATCCCGTAATCTTCTAAATTATTTGCATGCAGTGGGAATATTTTTTAATTCATTAATAATAAACCGTTTTACTAATAAAACGAAAGTAACATTCGCTGTGGTGTGTTTACCTATTGTTCTGCTTAGTACACTGTTTATTTGGTTTTTTGCTTCAAAAAATAAAAATTCAACTAAACAAAAAAATTCTGATCCGTTAGAGAATGAAACGGCATTACTCTGTACACTTCAAGAAGCATCAAATAATAGAAATGATAAAAACGAAAAAGTCATTAGCAAAGAAAATTCTAATGATAATAATATCAACGCCCCAGTATCTCCAATAGAAAACTACTCATTATTCTTTGATGAAAAAAATACACAATTACCTAATAGCATACAAGATCAACACGCAAGTGCTTTCATAAGCAAATCACCCTAATAATAGAATAAAATATATTCGTTCCCACTCTGGTGTGAGTGGGAGTTTACTGAAAGATTGGCGGCTAAACTATATCTATTTAATGAACTACTATGATGTTATTCTTGGTGTTGCAAAAATTCTTTATTTAAAAATTCCATTAATTTTTTAAAAACCAATTGCTAGTCTGAGACTTTTATTTTCTTTTCACTAACAATATTTTGCATATTGCGTATTGCATCAGACACAAAAAAAATGTAAATCCCAGATTCTCTAAGTTCCCCTAATAATTTCATAAACTCTATTTGCATTTATCGTAGTAATATCCATATAGCAGGCCTGCAGGTCTCAATTCAAGTTTGATTATTCAGCTTGCTGGAATTTAAGTTTTTTTACTAAAGATAAGACCGTATACTTCACTATATGGCTTTGATTGGAGATTCTAATGGATGTTCAATAGAAGCTATTTCTACCGGATTTTTACTAGTAAACAGCAATGATAATTTACGCATAACTAATGTTTTATCGTTATAACCCAATCTCCAATTATTCGGCAAAATTTTGTTCAAGAAACTAACAAGCCTTGTCAAAAAATCATGAAATACACCGCTTTCTCTTTGTTGCAAGCTTTCTCCGATATCTTTAATTCTTTTAGCAATAAGTTCATTCTCAACTTCAGTAAAAAGAAATTCACTCAATTTAGGGTCTAACAAATAGTTAGAAAACTGCATAAAACAAGAGCTATTAATAGGTATAGCGGCAGGATTAGCACCCGCGATTATCAAAAATACTGCCATAGCAAAGTGATTATTTTTTAGCGCGGTAAGTAATAATTTATTAAAATCTATTGAAAAAGTCGGTTCTTTATTTTCTAACTTCGAAATATGACTATTAGACAATTTTAATAAATATCCAGCAATAGGTAAAAATCCTTTTGTAGCTGCAATATACAGTAACGTTGAATAGTCAATTCGATTAGTAGAGGGAAAAAGTAAACTTTTGATATTTTGAATGAATTGCAAACTACCTAATGTAATGGCCTTTTTTAAAAGTAAAAATTTATAGTCTTCTGAAAAATCGTTTTTTTCCAAATGCTGATTAATATAATTAACTAATACCCGTATGGCTTCAAAATTTTCAGCTTGTAATGCAATTAATAACGCTTTTTTAATATCTTCAAAATTAAATTTATTTTTATAATGCAATAACGCTTCAAGAATACGCATATCTCTCTGACGACATGCTAAATACATGGCAGGTGAGGTTTTGTATAGCTTTTGTAATGAAGTATTTTTCCTCTTTACGACAGCTCCTGCACTGAGTAAAGCAAGTACGACATTATAATTTTCACTTTTTATTGCAAGCTCTAACGCTGACAAGCAATTTGCCTGTCGCCCAATATTTGATTTAGCGGCAAGAAGTTCATTTACATGATCAACTTTACCCAATTGAGCAGCAACCATCAATGCAGTCCATCCTTTATGATTTAGCGAATCAATATTTGCTTTTTCATCATCTGAACTATCTAATCGTTTATGCAACTCATCCGCAGTTAAATTTATCACTGCATGATGCAATGTCATTTTCTCTTCAGAGATAGAGAATAAATCAGAATCGTCTTTTATTCTTTGTTTTTTAAATTCTGCATTTAGTAGTTTTTTATTTAACAACCTATTTGCATAAAATTGCGTCGATTGAAGCGCCTGTTCAAATGCATCTTTTTGATCTTCGTAAAGTAATTTAAACATGAGCTTATCATTTTTTAACGCCTCTTGAATATCTAACTCATCCTCCATTAATTCTGCGCAAAATGGCAGTTTGAAGACCTCAAAAATTTCAAAAAATGAATGTCCTCCACTATTATAAAGCATTAAAGAAGCAAAAACTGTCATGTAGTGCTTAAAAGAAATATTATAATCATGAGATCCTAATCTGCGTTGCAAAATCATATTTCTAATCTGCGCTAGTGTTGTACTAGAAATCCCATTTGAATAGACTTGTGTTTGACGCGAAAACAAACGCTGACTCCATTGACTTTCTATCATATAATCTGATTGATCAGCCGATCGTTGGAAGGGGGAGTAAACATTCTCATAGCTTTCCTCAACAGGATTTACTACATCATGGTACATAGGAAGAGGAGATATAGACTTCATTAACCCTTTAGCAGTTGTCCTAACTTCATTATGAAATGGCTTAATGAACCGCCCTCGTCCATCCATACCCATGGTGAAGATACTATGACTATAAATATTAGCTGGCATTGATTCATCATTTTGAGTATTTAACGTTGCTAAAATAGTACTACAAGCAATTTGATATAAATTTTTACAAGCAACTTCAGACAATCCATAAAAATCATTTTTTAGTAATTTATGCGTTAATTCTGCATATTCTAATTCATATTTGTTTAATACATTCCCATCCAAATCACCTTTAAGTATTTTTTCAACTATAGATAAAGAGGGTTTTACATTTTGCAAGGAAAATAGTCGACTTTTCAAACATTGAGTAAAATTTTCTAATTTAGCATGGTCCAAAGTCTCGGCATTATTTTGTAAAATATGGTAGGCTAGGTTTGTTTCAAAGTAACGTCTGATTGGATCATCATTAATAGTTTTAGAATCGGACTTAATAACAAAACACTTATCTGTAATAACTTTCTCGATTTCCTTAATTAGCTCTCTATCTGCTTCGGTTTTTACACCCTCGAGATACAGCTGATAAAATTGGTTGAGTTCAAGGTCATTGACTTTATTTTTTTTGCAAACAGTTAATACGAGAAGTAAAATCTCCCCAACAGATAAAGTTACCTTACATCCAGTTGTATTATTAGGAATTTCATTTGCTAAAACATCTTTTATCGTATCTAACAGAGAACTCATGCCTATTCTTTATTTTTATAATTATTAGGCTTTATAATAAATTAAATTTATTAATTAAATATTAAGAGCAATTCTAAAAATTGCGAGATCAGCATAGGACAAAAAATTAGAAATTTTCACGCTGAAATAGCACTAAAAATAAAAAGGAGGCATAAAAAAATCGCTGTTATGACGAGCGAGTAGAATAAGTAGGCCATCCATTACTCAATATTCCTTGGATTGATGCATAGCTTCGGTGCTCGCAACAACGAAATTTGGCAATGAAGCCTAATGACGATAAAAATTGAAGCTGTATAATTAATAATGTTAGCTAGATAAACGTTTTTAACAGTAAACTAATCTGTGTATGCAGCGCCTCAGCCCCACTGTGCCAGTGGTCGTGAAAAAAATAACCAATGCCAACAAACAAACTCACCCATAACACGGCACCCGAATAAGCAAACACGGCAAAATAACGAAACGGTAATTTTAATGCACCCGCCACATAACCGGTCAGATGGCGCACCCCAGGAATAAAATAACCAATCACTAGCGCCCATTTACCGAAACGTTCAAACCAATTGTGCGCTGCTTGGTAGCGTTTTTCTGTTAGTCCGATATATCGTCCCCAACTTTGACTCAGATAATGACCCGTAGCCCGACCCAGACCATAACTTCCGCTGATACCGCAACAACTACCTGCATAAGCTGCCAGTAAACTGGAAACGATAGTCAGTTTTCCTTTGGCCATTAAAAATCCCAGTAGTAACAGTAAGGATTCTTCCGGTATCGGTAAAGCAAAAATTCCTAACGCAAACCAAATAAAAATCGCTAGGCTACCGTAGTGATTTATCCAAGGTAGAAAATGATCCAAAGCAGGTAAGGACATAAATGTATTCAGTAAAATAAAATCGTTTGCACCAATTTAAACTCTATCTTGCTGTCAGATACATCAACTTGTTTCCCTTCCTACTTTTTCTAGATCCTAAATTAAGCATGATTAGTAATCGCATCTTCGATCTTTTTTAATTCAGCTTGATTTTTATCATCTTTACTCGCTGCAACTTGCTCATCGACGGCGTGGGTGATTCCCAATTGATTATCCGCTATTTGATTGTCGAATAAATCGAACTCATCATTGCTGCTGATTATATCATCGTCATCATCATCGTCATCATCACTGACCTGAACATGATTCGAAGGATAAGGTAAAACTATCACCTGCGTACCAATATCTGCAAATTCTTTGTTCAGCCAATACGCATCATCAACAAACATTCGCAGACAACCGTGACTGGCATTATAACCAGGTACGCCGCGTGAACCGTGCATCGCAAAACCGCCTTTAAAAAACATGCAGTAAGGCATCGGTGCCCCACCATAAGGCTTAGGAAATTTAGTTGATCGACAACCCGCTCCTCGTTTTTCATAGATTTTGAATGCTCCAGAAGGCGTATGACACGGCCTACCTAAATCCGGACACCAATTTTGTCCACCTGATCCCGGTCCCCAGCGAATGATATTTCCGGCTGGACCATAAGCCGCCCACGCATTCAATGCCGGAGAGTAAACGATCATTTTTCTCCCGGAAGGCGTTCTGTAAGGTGAAAATGGTGTATACTCCATCCAATTAGTTGCATCGAGATTTCGTGGTGCCGCGATCCTCATTCCAGGCCATATACCCGTATTCATACGGTTTATACGTTGCACCAACTCGCGTCGTTGTGGATTAGGAAATAAGGTATACCAAGTTTCCCCCCTCGCTACGACCAAACAATAAAGTCGAGGATCATTGCACAAACTTTGTAATAACCAACCGCGCGCAGCAAAACTATCGCCATGCATAATTAAGAATACAACCAGTAATGCAATCAATAAACCAAATCTTATGAGTATACGCATAATGGCTCCTTCCGCTTTTTGAGGGCGGTTCTTTCGCTTTTTAAGAAAGCGTTACTCTTATTAAAAGGATAGTCTATTTTTAACGGCTAAGAAGAAATATCATGATTAAATTTTCAGAAAAAAATCGTAAATGGTGGATCCTGCTCGCCATGTCAAGTGCCTTGGCCCTGGTATTTATTGACCAAACAGCCTTGGCCGTGGCTCTACCCGCCATGCAGCGTGAACTTAACCTCAGCAATAGCCTGACGCAATGGATAATCAATGCTTATCTATTAGCGATAAGTGCCACTATTCTATTGGGTGGAAAAATAGGCGATAGACTCGGCCATAAACGCGCTTTTTTATTTGGAGTGCATGTTTTCGTTATTGCATCCGTGTTATGTGCCCTAGCCGAGTCAGGGGCATGGTTAATCATCATGCGTGGGATACAAGGCATCGGTGCTGCTTTTATGATGCCCTCGACCAATACTTTAGTCACCAATGCCTTCCCTGATAAAGAACGTGGTAAAGCCTTAGGAATTTACGTTGCGCTAGCGGCTATCTTTCTCGCTTTAGGACCTTTGTTAGGTGGACTCCTAACCCAAGTCTTTAGCTGGAGAGCCGTTTTTTGGATTAATTTCCCGATTGCATTAATTAGTATTTTTTTAGCGGTTTTTTCTGTTCCAAAATGGCAACGATCCGAAAAATTGAATCTCGATTGGTTAGGATTTTTTATCTCGATACTTTTTATTAGTGGTTTTGTTTTATGTTTTATGGAAGGACCGAATTGGGGTTGGACTTCTTTTTCGAGCATTGGCTTATTACTATTAAGTATTGTGAGTCTTGGTGTTTTTATTATATGGGAAAACAAAATCAGCAATCCATTGGTTGAATTAGACCTATTTAAAAACCTAACTTTTTCCATTTTATTTAATGTGCTACTGATTATTCAAGCCGTAGGTATTGTGTTTGTATTTTGGGCAATATTTTTACAAAATGTGTTACATTTCACTCCCTTAAAAGCGGGCATACTGCTATTACCGGCGATGTTACCTGTTATTATTATGGCACCGGTCGGTGGTTATTTACGCGATAAATACGGGGCCACGCTACCGATGTTCTGGGGTGCGTTAATTATCGTATTAAGTATTATTTGGATAGGTATTTTTAGCCCCTATCAAACCTACCCTATTTTATTCCCTGGTTTACTCGGTTTCGGTATTGGTTTCCCCTTAACGTTATCCGGCATTATGGTAACAGTCATGAATATGGTCAAAGTCGAGCAACGCGGCATTGCCAGTGCAATATTGAATTGTTCACGCCAATTTGGCATTTCGATAGGCTTAGCGGTATTTGCTGGATTGTTAGGTAGTTTAAATAAATGGCAACTAGGTTCTTTCTTAAAACACAGTGCTGCACCCTTATCTTCTCTAAAGGAATATCAAATTGATGGTTTATTAGTACAATCACAACGCGCGATGCAAGCCGTCAGTCATTTATCACAACAAAGTCTGCAATTATTAAAAACTGCAGCAGCAAAAGCATATACCAGCGCATTTAGCATCACCATGTTTGTCGTAGCATTTTTTGCTTTGATTACCTTAGTGTTGATCGCAAAAATTCCACGAAAAAAATAAATAATTGCATATAATAATTTTCATAACATTATTATATGCAAAAAAATTATTATCTATTTATTTTTTAAATCAATCTCTTAAGCTTTAGCTAAGAAATCTAATTTATAGTACGAACTTATTTTTTATAAGCTATTTAATTCACTTTAACAACAAGGAAGTAACTATCGATTTATAAGTTTAAAAATATTAAGATTTATGCCTACTTCGTATGTATTCGATTCTGCTTTAAACCTTGACCAATGTTTTCAAAACACACCTCCATCGACTCTACCAATCGATGATTTACACCAACTGCCAAAGGATTGGTTAATTGAGTTAGAAAACCAATGTCGCAAAATTAAACCAGACTTAGAAAAAAATATTTTTTTAAAACATGTTGGACCAAATTCTACGTATAAACTTAAAGCGATATTACTCAAACAATTATCATTTGTTTTTTATCAAATTTCAGATTATTTACCTTCAGAATTATTAAAACATGAATCAAGTCAATTACTATTGCTAGTATTAACAGAAGATATCAATGAATGTACGCCTGGCTTTCACATTCGTGTCAATAAACTGGTTAATGCTTTGCAGGTGCCCAACACTCTCGAACAGTTATTATATTTAGTTAGAAAAAATATAGTTCACGAAATTGCTTATAATTTAATGAGTTCCGTTCCACCGCCATTTCAGGTACATGTTGTTGATCGTGTATGTCGAATTGCAAAAAAGCAAGGCTTAGGGATAGAAGCCATTATACAAAAAGATCCCTATAAAAGTTTGTTATCCGACCAAGCAATACACGAATGTTTACAGAGTAAATTTCCCCTGCATTATACGCCATTTAAAATCCCTTTTTTATTAGCTGAACAATTACAAGCTATTTTAAATCAGTCAGGTTACATAGGTTCTCAGGAAACGGGATATGCCACCGGACCTGTAGAAAGTATGCTGAAAATTATACAGAATTTTTTAGTTAATCCTGCAAAACCCAATACCAATAAACTACAGCCACTTTTTATTCTCGATAAATTTGACGAATTTGGCGAACCAACGAGAATTTATGATTTAAATTGGCCCCTGATTCGACAACTATTTTTTCAACAATTAATCGATAAAAACTATTTTACTAAAGCAGCAGAACCAGCCAGCTTAATAGAATATGCTTATTTTCAAACATTACTCCCTGAAAAAACAAATTCTGAAATTGAAAATCAATTTATTAAGGATTATCTTGAATCAGAAAATTATGCAAGATTGCTAGATGATTTAACCTTCATTCAAACTAATTTTTCTGAATATTGGCAAAAACTAATTAAAAATCCGATTCTAATACAAAATATTGACAATTTTTTAAGTTTTATAGACAATCAATCAAAAAATATTGCAGACGATAAGGGTTTCTTAGAAAAAGAGAATCAAACTTATTTGTTGTTGTTTTCCCAAGATAAAGAATTTATTTTACGCAAGATCATTGTCGAAAAAAACACTTGCATAACTGACGTTAATCATAGTTTACTGTTAAAATCAGTCAGATATTTTCCTGAAATAACCAAAGATTTTTTTAATCTTCTTTTTAATACGCCGAATAAGCCCTATCAATTATTTTTTGACCTGCTATTTAAAAAAAATCACCAAGACAATACTCTTTTAATGTTTGCTGCACGATATCACACCGAAACAATCAAGCTTATATTGCATTTCTTAAATAAATACATTGATCAGATTGAAAAAGAAAAAATTTCAGCGTTATTTATTAGCCAAAATAATAATGGTTGGAATCTTTTAAGTTTAGCAGCTAGACATCGTTCAGACGCTTTGCAATTCATCTTTGATTTTATGAATCAAAAACATATTAAGTTTTTTGACAAGGCCAGTTTGCAACAATTATTTCTGCAACAAAACTTAGATGGTTGGAATCTTTTAAGTATGGCTTGCGTTCATCCTGCAAACACAAAGCTTATTTTAGATTTTATTAACGCGCATCTGGAAAGTTTTGATGCAGAAACTATAAAAAAAATTATCTTGCAAAAAGATAAAGATGGTTATACTTGCTTAGATTATGCTGCTCGTTTTCAACCTGATTCCTTAAAATTTATTTTAGATTTTATTAACACGCATCCGGATAGTTTTGATGTAGAAACTATAAAAAAAATTATCTTGCAAAAAGATAAAGATGGTTATACTTGCTTACATTGTGCTGCCCGCTTTCAACCTGATTCCTTAAAATTTTTTTTAGATTTTATCGATATACGTTTTACATTATTTGCCAAAAAACTTAAATTATTATTTGAAAGTCCCGGAAAATTTCAGTTAATTACAACGCTATATAGAAACCCTACTAACAAATCAATAGATTTATTAGCATTTAGTTTAAAATACCCAGAATCCGCTGCGCATCTTTTAAAATTTTTAATCGCCCATGCGAATATCTTCAATCTGGAGGACCCTAATATAAAAAACTTTATCAACCAAGCGTCTAATAAGGCTTTATTAGACGACGAAGACCTTAAATCAGTTGTTCCTAGGATAAATTAATTGCTAATTTAATAATAGAAATTAAGTGCGATTTCACTTGCTTCGCCATTCAGTACCGGTAGCACTATCTTCTAATACCACACCTAAACTCAATAATTCATCGCGTATCCTATCCGCTTCTTGCCAATTTTTAGCCGCTCGTGCTTGATTACGTGCGGTAATTAAGTCATTGATTTTTTCTTCATTGGCTGTCTCTTGTTGCAAGCCAAGCTTTAAAAACTGTTCTGGATCTTGTAGCAGAATACCTAAGATGCTTGCCAAATATTGTAAATTTTTGGCAAGTTGCAGCGCTTGCTTATTATCAGTTTCGCGCAAACGATTAATTTCTCGCGCTAAATCGAATAATACCGCTAGCGCTTCCGGCGTATTAAAATCATCATCCATCGCGGCTTGAAATCTTTCTAGATATTCTCCTTGGAATTGTTCAGCAACAAAAGATTGCGGCGCTTTACTCAACAAGCCGCGTAAACTAGTATACAAACGTTGTAAAGCCGCCTGCGCAGTTTGTAAATTTTCTTGGCTATATTGTATCGGACTACGATGATGACTTGAAACTAAGAAATAACGAATGACTTCTGCAGGATATTGTTTTAACACATCACGTAACGTAAAAAAATTGCCTAAAGACTTTGACATTTTTTGCCGATTGGTTTGTACAAAACCGACATGGATCCAGGTATTAACAAACTTGTGATCGGTCGCCCCTTGGGATTGTGCAATTTCATTTTGATGATGTGGAAACACTAAATCTAAACCGCCGCCATGGATATCAAAATGTTCACCTAAAGCAGCCATCGACATCGCCGAACATTCAATATGCCAACCGGGACGTCCTGCGCCCCAGGGAGATTCCCAACTGGGTTCATTCAGTTTTGCTTTTTTCCATAGCACAAAGTCTAAAGGATCCTTTTTTGTAACATCAACGGCGACGCGCGAACCACTACGTAATTTTTCCAAATTTTGATGGGCTAATTCACCATAGTTTTTAAATTTTTCTACTGAGTAACAAATATCACCGTTATCAGCTTGGTAGGCATAATTTTTATCGAGCAAGATTTGAATTAAATCTAACATCTGAGCGATAGCATCGGTCGCTCTAGGTTCATGCGTTGGCGGCAGAATAGCTAACTGCGCAAAATCTTCATGCATGGCAGCTATCATGCGCTGCGTCAATTCAGACATGCTTTCATTATTCTCTTGTGCGCGTTTGATGATTTTATCATCAATATCAGTGATATTACGCACATAATTCACCTGATAACCTTGCATGGTGAGATAACGTAATATCACATCAAACGCAACTAATACGCGCGCATGACCAATATGACACAAATCATACACCGTCATGCCACAGACATACATACCTACTTTCTTGGAATGCATTGGTGTAAACTTTTCTTTCTTTTGCGTCAATGTATTATAAATTTTTAGCATGGAGTATTCTCTCACGAATTTTTTCATTACCTAACAGGCTAAATAACTTTGCCAGCTCAGGACCATCATGACGTCCGGTCAGTGCCAAACGTAACGGTGTAAACAAGGCTTTACCTTTAAGATTTAATTTTTGTTGTAACTGTTTTATTAAGACTTTAAAATCAGAATTTTCTTCATCCAATAATATTAAGAGTGTCTGCCAATACCGAGGATCGACTTCGCGCAAAAAAATCTTGCTATCTATCGAGAAGTTTAACGCGCTGGCTTCGCCAAATAAAATAGTCGCCCATGCGACTGCTTCTTCAGGGAAACAGATTGTCCCGCGCATTAATTCAATAAAATTTAACTTAACAGCATCTGGCACTAAATTTTGTATTTTAGCTTCCAGCCAGATACTCAGTTTATCATTTGAAATATGTAATAAGGCCTGTTTTTGCCAGTACAATAATTGTGTTTGGTCGTAGCGCGCAGGAGATTTCCCGAGTCGACTGAGTGAAAATTGTTCAGCTAAGGCATGAATATCTAGAAAATTCGGATTGGTATAGGTATGGCCTAAACGTGCTAAGTAATTTTGCAAGGCTTCGGCAAAATAACCTGCTTCTCGCAAAGTTTTAATACTAAAACTTCCATGTCGTTTCGATAAGGGGGCACCATCATCACCGACAATTAATGCCATATGACCATACACCGGAATAGTTAAACCCAAGGCCTGTAATAACATGATCTGGCGTGGTGTATTCGTTAAATGATCTTCACCACGCAATACATGCGTCACTTTCATTAAAGCGTCATCAATAGCATTACAAAAGAAAAATGCCGCAGAGCCATCACTGCGTTGAATCACGAAATCGCCAATATCATCACTGACAAAAGTTTGCTCGCCTTTAACAAAATCATCGAAGCGAATAACTTGTTTCGGCAAAACATGAAAGCGCAAACTGGCAAGCTTTCCTTGCGCTTTTTTCTCGGCAATTTGCTCTGCCGTTAATTGTCGACATTGACCATTATAACGCGGCGGTTTACCCGATGCTAATTGACGCTTGCGCATCATTAGCAATTCCGATTCGCTGCAAAAACAAGGATATGCACGACCCAGACTCACTAATTGCTCATAGTAAAGTGTATAGATTGCTTGTCGTTCAGATTGATAATAAGGGCCGAGACCTTTTTCTTGACCAGGACCTTCTTGCCAAGGTAAACCTAACCAAAGCAAGTCTTCTTCTAATTCTTTTGCGAGCGTCAGCAATGAACGGGTCGCATCGCTATCTTCTATCCGTAATAAAAAACAACCGGCTTGCGAATGTGCGAATAAAAAATTAAATAAAGCGGTTCTGGCATTACCTAAATGGATATGGCCAGTAGGGCTAGGTGCAAAACGAGTTTTCATAATCAACTACTTGTTTAAAATTTGATAACTTAGTCCACGATTGATAACTTAATTTAAAAATACTTATTTTAAAAGTACTTGCTTTAAAATAACTACTATAAACTAATTTATCACTTAAGCTATGATTAAGCCTATGTCGACCCTCTTTATATCCGATTTACATCTCAGTAGCGACCAACCCGAAATAACACAGTTGTTTCTGGATTTTTTACACCAGCAAGCCAGGGAAGCCGACGCTTTATATATATTAGGCGATCTATTTGAAACCTGGGTAGGTGACGATAATTTAGGTCCATACAATCAAATGATTATCAGCGAACTCGCTGATTTAACGGCGAGGGGCATAGCCACTTATTTCATGCCCGGAAATCGTGACTTTCTCATCGGTAAACGTTTTATTCAGCAAACCGGTTGTCACTACCTCGCTGATCCGACCATCATTAATCTATACGGAAATTCTACCTTACTCACGCATGGCGATAGTTGGTGCACTTTAGATAAACATTATCTGCGTTACCGGCGCTGGTCGCGCTATCCTTTTTGGCAATTTTTATTTTTGCAGCTCCCCCTCCCTTGGCGCCAAAAAGTTGCTAAGTATTTACGTGGTCAGGAACATTCCAACACACCCATTGCTATGGCTAAATATGATGTGGTCATCTCTGATCTATTAGCCTACTTGCAACATCATCCAGGTACAAATCAAATCATTCATGGACACACGCATTTGCCCAGTATTCAACTAATAAAATCAACAGAAAACATTTGGATTAGGCGTTTTGTGTTAAGTGATTGGCATGCTAATCGAGCCAATGTATTAGTAGCGTTGCCGAATCAAACTTTGACATTAATGTACTTTAGTCAAGGCAAGGACAGGATGTTAAGCAACTTTTCACACGAAGATTAAAGGCTAATCAGTATTGAGACATGCCATTTATTATTATATTAGATATTTCTCCCGAATTGTCGGGATCATTATCGAAAATTTGTTTAGTTACAGCAGAGTTACCATCCGGTGACACAAAGAAAAAAGATTTACACCTTGTCTTATTTGAGTTCAGAGAATCAGCTAAATTCAGATAAACATTTAATTTTTCTAATAGAGCCACTAGATATTGTTGAAATTTTTCTAAAATACTCTTTGTATCTAGAATATTTTTATATTCAGGTTTACATTCAAGTACGGAGTCCATTAATTCAACTCCAGCGATCCAACCTGATAGATTATACGGCTTAATATCAATTTTATATGTAGCAACACCTTTTACAAAATAATCATCCTCCGCAACTTCTAACGGCTTATTAGTTTTTTCATCATAGATTGTTTGAATTGAAAAGCTTACTTTAATAAGCAGACTATCATCTAAGTAGCTTAGATCGATGGTTCTTTTCTTAGGACTTAAAAATAGAACATTATCCTGTACATTAATAAAATTGATACTAGGATAGATAAATCTTTGATGAAGAAAAAGCTTTAAAAAACTTCTAAAGCATTGCTTTCTATATTCTCCCAAATTACACTCTGATTGATTTACATCAATCTTGTTAAAAGTGACGTTAGCCGCTTCGACTAGTAGTGTTTTTTCGATTTGTCCTTTTTTTTCTCTGAGTAGTGAACCTGCACTTAGCAAAGTTTGACTAAAACTTTCAGATATTGAATTACCTTCAAATAATGGATAGTGGGTTTTACTTCCATCTCCAGCTACAGAATTTAGGTTTGAAGCGAGTGTTCGAAGTGCCTTTGCAATATCTTCCATTCCATCTAATTTCTTAATCATCGACGCAACACTTTCTAAGGTCGTTTTAAATTGATCCGTATCTTTGTCTTTTGGGATCATTTCTCGATACGCCTGTTTAATATGCTCAGGATTTTCTTCTAGTATTGCACTAGCAACTGTGATTGCATGAATTACTTCAATTTGATTTGTTGCATTAAGTAGTATTGACTCGGCAAGCTCACCATTAATACAAAGTTCTTTAAGACTCCTTACATAATCTTTTAAGAAGTTCTCTTGTGTATAACTATCCCTGCAATACTCTTCAGATTGACTATTAATGTTATCGCTCATGAACGTCCATAAGTCATTTTTATTATCAATTAACATAAAGCTTTCCCCAAGGGCCTAATTACATTTGCAATTTTAAACTTAATAGGTTAGGAACTATTAAATTAAGAAACAAGATTTTATTATTCAGCACAGAGATCACTTGGAATCTTACTTTTCAAGCCAAAAACCTTTTTGAGCCATTATTTTGCTAATCTGAGTCGCTATATCTTTGAATACCGTTGTTTTTACTGAAGACGATCGCCAAAATAATCTTATTGATCGCGCAGGTGTAGGTGCATTAAATGGAATATAGGAAATCCCATCATGCTGTTGTTGGGCCAATTTAGGCATTAACGTGACATCATTACCGGTAGCCACCATTTGACGCAGCGTTTCTAAACTGCTTGCACGAAAATTTTGCACTTCGTTCACATTCATTTTATGGCATAGATCCAATGTTTGGCCACGCATGCAATGACCTTCTTCTAGTAAAAGTAAGTTTTGTTGCTGAAGATCAGAGAAATTAATGGATTTTCGTTGCGCCAAAGGATGCTTATGCGCTACCGCCAGTAAAAATTCTTCTTGAAATAAATCAGTGCAACTAAAACTAGACTCTTCGATCGGATGTGCCATTAATGCGACATCTAGGCGGCCGGTTTTAAGTTTTTGTATCAATGATAAGGTTTGCTCTTCTACAAGATAAAAATGAATATGGGGAAATTTTTCCGATAAAGCAGGTAAAATCAATGGTAACAAATAAGGTGCTAAGGTCGGAATAACCCCGAGAGTTAACCTTCCACTATAAGGATCTTTGGCTAATTTGGCTAAATCGTGAATTTCATTGATTTGCGTGAGCACCTGTTTTGCACGCTCAGTTATTGCCAGACCGATATCGGTTAATAACACCGATTTATTGTTACGTTCTAATAACTTCACACCTAAGCTGGCTTCTAAACGTTGAATTTGCATGCTCAGCGCGGGTTGGCTGACAAAACAGCTCTCAGCCGCTTTTCCAAAATGGCGCTGTTCACTCAAGGCGACTAAATATTCAAAATCTCGTGTGTTCATTGTTTTTATAATAAGTTTAAATTATCAATTTAATAATAACAATATATTATACTTATGATTTAATATCAAGTAATTTATGCCTTTCCAAACATAATATCAGGAGAAAATCCATGTTAATAATAGGTGATAAAATTCCAGAATTTTCGGTTAAAGCAGTCGTATCCTCAAATGCCAAGGACGCTTTTACCGAAATTAGTCATCAAACCTACGCCAATAAATGGCAAATAATTTTCTTTTGGCCTAAGGACTTCACATTTGTCTGTCCTACTGAAATTGCCGCCTTTGGTCAATTAAACAACGAATTTAAAGACCGTGATGCAATTTTATTAGGAGCCAGTACCGATTCAGAGTTTGCACATTTAGCTTGGCGACAGCAAAAAGATGAATTACGTGATCTTCCCTTCCCGATGCTCGCTGATGTTAAACGTGAGTTAGCACAGGGTTTAGGCATACTCGATAAAAAAGAAGGGGTTGCACAACGCGCTACATTTATTGTTGATCCCGAAGGCATTATCCGCTTTGTCATGGTGACGGATCTTAGCGTGGGTCGAAATGCCAAAGAAGTATTACGCATACTTGATGCGTTACAAACCGATGAATTATGTCCTTGCAATTGGCAAAAAGGCGAAGCCACGATTACTGTTGACTAACCCCCTATTAATGAGGAAATGATGATGACAATGACAATAGAAACATTAAAAAATAAACTGTTAGATAATGCAAAAGATATTAAATTAAATCTATCTAACATTTTAACCGAAGAAGGTTCACCGGATTTAACTAAAAATCAAATCGGCGGAATTGCATTAGCCTCGGCCTATAGCATAAAAAATTCCGCATTGATTCAAGCTGTTTTATCAGAGGTAACACCTGTACTATCAGAAACAGAAATAAATGCTGCCAAATCTGCAGCAAGCATCATGGCGATGAATAATATTTACTATCGATTTATTCACTTAGTTAATGATAAAGATTTCTCTAGTATGCCCGCTAATTTACGGATGAGTGTGATTGGCAATCCAGGTATCGATAAAGTTAATTTTGAATTAAATTGTTTAGCGGTATCGGCAATCAATGGTTGTGGTATGTGCATTGAAGCCCATACTCATGGCTTAATAAAAATAGGCATGAGTAAGCTTGGGATACAATCGAGTGTGCGTATCGCATCGGTATTAAATGCCGCAGCACTTGCCTTTGATATAGCGACACATAATTAAAATCTCACTGTGCGCTTACTGAGGTATGATCATACCTCAGTAAGCGCTTTCAGCAAGCTTTAGACACAATTCTAATTAGTATTGATCTTTCTGTAATTCAAGATGACTATGCATGGACTCGGGCAAGAAGCTGCTTAACCAATTTTCTAGGGGTTGGAAATGCGGCACTAACACCGATTCTTGCCAAGAAGCTTCTTTGGCAAAGGGCGTTAAACTAACTAGCATCATCAATAAAACAACGACTAAGATTCCACGCGCAATACCGAAGATAATTCCTAGCACGCGATCGGTACCGCTTAAGCCTGTGTTTGCGACTAATTGACCAATTAAATAATTAATCAACATACCCAATACGAGTGTAACTAGGAATAAACCAACAAAACTAACAACCAATCTGACTGAATCGGAATGAATAAAATTCACCAATAAATCAGCAATATACCGGTAAAAAATAAAGCTCACTGCAATCGCGGCAACCCAGATAACCAAAGAAATCACTTCGCGCACAAAGCCACGCATGACGCTAATTAATACCGAAAGCGCAATGATGGCAATAATGGTGTAATCGATCCAATTAAATGTAGACATTGAGCAAACCTTAAGCTAGTAGATGTAAAAATCCAAGGGAACACCTTTGGACTCTTATTATAAACTATTTTTTTATTAGTTACCTATCATGCTTAAATAAGCAAACTGAATTATGTGTCTCTATATAACACAAAACCTATTTTTTATTGTTTTATACAAACCGCTACCCAATAGACACGCTATGATTGATTAAAAATCTTGAAGGGACTTTTCTTTGAGAAAAGAAAACTTTTTATACTAGGAGAAAAAGTATGCTTAATAATCCTTATCCTTTAACAAAAGAACAACGGGACGCCTATAAAAAATTATTAAATAAAGCTTTAGAGTTTTTTGGGTTTAATAAAAATTACTTCATTGGATACTATAGAAAATATAAGGGCGATCCTGGATACCTCACAATAATAAAAAAATCTAGTTATCCTTCGGATCACATTTCCAAAATAAAATTTGAGGCTATGTTAGATTCATTTGAGAAAAAGGGACTCATCGCTTATGAATATATGGAAGCAGATTTTAAAATAGACGACTCAATAGAAAAAAAAGAAATTATCAAAATTAATGAAATAGAAAGCATTAAAGAATTTAAAAACTATCTCTATAATGGACTTATATTCAATGAAAATTTAACCACAGAAAAACGCTTTGATGGTAAAGATTTATTTTTAGAAGTTTTAAAGCTTTATGATTTAGGTTCGAATTTTCGCGTGGACATCTATCCCCATAGTGTTTCCTCCGATTTTATTTATCTAAGGGAAGCGACTCAACCTAAAGATATTCCTAATGAAGAAAAAAAAGCAAGATTCAAGACGATGCTACAAGATTTGGCTCAAAATAAACTTATCACTTATAAAAAGCATGAGGCAGTGTTTAAAGGAGAAACTCCAAACGGAACATCTGTAAAACAAACAATGCAAGTTGAAAAGATTGAAGAAATAAATCTAGTAGAACTTGAAACCTTTCTCGAAAATAAGAAATTTTTAAAAAAAGTACTGAATTCAAGTTTAAAACATTATCAGCTGGAAGCAAAATATCGCATTGCAAATGATAGAAAATATTTTCGCCTAAGGCCAAGCACACAAAACTCTCCTAGCAAAAATGATCAAGAAAATTTTCAGACCCTTATGTCACTATTAACAGAAATAGGTTTGATAACGTATGAATCAAAAAATATTCCTTCACCTAACTCTTTTTTTGTAGGCATGCAAGCGAGTATTATTACTCAAGTAGATAGAAAGATCATCGATTCTTATCAGCAAATAGAAGAAAGAATTCTCTATGATAAAAAATATGCTAAGCTCGATTTTGCCCCAATAACCTGGCTTTATATTGATTATTGTTTTAACAAGAATCTCGCTAGGGATAATCCCGGTCTTGATACGGCCTGTTTGGACTCTGCCTATCAAGATTCTATGTCTATCAGTACCGCTCTGGAATGTCCTGTTGTTTTACCCAGTTCAAAAGATAGAATTTATGATTTAAAAAATATTTTAAAATTCATACCTTTTGAAGATCCTTTTACACGCCAAGTTTTTGAATTATCAGACATTAAACCCGCGCCGGGAGGATTAAAAGTATTAGAAAAGAAAATAGCCGCTATCCAAAATCCTAAGCAAGGCATAGAAGAGGCTCGGGTTGCAGAACCTAGCTATCGAAGATAATCACGACAGTATCCTTCGCATTGTCGAATGCGAAGGAAGTATTCGAAGCATTTAAAAAGTAATTAAACTTAACGGCAATTAGTTTACTTCTTAGTTAGAACAAGTTCGTTCAAAGTAAAAACACTATGTAATTGATAACCTGCAACTAACAACGCTTCTTTGCCACCTTGTTGTCTATCGACTAACACAACGATATCTTTTACTTGTAGAGCGTGTTTTTTTAAAGAATCTGCTATCTGTAGCACACTGCCACCCGTAGTCACGACGTCTTCAATAATTAAACAGTCTTGACCCGATTTGAAAACACCTTCGATTTGTTTTTTTGTGCCATAATTTTTAGCTTCTTTACGACACATCAACATCGGTAAGTTTTGCTCAAGCGAAATAGCGGTAGCCATCGGCAATGCGGTATAAGGCACACCACATATCAAGCTTGGTTTTAAATGTTTTATTTTATCCCACAATGCCTTAGCAATGTTGCGTAATAGAGGGGGATAAGAAATAATTTCACGGCAATCGATATAAATAGGTGAAATTTCACCGCTACGTAAGGTAAATTCACCCCATTTAATCACACCAATATTAATTAATGCATCAAGTAAGGTTTGTTTTTCCACACTAAGCTTCAGGTGAGTTGTCATTATTATTAGTTTTTTCAACCGCTAAATTGATCAAGCTATCCGTTTGCTCTGGATCGTTTGTTAAGTCTTCTTCGATACGTTCTAAGCCAACTAATGTTTCACCCTCATTCAATCGTATCAAACGCACACCTTGTGAATGGCGGCCGGCGACACGAATTTCAGAAACACGTGTGCGCACTAAGGTCGCTTTATTAGTAATGAGCATCACTTCATCAGCAGGTAATACTTGTACAGCGGCTACGACATTACCATTACGCTCCGTTGTTTTAATAGCGACTACACCACTACCACCACGACTCGTCAAACGATGTTCAGGAACAGGTGTGCGTTTACCATAACCATGACTGGTTGCCGTTAAGATTAAGCCTTCGGGTTTAGCAATGATTAAAGAAATAACTTGTTGACCTTCTTGTAATTTAACACCTCTTACACCACAGGCGGTACGACCCATACATCGCACTTTACTTTCATTAAAACGTATTACCTTACCCGCATTGGTAAACAATAAAACATCTTGTTGACCATCGGTTAACGCAACTCCCACTAAACGATCACCTTCGCGTAAATCAATCGCAATAATACCGTCGTTACGGGGTCTAGAAAAGTCAATTAAGCTGGTTTTTTTTGTCGTGCCATTGGCTGTTGCCATAAAAATGAAATGTTCAGCACTATAATTCTGTATAGGTAATACCGCATTAATTCGTTCATTATCACCTAAGGGTAATAAATTAACGATGGGTCGGCCTTTAGCGATGCGACTGCCTTCGGGTAATTTATACACTTTTAGCCAATAGACTTTACCCGCACTAGAAAAACACAATAAGGTGGCGTGTGTGTTAGCAATTAACAAATGTTCAATAAAATCCTCTTCTTTTACATCGCCAGAAGATTTTCCTCGACCACCACGACGTTGTGCTTGATAAACATCTAAGCTTTGTCGTTTGACATAGCCTTCATGCGATAAGGTCACCACCACATCTTCAGCAGGAATCAAATCTTCTTCATTAATTTCAGCATCGACACTGATAATTTCGGTTCGCCTTGGATCAGCAAATTCTTCTTTAATCGCTATCAGTTCATCATGAATAACCTGACGTAAACGTTCGGGTTGATTTAAAATATCTAATAAATCAATAATAATATCTAACTGATCGCGATATTCTTTTAAAATTTTCTCTTGCTCAAGACCCGTTAAACGATGTAAACGTAACTCTAATATCGCTTGTGCTTGTTCGGGTGATAATCGATAAACATTTTCACCTTTTTTTACACCATATTCATTAGCTGCATCTAGCGTTAATTGTGTCTCAAGCAAATCGGTTTTAGTGAGCATCTCAGCTACCATACCTAACTGCCAATGTTGCGTTAACAGTTGAGCTTTAGCATCTGCTGGATCCTTTGCTGCTTTAATTAATGCGATCATCGGATCAATGTTCACTAAAGCAATACCTAAACCTTCTAAAATATGCGCACGTTCTCGCGCTTTACGTAATTCAAAAATGGTGCGACGTGTTACCACTTCACGTCGATGCGCCAAAAATTCAGTAATTAATTGCTTGAGATTGAGTAAAACGGGTCTGCCATCGACCAAAGCCACCATATTAATACCAAACGTGACTTGTAATTGTGTTTGAGCAAATAAATTATTCAATAACACATCAACGTTCTCACCACGTCGGACTTCGATGACCATACGCATACCGTCTTTGTCGGATTCATCACGTAATGCGGTAATACCTTCAATGCGTTTTTCCTTTACCAATTCCGCAATTTTTTCGATGAGTTTTGCTTTGTTTACTTGATAAGGAAGCTCGGTCACAATAATTCGTTGTTTATTCGATTTTTCATCTTGCTCAAGTTCGATTCTCGCACGAACAAACACACGTCCACGACCACTGTGGTACGCTTCGAGAATCCCCTGCTTACCATAAATCAAACCTGCCGTAGGAAAATCAGGTCCTTTAATGAACTGCATTAAACGTTCTATGGTCAATTCAGGATCGACTAGTAAAGCAACACAGGCATCGATAACTTCCGCGAGATTGTGCGGTGGAATATTGGTCGCCATACCGACCGCAATACCTGAAGAACCATTAACGAGTAAGTTGGGAACGCGAGTGGGTAATACGGTAGGAATTTGCTCGGTTTCATCATAGTTAGGCGCAAAGTCGACCGTTTCTTTAGCTAAATCCGCTAATAAGGCATGTGCCAGCTTTGACATACGAATTTCGGTATAACGCATCGAAGCGGCGGAATCGCCATCAACCGAACCAAAGTTACCTTGGCCATCAATCAACACCGAACGCATAGAAAAGGTTTGTGCCATACGCACAATCGTATCGTAAATCGCCCCATCACTATGCGGATGATATTTACCGATCACATCACCCACCACACGGGCAGACTTTTTATGCGGCTTATTCCAATCGTTGCCAAGTTCGCTCATGGCAAATAAAACTCGTCTGTGCACAGGCTTTAAGCCATCTCGAACATCAGGCAATGCCCGGCCTACTATGACACTCATAGCATACGCCAGGTAGGACTGTTTTAATTCCTTCTCAACTGTTACCGAAATGATTTCATTAGCCGCTGATTCTGTCATAAAAACTCAAAGCCTATGATACATAAAATGAAAGCAGATGAAGGTCTTTTACCCCTTCATCTGCAACAAATATAGTACCATAAAAGGCTTAAACTGGCAGTAGTTTTCAACAACCACTACAATTATTTTACTTATTGTCCCCAGCTGCAGAGTTAGCTGAATTACCATTATTCGCAGGTTCTTCGGGTGTCGCTGTACCTGCCGTTCCATTGTTAGATGATGTATCTGGTGTCGCTGGCATAGCGGGCGCGGTATCGCTAGGCGGTGTTTGAGTAGGTTCCACAGCTTGTGGATTTACCGGCATTTGCTGATCATCCGAGCTGGATGAGTTCGCAGGATTAGCCATCTGATCTTGCACAGGCATCGCAGTATCTGATTGATCTCCTTGCTTATCAGAAGGCTGATGATTACAGCCGACTAACGCCGCCGTCAGCAGCATAGAAACCAAAAACTTCTTATACATAAGCAAAATTCCCCATCTAAAAAGTAGTGCAAAAAGCATTAAAGAACAATTTGTAAGCCAAGGACTGACAAAGCCCACTGACAAATCCATAGCCCATAGTAGAAGCCAACTTAAGCATAGCAAAACTTTCAAGTAAAACAAAATCTGATAAAAATTAGACGTTCACCCGTTAAACCCGATGGCATGCAGCCCTCCTCTTTTAATTGCCAACCCACTAAATACTGTTATAATAACCCTAGATTTAGTTTCCCGTGTCAGTTTATAGCTAGGGTTAATCCCCTCTTTTTTCTGATGCAAACAGAACGAAATGATAAGAAATCAACGTTTTGTAATTAGAGCTAACTAAAGTAAAAAATTTTAGTTTTTTATAAATTTACCTTATTTTTGGTAATAAATTTAAATCCCAAAATGAGAGAATTAGTCCGGCTTCTTAAGTTTGCAACCTTTTATTTGGAACGATGTTCTTCCGATGCGAATTTTATGCTCAGTAATCATTAATGTGTGCATAAAAAAATACGGTATATTAAGAATATGCAAGCCTATAATCCGTGTTAAAAATCAGATAGTTAAAACCTATGCTACTAGCCTTATAGGCAAAGTAGCTTATGCAAGGACCTTGTTGACACACTCACCCCTTTTTAAATTAATTAAGCGGTCATTGTTTCAGGTATTAATAACAGTTTTAATTTTTAACAACGATTATCGCGTTTTCAAATAAGCAAGCTTAGTTGAGCCTTCATACAAAATAGGATTCAACGATGCATAATGAGAAGAATCGAATATTGATCAATGCGAATCAACCTGGAGAAATCCGTGTTGCTTTGCTCGAAGAAAACAAGTTGTCCGACCTCGATATCGAATATAGCGGTCAAGAACAAAAAAAATCCAATATCTATAAAGGTAAAATTAGTCGCATAGAGCCTAGCTTAGAAGCGGCATTTATCGACTATGGCCCCGAACGGCATGGATTTTTACCCTTCAAAGAAATCGTTCCCTCTTTCTTTAAATTCGAAAAATCGCAATCAATCCAATACCTCAAAAAAGTACTTGAGGGTCGTGAAGTGATGGTGCAAATCGAAAAGGAAGAACGTGGAAATAAAGGAGCAGCACTAACAACTTATATTACCCTCCCAGGTAGTTACTTAGTGCTGATGCCAAATAATCCCGGCGCAGGTGGTATTTCACGTCGCATTGAGGGAGAAGAACGGCGTGAAATGCAAGATTTACTCAGCCAAATGGAACTTTCAGAGGATATGGGACTTATTCTACGCACCGCTGGCGTGGGTAGAGAATTTTACGAACTACAAAATGATTTGAATTTGCTTATTCAACAATGGAATGCCATACAAAAAGCCTATAATGAGCGCTCTGCTCCTTTCCTTATTTTTCAAGAAGGCGATTTAATCACTCGTTCGATACGTGACTATTTAAGACGCGATATTGACGAAATTATTATTGATGACAAAAAAATATTCGAGAAAATTAAGAATTACATCGAGCAAATTCGACCTGATTTTGTATCTCGAATTACGCTTTATCAAAATTCTATTCCCTTATTTATGTATTTTGATATTGAAGAAGCGGTTGAATCGGCATTTAAGCGTAAAATAGAACTTCCGTCAGGTGCCACCATCGTTATCGATCGCACCGAAGCCTTAGTTTCCATTGATATTAATTCAGGTAAATCTACCAAAAATGAAGATATTGAAGAAACTGCCGTCACTACCAATCTAGAAGCGGCTAAAGAAATAGCGCATCAATTGCGTGTACGTGATTTAGGCGGTTTAATTGTCATTGATTTTATCGATATGAATTCCGAAGACAATCAACGTAAAGTAGAAAATTGCTTACGTTTGGCCACTAAAAAAGATCGCGCGCGCATACAAATCGGTCGAATATCGCCATTTGGGTTATTAGAAATGTCTCGACAGCGCTTGCGACATTCTCTAGGAAAAGCCAACGAAACCTTATGTTCACGATGCAATGGAGAAGGAACAGTACGCACCATTGAATCATTAAGCTTATCTTTACTCCGTTCAATTGAAAAAGAAGCCTTGAAAAAATCAACACAGCAAATACGCGTCGAAATACCTGTGGATATGGCTACTTATCTGATTAATGAAAAACGTGCTGCTAGAGAACAGATTGAACAACGTTATAAAATAAATATACTATTAATACCTAATCCATATTGGCAATCTCCGCATTATAAAATTACTGGTCAAGGTAAAAACATTAATCTACAGGCTAGCGAAAATGCTAGCTATCAAATGTTAGATAAATCTTGCGCAGAATCTTCGCTACCTTATAGCGCGCCAGTCATTAAGCCAGTAGAAATCCCAGCAGTTAAACCACTTACTTTTGCGATTAGCAAAAATAAACCTAAAACTCAATTAGGTCTTTTAAGTCGACTGCTTGGTATGTTAAAAGATCTCAGTAAAACTAAAGAGCTTAGTAAAAACTCTGTTAAAAAAGAACTAGCTACTGCTCAAATACATAATCATTCTAATGATACTCCGCATCGACACCCCCCAGAAAAACGTTATTCAAAAGCAAATCGTAATAACCGACTTCGCAATCACCGCCGTGATGACAGGCGCGACAAAGAAGGAGAAGGTGGCAGCGAAGCTGGTAGCGGACAGCACCAACATAATGGCAGCAAAACATCACAAAATCGCTATAACAAACATCATCAACAGCGTTATGAGTCAGCGCCGCATCAACAAAACACACACCATAACAATAAACCTGTCTCTGCTCCTATTGCTGGTGCATCAGAAAGAAAACCACTACCCAATAAGAGACGACAACATTCAGAAAGATCGTCAATAAAACACGAACATAAAATAAATACTCAAGCCATTCGAGAAGAAAATACCAATTCGGCGCCTAAGCCAGTGTTAAATAACACGGAAAGAAAAACCGTTATTCCATCACGATCTGTTGAAAAATCTCCCCCTAGCATAGAAAAAAAACCAGTCGCTGAGCAAATAGCTAATACTGCTAACATTAACTCTAGCAAACAGACTAATGCTAGTAATCCATCCACACAACGTCGCAATACACGACGTTATGGTGGAGAACCCAAATTACGTCATCGTACCTATAGTCATTATGAACAGGATCAAAAAACTAAAAATTAACACTGCTTAATTTTTAGCATGCTGCTTTAATTGATAAAACGCAGCGAGGAGAAAGCTTTTTTCCTCGCTGTTTTTATGTCCAGTTGAATTATTTAAAATCAATACGGAAGATAAAGCTACAGTATTTTGTTGTTGCATTTCTTAAGGGAGAAGCATAAATTTATTAAACGATGCTGCCAACATCAATTAATTCAATTCTTGTTTTTTTGAGTTGCTGCTTAAGGATAAGTTTATGTTAAAAAAAATAATTTTTCTTTTTACTGCGTTAAGTTTAAGCTTTGCTAACCCTATTTTAGCAAAAACCTATCGTAGCGTAGCGCTGATTTCAAGTTCCACGCAATACAACGAAGACAATATTGAACCAATCAAGCAAATACTTGAAACAAAAGGCTATCGCGTTAATACCCAGTACTTAAATCAAGTCGTTTCAGATTTTGGTTATGTTAATACCGACCAAAGTCGCGCCAATGTTCTCATTGCTGCTTTATTAGATAAACATACTGATATCCTTTGGATGGTTCGTGGCGGCGCCGGAGCTATGAATTTGATTCCAGCATTATATGTAAATAAGGACTTGTTAAAAAAAACTAAACCTAAAATTATTGTTGGCTTTAGTGATGTCACTGCCATTCATTATTTTGTTAATATCATTTTAGGCTGGCCTTCAGTCCATGGTGTCGTCGCTGCTTACAATAAAGAAATGAGCAAACCCAATAGTGAAACCGCAACGATCAATGATCGAGAGAGTATTCCATGGATCAAAACTTTATTGACGCACGGCATTCTTTATAAAAATTTTATTCCTTTAAATCAGCCTGCTCTGCAACCGCTACGAGGAAATCTATTAGGTGGCAATTTCACACTGATCCAATCTTTCTTTGCAACACGTTACGAACATGATTTTACTAACGACCTATTAATTTTAGAAGATACTGGCGTAAGCTTCAGACAATTGGATCGTAGCCTGCATCAACTACTGTATAAAACTAATTTTAAACCCAAAGCTATCATCTTTGGTCAGTTTTACCCTTTAGACCCTACCGACGAGCAACGACTGATGTATAAAACTGTCATTGAAGCGTTTGCTAAGAAAACGACTATACCCGTTTACTACTTTCCCTACTTTGGTCATGGTAGAGAAAATAAACCGTTTATTCTTGGCAGCGAAGCTACAATAAACTGCCCGCCGCAACAAGAATATTGTACGTTTAAACAAACAAAAATAAATTTTTAATCTTTAATATTTTATTTAATAACAAAGGAATGCATCATTATGCTAAACAAAATATTAAAATTTTTTGCTGCATGGATATTCACAAACAGTCTGATTCTTCCCAGTATGGCTAGCATCCTACCAATAAGTACAAAGCAATGTGAAAAAATGCAAGCTCGGCAGGTAATTACTAACAAAAATCCTGTTTCCTGTGAACGCTTAAGAACCGTTAATTTCCCTATCATCAATTTTACTGGACAAACAGATAAAGGCCAAGTCGTTGTACTCGATGTGCTAGCCAAACATACCCAAATCATTTTTGATACGCTATATCATCGAAAATTCCCAATTAACAAAGCGTTATTGATGGAAAAATATAACGGTGATGATAATGCGTCGATGAACGATAATAATACTTCTGCCTTTAATGGCCGACCCATAACCGGCGGTTCGGATTGGTCTTTACATGCTTACGGTGTTGCAATCGATTTAAATCCATTACAAAATCCGTATGTTGCGTTTGACGATCAAGGTCATGCGACTATTTTACCTGCCCAATCTGCGCAGCAAGCCATCAACCGTTTGAATTACCGACCCAAAAAACAGTTTCGTAGCGGCATGGCCGAAGATGCAATTGATATCTTTGCTGAAAATGGTTTCATTGGCTGGGGTGGCTATTGGGATTATCCGATTGATTATCAACATTTTGAAATAGGTAGTCGGAAATTTGTCCAGCAGCTAGTTAGTTTGTGTCCTTGTAAAGCAAAGGAAGTCTTTGATCAATATGCGAAATCTTATGTTAATTGTATAGCGAAAAGTTCAATCCATCCCCATGCCGCCGCACGTGCCGCTTGCATAGCGAAGATTATTCAATAATAAAAAATTTAGAAAAAATAATTGACCCATTACCAAAAGCTTGGGAAAGTAACATTCACAAGCGCATTTTTATGTGCTTATTGATTCGCTACAGGAGTTTACTATGAGTTACATTCAAGTGGGCAAAGAAAATTTGGCTGACATCAAACTTTATTACAAAGATTGGGGAAGCGGTCAAGCAATCGTATTTAGTCATGGGTGGCCGCTGAATGGTGATGCTTTTGAAGACCAAATGTTATTTCTTGCCGAACAGGGCTATCGGTGTATTGCACATGATCGTCGTGGTCATGGTCGTTCCAGCCAACCCTGGAAAGGTAATGATATGGATACGTATGCCGATGATCTTGCAAAATTAGTTACTAAACTTGATCTGAATGATGTCATCCATGTCGGTCATTCTACCGGTGGTGGTGAAATTGCGCGCTATATTGGTCGACACGGAACAAAAAAGGTAGCAAAAACTGTGCTTATTGGTGCAGTTACTCCGTTTATGCTAAAAACTGCCACTAATCCTAATGGGCTCGAAATGCAAGTATTTGATGATATACGCTGCAATGTATTAGCGGATCGTTCACAGTACTTCCAAGATTTTTCTGCACCCTTCTATGGTGCTAATCGACCCGATGCCAAAGTTTCTCAAGGTCAGCGGGATATTTTCTGGGTACAAGGCATGCAAGCTGGCTTCAAAGCTGTCTTTGATTGTATCAAAGCATTTTCCGAAAGCGATTTTAGGACCGATCTAAAAAAATTTGATATACCCACTTTGATCATGCATGGGGATGCTGATCAAATCGTACCGATCAAAAATTCAGCCTTACTTACAGCTGAGCTTATCAAAGATTCCACGTTAAAAATTTATCCGGGTGCACCACACGGTTTATGTTCGACGTTAAAAAACCAAGTTAATCAGGATCTATTGGCATTTATAAAACAATAGCTAATCGAAGCTAATGAAAATTATTTAAAAGGATTGGCTTGCCAACTACCATATAAAGGATTGGGTAAAATGAAATAACCCTGACCAAATTTATCGTATTGTGGTGCACTATCGGGTAAAGCATATTCTGTTGCTTGCTTAAACTCAGGAAAATCTTGGATGTTATCACCAAAATAAGCAATCACTTGATGAGGTGGTAATTTATTAGACCAAACCATCTCATGCTCATCATAGCAGCCGTGTATCACCGCATTGAAACGGGGATTTTTATTGGCTGGATGCTGTGATTGTTTATTATTGGCTAAAATAACTTGATCAAAAGTAGCATGCTGTTGTTTTAAATTATTAAGGGTGGCTTGCAACGCGGTAATGCCAGATTTATCAATATAAGAACCATCCCGATTAGAAATCAACGTCACATAACCACCTAATTCGTGCACTAATCGCGTAAATGCAACAACGCCTGGTAAAGCCACTGATTTTTGCGGAATAGTCACAAAATGCGAAAATTCTGCTGGCTTTTCCACTAAACTAGCACATTGATAAAAATACCAAGAATTATCTAAGCTTGTTTCATCAATATCCAAAACCACACCCCAAGTTTTGGCTTTAGGATGATGCTGTTCTACCCATTGTTTCACATAAGCCGATCCAATGTTATACACCTGTCGATAACTGGCTTTTTTTTCTGCTGAATCGCGATACCATTTATCTGCTTGCTGTATTGCAGGATTTTTTTGCGTCGATGGTGCACAAACAATAAGAAATTGATCCTTAGCGTAAGTAATTTGAGCAACTAGAAGTAAACAGGCAGTTAGGGTTATCAACAATTGTTTCATGGTTTTGCTCGGCTATTAAATTGTTAAGATTTTAAACAAACTCAGCTAAAAACTTATAAGTAGTTATAAGTTATTTTTGCTTAAAAAGCTATGTCCGGTAAGATAATCACTGATAAACAACAAATTATTTATTCAGTTGAGTTTGCGGCGAGTTAAAAACGCTTGAAATACTTTCCTGATCGTAACGGCCTTTTAGAGGGTATTGAAAAAAAATAGATTTAGAAGATACCATCTCAGGAAGCTCGACAACCTCAAAAGCAATATCACCATAGCGTTTAGATTCCTTGTGGCCCAGTATATTTCCATCGACCATTTGAAAGGTGCTTTTTATAAATTTTTCTACATTCGAATCGTCCTTAAATATTTCTTTTAATTTATTTGCGCTATCTTTTATCTTGATCACTAGGTTATTCAATTTATCCAGTGTTTTATTAAATGCAGTTTGTAAAGAATATTTTTCCTGTTTTATAATAATCATATTAAATATTTCTTCATTGGCTGCTTCTTTTTCTAAGGAAAAAATATCATTGACGAGAATAGTGTGTAAACAAATTTCATTTCTGTATTTTATAAAAGCGGGGTGTAATCTTATCTCTTTAGACAGCACTATTCCTCTAATCAAACTAATAACCTCTTGAGTAATATAAGCGCCCGAACTAAAATATCGAGTATCTAAGTAATCTTCTTTACAGAAAGGATGTAATTTTTCTTCTAAAAAATAATTTAACTCTAATTGCTGGCTATATAAATGCTGAATTAAAGAGTTAGTAAAAAAAGAAGTATCTAAATTAAATTGCCGGGCTTCATGATGAAGGCTCGTTAATAATTTACATAAAGGTGACAATAATTTACAACGAGCACATAGCGTCTGATAATGAGTCTGCAAAATCATCTCGGAATTGCCTTGAGCAAATTCAATAAGGATTTT
Organism: Rickettsiella endosymbiont of Rhagonycha lignosa; assembly: GCF_964031165.1. NCBI lineage: Bacteria > Pseudomonadati > Pseudomonadota > Gammaproteobacteria > Legionellales > Coxiellaceae > Rickettsiella > Rickettsiella endosymbiont of Rhagonycha lignosa. The sequence goes on along the minus strand of NZ_OZ035011.1, from coordinate 641,634 downwards.
TACAATTTTATTTAAATTTTCATCCGCTTTTACCTCTTCAAAAAAATCATCGATAGCAAATAAAGCGATTAAAAAATAAAAGAGAAACTTTAAATTTTGTATGGGCTTATCCGGAATAAGTAATGTAGAAAAGGTTAAAGCATTTAATTTATTAAAATTTTTATAAAAAAAATCTCCTTTTTGCATAAAGCCTATTTTTGTAATTTCCTTTTCCCATATAACTTTTTTATCTGCTAGTTCTTTTTCATTTTTTTTTATAAAATTAATTGGCGAAAAAGGGTTTAAGCATACAAAGTGCCCTCTTCTTTGTGTTATTCCATATCTTGTAGTGATAAGCTCTCCTAGGTCAAACTTTAAAGCTACATTTTTTCCACTATTTTTATTTGAATCTTGAGATTCCTTTAGCGCATATTTTTCCATCGTTTTATCCTTTTATAAAGTAATTATTCCTCCGAATTTTTCTCTTATTAAATAAACTATGCTTCATAAATTTTTTCATTCAAACATGAGGTTTAGAGGCATTTTTTTGTTCACAATCATTCGTTGAAACAAGCTGAATTTTAGTGAAAAACTTTGTTTTCACAACATTTTCTTTGATTGAAGTTGGGAAATAGTTATCCATAACCTCTATATGGTTTTTCCTATAAATGGAGGTTAAAAATAATTTAATGGTTTGTATCGATAATTTTTGACCAATACAATTATGAGCCCCGATTCCGAAAGGTAGGTACGATCCTGATTCAATTTTGTCTTTATTTTTTTTATCAAACCTTTCTGGGATAAATTGTACCGGTTGTTTAAAAAAATGACCTAAGCGGTGGGTAATATAGGGAGAAATAAGAATTTGATCCCCTTTAAACAAGGGTAATCCACCAATTAAAAAATTATCTTCAACAGAACGTGGCAAAAGAATACGGGATGTTGGATATAATCTTAAAGATTCATTTATAACCATGTCTAAATATTCTATTTTATTAACATTTTCTACACTTATCTCATCAAGCTCTCCTAGAGATTCATTAATGGCTTTTCTTAGTTTTTTTTCTTTTTCGGGATGAGCCGCTAAAAGCTTGATAATAAAAAGTAAAGAGGTTGCAATTCCTTGGCGTGCAGCCAATAAAGATAAACCACTATCGGCAGCAACCTCTTCCATAAATTCAAAAGGATTTTTATCTGCTTCAGCTTCCCATAAGAGATTAAGGAAATTAGTTGTATTTCGCAGCCTATCTAAGTGGGGATAAAATAACCGATTTAAATCGCTTTTAAATTTTAAACGTATTTCGTTAAAATCAACGGGGGGTTTATTATTTAAATATAAATAAATAAATGTTTTTGAAATAGTTATTAAAAAATTATTTTTGTGTGTTATATGCTTAGCTACTTCGTTAATGCAGGAAGATAATTCATCTAATTTTATAGCAAAATCCGACGATGTATTTGTTAATCGCTCTAATATAACCAACAAACTTAAATCATTAAGCAACAGCTTAATATCCTCGGCATAGCTACCGGAAGATTGTATTTGATGAAAGAACTTATCCATTAAATCAAGCGTATATAGCTCAGAGTGTTTGAGATAATTTTTCTCAGAAAAATATCTTTTATATAACTTTCTTTTTTCTAACCATTTAACTTTGTCCTTTGTTGCGATATTTTGTCCAAATACAGCCGTTATAATTTCTCTATTGGGAGAAACTTTATCTTTATTTTTTATCAAACACTCATTAATATGCTGAGGTTTTGTTATCAAAAGAATGAGCTTATTCGCTATCCAAAAATAGCACATACCGGAAGCATGCTGTGTAGCAAGCCTAGCGGCTTGATCGATAACATTCCATGCTGCTTCTTCTGACGAAAAGTCTTTTAATCTGCCTACGATAGGATTACCGGATAATCGCGGTATTCCAATATATCGGTAACCTGTAAAAAACGAAAAATTTATTGGCGAATTAGTGTAAAAATATTTTATTTTTTGAAAAAAAAATTCTGATGTGCTTGGAAGATGTGTATCTGCTTGAATAGTAGAATTGGTAGAATTTTTTTTTAATAAATTTATTTTAGATGCGTCTAACATAATAAATTCCTTTTTATTATCTATTAAGTTTTCCTTTTAACAAGGTATTAGCTTTTTTATCTCTTTAATATATTTATTGTTTGCGCAGGGTATCGTATTTTTAAAATAAAAAAAAGTATTTTATTTAAATAAGATTCTCCGTCATGAAATACGTTAAAAGGTAAGCTTAAGCTCTTACATCCGACTGTCGTTATATCAAAGGTACAGTTTCTGCAAAAATTTTATAGGAGAGTTTCCAAAAAACATTAAGCTGAGTGGAGTTTGATTTGATTGGTGGAGCTAAGCGGGATCGAACCGCTGACCTCTTACATGCCATGCAAGCGCTCTCCCAGCTGAGCTATAGCCCCAATGATGGGCATTTTAAGCTGAATAAGAAAAATCTGTCAAATTATTTTCAGCTTTTATAAGACTAAACAGCGTCAATTCAACAGAGTTTGCAAACGGGCTAAAACTTTTTTCTTACCGAGTAAATGCAATGTCGCGTTCATAGGTGGCGATATATTGCCACCTGTAATGGCCCAACGCAAAGGCTGTGCAACTTTGCCTAATTTTAAAGAAAGCGCTTCAGCTGTTTCAATTAATGCTGTATGTATTGATTCGTCTGTCCAAACGCTAACTGCTTGAAAACGATCTTGTAAAATTCTCAATACAGCCAGAACATCCTCGGAAATAGTCAGTTTATCCAAGCGAGGAGCTAAATAAAAATAAATACTTTTCTCAGCCATTTCAACTAAAGTTTTTACACGTTCACGTTGCAAAACCACCACGTCAATTAAATCAGGTCCATTTTCGGTGTTAATCGCTAAGCGCTGGAATTCTTTAGCTAATAATAGTGCAATTTGTTTTGCGTCATCAGTCTTTAAATAATGCTGATTTAACCAAATGAGCTTATCGGGATTAATCGCAGCGGGCGCTTTATTTAAATGATGCAAATCAAAAAGCTCAATCATTTCTGTGCGTGAGAAAATTTCTTGATCGCCATGGGACCAACCTAATTTAACCAAATAATTTAAGACCGCGTCCTTTAAATAACCTTCATCTCGATATTGTAAAATATTGGCTGCGCCGGTTCGTTTCGACAGCTTTTTACCATCACTACCTAAGATCATCGGTAAATGGGCATACACGGGTAAATTTGCACCTAACGCTAATAATATATTGATTTGTCTTGGTGTATTATTTAAATGATCATCGCCACGTATCACATGCGTAATATGCATATCATTATCATCAACGACGACAGTAAAATTATAGGTGGGCGAGCCATCGCTGCGCGCAATAATTAAATCATCTAATTCACTATTCTGAAAAATAACTTGGCCATGGACTTGATCGTCAACAATGACTGCACCGTTTAAAGGATTACAAAAGCGCACAACATAACTTTGATGAGGTAATATCGCCGATCGGTTCCGACAATGACCATCATATCGGGGCTTTTGATGTTCAGCTAATTGCTTTTCGCGCAATTCAGTTAAGCGTTCTTTAGAACAATAACAACGATATGCCTTATTTTCTTTTAATAATTGCTCTAAGACTTCTTGGTAGCGGGCTAAACGTTGACTTTGAAAGATTGGACCCTCGTCATAATCTAAACCTAACCATTCCAAGCCTTGTAAAATAACATCGGTCGCTGCTGCAGTCGATCGTTCAGTATCCGTATCTTCAATACGTAAAATAAATTGTCCTTGTTGTTTTTTTGCGTACAACCAGGAATATAATGCGGTGCGAACACCACCGATATGTAAATAACCCGTGGGGCTAGGTGCGAAACGAGTACGAACTTTCATAAATTACTCTTAATTTTTATAGTCACAGCAATTGGATTTTTGGCAAGTGCCGTAAAAGGGTTGAGAATTGAGCGGCAACACAGACAAAAATTCGAGTGCAAAGAGTATATATTAAATAGATTGAAATGGCTTAATATCTCCCTTACCACAACGAATAATTTCTGGTGTATGGGTGGATAAATCAATCACGGTGGTTGGTTCTAAGCCGCAAAAACCTCCATCAATCACTAAATCGACGCGCTTACCTAAAATGTCACTGAGCGCTTCTGGTTCGATTAAAGGTAAATCGGTATCGGGCAAAATCAAGGTCGTACTCACTAAGGGTTGATCGATCATTTCTAAGAGCGCATGGACAATTTTATTATCGGGAATTCTTATACCGATGGTTTTACGTTTCGAATTGATTAAATAGCGTGGTACATGTGAGGTAACAGGCAATAAAAAAGTATATGGACCCGGTGTATTGGCTTTTATTAAACGAAAAATAGGGTTTTCTAGTTGAGCGAAGAGTGCCATTTCTGAAATATCACGACACAGTAAAGTCAAGCAATGTTGATCTTTTAGTTGACGTATTTGCCTAATCCTCTGTAAGCCTTTTTTGTTACCTAATTGACAGCCTAAAGCGTAAGCGGAGTCAGTCGGATAAACAATTACTCCTTCTTTCATCAACGTATTCGCTGCCAACCGTATTAAATGCAGCTGGGGATTTTCTGGATGAATTTTGAGAAACTGGCTCACTTTATTAACCCTTTCCTAAACAAGTTCGCAGCACCTTGACAGAAACCCAACAACTGGGGGTATACTAAGATACTATCGAATTTCTACTACCTTCATTTCATGCGCTTACTCTTCGATTTTCTGCCCATAGTGGTCTTTTTTATCGCTTACAAGCTTTTTGGCATCTATGTAGCAACCGCAGCTGCTATTATTATCAGTTTGTTACAAGTCATCAGTTACTGGATTAAGCACCGTACTGTACCTAGTATACAACTTATTAGCTTAGTCCTCATCCTCTTCTTTGGAGGAGGCACCTTATTGCTGCATAATGAATTATTCATTAAATGGAAACCCACTGCTCTTTATTGGTTACTCGCTTGCAGCGCATTAGTGACTCAATATTTTGGAAAAAAACCGTTAATTCAGCATTTGCTAGAAACTAATGTGGTCTTACCTGCTCACCTTTGGTCATCTTTAAATAGAAATTGGATTATATTTTTCACCTTAATGGGCGGTATTAATTTATGGGTCGCTTATACATTTGATACCAATACCTGGGTGAATTTTAAATTATTTGGCTTGTTGGGGATTACGTTTGTATTTATACTCGTGCAAGCTATTTATTTGGCGCGTTATATTCGATCCGATGAAAAAACATGAAAAATAACTCTACACACGATACCACTGCCACAATTCAAAAAAAACTCTATCAGGCGCTCGCACCCACTTTTTTGGATATCATTGACGAAGGTGATCAACACATCGGCCATGCCAATGCCGGCGCCGGTCATTTTGCAGTGAGAATCTCGTCGCCATTGTTTCAAAATAAACCCTTAGTTGAATGCCACCGACTTGTTTATGCTGCCTTAGGTGACACGATGCGCAAAGAAATCCATGCATTGCGCATCGAAATCATTCAAGATTAAGCTTATTTAGAAAATTGTCTTATTTGCATTTGTTCCTGCTCATTGATTTTTTCTAAATTTAAAATAGCTGTATATCTATCCGAATAACTAAACACTGTTTTATTTTGATACTGCCCAGAAATAAGACATAGAGAACCAATATCACAAAAATTATTACCTTTAAATTTTTTAAAATTTTGAATAATTTGAGTTTTTTGCGTACATATTTCTAACTCCTGTTTAGTTTGAAAACTTACTAACAATGGAAAGTTAGGTTTTAAAACATTTGGAAATATTTCATCGATTATTTGGCAAAATATGTTCTGCCTATTACGGAGTTCGGTAAAGTCACCATTACGCAGTATTCCCATATCGATAGAATTCGGAACAATTTGCGTGGTTATTTCATCGAGATTGGCAGCATCTGCACAGATAAATTGTATATTTTCGTAAGCCGCATATCTTTTTTTATTATCCTCGATAATGGCATCATTGTTATCTACCCCAACATAGTTTATTTTTTTATTTTGATATTGAAAATACAGCATAAGCGGTAGAATTTCGGTAGAGATACCACACGCTAAACTTAGAATGGTAACCGTCTCTTGTTGCTCATCCGGCGGTAAAAAATCAGCTAGTTTTAGTGAATCAATAATGAAATAAAAGGCTGTCTCTCCTGCCAGTTCCCCTTCAAGTTCTTCAGGCAAAGTAATTTTCACGCATTCTTTTCTTAATAGTGCGCTTATAAATTCGAAATAACAGGAATTTTCAGTTGATCCTTTGTGTGAAGACCCTTCAGGTCCAGGCACTGTTACATGCAAACCCTGTAAAAAATCCAGCGGTATTTGTCCAAGTTTATTTTTTATTCGATGATCGGCATCATCCTGAATAAGCAATTGAACAATTTTACTATATTCTTTAGAGTAGCCATTAGCATTTTCTACTGCTTTAGAACATGCCCAATGCAAGGCCGTATTCCCATTTGAACTTTGCGCATTTATATTAAAATTTGGGTTTATTTTATTTCGATTTAAAATGTCTTGAACTTTTTCAAGCTCACCTTTAGCTGCATGTCGACGTAATAAAAGTTCTTCATTAATTGTTAAATCATTTTCAAACATAGATTATCTTTCCTTAGACTTATTTTAATAAAATTAACAACACTCATATTACTAATTTAACACAGTAAGAACAACAAACAATCCCAAAATTATTTCTGAATAACTTTTAGTTAAAACATGACTTGCTGTGTTGCTAGGCGGAAATTATTTTCATCAAATTGATATTCTCTCGAGCTTTCTTTTTGATAAAATTTATATCGATTTTTAGACACCAAGTCTAGTAAATCCTTATACTGAATGGGGTAACCCATCTCAAAAAATCCTGCTAAGGATTGATATTCCGGATCGTTTAAGTACGATAAACATGCTTTTGCAGTATGGGTTTCAGTGTTAGAATAAAATCGATTGATTAGACTGACACTGATAAAATTTATTAACAAATACTTTAGTTGTTCTGTGTTTATTTGATGCGCCTGCATTTTTTCCTGTAAAGCCTGTAAGATCTTTTTTTTCTGTGATATATTGGCAAACCAACCCATCTGATTAATTACAGCATGCATAAACCTATGTGTTTGATTCGCTAATAATAAAGTTTGTTTATCATTTTGCAATTGAAGGGTTTGTTCACGTTGTATGATTAATTCATTAAACAATTCTTGGTTATTTTTTTCGAACTTGTTTTTTTTAATGGCTAAGATTTGTAACTGTTCTCTAAGGATAGTAAATTCTTTATACGGTTGGTTTTTTATAGTATTTTTTATCAATTGTATTTCTGCTTTCATACTCAACAAATCAGCTTTAGCATTGCTTTCTAGCCTTTGTTTTTCAATTTTTAATAACTGGATTTGCTGTTGTAGAGTTTTTAACTGATCTAATGCATTGCTCTGTTTAATTTTTATTTTAATTTGTGGAATTTCTTGAAAATAGCTAGCAAACAATATATTAAAGTCTTTTTGGCTGGCGCCACCCACTGCTGTAAGAATTTCCTTAATAAATGCAAGACTTTTTTCTTGTGTTAATAAAATTAATAAACATTTGCACTTTTCGAAATTGCTTTTGATTAAAGCAAATGCATCTTCTGTTACAAAATTCCAGAAATTATCATAATAATTAGCAAAAGGTAGAAGAGTTAATCCACGATAATCTTTTTGATATATTTCTGGCAAAACGGGGTTTTTACAGAAAAAATCTCCTCCTGAAGCACTATAAGCTTTATCAGTTACACTTAAATCATGCTTGCCACCGTATTGATCAGGTTTTCCTGGAGCTGATTGTTCTATGCCTAACAATAATCCAGATTGTTGAGTCAGACCTTGATAAACATTAATATATAAATGACCATTTTCACCATTATTTTGAATAATATGTTTTGAAGCAAAATGTTGGTTACCAACCCCGCCCAATGCTAAATTGATGCCAAAATGTTCAGCACTATCCATTTTATTTTGCAAATGCGCAGTGGAAGTAAGATTAAAATAAGTGTTTAATCCTGAAATAGAATTCGATAATAAGTTAATCGCAGCGTGTGTACTACTGACTTTTTGCTCCTTTAAATATTTCCGTAATGGAAACTTCGGTTGTTTCTCTGGATAATTTTTTGCTATCCCCTCAGCTTCTGTTAATGCACTAATGCCATGCGTTGCCAGATAACGCCAACTACTTTTGTCAATGATAAGCCAATTTATTAATGCAGGTGCGATCTCGGAAGGGAATTCTATCAGCGCCCGACTCCCATGTAGTAAAATAGCTGCAATAGGAAAATGCATTAACTTAGATTGTTTGAAATAAGCGTTTAATGTATTAAAAGGATAGAAACGTTGATCGGAAACATGCCGATAACAGACACGCCCAAAGAATAATAACAGCATACTTTTTAATAAAATATCGGCTTTAATTTTGTCTTGCTCGGATGGACCACTCTGCACAATCGCTAGACTCATTAATTCAATATCACGCTCAAATTGCTTATCTAAACTATTATTTCCAAAACGGATATGACGGAGTGCTTCATGCTTAGATTGATTGACTTCTTCTTCGTGTAAAAAAACAAAACTACTATCCTGGTTGTCCATCATCATAGTGACACATCCTTGTTGTTAATGTTGTTAAGTGACCGGTAGTGTAGATAATTCTGGATCTTTGTTGTAATTAACCAGAATTTCAGAGGTAATTTGTTCGATAATTCCTAAACTAGAATCTTCAGTGATGACACCCTGTTCTTCTTTTATGCTTGCTAAACGTCTTTCTACTAATTTTTTAATACTACCATTGGGAAACAAACGTGCTAATACGCGTCGCGCTTCAACCGGCCCTAAATGATGATAAAGTCGATTACGTAAATTAACATCTTCTACCGTAGTACTAAATGCCCATAACTCGATAGGGCCTAAGGTTAAGGTTAACAATTGGGTATTCATACCTTCTTTTGTAGCAAATTGTGCTAAGAAGGTAGCCCCACCTTCACGGGGACCGTGTACACGTGTTCGCAATGCAATTTTAGCGGTGGGTGACAAACCAAAGGTTTCTACCGATTTTTCTACCGATTGAGCAGGACCCGCATCCATAATATAAATAGAGGTTGCAAACTCTACCATCACTTCATCAAAATCATCTAAGGATTGAGAAAGTAATGCAATTTGAATATTCCATTTACGACCCTCACGCATATCCACTATCACTTGATCACGAACGGCTTTAGCTTTTGAGGTACGGTGAAATTCGTCGAATACCATGCGTTTAGGATCTTCGCGTAATTCGGCAATCCGTTGCTTATGGTAATCTCGATATTGACTGGCAATATCACTTAAATTTTCTTCACTTAAATAATAATGTCGCGCTAATACATAACGTGCCAACATATACATCACTGCTGTTTGTCTATCCGCAGCATCGCCACCGCTTTTTGCCACTTCATCTAAATCTAATGAGACTATCCTTGCTTCACCCAAATCAAAACGGGTCACGCGGGATAAAATCGGATACTCACGTATTGCACTGGAAATCATCCGTGCAAAGGCGTTAATTAAACTTTCTCCGGTTGGCGCGGTTATTTTCCCATAGAGATCTTCGATGATAGGTGTACGACAAATAGCCGCTGCATCAGCAAGTAAAGGCATGGCATAGCGTTGTGCCAACATAGCTTCATGCGGAAATCCAGAAATAAATAAAGCATCAGTAACTTCCCACCATGTCGTACGTTGATCAGGAATAAAACCCATTTCTTCTAAAATTCCATCAACCAAGGGTTCAATACCTATCGTGTAAGGATAAGGCATGCCTTCATCCGCTAAGTTTTTGTAAAGCTCATCGATGACCAAGCCGGCCATATCGGAAATACCATCGTAAGGCTTCACCGCACCTAACGGCGTCGTTAATAATGTTAAAAAGTTAACTAAAAAACTACGTTCTTGCGGTGTTGGATAACGACAACCTAGTTGCGTATCAAATGGATTAATCGAATAATCCGCAGTCATGCGTAAACGATGATAGGCCACCCAATGCCGATTAACGACCGGTAAAGCCTCGCGCAATAAAGAAATTAAACCACTACTCGAGGGACCAATGTCAATAATGGCAATACGTGGTAAACGCTGTAAACCACCAGCCAAACAAAGCGCTAAATTTAAGGTACTAGATAATACCGATTTTCCTGAGCCTGGACGCGCATAAATCAGATCGATCCAAGTCGTTTGTTCGCTAGAACCCGGCTGAAATGGCCATGGCTTACCATCTGGACTACGAAATAATTGTGCGCCTGTTTTCCAAGGGGATGCGGGTCGTGTAATCGGTAACATATAAACGACCTGTGAAAACGGAAGTATAGTCGGCGTTGCGACACTTTCTGCGGATATACCTAACAATGTTGAAGCAAGGCCTCCAAATGGATCGCCTGAAACTTCAGAAACATCACAAGAGCCCCAACCTTCGATGGCTTTAGCTAATTCTGCAGCACGCGTGCGTAATAAACCTATTTGACCCTCGGGTGCCCAAGTACACGCCGCAACGCGTAATCTCACCACCGCATCATCGGTATTTATAGCCACGTATTGTAATAAATTATATGCATCGCTTAGTAAGCGATTTTGCGCCGAAGAAAAACTCAGTATAGCTGCCAATACCGATCGTAATTTAATACAACGTAAACCGTCACTTTCTACAAAAAAAGAAATGCGCCATGGAATTCTTGCCGATAAAGTACGTTGTAGTAAGGAGTTAAAGGTTTTTATTTCTTTCGGTAACAGATCAATAAAAACACATGAATAAATCTTATCGCCAAAACGTACCGTCCTTAAATCCAAATTCTCGGCATCACGGGGTAGTACTTGACGAGCCAATGAAGGCCACAAAATATCGGAAATGGTATTACGAGAGCGGTCATATTCTTTCAGTGAAATTTTATCTCCTGGTAATGCCGGACGCCAATTTTTATCGGTAAAAGCAGGATCAGCTACCGAACGTATCGCATGCAGTGCATCATGAACTTCTAATAAATTGGCAGCAATATATAAATTAGCCAAATCATGGCGTATCGAACGAATAAATGCATCGTGCGAGTCGCGTAAATCTGGAATAGCAGCAATAACATTCTGTGTGAGTATGGAAGGAGGTATTTTTTTTTCGCGAATAAATTTTAATTTATCTTTGCTAGCACGTTGATACTGTTCTGTGGTTAAGCTCATTGGGCGCGTCCAACAAACAAAATACACACTTTCAGAAGCACAATGTTTTGCTAGAAAGTTAATGCGTTCAGCGAATAAATCACTTAAATCTAAATTTAAACGTTGACTGGTTTGTTTACCGGGTTCTAAAATTTCTTCTAGTAGTTCAGAAACAGCATTTCTATCATATTGAAATAAAACTTGCAGCGCGTGACCCGAACGCGACAGAGCGGTTTGCAAGGTCTGTGTTAATCCTTCATGTAGTCGTTGAAATTCAGTTGTTCCTATGAGTTGCGTCACTCCAACGATCTGAATGACTGAAATGAGTGAGCCATCATGGGCAACAAGTACATTAGGACTATCGGCGGTTTCTAAATCGCAATAGGATTCTACAGTCTGCTTAAGTGAAGTACTTAACCAAGCTAGAAAGGAATCTATTCCATCTAAAAATGAATCTAGAAATTTAGCCATGCATTTTTTTTATTGTAAAAGTGTTGTTATCGAACGTGACCAATCTGTATTTTGATACCTAAACCCTGCCCGTGAAGGCAATAAACGAATCGTGCTAAAAATTTTCTTGTCCAATAAATTTTTATTTTCAGATTCAATGATAAGCTGACCGAAAATCGCGGGTTGCTGCAATTGTGCTCCCCATTCATCTTCAATAATTTCAGCACGTAACTTTAAATTTCGATAAGCATTTTGCGCGGTTTCTTTATATTTACTTTCATTATTCATTGCCGTAAATAATAAATGACAAAATCCATTCAAATGACTTTGCGATACTTCAGGCAAATAAATTAACACCCCACCACCATAGGTCTCAACTGACTCTAAAAAAAAGCATTGTGTGCATAAACTACAAGCCGTCACTAAATTAGAGAGTTTATTGTTATGATAATTTTGATCCAAATTAACTATTTCTTGGTGTTTTTTTGATTGTAAGCCACAAAATTGACAAGTAAATTCATCTCGCTGCCAAATTTTTTGACTAAACTCCTCAAAACGCTGATCCAGCTTACGTTGCATAAAAAGGCGCCAGCCATGAGGATTTACATTCAATTTAATCGGATACATCGTTTAAAGGCCCGGCAACCCAGTTGTACCATATATTCCAGCTGCTCCACTGGTCCCACCAAAAATTGTGTAACCCGCAATAATAAATATATGCGGTAAAAAAATTAATGCTGATCCGACAAACAATAAGGCAATCGGCGTACCTATCGGAATTTGCGTCGGATTATCTTTGTGTGCTTTAAACTTCAACATTGAGGCCATCACGAAACCGATTCCTGCCATATACGCACCCGCAGTAATCAACTTCGATAAACCATAAAATGATTGGGTAATTTTTAAGGCCATTTCGCCTAATGTCAGCACCTCGGCTTTACTTATTGACGCGTAACCTAAGCTACTCAGCATCACTGTAACTACGAATATGCATCGCTGGACACTTAATTTTTTAACCAAAATCACCTTCTTATTTTTCATGCATTTTTTAATCCTTAAATCATTCATCTATTGTAAACTAAATGATGGCTTTAGCTTGACTCATTCAAAACAAAAGACTCCTTAATAATAAGGATCTAATAAGTTAGGGTGTAGTATATAAACACCCTAACTCGCATAAGATCTCAAGATGTTTTATTGACCTTCTCCTGGAAGCCCAGTCGTACCATAAACGCCACCTGCTCCACTGGTTCCACCAAAAACCGTGTAACCGGCAATACGGAATATATTCGGTAAGAATATCAATGCGGCACCAATAAACAATAAAGCAATGGGTGTACCAATAGGGATTTGTGTAGGGTTATCTTTATGCGCTTTAAACTTCAGCATCGAAGCCATGCAAAAACCAATACCCGCCATATAAGCACCTGCGGTAATCAATCGAGCAAGTTGACTAAAAGAACCCGTAATCGTGCTAGCCACCTTACCTAAATTATCATCATCCGCTAAGGCTACGCTGGTATAAAAATAGGCACTCATCCAAAGGGATAATTGGCCTAAACAAGCTATACCGCGCTGAATGAACTTAGGTCTAAGGAATTTATTATTCATTTTTTAAACTCTCCAAACTTACATAGTTTATATACAATTCATACCGACTACATGCCAAGACTAGCTTGTAGTATTTCTTTTGTGCCTTCGATATTAATCGCTAAAAGACCAGCAACAATATGCGTAACGGCTTTACCCATGGAACTTCTACCATTGGGGTTAGATGTATGGGTCAAGCTAACCCAGCCTTTTATGAACGAGATAGTACCTATTAATTGAACAAAGAGCAAAACTGCCCTGGAGGCTAATAGCGTAGATATATCATGGGCCTGCACATAACTCATTGGATCCTTGACATCGGTGGTCGCAAAGGTCGATAACATCATGCTGTTAAAAGCAGTCGGTGCATAGAGCAATGCAGTGCCGGCAAAAAAGACCATCATTGTCGCTTTAAAGTTAGTTTGGACTGACATCATGGTACGTAAATCCCCGTACACCTTTAATTGATAAACACCTCGAAAAATAAAAGCGATCCCCATCAAATAAGCTAAGGCGGTAATTAGACGATAAATATTCGGAAATTGATCGGTCATATGCAGCAACATAGATTCAGCAGTCGCAGCATGTTGGGCACTAATACATCCGCTCAGCAACAAGCACCACAGGAGAAAAAAAGCATTCCTCCAGTGTTTTTTTATTAAATTGTTGTCGCCCTCAAATAAGAACATATTAATTATCTATCGTCTGGGTTGTAGCCAATAATAGCCCCTGAGCTTAACGTGATCGTTCCCTGGCTAGGATCTATCGCTGTTATAACACCATAACCTGCTAATTTATCTCCCATGCCTAAAGTCAATGTCGAACCATCCTGCAAGGTTAACCATACGCGCCCTGGAATAATGGCGCGCACATAATAAATAGGTTTAGGTGCGGATTTTTTTCTTTCGATGAGTTTAATTTCTGCTTTTTGTTGTTTTTGCAAAAAAGCTTCTTGCTGCGTATGGAGTAGCTGAGTTTGATCATTGATATCGGTTAATCGCGAATTAAGATCCGCTAGAGTTGATCGAATATCACTTAAATCTGAATCGAAAGTTTGCAAATGCGCTTGCAATTCACGTTGCTCTTGTTCTATATGATTAAAGCGATTATCAAGCACTATGTTAGCTTGCACAGCTGCTGGGATTACCGGGACTGCAGGTTTTTGTGCAATTGCGACAACTTTAGGTTTAGACGTAGCATGCATTTTATGAATTAATGTACTTACTATTTTATAAATGCCCAAACTAGCAAAAATAATAAATACGATTAAAAAAATATGGTGACGTTGTGTCTTTTCCAGAATAGCAGAGGCTGGATCGGCATTATTCGTTGCGTCAGAAAAGTGTGACGCAGATTCTGCTGTTGAATCCTGAAGCTTGTATTCTTCATCAGAATTATAGTTTTTATTATCCATTATTGCCTCACTGTAGGTAATATTTTAAGCATAAAATTAACTCGTCGGTAATGCTGCTAAATCAGAAAGGAATAATATCCCCATGGGTGTTCCTGAAAAAACCTTCACTGTCGGTGGTGTATTAAATATATTTCTCAATACCGATGAATATTGCAGGCCCACTTGACCTAAACCAACAAAAATTCTATCCCGTGGGGACAAGTTATTTTTTTGTGGTTGATTAGAGTTATCGGGTGGAAAAAGAGAAAAATTATAGTTGGGTGCCGAATTAATAAAGGATTGTCCATAACCTTGGATGAAAGCGGAAGCAAATAAAGTCCCATAACGTAACCAATAATGATTATTGGTGTCGCTAGATAGAGCGGTACGAGCGGTATTCTCATCAATCGCAACGGTATTAATTGCAACACTTTCAGATAATTTGGGTAGCGTTAAGGTATTAAAGGAAAGTAAAACCTTTTGACCTTGATTACTTAAAGTACCCATTATACGAGCACCTTTAAATTTCCCTTGTACTATCTCAGCGAGCACTGGGCCTGGTTCATCACTATTAACCGCCGTTAAAAGTACTGCATACATAATTGTCCCAGCTTTTACTGCAGGGGCTATGGCGCGTGCTGGCGATCCAGACAAAGCGCCACCTAAACCCGCCCCAAGACGATTTAAGTCTGGAGTTCCTGCCACATATTGTTGATTAGGTGAAACCCAAGCTGCAAAAAGTTGACTGGCTTGGGTACTCATCGAACTCTGCATTTGTTGTTGTAATTGATCGGCTTTCTGAGCTGAAATTTGTTGCGCTTGTCTATCTAAAATGCTTTGTAGTTCTGGGTTGGGTTTATTTGAATTATCTGGAAGTAAGCTCACAGCAGCATTAGTTACATTATCACTATTGGTTGTTGACGCTAAAGGAATATTATTATTTTTATGTGGCGGTGTAATGCTGCCAATCGGATTGCCTTGCGTATCGCGAACCATTCCATCAGCACCTAATTTTCCTAATGCTTTACCTTGTACATCCCTAACAATGCCATCGCTACCCACCGTTCCAACGAGGTGACCTTGATCATCATATACAGGCGTGCCAGGTGCGGTTGCACCGAGTTCTCCAATAATTTCATTATGTAATCCACGTACTAAACCATCGCTATCGAGCTTACCAATCACCTTTCCTTGTGCATTACGTACTTCACCGTCGCTATCCAGCGTCCCTAATAATTTGCCCTGTCGGTCATAAACGGGCGTGCCTGGAATAGCCTGTCTTTTTTCATGGGTTCCTTTTAAATAGGCATGCCCAATAATTTTTCCAGCAGGATTACGCACCACACCATTTGCATCAACTTCACCGATAACATTTCCTGCGGCATCTCTTAACTTACCATCAGTACCGATAGTACCCAGCAAATGACCTTCAGGATCATAAACAGGAGCGCCGGCCATGTTAACACCGGTTTTACCGATAACATCACCCTCAGCATTACGCACAGTACCATCGGCATCGACTTCACCAATAACATGACCATTAGCATCTTTTAATTTACCATCGGCATCCACTGTACCAATAAGATGGCCTTTTTTATCATAAGCGGGGATAACAATACTGGCTTTAGGGACAACTACTTTACCAATCACTGCGCCTTTTAGACTACGTACAATGCCATCAGGACCCACTATGCCAATAACGCGACCTTTTGCATCTCTAACTTTTCCATCTCGACCTACCGTACCTATTAAACGGCCGGCCACATCATAAACTGGATCTCCCATAGCAGGGACCGCTGCACTCCCTATCACGGTGCCATCTTCGGATCGAACTAAACCATCAGGTCCTACTTGTCCTATTATTTGTCCATTACCATCTCTTACTTTGCCGTCGACTCCCAGATGGCCAATAACTTTTCCTTGCGTGTCGTAGATTAAGGTTCCCGATTTCAATTGGCTGGGCTGTAAAGAAGATACCAGGGGTGTTGTCGACTGAATGCCTGCACATGCCATATATTTTGCACAGGCATCGCACGGCGAACAACCATTATTCATCATTGGACAAGGCGAGTTGCCATTAAGGCTCTGTCCAATTTGATTTTGATTAAATTGATTAGAATCCAATAAGGTTGGGATTGAACTAGCACCGGTTTTTTCGGCTAGAGCGGCTTGCTCACGATTTTGTTGTGCTTGTAAACGTTGATAGTCGGCAGAAGGAGATTGTGTTAAACCACCCGGAACAGATTGGATATCAGGAGAATCTTTCAATTGGATTGAAGTATCTCCGGTTTTTTTATTCGTAAGATGAAGGAAACCATATAAAAAACCGAATACAAGTATGCAACCTGTTACGATAATAATACTACGCGTACGTATATTTTTAAATAAATTGGTAATATTTTGTAATTGAAGTTTCATAAAATTATTTAAAATCCTTCAACTTTTAATTGGATAGACTGTCCATCTTCAAAACCCAAGATAAGAGGTGTTTTAGGCATTTCATAGGCCTTCATCCCATCTGGACTCGACATTGTTGCAATCCAAGCGGGTGAAATTAAGGTTAAACGCGTGCGCACATAAAGATGATCGCCGACTAACCAAACTTGAGCGAGGCCACCAGAAATTTTTAAGGCGGTATTGCCTGCGGGCGGAACACCTTCTAAAATATTTAATAGCGCAGGATCAGCACTTTGCGGTAGATTTCTTCCTAAGAGCGCTTTTGCATTAGGACCATTACCGGGAATACGTAAATCAATTCGATAATCTACTGCTTTTTGACCAGAAATAAGTGTCACCATCACTGGAGTTTCTAAACCGCGTAACTGTACAGCAAGATTTCCAACGTTGTATAAAGAAGTCGCTTGTATCATCAACAGATTACTTTTTTTATCCCATTGAATATTAAAGGCTTGTGGATTACCGATATCATAATTGTCCACAGGCCAGGGTTGGCCGGTGGAATCAAGAAATGCGAGTGTCGTTACATAACCTTCCGCTAAACGAATAACCGTAGGAGTAGCACCGGGTTCTAATTTCACATATTGAGATGAAATAGTGGGACGTGGAGGCGTACCAGGTGTTGTAACCGCTGCTACTTGGGTTTGATTGAAAAGTTCTCTTAAACGTTTTATTTGCTCCGGCGACATCGGCAACATCGTTTGCGCCATTGTTCCAAACGCGGCTTTATTAAGCGCTTGAATTGAGACTGAATCTTTATCGTTATCATTAACAACGTCTGATGATTTGCTAGGAGGTGAGTCTTGTTTAACTAAATTTTCTGCAGCTGCCATCGACACTGCCAATAGATTGACTAATATTATTGATGCTAAAAAACTGAAAAGTGTTCGCAGTCGCTTTTTTGTTTGAACAGAAAAAAAATACATAGCTGTTAACCGGTTATACCCCCGCCTCCAGATACAATAAATTGTGCAATACCAATACCACGTGGCGATGTTAAGGTCGAAACACGAACAATCAACATCGTGATTGTCACTGCTTGCTGAGAAAATTGACTGGCACTTTGGAAAGTAATCAACATCGGGATTTGCACTTTCCAGGTATAACGATCCGCTAATAAGCCTTGTTCTAATATGACCGGAACGCCCGTCGCCACAGCAGAAACAATTAATTTTTTACTGATCACAGCTTGCAAGTTATTCGAGCTCTTTATTGCCGCAAAAAACATTTGTTTTCCTTCTGGCGTAAAATAATCGGCGGCTTGTTGTAACGCTTGTCGATAATTTACAAAGTTATAACTATAGGCTGCAGTAGCCGCCGTATTAGACCATTCCAATACGGCAGCATTACTTAAATTCGGGTGTGAAAACGCCACCAAAGGGACAATATGACCATCAGGGGTCATTGCGACATAACGTGGTTCAGGCGGATGTGTGACGATATAAAATAAAGCGCCAGCTAAAATCAACATTACGAAAAAACTGAACATTAAAGCGGCGACAACTTTTCTATAATTATCTCGATAAAATTCGTTACGCAATTTAACGACTTGTAAGGCATCTTCATTCATGGTCATCTCAATTTTAAAATTATTCTTATTAATTAAGTACGCGTCGTGTTAGAGAAATTTGATAAAACTAAACGTGTTAATTTTCCGTCTTGAGAACTTGCATAAAAATCAGGAGTAGCAGAAAAAATAGCTAAATAAATAACGAGTGCACTTAATATTAAAATAATCAATAAACTCAGCAAGAGTGCACTACAAACTCGATTGTAATTATGCCGATAAAACCCTTTACGCGATTTAAGCAACTCAATCCGATTCCCCACGGTGACCCTCTTCTTGTCTAATTTGGCCTTATTTCAACGAACTATAACCTAATAGCCGTCAAAAAAGCTAGTTTTAAATACATCATTAAATTTTCCAAAAAAAGGTTTTAATTATAATTTATTTGCTCATTTCCTAAATTTTAATGGAATCTTTAGCTCGGCTACCTTCACTCACTGTCTTCTGGGTGTAAATGGCGAGTTCTTATCTCGGTGGATAAGATTTGTGGTTGATCTCCGTCAAACCTCACCCCGCGTTCATCGCTTTGATCTTTTCTATCCCAGGCTCTAGCAATAATAACTCGTGTATTTAAACCATGGTCTAACAAATAGTCCTCGATAGCTAAGGCCTGTTGTTTGGCTAAATCCGATGTTTCTTGTTGTAAATCAGGCGTTGGAGTAAACGTCAACACATCAATACCCAAATTTTTTCTTTGATTAAGCAAAATAACTAGCTTAGTTAATGTAGGATATGCACTGACTTTTAATCGTGCAGTTCCTTTAATAAAAAAACAATTATTTGGAAGAATTAATCTTAATTCATCACCCACTTCCAATCTACGTACTCCGCCCTTACTAATAGCACTTAACAAATTAGCCTTTTGCTCCGCTGGGCTGAGCGGTTTTTTGGGGGTGCTCGCACACCCGACAAGCAACAAAAAGATAAATAATAAAAAAATTCGATTTTTCATAAATAACTCGTTTATGATTTTTCTTCACGCGCTGCTTGCGCCTGTTTAATAGCTGACAGCAATTTATTTACATCCTTTGCCACTTCTTCACCTGACAAGATATGATGCAAAGCAGGCGGATAATGTGTCGCAAGCGCCATATCCTGAACAATTTCCGTTGCGATACTATTGGCATGTTTTTCAAATTTACCCGATACTTTTTCTATCACTGCAACTTGCTTTTGTATTACAGAACGTTTTAGAAATGCTGCGTTAAATTGATCCGGATTATCCACCATCATCAGGCTCACTAATTGCGGTGTCGCAGTTAAAGGAGTGAATATATTCAGTTCATTTGCAGGTAATGATGCAGTTTCTTCTATAAGAGTTTCCTGTTCGCTACTATTCTCTGTAGGCTCATTTAAGGCCAATAAAGCGGACATCGCCGCCTGAATGGGGCTGAGATCAGCTTGCCCAGATAAAGTTTGTGACAACTTGGTAATAATGGCTGACTCATCGAGTTTTTTGAGTGAAAATTGTTCTTTCTCAGTCACTGAGCAAAAACTTTGCAGGCGTGATTGCAAATCTAACAAATAGCGATTAGTCGGCAGACCCACTTTCAAAAATTGATTCAGTCGCATGCGTACCACTGGCCGTGGGTTTGCATAAAATAATCGTGCTCGAATAATCTTAGATTTAAATAAAATGTGTGCTTCACCTTCTCGTTGTTCTTTTAAATCGAGCAAATCGATACGTGCGCGTTTTTCTGAAGAAGCACTGCGTGTATCCGCATAATTATTCATTACACTTTCTGCACGTGTTTGAAAAGCATCAACTTTAGTGACCCATGCTTCGCCGGCACTTTTGGAAAAGAAATCCCAAGTTTCTAATGGATCTTCCAATTTCATACAAAGTTTTATATTACAGTTTGCACCTATCGACGCCGCTTCTTCTTTAGAAGCTTTTTGAAAGGCGGGTAAATCTTGGCCTGCGAAAACAATGGAAAATCCTAAAGACCGTGCTTGCGCAGGAACCACTGCAAATCCAGGGACTGCGTAATAACCATACTCATCAAGTACACATAAATAAGGGGTTAAGGCATTGGTGGGCTTACGTTCAATAATATCGCGGTAATCTCCTTCCACTTCCTCACCTAAACCTGCGGCTAACATAGCTTTTAAGGAAGCAATAATTACTTTACCTAAATTAGATAACTCATCAGGTGATTTCTCAAAAGCCGGCAATAGTACTAAGAGGATACGTCGATTTAAAACCACATCTTTTAAATCCACTTCTGCCAAATTAGTTCGTAAAATATGACCGTAGGTATCAGCTAGGGATCCGAACACTCGGGTTAACTGCATGGTAATAAAACCATGCTGCTCTAATACTTGTGAGACTTGTTTTCCTTTTTTGGATTTATCATAGCCCGGTAAATTAATCAGATAATTAGTAATCGGCTCTAATACGACTTCGGGTATATCCATCAAGCTCAAAGGCTCTTGACCATCGCGCGGGAATATTTTATCGATAACAATATTTTCTACGCGTGTTAATTCAAAATAATTACGCACGACGTTAACATCTAATAAAATTCCGCCTTGATCGCGGATATAAACCAGCAATTTCATTAACGCTTCTACGAATACTATCGCTCTACCTTTCCACATATCCCCATCGGGAGTATTGCTACTACTATCCATTAAACTGACAACGAGCTGCGATAACATACTCGAAGAACCATTAGCAAAGGGATTCATCGTATTTGACAAGCGTTTTTCTTGCGGTCCGACAATATCACGCGCACCGGTCATGAAATTAACGACCAGAATATCGTCTTCACGCCCCATTGAACGGGCCATAGAGAAAACTTTAGCAAATAAACTGTTATCTCCTTTTCCATCCACATAAATAAACCCACTACCCTGTACCAATGCATTGAAAGCCAATGATATTAACGCTTCAGTTTTACCACTTCCGGTGGAACCAAAGATTAAACAGTGCGTACGCATGTCATCGTTGCTAAACCACAATTCCTCGCCACTGGATATTTCATTACCAAACAAACAAATACCGCGTGCTTTTTGTGGTTTATCACTTCCAGCTTTTAAATCATTGTGATCTAATTTATGCGAACGTTGCGGCATCCGAAACGGTAAACTGGTTTTACGTGTATAGGCATAAAGAAAAGATAGAATACCCAGTAAAAAAATAACGTCAGCAAGCGCCGGAATAAAAAATGCGCCCGAAGCAAAACCTACCAGTAAAATAGTCACTGCTGAAGGATTTTTGAAAAAATCAACAAAACGTTGCGATAGCGTACGCGTATCGCGTAATAACTTACGTGGATCTTGTTCGTGTTTTTGTTCTAAACCCCGTGCTATAGCTACCATACTAATTGTCAACCTTCTTCAGAATCAGGAATATAAAGTATGTCTTTAATCGCGGCTTCCAAGCCATTTACCGCTTCGTCTACCATAGGAACCATAAGCCTTCTACCCATCGCCTGCTCGACATTCCAATGCGCAAACGGACCACTTACCTCTGCAAAAGCGGTTTGACGGCCAACAGAATTTAACATAAACCACATTAATCTATCCGTCGGTTTAAGCCACAAAAAATCTGCAGTCGCTAAAACTCCTTCTTTTCTTGCTAATACCAACATCGATGCCATTACCGTTAAAACATAAGCATGACTATGCATCACGCGGTGTACTAATTTATTATTTTTATGTTTATCTAATAAGGCATCAACCCCAGAAAAATCCAACCGCCCGTTAACTGTCGATTCTGCGATTTGCAGCAATAGTTTCAATGCGCCATCACGATCGCGATTAGCCCTTGCAGCAAATACCGCAAATAATGCCTTAGTTGCCGGTTTTAAATAATGGATACCTTGCCAATATTCTCCAGACTGCATCACAAAAATGTGATGTGCAGCTTCTCTTTTTATACTCACCGTCCTTTGATTATGCTTTTTTGCAGTCATAGTCATCGAAGGGATGATTTTTTCTTCCTGTAATAATTGATATTTTTTGGCAAATTGCATCGGCGATAAAGCCATTGCCCAAGGACCTTTATCAATATCTTCTTTGACCAAATCCAACTTGATGACCGGTGAAATTTGTGGCCAATTTTTTCTTTCCGCTTCGGCAAGCGTCTCCATATTATAAAATCTTTTAAATTGTAAATTAATATGGCCAAAATAAATAATTAACGCCAATATCACCAGGATCACGATAATCGGATAACGTAAGTAATTGCCGACTTCGCGGCTGACATCTAGCAGCTGTGGAAAAGGTACGTCTGCAGGAATTAGACGATGAATACTTAAAGGAAGTTGCCACATGGAAGGCAAGGCAAATGAAATTAAACGCGACTCCCAGAATTTAATCTGTAATGTACAGGCAACAATTTGTGTATGAAAAAAAGCCCATAGCAACCATCCTAAAAGAAAGATACAGAGAACGATCCATAGTGGAGCAAGTGAATTATCTCCAGATTGCTGTTGTTGTGCGGGAGCAGCCATAATTGTTATTTATTTTTTATATTCTTCGCCCTTGAATTTTTACCTATGTTACCGCTTAATTGTATTCACGGCCCTTGCCAAAAATTTAATTGCTGTGAGTATATTTTTATATTTTTTTAAATTCAATTTTGTTTAACTAAAAAATTTCTAACCAATTTATATTGTCCCGTCGCATGCACTAAGCGAACAATATTCTTTAGCTGTATCGCCGCTTCACGCAAGCTAATTAACTTGCGCCCTTCGCGATCGGTACGAGCTAAATCCGTCGTATCCGATAAAATTGCATCGTTATGTATTTTAACTACAGCGTAGGCCTGATTTAAATTTCTATCGTTTAAACGTATTGCAGCTTGTACATCCGCTTCACTGTAGTAAATAGGCCGCCCCATAGTATAATTAACTAAAGATAGCAGCACTTCTTGCCATTTACTCATATTGCACCCTTGCGATTGATAAAGCGCAATATACACTTCGGTATTTTCACAATTATCCATTGCTAGCAAATCATTCGTAATTTGCTCATGGTGTTGGTCTAAACCGACTTTAATCACAAAATTATCACGTAACTCTTCGAGTTTTTTCTTAATCCCTTTCAAAAACAAATTGGCTTGCCACGGACCCGCCATTATCCCTTCATCCAATATTTTCTTTATTTCTAAAGCGACTTGAATTTCTTGCTCAGTCTGAAGCATAAATTTAAGCCCTTAATTCACTTATCAGCGACGATTATTTAAAAAAGGAGTTAGCCTAGATTCTGGATGCTTTATTTCAATCTGATGACGAATATCTTCCAAATTTATAAGTGCCTCTCGGAGTTCTTTACTTTGTTTAATATTCGATACTTCAATAGTAGTCTTAATAACGTTATCTAATCCTACTAAAAGATTTTCCTTTCCATCATTCAATGAAAAATTACTCACTTTAGTTACTCCTATTCACTTTATAATGAACTATTTGCAAATTATTTTTTAATAAAATTAATACAAACCAAACTATAAACGCATCCGTTTATCGTAGAATTTAAATCCATTTAATGGGAAAAACTCACAGTTTCGGGTCAAGCCCATCACTTTAATAAGCTCTCCCATTTCACTCGGTGATGTTAGTAAATGCACTTGTCGGTTGGCATCCATCGAGGATATCTCATCATAACATTTTTCTATTAAAGGTAACAAATCATTGTTAAGCAAAAACGCAGCTTGCGAGGTGAAGCCTGCCACTTTTAAACCTGATTGAAGTGCTGCTTGTGCCAAGCTGCTAAAATTCACCGAGGCCGTGATATCCTGTAAACCCACTAAACTTAAAGGATCGGCATGGGCACGATGTTGGTAATAACACAGGAGTGTACCGTTCACTCTATCGGGGTGATAATATTCTTGTGCTGGAAAACCATAGTCGATAATTAACACCAACCCCTGCTCTAAAGTACAACTAAGCTTTTCCACCCAATCTGGGAGTCGCCTACACATTTCTGATTGATAGTTTTTTATCTCTGGAAAATAATTTGCTTGCAACTGAGTTAATTGACTTATTAGCAAGTTATCCACTGGAGCTAAATGATAAACAAATCTATCGCTTTTATAAGCCACTCGCACCTCTTGAATACTCTCTTCAGTCCAAAAGAATTGATGTACAGGCAAAGCATCCACCACTTCATTAGCCAAAATTACCCCTTTAATAGGCAGCGCTGGCCATTCATCTAACCATTCTACTAACGAGAATAAATGAGGAATATGTTGTTGCAAACGTTCTTGCTGACGCTTTCTCAGTGTTCGACTAATTTCGAGAATCTTATACGTGCAAGGCAAGCTCTCTTCTTGCTCTAAGAACAACAATAAATCGATAGCTAATTGACCAGTACCTGCTCCTATTTCTAAAATATCTGCCTGACCTAAACTTGCCAAAATTTGTTGACACTGTCGACCGATACAGCGTGCAAACAAAGGGGAAATCTCAGGTGCGGTAGTGAAATCGCCCATTTTCCCAAATTTATCTAAAGCCGCTGTATAATATCCCAAATTTGGCTCGTATAATGCCAACTCCATAAATCGTGCGAAACTAATAGAGGCTAATGGCGCATGTCGTATTTCGTCGCTAATCAACTGACACAACATAGCACTTTGTGCTTGCAATGCATCCGTCGGAACAGGTAGACCTAGCGGTATTTTTATCATTGTTACTCTAACCATTTAAGGTAAAACCATGCCAGATGATTCTATAGTAAACAATAAGGTAGTGCTAATAACTGGAGCCGCAAAACGCGTCGGTGCAGCTATTGCCCAACATTGTCATCAACTAGGCATGCGCTTAGCAATACATTATCGAGAGTCTGCCCAACACGCTTCTACCTTATGTACAAATTTTAATCAACAACGCAAAAATTCGGCTATCGCATTAAAGGCTGACTTATGTGATACCGACAAACTGGAAGGCTTAATCGCAAAGGTGCTTGGCGAATGGGGCCAACTCGATGTTTTAATCAATAATGCTTCTAGCTTTTATCCAGTACCTTTAGCCAAGGTAACATCTAAAGAATGGGAAGAATTGATGACGAGCAATCTAAAAGCCCCGTTTTTTTTATCCCAGCTTGCTGCCCCTCATCTCAAACAGCAAAAAGGTTGTATTATCAATCTCGTCGATATTCAAGCACAACGTCCATTAAAGAATTATTCTGTCTATTGTATTGCTAAAGCCGGATTAGTGATGCTTACAAAGAGCTTAGCCAAAGAATTAGGGCCTGAGATTCGCGTCAATGCCATTGCCCCAGGTATTGTATTGTGGCCAGATGATGAAACTGAATTTAATGAAGCTTTACGTAAAAAAATCATCGACCGCAACGCCTTAAAGCGCGCCGGAACACCTCAAGACATTGCTAAGACAGCGGTTTTTTTAATTAACTACGCTGACTTTATCACGGGTCAAATTATCGCTGTCGATGGCGGCCGTTCGTTGGGATACTAATCCAAAAAAATTCTTAACCAGGTTTTATCGCGTTAAAGATCAGCTGCAGATTTACTATAACTTACTGCAAATATTCTTAATTTTTAATTAGATTCTTTAATTTGATTTAATGCTAACTCTTTGATTTTATTAATTCATGGATTTCATATGTAAAACTATCCAAGAGATTTTTTTAGTTGGTTGATAACTAACTCGGCAACGTGTGCTGCTGAAGCAGGATTTTGGCCAGTGATAAGCCTACCATCTTGAATGGCGAATGCTTCCCAAGCTTTAGAGGCTTTTTTATACAGACTGCCGCGAGTTATTAATTGATCCTCTGTTAAAAAAGGTACTTGCTTATCTAATTTTGCGAGCTTTTCTTCGCAATTAGAAAACCCTGTAATTTTTTTACCTTTTATTAAATGAGATCCATCAGGCAACTTAACATTTAACAAAGCGACTACACCATGACAAACTGCAGAAACAATACCTCCATTTTGATATATTTTTGAAGTAAATGTTTGTAATTCATGATTATCTGGAAAATCCCACATAACCCCATGACCGCCTGTAAAATAAATAACTTGATAGTTGTTTATATGGATTTGGTTAGGTTTTAATGTTGAGCCCAATCGATTCATAAAAATCTTATCTTGATACCACTCCCAATCAAGTACGGTTGCTTCTTCTAAACTGTGAGGATCAATGGCAGTATAACCCCCATCAGGGCTTATATAATCAACTTCGTAACCTTCATCTTGAATTTTTTTGACAAAATTTACCGCTTCACCTAGCCAAAGACCGGTTGCTCGCTTAAGCTGGGGATACTTTGCTATGCTTGTAACAACTATTAAGATCTTTTTTCTACTAGGATATTCATTTGCAGAACGCATACATTTTCCCTATTAAATTAATTTAGTATGATAAATTTTTAACGTAGAATTAAAGAAACAAAGAAAGTCTTAAGAGTAAAAATAGAAAAAAGTTCCGCTAGTGTCTTAATCTACTTGAAAGCAACAACGCTACGATGGTGATTTGTGAAGCACTTTAGGCTTCCTACTTAAAGTAGGCATGCACACCATGCATCAAGACTATCTCCAACCTTCTAGGATCAAACTTCAAGCGCAATCCAACGGAACTTTCATACTCAAGTCTAGTCTTTTATCCATATAATGCAAATTATGGGCCATTGCTCATTTTTTGTTCGACCACCTCAGTGGCTGGTTCCAGGGGTAGTTTATTTAAATCTCTAGCAAAAAATAAAGTCCTAGGTGAATCTGTCGCTGGTAAAACTCCATCTTTTAAGGATGATAAGGATGAATCATTTTTATTTGGAAAATCTATATCCTGATCCAAATTTTCTGATGCAAGATACTTTTCAAGGTTCTTTCGTTCCCAAGGAAGATTTTCACTGGCTGCTATTTTTTTCTGCTGTAAATTTATTACTCGGCTTAAATTATCATTGATAATTCCATCTAGACTTAAACAAGGCGCCGCTAGACTTGCTCTTATATCTATCAATTGAGCATTGCTTCCCAACTCTAAAATAGATTGAATATATCGATAAACAAACAAACCACAAGAAAAATTATCTTCTTGCTGATGATAGGTATGGTGCTTGGTGAACTTAAAACCCTTAAGATCTTTAAGGCAATTGAAATATGCAAAAGTAGAGCTTTTAGATTGGGAATTATATATAACTATTTCTTTGTTTACGCCATGGAGAGTAATCTCAACCAATACATAATGTTTTTTATTTTTTCCTAATTGAGAACGACACTGAGCCATGGGCATTAACAATGTCATATTTTCTTCTGGATTATTACTTAAAAAAGTGAGAATGACGTCATTAATAAAAGGAAGATTCCTACTTTCATCATCCTTTTTTGAATCTCGCGTTATTTGAAAAACAACAATTGGAAGATTATTCTTAGCAGAGTAAATTTTTTTATACGCAGTATCGATTGTATACTTTCCTAAGGTTTGAACAAAACCTTCTTCAATTTTATGTTTTTCAGAAACGAACCCTTCAATATAGGATAAAAGTAAATTTTCAACTAAGGTTGGATTTAATCGAAGTTTCTGTGGTGTCTGTTCAGCGTAAACAGGAATATCCTTGGAAGCAGCAGCTATTTCATAACCTACGATAGGATCTGGATCCGCCAAAAACACAAAATCATTTTCTTCATTAAATACTAAAATATTCTTTAAATAGTCTTCTATATCCGCTTCACTGATGTTCTTAGTAAGCCGCTCGCCTGTTTCTCGATCTTCGAAAAAGCATGGCGTGTCTACAATACGCGGTGCAATAAATGCAAGGGCTTGCGACAAATCTTCTTCATCGTATTCGTTGCCATCGTTCGTAGGAAAATTTTTAATATCCGCTAAAACACTAGGCTCCATAACCTTGGTATAAGCCTTATATTGTAGGACAGCTTTTTGCATAATCTCATCAAATGTAGGTAAATCATCTAGACTAGCTATCCATTTAAAGCAGTTTCGCAAACGACCCTCAATACATAATCCAGAAAACTGGCCAAAAAATTCTTGGGACTTTCCTGCTCTATGGGCAATATCAAAGCAAGCAATATATTCTCTAATCAACCTATGGATAAAATTCTGAAGTTCCTTGAGATTACCGCGCGGAATATTTTCGGTATGTAAAGCAACTGAATATTTTTTTTGATCCTTCACATATAGAAAATAATAAACGGAGTATTTTTCTTGAAAAAATTGTTCAATCGTATTCCGATCATTAAGCAAATGTTCCATAAATGCCAAAACAGCTTCGCCATCACTACAAACTTTTCTTAATTGATTGACTACTTGTTTAATCTGATTAATTTTTTCCTGATATTGCTCAGGTAAAATTACCGAGCACAACGAAGTACTTTCAGATTTGGACATACGCACACTTAATGTAGAAGTACTACACAATTTTTTTACTGCCCATGTACAAATTTGCTGGTATCGTGGATTCTGATCGACTTTATCTCTTTTAAAATCCTCGATAATAATCCATAAACTCTCTATTTCATCAGTATTTAATTCTAAATTAAGTTTTTCTAGATCAGCGATAGAAGGTGTTAATTCTCTAGTATGTTCAATTTGATCGGAAAGCTTTCTTATTTCTTGATAAAAATGAATATTACTGAGAATTTTACGCACAGCTTTATCTTTTTCTTGTTTCAAACTATGATCTAAACTTTCGAATATTTTTTTTAATATAATTAAGCTTAAAGGCTGATTTTTATACTTATTCATCTCATCAGTATTTTGGACCAACTCTTGTGTATTTCTATTTAAATAGTTAAAAATAATAGGGTTTTTTACCAGTTGTTCGATTTCTAGCGGGGAAAACCCATCTGCGTTAATTTGTGAGGTAATCCATTTAGAAAGTCTAATTTTAAAATTGCTTAGATAATTTTCATGAAGCTTCGAAATTTTCTGAGAATCAGCTAGATTTAAATGCAGCACTTTTTCTAACAAAGGATCCAAAAAATAATCCGGATACCAAAAGGGATAAGTGTCTACTTTTAAGAGCATATCTTCCATATCTAAATAGGATTTATTTAACAAAAAACGTAATGTCCATTGCGCGAGTTCCTTAGAAAAGCCCTGCTCAAGAATAAAAAAGTATTCTTTAAACAACTCTTTCCTTAGTTCCTCAATCAAACCAGGTTCGATTTGATTGAATAGCAAAGTTGAGTAATAAGCGGATTTATTTGCGTATTGATAATCAAAAATTATAGCCGCAAAAATTGGAGAATTAGTAAATATTTGGCCTTTATCCCAAATGTTTATCCCTTTTTCAAGTAAAAGCGTAACCATCGCAGGAATTTCCTTTTGGATGGCAATAGCCAGAGGAGAAACATACGCTCCTTTTGCAGCTTGAGGACGAAAATTTATGTTAATTCCTTTACTCAAAAGAAAGGCTAACATCGCTTCGTTTTTATTAAACGCTGCTAAAGCTAGCATGTTATAGGCATGCATCGGTTCATCTGCACTTTTCGAACTGGTATAATAAAAATTAATACTGATATTTTCTTTTAAAATTAACTCAGCTATCTGCGTATCTCCTCCTTTAACCGTCTCTCGAAAAATAGTAAATATTCGGTTTGAAAAATTAAATTCTTTAGCGACTTTCTGTTGATAGGTTTGATATAAACTCAAAAAAGTTTCCCAATTTTTTTCGAAATTAGAAAAATCAGCTTTTCTTGCAAAAATAAGCAGATTTTTTTCATAACTTTCCAGGAGTGGTTTGAGTCGGGCCGTATAAAAAAAAGTATTTAACTCTTGTAACTTTAATTCTTCTAGCGTGTCTTTCAGGTAAGGACTATCGAGTAAAGTGTTAATTTCATCAGAAGTGTGGTCAGCATTGATTACGCTGATCAAATAACTAAGCAAGTCCTTATTATTATATTCTTGAAAAAATTTAACTTGGCTTTCTGATAACTCTTGTCGATTCAATAGGAAATCGGTAATTTGCAATAATAATGCTCGCTGGTAACGTTTTTCTTCAGGAAAAGTAGACGCTTCAACGGTTAAATCAAGATATTTTTTATTCGCGAAATAAACAAGTAACTTTTCTGCCAAAGCTTTATCTATCCCTTCTAATGTTGGGATATGCAGCTCTTTAAAAGTGGTAATTATACTTGGTAATTCGGATTCTGAGATCGACGCAAAACTGAGATCGAGCAATAGGGGATCTTTTCGATGCAGATCATAAGTCATACCAATGAAAAACAGAGAATCCTGAGCGTTATCATTAATTGCTTCTGGATATAAACCAGCCACAAGGCTTTCCATACCAATTAATTTAGCTTCGAAAAAAAGTGTAATGAGTTGTTGATTCCCTGTTTCTACTGCATTTTTGAACAAAGCAATAATATAGGGATAATTAGAGAGCTTGAAAAGACCATAAACCGATCCCATTTCAATACTTATAGCAAAATCAGTTTTTAAACGCCTCCATTCTTCCATTACATCCAGTTGTATCGCAATGCTTGCGTTACTTAACAATTCTTTCTGTAACTCTTGGAGCGCTTTAGTCATAAAAACCCCCTATTTTTTTATTATTTTAAGATCTTTATATTAAGAAATTATTAAAGGTAGTTTTAAAAATTAAAAACTGTCCTTGTGACCTTAATAAATGCTTAAGTTTTAAATGTTAATTTAATCTAGATTTATTTAAGGAATACTTATGCCGATACTTACCACTGAAAAAATTTCTAGAGAAGAACTTACGAAAATCATTAACTTTGGAAGAAAAAACAAGTTAATTACACAAAAACAAGCAACTGATTTAACAAATTCCGTATATATGTATCAAGAACAAGCAACTGATTTAACAAATTCCGTATATATATACTGATATGTTGCTACGCCAGAAAAATTTAACAGATGTAATACTTTTACATGATAATGAATTACACCAATTAATAATGATTCAAGAACAAAGACTTCAACAATGGATTACAATAGGGATTACTTATAAAGAAGTCCTTTTTTTCCCAAGATTGCTGCCAATTATATCTACTATATTTTTGGGCTTTGCTGCTGTTGCTGTTGCTTTTGCTGCTGTTTCTGCAACTCTAGTTATAATTTCGACTCTTTTGTTCCTTAGTTATTTTGCTTCTTGCTTCATTTCCGGTTTTTATTATGGTCTAGCCTCGTTACCTTGCTGTTCTACATTAGATGAAACTTTAGCAATACTTAAAAAATTCGATGTGAGTGCTCATCATTCTATTCCAATACCTAAAACCCTTACCGACAAAGATTTTTCTAAGAATTATTCTGAGTCTAAAAAAACACAGTATTCTCCTTCACTTTTTCTAATTGCATCTACTTCTACTACACCGCAAGATTTTGATAGCGTTATAAAGTCAGAAAACACACTGCAGTACAAAAATTAACTGATTCAGTCGATTCAGCACCCAATAATAAATAAATTTTATTATTGGGTGCAACTCTCAAACGTAGCAATAAGCACACGAATTAATAAAACGCCGCCCGACTCACAATCACTCCTTACTTATTCGAAGTATCATAGGCTTTCATCCTGTTATTTCACCCATTCCTTTATATAAAAGTTGTTCGCATATTAAAATTTTTTTCTTAATTTTTCTTAATTAGTAGAGAGAAGCTTGTTTTTGGCAAAGAATAGGACTAAAATGGTCCCATTTCAGACGGGTATAATAAAAACTTACTTCTTATTATGTTAAGGCTCAGCAAACTAACCGATTATGCCGTGGTCATCATGGCGTATTTATCGCAACATCCTGGACTTGCCATCAATGCGAAAAGCATTGCCGAGCATACCGGTATCTCTTTGCCGACGACCAGTAAACTACTGAAACGTTTGAGCCATGAAGGCCTTTTGCAAGCTAATCGGGGTGTTAAAGGCGGCTATCAACTCGCTTATCCGGCGACAGATATTTCACTAGGAACGGTAATTCAAACGCTAGAGGGTCAAATAGCACTCACTGAATGTAGTCATACCACACTAGGCTGTAGCTTAGAAAAACAGTGTACGATACGTGATAACTGGCGTAGGATTAGCGCCTTTATTCAAGCGACTTTAATGCATATTAGTTTGGCAGACCTCATTCAACCCGTTAGGCTCAGCCCATTAGAAACGATAAAAATTCCACTTCATTTGCTGCCAGAGAACAATCCATGACCCAAGCTGCTTTAAACAAATTATTACAACAAGATTATCAACATGGCTTTGTCAGTGATATCGACGCAGACACACTGCCCTGCGGATTGAATGAAGAGGTTATCCGGCATATTTCTGCTAAAAAAAATGAACCGGAATTTTTATTGGCTTGGCGTTTAAAAGCCTACCGCCATTGGTTAAGCTTATCCGAACCGCACTGGGCGGATTATATGCATTATCCGGCTATCGACTACCAAGCAATTAGCTATTATTCGGCGCCAAAAATAAAAAAACAACTGAATAGTTTAGATGAAGTCGATCCGGAATTGTTGCGCACTTATAATAAGTTAGGTATTTCACTGCAAGAACAAGAACGTTTATCCAATGTTGCCGTCGATGCTGTCTTTGATAGTATTTCTGTCGCTACCACGTTTAAAGAAAAATTGCGTGGTATGGGTATCTTATTTTGTTCCTTTTCCGAAGCGGTACAAGAATATCCAGAACTCATCAAAAAATATTTAGGCACTGTCGTTCCCTATACCGATAATTTTTATGCCTGTTTAAATGCTGCAGTGTTTACCGATGGATCTTTTTGCTATATACCGCCGGGTACACGCTGCCCCATGGAATTGTCCACCTATTTTCGGATTAATGCCGCAAATACGGGCCAATTTGAACGGACTTTAATCATTGCGGATGAAGGCAGTTATGTAAGTTACTTAGAAGGATGTACTGCTCCACAACGTGATGAAAATCAATTACACGCCGCTGTGGTCGAGCTCATCGCCTTAGATCATGCTCAGATAAAATATTCAACAGTGCAAAATTGGTATCCTGGCGACAAAGATGGCAAAGGTGGAATTTACAATTTTGTTACTAAACGCGGCCACTGTCGTGGTGTACATTCAAAGATCTCTTGGACACAAGTCGAAACCGGTTCGGCCATTACTTGGAAATATCCGAGTGTTATTCTGCAAGGCGATGCTTCTGTCGGCGAATTTTATTCTGTTGCGCTAACCAATCATAAACAACAAGCCGATACCGGAACTAAGATGATACATATTGGTAAAAACACTAAAAGTACGATTTTGTCGAAAGGGATAAGTGCTGGCCACGGTCAAAACAGCTATCGTGGTTTAGTCAAAATAGCAGAAACCGCAGACAATGCGCGCAATTATACGCAATGTGATTCACTCTTGATTGGTAGTGACTGCAAAGCACATACCTTCCCTAGCATCGAAGTTAAAAATCAAACGGCTCAGATAGAACATGAAGCCTCTGCTTCTAAAATTAGTGAAGATCAACTTTTTTATTGTTTACAACGCGGTCTCGATAGCGAAGAAGCCCTTTCATTGATCGTGAATGGTTTCTGCAAAGCGGTATTTAAAGAATTACCTATGGAATTTGCCGTCGAAGCACAAAAATTACTCGGTCTTAGTTTAGAAGGGTCCATTGGTTAATTACTCACTTAAAGAAAGAAAAATATGTTAACTATTAAAAATTTACACGCAGAAGTCGATAATAAAAAAATATTACGTGGGATTAACCTACAGGTAAAACCCGGCGAAATACACGCGATCATGGGTCCTAATGGTTCGGGTAAAAGTACCTTAGCCAATGTTTTAGCCGGACGCGGCAACTACCTACTCACGCAAGGCGAAATTGACTATTTAGGTGGAGATT
This sequence comes from Rickettsiella endosymbiont of Rhagonycha lignosa, assembly GCF_964031165.1. Lineage (NCBI taxonomy): Bacteria > Pseudomonadati > Pseudomonadota > Gammaproteobacteria > Legionellales > Coxiellaceae > Rickettsiella > Rickettsiella endosymbiont of Rhagonycha lignosa. The sequence goes on along the minus strand of NZ_OZ035011.1, from coordinate 607,228 downwards.
TAACCCAGTTAACACCTGAACTACGAGCACGTGCCGGAATATTTTTAGCGTTTCAATATCCCGTCGAAATCCCTGGGGTAAGCAATGTTTATTTACTGAAAGCTTCGTTAAATGCTATCCGCAAAGCACGTGGTGAAACAGAACTTGATGCCATGGATTTTTTAAAACTCATTAAGGAAAAGCTAAAGTTTGTCGAAATGGATCAAGATTTTTTGTACCGATCAGTCAATACAGGTTTTTCTGGTGGTGAGAAAAAGCGTAATGAAATTTTACAAATGGCACTTTTAGAACCTAAATTAGCAATTTTAGATGAAACAGATTCTGGTTTAGATATTGATGCTTTAAAAATAATTGCCGAGGGTGTGAATAACCTGCGTTCACCGCAACGCGCTATGGTGCTCATTACACACTATCAACGTTTACTCGATTATATTAAACCAGACCATGTACATATACTGGCCGGTGGAAAAATTATTCGTTCCGGTAATTTTTCTTTAGCGCAAACCTTAGAAAAAGACGGTTATAGCGCTATTTTAGAAGAAGAATCCTTAGGTGAAACATGTTAACAAATAAAAAAAATGTTGACCTTAACGCCGTAGCGCATTATTGCCAGGAATACCAACGCGTTGAAAAAAAATTAATCGGTCAAAGACAAAAAAAACTGAACCGATTACGCTTGGATGCCTTAGAGCAATTTTCTGCACACGGTTTTCCTAGTAAAAAACACGCCGATTGGAAATACACCTCTTTAACGGCATTATGTCAAACTCCTTATTCTTTAAGTATGTCTCCGCCAAGCGATGATGCAGCAACAACCCTGTTGAGTCCATTGAACGGTGATTATCGCTTAGTATTTGTAAATGGTTTTTTTGCCGCACACTTATCTACCATTCCGATGTTAACTGATAACAGCATAATATCGAATTTAGGCACGATGCTGAATCAATACCCTGAACAATTAAATACGACTTGGAAGCCTAAAGAAACCGTAGCAGAAAATTGTTTTACACATTTAAATACTGCCTTTATGCAAGAGGGTGTTTATATTTATTTAGCGGCTAACACGCGTTTGTGCTCTCCAATAGAAATTTTGTTTATTAATACAGATGAAATATCCCAGCACTTTATCCCATTGCGTAACATCATTATTGCCGAAGAGAATAGCCAGGCAACTATTATCGAAAAATATATCGATATGACGCGAGAAAATAATGCTAATTATTTTACGAATACCGTTACTGAATGCCATTTAGCGGCAAATAGCCATATTGAACATTACAAAGCCATCACCGAGAGTAAACAAGCACAGCATGTTGGTAGTCTTTATGTTACACAACAACAACAGAGCCAATTTTCTGCTTACTCCTTGGCTTTAAGCGGCGCTTTAATTCGTAGTGATGTCACTGTTAAATTATTAGCGCCCGATGCACATTGCCAATTAAAAGGGCTCTATTACGCTGTAGGTCAGCAACAAGTCGATCACACTACGCAGATCGATCATGTCAGCCCGCATACTCGCAGTGAAGAATTTTACAAAGGTATTATTGATGATCGCGCACGTGCTGCATTTAATGGCAAAGTGATTGTTCGTGAACAAGCGATTAAATCTAAAGCTCAGCAACTGAATAAAAATTTATTATTATCACCGCTTGCCGAAGTGAATAGTAAACCACAGTTAGAAATATTTACTGATGATATCCAATGTACGCATGGAGCTAGCATTGGCCAACTCGATAACGATGCCTTATTTTATTTGCGTACACGTGGATTAAGTGTAACCGCAGCGACCGAATTACTCGTTAAAGCCTTTATTCAAGACATCATTGAACAAATGCCGCTATTTAGTGATGTTACTTCACCCAGTTTAATTAAAAAAACTTATGCAAGCATTTGATGAAAAAAAAATAAGAACTGACTTTCCTATTTTACAACAAAAAATAAAAGGCAAACCTTTAGTTTACCTTGATAATGCAGCAAGCACGCAAAAGCCCCGTTCTGTTATCGAACGTTTAGATTATTTTTATCGTTATGAAAATAGTAATGTGCATCGCGGCATCCATACCTTAAGTGAATTAGCCACTGAAGAATTTGAACTAAGCCGCGAAAAGATTCAGCAGTTTATTCATGCGAAATCGTTTGCAGAAATTATTTTTGTACGCGGCACCACTGAAGCCATTAATTTAGTTGCACAGACCTATGGTCTAAGCCAGATCAAAGCGGGCGATGAAATTATTATTTCGCATATGGAACATCATGCCAATATCGTCCCTTGGCAAATTTTATGTGCACAAACCGGCGCCAAACTGAAAGTCATCCCAATTAATGATGCAGGTGAGTTGCTACTGGAAGAATACCAACGTTTACTCAACCAAAAAACTAAACTCGTCGCTATCTGCCATATTTCCAATACGCTAGGGACTATTAATCCGATTAAACAAATTATTGATAATGCTCATGCGAATAGTCCAAATACCAAAGTATTAGTCGACGGCGCGCAAGCAGTCGCTCATCAAAAAGTTGATGTACAAGCTTTAGATTGTGATTTTTATGTGTTTTCCGGTCATAAATTATTTGCTCCGACAGGAATAGGTGTTTTATATGGCAAACAGGAATTATTAGCTGCCATGCCTCCTTATCAAGGTGGTGGTAGTATGATTACCGAAGTGAGTCTAGAAAAAAGCTATTACCGTGAGCCGCCGTATAAATTTGAAGCCGGCACGCCACACATTGCGGGAGCTATTGGTCTAGGAGCTGCAATTGACTATCTTAATCAATTAGATTTTGATGCAATACAGCTTCATGAACAGCAATTACTCGACTATGCCAGCCAAAATTTACAAACGATTCAAGGTTTACACTTAATTGGTACTGCCAAAGAAAAAGCGGCTATTTTGAATTTTACGGTCAGCGATTCACGTGGCATACGTATCCATGGGCATGATATCAGTGACGTATTAAATGCTGAAGTCGGTGTTGCAGTGCGCGCCGGCCAACATTGCACCATGCCATTAATGCAACGCTTTAATGTCGATTCTACTGTGCGCGCTTCTTTAGCGTTTTATAATAATAAAGCAGATATTGATGCTTTAATCGACGGTTTACACACTTTAAAACAATTGTTTAAATAAGACGATGTCAGATTTACGCGAACTCTACCAAGAAATGATCCTAGACCATGGACGCAATCCTCGCCATCATCACACAATGCCGTTGGCGAATCGCTCTGCAAATGGTTTTAACCAGTTCTGTGGTGATCGCTTAACCGTATATCTTAAAATAGAACAGGAAAAGATTACGGCCATTAGCTTTGAAGGTTCAGGTTGCGCCATTTCTATGGCATCTGCTTCCTTAATGTCAGAAATATTAACGGGTAAAACACTTAACCAAGCCGAAGCCTTATTTGCTAGTTTTCACCAATTATTAACCAGTGAAGCCACCACACCCGAACAATTATATGATCTGGAAAAATTAGCGGTATTTGCTGGGGTTAAAGCCTATCCAGCGCGCGTAAAATGCGCAACTTTGGCCTGGCATACCTTACAAGCTGCTTTAAAACAAAACAATGAATTAGTTGTTTCTACCGAACATCAATAATCGACATACCTATGATGACATTGACCCCCTATCCATTGACCGAAGACGCATTAATCATTTTAAAAAATGCTATTATTGAAGCACTCAAGGGGATCTATGACCCAGAAATTCCAGTCAATATTTATGATTTAGGACTTATTTATAATATTTTTATTGATCCACAAGGATTGGTAAAGATTGAAATGACTTTAACTTCGCCGGGTTGTCCGGTCGCACAAACTTTTCCTGGCATAGTGGAAAATGCGATCAATAATGTGGCGGGTGTCAGTGAAACACAAGTGGAATTAGTGTGGGATCCACCTTGGAGCACTGAAAATATGTCCGAAGCCGCTAAATTACAATTAGGTATGCTATAAAAGTCTTTCTAGAATGCTATACAAAAGGAGGAAAAATGACCAATTGGGTTGATGTAATCGATGCTGCCAGTTTTCCCGTGGGTACTTATCAAGTATTTGACTGGAATGGTTTATCCTTATTGGTTTTCAATCTAAATGGCGAATTTTATGCCATAAAAAATCTCTGCACACACGAAGATCAATCACTCGAAGGCGGCGAGATAGAAGGAGAAGAAATTATTTGTCCTTGGCATGGCGCTGGTTTTTGTATTAAAACAGGCGCAGCAACCCGTCCCCCCGCTTTTACTGGTGTTAAAACCTTCCCTACTCGATTAATCGATGGCAAAATCCAAGTCGGCATAGATGTTTAAGTTTCTAATTTACATTCGCCTTAAATACAGTTCTTGATCGCCTGAGTTTTTAATTCTGGGATGGAATTATCTCTTTCTGCCTTACCATTAAAAAATAACTGTTTAGCGTGATTGGTTACTAAAGAAGTATCCTGATTAAATTTAGGCTTTTTTAATATTTTTATTTTTTCTTTTATATCTTCCAATCGCGATTTATTTTCTGATTTCTCTTTTTCAAGTAATTGAATTTCTGCGTTAATACATTCTTTTATTTGAAAATCTTCCCAAGAAGATTTACTGGGGTTCTTAAAGAATTCCTCAGAAACTCTATTTAACGCATCAATAGCCAATTCTAAGTTTTGAATAACTGGACGGGTTTCTTTTTCTTGCACTCTTAATTCTAACAAGCGGTTTTCGAAAAGTTCAGGTTCTAAATATATTTCTTTAGTTGAGAGCGCCTCTATTTTAACTTCTTTTGATAATTTCAAGTAACCGCAGTAATGTATTTTTCGATTAATTATTTTAATCTCACCCTCAATATCGTTTTTAGTAAAAGGGTCATTCTTATCAGTATCTATTTTTTTCATTGCATCTCTTGCCGCTACAAAAATCAGTAAGAAGGCTTTCAGATCGTCAAGTTCAGTTACAATTTTAGCAATTTGCGCTTTTAATTTTAAAATTTTTTCAGCAACTAGAGTTGTCTCAGCAATTTTTGAGCTTTCTTGTTCGAAATTAGGAAGAGATTGTGCTAACTGTTCACTATCTGTTTGGATTGGATACTCAACATGCTCTACTTTTTTCATTTATTATTCCTTTAATAAACGCGCATGATAAATTTCTTGTTATTTTCTGTCAATTAGAAAACATTTCGCTTTAAATGGATTAAAGAGCACATCTTTTCATCTATTTAGATTTTTAATTGGCTAAGTCCTTTTGCTGATTGTTCACTAGGAAATGAAGTTCCAGGCTCAGAAATCTCTTCGGAATCTTTTGAAATTGCATCAAAAAAATCAAGTAAATTGGTTGAGAAAAGTCTTGAGAGATTACTATTACTCAATTTATCTCTTTTTTGAATTTCTTCTTTTTGTTTTTTTTCTGCGTCGGCAATAGTTTCTGAAATATTCGATAGATCCAATTTAGTTATATCTATCCCATTTAATATTTCTTTTGACAATGGTATTTTTTTTAAAAAAATGCGAGCACAATTCCCTGAGATATAAGGAGTTTCTTTCTTAGAAATGGGTACATATAATTTGTCGTACTCTTTTCCACTAAAACAATAAGTTGTTGAACCACCATCCCTTAAAATTTCCCTACTATCTATGGTAACTTTTTCCCAATCGGTGGGATCTTGCTTCATCCAAAACTCTTTATTCGATTCAGTGAAGAAAAAAAATGCGTCATTTTTATTGTTAATGTTCGCTTTAAATAAATGAATTGGTTTATATTTTTTAGTATTTTCTGGTGATTTTAGCATTTTATTTACCTTTGTTAATATAATTTCTTTATTATATAAAAGCTTAACATATATTCAAAAATATCGACATTAACTTTCAGGTCAAAAATTTATTCCATTTATAATATAGAGCTATAAATAAATTTATCTTTACAAATTTTTTAATTTATTTATAATTTTCGTCTTTATTTTAAAGGGATTTTAACATGATTAAAAAAGACTGGGATCCCGCCAAGTATACTCAATGTTCAGATTTCCAATATAATGCTGCGATAAAATTTTTAGAGACTTGTTCTTTTAAAAGCGGTGCTTCTATTCTGGATATTGGATGTGGTAATGGAAAAACAACCCATTACATTGCATCGCAGCTTACTTCTGGACAAGTCATTGGGATCGATAAGTCCGCTGACATGATAAAATTTGCAACAGCACATTTTAAGCGAGATAACTTACATTTTCAGGTTACGGATGTTGAACGATTAAATTATACAGCTAAATATGATGCTGCAGTTAGTTTTTTTTGTATCCCCTGGGTTACTAATAAAGCATTAGCATTTCAAAATATTGCAAAAATACTAAAAAATAAAGGTGATTTATATATACTTGCCGCTATTTATGAAAAAAGCCAGGCGGAACTAATAACTCGCTTGACACAAAAGCCACATTGGCAAAAATACTTTGAAAATTATCAATCTCCTTTTAGCTATTTAAATGATACAAACTATGAAGATTATGCGCGTAATGCTGGAATTCACGTTAATTCAATGGAAAAAATAAATATTCAACATGCGTTTAAAAACAGAGCTGAATTTCATTTTTTTTATTTAACACTTGTTCCGCAAATTTCTCACCTTCGTGAAGAAAATCAAAAAAATGCTTTCGCTGATGAACTTTTAGAGGATTATTTTAAAGCTAAAGGGAAGCAAGAATATAGTCTCACCATTGAAGCCATTAAATTTAGTGGAAGGAAATTGACTTGTTCCATGAATTTACACTATTCACACTCTAAATTAGCTTTTTTTCCAACGCCTGAAACTAATGAAGAAAATGAACAGGATAATGACGTAAGCTTTCTTAGACTCAAGGGAGGTTGAATTTCATATTGTTTAATTTTTAAACAAGCTTTACGACATCAGTCATATTAACGTGTTCAAAAGCTTTTACACATATTTTTACACAGCTTTATCACAGAAACTGTGAATTGCTCGTTTGGTTTTCTTTCTAATTTACGTGTTCATTAAAAGCTAATTTTTTTATCTGAAACTTTCTTATCCGATTCCATGACTCCCATTAATCTTTTTAGCCAAATGGGTAAATTAAAATTCCTATCTAAAACACCATCGATAGAAAACTCATCTGCACCTAATACAACATAACTCAGAATGAAAACACTCCACATAACTGGATATTCCCAGCCACCACCGGGTAACGCCCAGATAAAGCCCTTTAAAAAGTGATGCCCGATAATTGTTGCCACAATTAAATATAAGGATGTGCCTAGCGCACCAACGCGGGTTAACAAACCTAATCCTAATGAGATGACGCCCGCTAATTCGCATAAGCCTGAAAATCTGACGAAAAAACTAGGATCGACAACATTTAAGTGTGCAAAAGCGCTTACATCCGCTCGAAAAGGGATGCGTCCGGCAAATAATTTTTCAGCACAATGCGCAATGAGATCAAACCCTACGTATATTCGAAAAAAACTAAGATGCCATTCATAAGCAGACATATTAAACATTTCTTGAGGCTTACCCTGCAAGATAATAGGTCGTTGTTTAACATCATGATAAGCAATATAAATAAATAAAATCACTAAACACAGCAGACTAATAATGACAGGGATCATAGGAATAAAACATTTATGTAAACCTAAAATCCGTAACACAGCTAAAACACTAAACGTTGCAAACAAAAAAGGAGCGCATAAGTAACGATACATCATACACAACGCTATAATGCCGAATAAACTCAACATAACAATAAAAAAAATCGGATTAGCAGGAACTCCATGCACAGTAAAAGCAAGTATGATTGAACTTAAAAAAATGCCAATAATGGCAACTCCAACCAACGCTGAATAGTATTGCTTGTGCATAGTCGCTCCAGAAATTAAATTAATTTCAATTGATAAGTTGATATAAATACGATATTAAATCACTGGCTAATAAACCTCGTTCACCATTTTTTGCCGCCGCCCTATCGCCTGCCAGCGCATGTAAACAAACACCACATTCTGCTGCTTGTTGTAAGGTGAAATGTTGTGCCAAAAGTCCGCCAATCACGCCACTTAAAACATCGCCCATACCACCACTGGCCATACCAGGATTCCCTGCTAAACAAATTCGTAGTGATTTGTCTGTACAGACTAAACTACCCGCACCTTTGAGCACTACCACACCGCCATATTTTTTTTGTAATGCTTTAACCGCCTTAATCCGATTGGCTTGAATGACTTTAACAGAACAGTTCAATAAACGGGCTGCTTCGCCTGGATGAGGCGTTAAAATCCAATTGTCTGATTTTTTACGCTGTTTCGCCAACAAATTCAAAGCATCCGCATCCAATATTTAGCTTGTGCAGCCATTAAAACGCGCGATAATAATTGCTGTAACCAACTTGTTTGCCCTAATCCAGTTCCTAATACGATGACACTGCCTTTTTGAATTAAAGGAATGAGATCTTTGCCAGTTTTAACGGCATGTGCCATGATTTCAGGACGTTCAGAGATAATGGCAGTAATCGATTCTGCTCGAGTGGCCACACTCACTAAACCTGCGCCTACGCGCAATGCTGCTTCTGCCGCTAAACGCGCTGCTCCCGTCATGCCGTGATCACCACCGACTATCAGCGCATGGCCAAATAAACCCTTGTGCGCGTCTCTGCGTCGTGGTTTTAATAGTTGCTTAAAATCTTCAAACTGTATATTTGGGGGTTGTATCAATTTGTGATCCTTTGCATTTTATGTGTCATTGTAAGCACCGAGGTACGCGATAATTTAGACATTCGTTCGCTATAACAGTGATTTTTCTATACTAGGATAAAAAACAGGATTATGCGTTAGGAAAAATCGCATCGATAAATTGCGCACTGATATTGATATCACATTGCGCATCGATTTCACGTACGCCGGTAGGGCTAGTAATATTGATTTCGGTCAAATAATCGCCAATCACGTCTAAACCAACAAATAATAATCCTTTTTCTCGACAAATAGGCCCAACTTGTTGGCAAATCCAAACATCGCGTTCGCTTAATTTAACGGCTTTACCTTTTCCGCCTACGGCCAAATTGGCTCGTGTTTCACCGGGTGGCGCGATACGAGCCAAGGCATAGGGAATAGGTTCGCCATTAATCATAATAATACGTTTATCCCCAGCGAGCACTTCTGGAATATAGCGCTGTACCATCATATAAGATTGATTGTTAGCCGTTAAAGTTTCTAAGATAACATTGATATTGGGATCACTGACACGCAGTCGAAATACTGACTGACCACCCATACCATCCAAAGGTTTAGCGATGATATCTTGATATTCCGACAAAAATTCTTGTGCGTCATGAATAGTCGCTGTGACTAAACTGGGAGGACAACATTGTGGAAAATTTAATGTAAATAATTTCTCATTAAAATCACGCAAACTTTGTGGACGATTAGCAATTAATACGCCTTGTTGTTCTGCTTTATCCAACAATTGAGTCGCATAAATGTATTGCATGTCTATGGGTGGATCTTTACGCATCAATATCACTGATAAACTTGTGAGAGGAGCAATAGTTTCCTTATCATAAGAAAACCAACTTTTTTCATCATCCTTGACCTGCAATCTGCGCATACGTGCATAAGGCTTTTCATTAATTAAAAAAAGATCGGTAACTTCCATGTAAAAAATTGGCCAATGACGCTGTTGTGCCGCTAACAATAAAGCCAACGTAGTATCTTTTTTTGGATTAATCCCAGCTATGGGATCCATAATCACACCAAGTGGCTTAAGCATGGTTTACTCCGCTTGCTTTAAAACTTCAGCTTGTTCACGTGCAGCCGCTAATAAAGCTAATCTTGCAATCACACCGTAAACATAGAACCGATTCGCGCATTTGCCTTTTTGTTGTCCGCTATGGTCTGGAATATTGCAGGCTTGCACAAAAGGCAAAGGTTCAAATTGCATACCGGGTGTATTCAGATTATCGCTAACGCCACGACCGGTGTGAACACGATAAAATCCACCGACGACATATTGTCCGAGCATATAAACCACAGGTTCTGCCACTGCATCATTCCATGTTTCAAATGTATATACCCCTTCTTGAATTATTACCTTATTGATCGGTCGGCTACCTTTAGAAACCATCATATCACTACGTTTTTTGCGGTTGAGTTGTTGGATTTCTTCTACTTCATGAATAGATAACACACCCATGCCATAAGTACCTGCATCCGCTTTAATAACCACATAAGGTTTTTCTTTAATATGATAGTGATCATATTTTTTTTGGGTTGCTTGTAATATTTGTTGGCTTTTTTCTAGCATGCAATCTTCACCTTCGCGTTGCATGAAGTCCACACCCGTACAATATGAAAAATAAGGTGTAATTAACCAAGGATCTAAATTTAATAATTCTGAAAATTCTTTGGTCACTTGCTCATAGTGATGGAAATGATTTGATTTTAAACGACTATGCCAACCTAAATTAACATTGGGTAAAATAGATTGTTTTATTCCCTGTAATATTTTAGGAATACCATTAGCCAAATCATTATTTAATAAAATAAAACAAGGCAAAAAATCATTAACTTTAATATGATCGCCCTGACGGTGGATGGGTTCTAATGTTACCGAACCGCCTGACTCTAGCGTAATCTTTTTGTTTGCTTTGATGTCTTCTAATAAGGATCCAATTTTGACTTCAAAACCTGCTTTACTCAAAATATCTTGTAATGTGAAAAGATTTTCGAAATAAAAATTATTTCGAGTATGATTTTCAGGAATCAATAAAATACGTAAACATCCTGGTGCTAAGCGCTCTAAGGTTTCTTGTGCTGCTTGCACAGCCAGAGGAATAAAATCTTCACTCAAATTATTAAACCCAGCAGGAAACAAATTAGTATCCACTGGCGCTAACTTAAATCCGGCATTGCGTAAATCGACGGAGGAATAAAAAGGAGCGGGTGTTTTACGCCATTGCTCACGTAACCAATTTTCTATCGCTGTTTGCGCAGTCAGTAAGCGCTGTTCTAACTGGTGGAGCGGTTCTAAGCAATGTGAAGCCAGACATGGGATCTCATATCGATTATTTGACGATGTTGTCATCTAGTTAACCCCCGAAAGAAAAAGAACTTTTTTAGCCTATCTTAACTAAAGTACTAAAAAAGTCCTATCAGGATTGTAAATTTATTTCTCTTTCTGTCAAACAAGCATACGAAAAATCAATTTTATTTGACTAAGTTTGCTATAACTGCTTCTTCTGGCTGCTGCTCATCGATTTGTGGAGAAGTCTTAGAAAAAAAGAATTGTACAAGCTTTTTTACTTTTTGAGGACTCGGTACCCCTTCGACTGTTTCTTCTACAAAGTCTTGATTCATTGGCTTATTAGCCAGTTTTTGGATTCGTTCATCCCAATAATCATTCAGTATTTGCATAGTCAAGTCAGGTTTCTTAGCATTTGGATCTAATATAGTCTCTATGAACGCTTTTCCCATAATAGCATCATTATTTTGATCAAGAATCCATAAAGGTGTCTCACCTTTGTGATTCGAAATATTAGTTGAGGCACCTTGTTCTAATAGTAAACTCACAATGGGAAAATAGTCTTTTCGCGTGGCAATATGCAGCACTGTGTCACCGACAATATTTTTATTATTAATATTAGCGCCGTTATCTAAGCATTCTTTCACTTGCAATACACCATTTGGATTAACTGCTTCATGTAATTGACTATCTTTCAATAAATTATCCAGTTTTTCTAAAAGCCGATCGAGAGGTAATTTATTTATCGGTAATATGAAGACTTTACCCGTTTCTTTTGGATAAAGGATCGCCATCGTTCCAATTTTCATATCATATTGAGATAAAAACATTTCGAGATTATCTTTAATATCATTAAATTCCTCAATACTTGATATATTTGGAAATTTAAGTTTATAAAATGACGTAAGATCATCCTCAAGATAACATTTTTGTTGGAATGCTTTGGTTAATAATTCATTGATGTCCCTGATAAACATAGTGATGTCCTTATTTAAAAAATTATTGTAGTAATCCATATTAAACAAGCAAAATTGTGCTCGCATAATTAGTATACACTGAATCAAGTTTGAGAGAGCGGCTTCAAAAACCATGCTTAACCGGCTATAGTAGCTTTTTATTCAGACTCTGCATGAGCATGACTTTTTTTCAACGTCTTGGTCGTTTTTTGCTCGGTAAACCCCGTAATCCTTTAAATCCGAACGCGCAACATAATATTGCATTAGTCGCTTTTTTAGCCTGGGTAGGTCTCGGTGCAGACGGTTTGTCCTCTTCTTGTTATGGTCCTGAAGAAGCATTTATTGCTTTAGGCCCGCACTACAGTTCTTTAGGTCTGTACATTTCTATCGCCACGATATTAACTGTATTTATTATTGCGCTGGCTTACAATCAGGTCATTACATTATTTCCTAGCGGTGGCGGTGGTTATAAAGTGGCCACGCAATTATTAGGCCCCCATGCCGGATTGGTTTCCGGTGCAGCGCTCATTGTCGATTACGTCTTAACCATTACCATCTCGGTAGCAAGTGGTATCGACGCCTTGTTTAGTTTACTGCCTCATTATTTCTTGAATTATAAACTGTTATCGGCTGCTTGCGTCATTATTCTATTAATCACACTCAATTTACGCGGTATGAAAGAATCGATTAAGTTCGTAATGCCGATTTTTTTGGGCTTCGTTGCAACACACTTTTTTTTAATTATTTATGGTGTCATTACGCATAAAAGCACTTTACCCAACGTGTTTTCTGACACCTTAAGTAACACCTTGGAAATGTCAAAGCAAACCGGTTGGCTATTTATAATTGCCCTATTATTACGTGCTTATTCTTTAGGAAGTGGTACTTACACTGGGATCGAAGCCGTTTCCAACAATGTGAATCGACTCATGGAACCACGTGTACAAACCGGTAAGTGGACCATGTTTTATATGGCACTTTCCTTAAGTTTTACCGCGGGCGGAATTATATTGTTGTATTTACTCTGGCATGCACATCCTGTGTATGGTCAAACCTTAAATGCGGTGGTATTTCATAAGATATTAGGCGATTCTGCATTTGCAAAAGCGATGTTAACCCTAACTTTATTACTTGAGGCAGGTCTATTATTAGTCGGCGCGAATACGGGTTTTTTAGCTGGCCCCGGTGTATTAGCAAACATGTCGATCGATAGTTGGTTACCGAATCGTTTTCGTCATCTTTCTAGCCGTTTGGTTACACAAAACGGCGTTATTGTGTTTGGTATTGCTGCACTCCTTATTCTTTGGCTGAGTGGTGGTCGCGTTTCTTGGTTAGTTATTCTTTATAGTATGAATGTGTTCTTAACCTTTTCTCTTTCAATTTTAGGTCTGTGTGTTTATTGGGTAAAACATAGAAGCAATGCCTCGCCGCATTGGTTAGGACGTTTATTTTTTTCAGCTTTTGCTTTTCTAGTCACCTTTAGCATATTGATTATCACACTGATATCAAAATTTACGTTTGGTGGCTGGGTAACCGTACTGATCACAAGTTTTGTTATTTTCATTTGTCTGTTAGTTAAAAAACATTACACGATGGTATTTAATAAATTACATGACATCGATTTACTGATGACCAGCACACCTTTAAAAGTGCCTAGTGTAGTCACGCCTTTGCAACCTAAAGAAGCTACCGCTGTGATTATGGTGGGTAGACACCGCGGTATTGGTTTGCATAATCTATTGTGGATATTGCGCATGTTCCCTAATCATTTTAAAAATTTCGTGTTTGTTAACGTCGGCATTGTCGACGTAGAAAGTTTTAGTGCCAAAAAAGAATTGACCGACATGCAAAAAAGCACCGATGAAATGTTGGACTATTTTGTCACCTATTGCCAGGAACAAGGTTTAGCGGCTAAGGGTTATACCGCTTACGGCACCGATCCAACCGAAAAATTAACCAATTTATCCAAAAAGGTCATTAAAGAATTTCCTCATTCGATCTTTTTTGCCAGTAAATTGATTTTTAGTAAAGATAACTGGATAACTCGCTTATTGCATAATGAAACAGCGGTCATGCTACAAAGACGTTTACACTTATTGGGTGTACAACTGGTTATTTTACCCATGAAAATAGATTAATATGAGCAAAAAACCCGCTCCAGAAAAAACTCCCGTGAATATCTTGCAACAAGATCCAGAAAGCGTTTTAGCATTCATTCAAAACAAGGTACAGCAACTAACCAAACTGAATCAAATCTGGCAAGTTGAAATCCTTACTGAGCTAAGCGAGCACACACGTGTCGCTAACTTCCGTGACGGTTATTTAATCATCGAGTGTGACAGTGCCGCCTGGGCCACACGTTTGCGTTATACATTGCCCGATATAACCCAAAACTTACTTAAACATCCTGATCTGCGCGATTTAACGCATATTGAGTGGAATATACAACCTCTGTTTCATACATCTAATACAAAATTAAGCCAGCCTCCTCCGCTGCTATCATCTGCCAGTGCAGAATTACTGAAAAATGCCGCGGATAATATAAAAGCCAAATCTTTACAAGAAGCCTTACTGCGAATCTCAGTACGAAAATTAAAGTCTGTGTTATGCACGTTTGACCACGAAAAGGATGATGCAATAAAATAAGCCAAGCTTGTTCTTGATTTTTTGCATTAGTCCATACATATACCCAAGATTTTTTGGTATTTAGTGTGTCCAATGGTTCAAGACGAAAAGTAGGAGCACGTTCGGTAATATCGGTAAAAACCGGTAATAATGCTTGGTTTGCAAAATAAATTGCTCTATGGTGTGTAGCATAGATTTTCGCTTCTAAATCTGTCCATGGAGCAATTTTCGAAGCTATATGATACGTACTGGCTTGTAATTCTTGAAAGTTTAACAAGCGTTGTTGCAAAGTCATTAATTCAGAAAATCCGAGTTGGTGCATTTCTTGTATAGAAAGATATTTCTAAAAAAATGCGCTGCAAAGCATCTTCTAATAAAATACCCACTAGATAAAGTTCGCTAGTCGTTGCTTACATTCTGGTTGAACCTGTTATTGCCTGCGGTCCAGTAGTCAAGTTAATTTTTATTATATCGGGATTCTGTAAAACGGAACGACTTCTTAAAAAAGGCAATAAAACTTTATCGGGATTATTATAAATAAAATAGGGGTTGTTTTGTTTTGTCTCGGAATTTAATTTATTTGCCGACAAAACGCTACCAATAACCGCGGAAGTTTCACCCCCTTCTGTTATCGCAAAAACTAAATCACCTTTTTGTATATGTTGCTCTTGCAATTGTAGTTTTCCGATGCTTTGCAGATCTTCGAATCCCGGAAGTGAACTGACTAAAGCACGATCACCACCTGTTAGGGTTCCGATAATTGTATTTTCAGCATAAGCTAGGTGTGGTTTAATTTTTTCCCATTCGGGTAGAAGTTTTAATTTTTCCCAGAAGGGTCTCCATAAAGACGATTCCACTAAAACGCTTAAACGACCCGTCGCACCTGTCCCATAAAAAAATATTTTTCTATGATTGATAATCGCCATTTCGATGGCCTGAGATGCATTCGCTAATGTTTTTAATTGTTGAGGATTATTCGCCATCTCTTTAAATTTTTTTGAGATATCTTCATCTATTAGCAAAATTTCCTTTAACCCACCTTGCGTATCATTACTGATCAGATAACTCAAATTATTTGTTTTAGGATGGCGTTGTTCAGTCACTAAGTTTTGGAGTTGGAATTGTTTTTTATGTAGGACATAATCGACAGACTCACCGGAAGGAGTAATATGTAATAAATTTAAGATGGCATCGCTAGGAGTAGCACAAAAGGATGCATTGCTCGCAGTTAATAGCAAAGAAACTAATGCGCCTGCACCTAACATCTGAAATAATTTCATACTATCTCCTCAATAAGCAAATGCTTAGTCGAGTATAATTCACATTCCAATAAAAACCATTTCGCAGTCATTTAATAACGATATTATTTTGCGTTCTTGCTGATGATAAGGTTTCCATACGGCACTAAACGCTCTTCATATAAATCAGCTAAAGCCTTACCTTCTGGCTGGCGCCAGTCGCGTTGTAATTCTGCGGATAAAGCAAACCAACTGGTTAATATAGCCCCTGCATGAACCATACGCGTTAATGCGGCATCACGTACTGAGGTATTAAAAGTTCCCGATGCATCCACTACGACATATACGCTATAGCCTTCACTTAACGCAGCGAGGGTTGGAAACGCCACGCATACATCTGTGACAATTCCAGCTATGATAAGTTTTTTTCGTCCGGTGGCTTTAACCGCATCAACAAAATCTTTATTATCCCAAGCGTTAATTTCACCCGGTCTGGCGATGTAAGCAGATTTAGGAAATTTTTCTTTTAAATAAGGGAGAATCGGACCATTAGGACCTTGTTCTTGACTGGTGGTTAATACCACTGGCAATTTATACAGTAGCGCAATGTCAGCTAAAGCTAAGACATTATTCTTAAATTCATCAAAATTATAATCTCGGACTAATTGAAATAACCCGGTTTGATGATCAACCAACAATAATGCCGCATTATCCTTTGATAATCGATTATCTCCGGCTTGTTTTTTCGCACAGACATTAATATCATGCATTTTTACCCTCCATGACAAAAGCTTAACAACTTATGTTTATTTTAGCTTAGATGAGAATATAAAACGATAAATTTACAAACTCCCTTCTTCTTCTGACCAACCTGCTTTTACCTTTACCCAGAGCACTAAATAAACTTTTTTGCCAAAACAAGTTTCCATATCCATGCGTGCCTCAGTGCCGACTTTTTTAAGTAACTCACCATTTTTACCAATAATAATGGCTTTCTGACTGGATCGTTCTGTCCAAATGATGGCTGAAATTTTAATAATTTTTTTTTGCTCAGCAAATTGTTCGATACTGACCGTTAACCAATAAGGTAGTTCTTCGTATAAACTTCGCATCAATTTTTCACGGATAAATTCTGCTGCTAAAAAACGTTGGCTTCGATCCGTGAACTGATCCGCTGGATAAATAAATTCAGCGATGGGTAACGCAAGCGCTATCACTTTTTCTAATTCATCAATATTTTTATCTTTTTGCGCTGAAACAGGAACGATAGCTAAAAAAGACATTTTCTCAGAACAGGATTGTAAAAAAGGTAGTAAACGAGTCTTATCTTTTATTTTATCTATCTTGTTAACAATTAGTATCACTGGATGTTCTTGATGCTTTATACGTTCTAGAATAGCGTCATCGTCAGCAGTCCAACGATTGGCTTCGACAACAAAACCAATAATATCGACATCGATTAAAGCATTAATAGCCGATCGCACCATCGCTCGACTTAAACGACGTTGAGTATTAGGATGTATTCCAGGCGTATCGATATAAATTGATTGCGTCTGTGCTTCGGTTTTAATTCCTAAAATTTGATGCCGAGTCGTTTGTGGTTTTGATGAAGTAATGGTTAATTTTTCACCTAAGATTTTATTCAGTAAAGTAGACTTACCGACATTTGGACGACCGATAATGGCTATGGTGCCACAATGAGTGCCTTCTAAGTGTTTCATACTTTTCGTACTTGAATTTTTGTCTGTGTTGCCGCTCAATTCGCAATCCTCATGGTTATTATATAAAAGAATCTTGTTTAACAACGCAGCATTTGCCAAAAATTCAATTGCTGTATGTATATCATTGTATTAAGCTTTATAGATTGACTCTAATTCAGCTAAAATTTTTTCTGCGGCTTTTTGCTCGGCGCGACGCCGACTACTGCCTATTCCTACAGCTTTATTCGGTAACCCATGCAGTTGACATTCTACTTTAAAGGATTGATTATGAGCAGGGCCATCTAAGGCTAAAATAGTGTAAACAGGTAAAGCTAATTTTTTTGCTTGCAAATACTCTTGTAAACGAGTTTTAGGATCTTTAAGATCTGGAATGGTTTCGACATTTTCCAAGCGATTTTCATACCAACGTAGTATGCAGGTTTCACAAGCCTGAAAGCCACCATCGAGATAAATAGCACCGACAACCGCTTCCATACCATCGGCTAAAATAGACTTACGCTGCGCGCCTCCCGTTTTTAATTCTCCAGCACCTAAACGTAAATAGTTTCCTAATTCAAATTCTTTTGCGAGATCGGTCAAGGTTTCGCCACGCACCAGATTAGCACGCAAACGACTTAACTCACCTTCACGAGCTTTAATGTTTTGACGAAATAAAGCGGCGGCAATTACAAAGTTAAGTACAGCATCGCCTAAATATTCTAATCGTTCATTATTTTTATTGCCACGAAAACTACGATGGCTAAGTGCATCTTCCAATAGTTCAGGATTCTTAAATCGATAATTTAATTTTTCACATAAGGTTTCTATTTCTGCTCTCACTATGGCCTCTTAAAATTAAAAAACTCCACCTAATGGATACGCATTCCCAATCGATTCCAACGCACTCGGTGCTGTTCGTTATCCCAACTAAAAAATACCCACATAGCCTTGCCGATAAGATCTTTTTCAGGGACAAAACCCCAATAACGGCTATCTAAGCTATTGTCTCGATTATCACCCATAACAAAATAATTGCCTGGTGGTACATATACTGAAAAATCCGTCGCTAATTGGTCAGGACGTAAATAAATATCATGTTGCACACCCAATAAATTTTCACGCTTTAACAACACCGGCCATTTTTCATTCGCACCATCTTGATCGGTTTGCTTTCCGAGTAAGGTTTGTGGAGCAAGCTGACCATTGATGGTTAAGACTTTATCTTTATAGCTTATAACGTCGCCAGGTAAACCAATCACGCGTTTAATAAAATAAGTTGATGTATCTCTGGGCCATAAAAACACTACAATATCACCGCGATTGGGCTCACCAATGGAAATGATTTTTTTATGTAATACCGGTAAGCGTATGCCATAACTAAACTTATTTGCAACAATAAAATCACCTATCAGTAGATCGGGTTTTTCTGAACCAGAAGGAATACGGAAAGGTTCGGCCAAGAAAGAGCGCAATAATAAAACCAAGAGTAAAATTGGGAAAAAAGAACGCGCATATTCAATGAGAACCGAAGGATGAGCAATTTTTTTTCGTTTTCGTATGGGTGCAAAAATCAGACTGTCCACCAAAGCAATGGCACCCGAAATGACTACCGCCGTTGTCAAAAAAAATTCAAAATTTAAGCTCATCATAGTTACTCTATTAATTAGGATTATTTCTTCTCGAGTTGTAACACCGCTAAAAATGCCTGTTGTGGTATCTCCACTCGACCCACTTGTTTCATGCGTTTTTTACCAGCTTTTTGTTTTTCTAATAATTTTTTCTTACGCGAAATATCGCCACCATAACATTTAGCAATAACATTTTTACGTAAGGCCTTAACGGTTTCCCTTGCAATAATATGGCCACCTATCGCGGCTTGTAATGCGACTTCAAACATCTGACGAGGAATGAGCTCTCTAAGTTTAGCCACCAATTGACGGCCTCGATATTGTGATTGACTGCGATGTACCACTAAGGCAAGGGCATCGACTTTATCACCATTAATTAGAATATCCAACTTGACTAAATCTGCTTCTTGAAAGCGGATAAAATGATAGTCCAGAGAGGCATAACCCCGACTTAAAGATTTTAAGCGATCGAAAAAATCTAAAACCACTTCACTCATTGGTAATTCATAAGCGATAGAAACTTGTTTACCCGTATAAAGTAATTTGGTTTGCACACCACGACGCTCATTACAAAGCGTTATCACTGCGCCTAAATAAGTCTGGGGCACTAAAATATTCGCCAAAACGATAGGTTCACGCATCACTGCAATCAAATTGGCCATCGGTAAATCGGCAGGATTATCGACAAGTAATGTTTCCCCCCGGGTTGTCACTATCTCATAAACAACAGTGGGCGCGGTAGTTATTAAATCGAGATCATACTCTCGTTCTAAACGCTCTTGAACTATCTCCATGTGCAACAAACCAAGAAAACCACAACGAAAACCAAAACCTAAGGCTTCAGAAGTTTCAGGTTCATAAAACAGGGATGAATCATTTAAACTGAGCTTTTCTAAAGCCTCGCGAAAATCAGTAAAAGCTTCGGTATTGACCGGAAATAAACCGGCAAATACCTGTGGGTGAACGCGTTTAAAACCAGGTAAAGGCGCACTGGCAGGTTTCGAAGTATGGGTTAAGGTATCTCCGACCGGCGCACCATGAATATCTTTAACACCCGCAATAACAAACCCCACCTCGCCAGCATTTAATTCTTCCATTTCTTGTCGTTTTGGGGTGAAAATTCCGCATTTATCCACGATGTAACTGCGTCCAGTAGACATCACTTGGATCTTGTCACCTATTTTAAGCCTACCATTTTTTATCCGCACTAAAGAAACAATTCCTAAGTAAGTATCAAACCAAGAATCGATAATGAGTGCCTGTAAGGGTTGCTGCACATCACCTTGCGGTGGTGGAATAACATGTATGAGTCGTTCTAGCAGTTCTAAAATGCCGAGACCTTGTTTTGCACTGACTCTAACAGCATCTTGAGCAGGTATGCCGATAATTTCTTCAATTTCCTGAATAACGGTTTCTGGATCAGCTTGTGGTAAATCTATTTTATTTAATACCGGTAAAACTTCTAAACCTTGTTCAACAGCGGTATAACAAACAGCCACGGTTTGCGCTTCAACCCCTTGAGCGGCATCCACGACTAACAACGCCCCTTCACAAGCGGCTAAAGAACGCGATACTTCATAAGAAAAATCCACATGCCCTGGCGTATCGATAAAATTTAACTGATAACGCTGTCCGTCACGAGCAGTATAATAAAGCGTTACGCTTTGTGCTTTGATAGTAATTCCGCGTTCGCGTTCTAGATCCATCGAATCGAGTACTTGCTCGGACATTTCTCTTTCCGTCAAGCCCCCGCAAACTTGTATTAACCTATCGGCTAAGGTCGATTTTCCATGATCAATATGAGCAATAATAGAAAAGTTACGAATATTTTGCATGATAGTATGATAACGCCTTAAACTATATTAAATGTCGCTTTTTTATCGATAAGGCGAAAGAGTATAACGGATTTATACGCACAGCAATCGGATTTTTGTCATGTGCCGCGAAGATAGGCAACCGCAATGTATTCAAGGTACATGAAGATTACAAATTGAGCAGCAACACTGTCAAAAATTTAAGTGCGAAGCATATACTCACAGCAATCGAATTTTTGACTAGGCGCCGAGAAAATGAGCAGCCGCAGTGTATTCAAGGTACATGAGGATTGCGAATTGAACGGCAACATAGTCAAAAATTCAAGTGCGAAGAGTAAATTATTTTTGTAAACGTTGTTGTAACCACTGCGTAATATCCATAATTTCTTGTGGACAAACACTATGGCCTATTGGGTAACGATTAAACTGCACACGGTAAGCTAATTTTTTCAAGCAATTATAAGAAAATTCGCCTAAGGCCGGTGCAACCACATTATCTTCATCGCCATGTGCCATAAAAATAGGTGTTGATTTATTCGCGTCACTGGCTTCTTTTTCTAAAAAATGATGTAAAGGTAAATAGGTTGATAAAGCTAAAACACCTGCCAAAGCATGCGGATAACGTAAAGCAGTATATAATGCCATTGCTCCACCTTGAGAAAACCCTGCTAAAACAATTCGACTAGCAGGAATACCTCGTGCCATTTCTTTTTGCATTAATTCAAATAAACTCTGTGCAGCAGCACGAATACCACTCTCATCTTCAGGCGAACCAAACGTTAGACCATGTATATCGTACCAAGCTGGCATTTTTACGCCACCATTTAAACTTATTGGCCTCACGGGTGCATGAGGAAAAACAAAACGAAAGCCTGTACTTAAGGCAACAGCTCTAGCCATATTGGCCGAATCATGACCACTGGCTCCTAAGCCATGTAGACAAATGATACTGGCAGAAGGAGTTTGGATCGGATTAAACTCTAAATAATCTAATGGCTTTTGGTTTTCCATTGTGAACCTCATAAAATTAAGACTGTTTTTGCTATATTGTTTAGAATAAAAAATCACTTATATTTTCAGTATATACTGCTCCTTAATATTTTTAAATTTTCCCTATTTGCGCCAATAATGAGCAAGTAAGCATAAAAAATACAGTAATCACTTTCAAATTAGATCGAAATTGTATATTTAATAACCCGCTGCAATTGAATTAGCCAATTCCAATCCTGATTGTGCTCGAAAAAAAACAAACATTTTCATCGATCTGATTTGATGCAAAACAGAAATTAAATAAAGTCATCTATAAGTCCAGCCACAGACAAATCTGTGTAATAATGAGAGCTTTATAAAAATTAACCATTCCCTAAAGAAAGAACTATCGAAGGCTAATCGAAGAAAATAGTAAAAGCTTGCATATTACATTAAAATATTTTTGAATGGGCGGTTAAATGCTGTGTATTTTTAGAGCTCAAAACTCCAACATTATCAGGAGAAATAATGACTAAAAAAGCTAATGTTCGTTTATTAACTGCTTGTCTGCTTGGTTTTCTGGCTGGACTCGCAGCCATGCTTATTGTCTACCCTTTTATTTTTCCACCTCCTATCTTAAATGAAAAACTTATCCATGCTGAAACTAAAACTTTAATCGCTAAAGGGAATTTTATTCATCCCAATCCAAAAGATTTTATCCATTATGGCAAAGGGTCTGTCAATGTTTATAAAGCAAAAAATCAGTATGAGATATTCCTTAATAAGGATTTTAAAGTCGGTCCTGGGCCTGCTTTTCATATTTTCTTATCTGATGCTAAAAATATTAAAACCAATACTGCCTTTAAAAATTCAAAAAAATATGATTTAGGTATGTTAAAAAGCTTCCAAGGTAGTCAGATTTATTCGGTTCCAAGTCATGTCAATCTATCAGAAATAAAATCTGTTGTTATTTGGTGTGTTTCATTTTCCCAACTCATTACTTCGGCTGATTTAAAAGAACCTACTTTATAATTAAAAATAGGTTCTAATTCATGCTGTTACTGACTCATTGGCTGGAAAGCAATACTCTATGATATGCGCTAAATGGCAAATATAATAAAACCCCAACTGGAGTACATCCCTTAAAAAAAGAACTATAAATTTGTCTTTGGAAAGGGTCCCCGCGTCAACGAGAAATAGTATTACTTACAGAATTGATTTTCATCTTTATTTCTCCTTGTTGTTATTTTAATCAAACCAAATTTTTATATTGTGCTTTTAAAAAATATTTCAACTTAATTTCAAATATCCTAAAAATACCTTTTTTATAATGTTTTTTTCTATTGCTTTTTCAAATGACTATTTTTTTCCCAAATAATTTTGTTAATTTTTTAAAAAAAAATATTTCAAAAATGAAAAGTAAATTTTATAAATCATTTAATTCTACCTAGAGAAAAAAACAACAAATCAAGGTACTTTACTTTGGTTGAAGCCGATTGTTTTTTAGCATTAATAAAAAAAAACATTGTTATCACTGCAATTTTAATACAATGAGTTTTTTGTCATTAAAATAAGCTAAATTTAACTGGATTTTGTTGGCGGTCGTCATAAGATTGGGTATACTATTTGAATTTCGTTAAAAACACTCTGATTATGTCAACAAAAAATTATCGACCTATTTTTTATTTAAGCATTGTATTTTTCTTAACCGGATGTGGACAAATGGGCCCATTATATTTACCTGATCAAAAGCCACCGATTTATATCCCTCATCATTTTGCTAAATCTTCATCATAATGTCTTTTCATTATTTAAACCGAGAATTACACGTAGAAGAAATACCTATTGCAACTATAATGGCCAAATTTGGCTCGCCGTGTTATATCTATTCGCAAGCATTATTACAACGGCAATGGCGCGCATTTGATCAACTATTACAAAACGCGCAAATTTGTTATGCGGTTAAGGCTAATTCTAATCTTGCTATTTTAGCGCGCTTAGCAAAATGGGGCGCTGGGTTTGATATCGTTTCAGGTGGAGAACTCGCTCGTGTCATACAAGCGGGTGGAAACGTTAAAAAAACAGTATTTTCCGGCGTAGGTAAAACCAGTGAGGAAATAAAAACTGCTTTACAGGCAAATATTGGCTGTTTCAATGTTGAGTCTGAATCAGAATTATTTCGAATCGAAGCCATTGCAAAAAATTTGCATAAAATGGCAAGCATTGCCTTACGTATCAATCCTAATATAGACGCAAAAACCCATCCGTATATTACCACCGGTTTAAAAGAAACCAAGTTTGGCATGAGTGCAAATGACGCCTTACCACTTTATCGTCACGCAGCAACATCTCAGCATCTGAAAATCCAGGGTATTAGCTGTCATTTAGGTTCACAACTCACCACATTAGACCCTTTTTTGCAAGCTATTGAGCAATTGTTAGATCTTGCCGAACAGTTAAAAAAAGAAAATATTGAACTGAAAACCATTAATTTAGGAGGAGGCTTAGGGTTCTCCTATCAACAAGAAAAAGTTCCAACGCCACAAGAATATTGTCAGCAAATTGTAATCGCACTAAAAAAAAGAAACGCTACGTTACAATTAATCATCGAGCCAGGCCGCATTATTACCGCGCAAACTGGCATACTGGTAACAAAAGTTGAATATCTTAAAGCAAATAGCGATAAAAACTTTGCTATTGTTGATGCCGGCATGAACGATCTCATTCGCCCTGCGCTCTATCATGCTGAACAAAATATATTCCCTATAATCCAACGTTGCGATCTACCCGAAAAGAATTATGATGTTGTTGGACCTATTTGTGAAAACAGCGATTTTTTAGGTAAAAATCGTCAATTGGCTATACAAGCAGGCGATTATTTAGCTATTATGGATAGTGGCGCCTATGGTTTTTCTATGAGTTCCAACTATAATTCCAGGCCGCGCGCCGCAGAAGTTATGGCTGATAAAAATCAAAGTTTTTTAATTCGTTCACGTGAAACCTTAGAGCAATTATGGCAAAACGAAAAGCTTCTTTCTACATACTAAAAAATTTTTGAATGAAAACAGAATTTACGAAAATGCATTTATTAGGTAATGACTTTGTTGTCATCGATGCCATACAACAAAACTTCAAACCTAGTGGTAAATTAATACGCCTGTGGGCCAATCGACAACGTGGTATTGGCTTTGATCAATTGTTGTTAATTGAGAAACCTCGACCTAAGTCTTCGCATTTTTATTATCGAATTTTTAATGCGGATGGCAATGAAGTGGCACAATGTGGCAATGGCGCATTATGTGTTGCAAAATTTTTATTAGAAAAAAAACTTTGCACAGAAAACACTATCCATCTAATGACCATGAATAATATCTTGGAACTGAATATTGAAAAAAGTGGCAAAGTCACTGCAAACTTGGGTTTACCCATTTTTGATCCGGAAAAAATTCCTTTCATCAGTATGTCTACACCGCCCATTCATCCTATCGAAACACCTTTCGGCCGCTTTGATTGTTGTGTTTTATCATTAGGCAATCCACATTGTGTAATACAAGTAAATTGTTTAGATCAAGTACCTATAGAAGATTTAGGTACCTACCTTAATCAACATCCCCATCCTTATTTTCCGCAAGGTAGTAACGTTGAATTTATGAAAATTCGCGATCCGAAACAAATCGATTTGCGTATTTATGAACGTGGTGTCGGAGAAACTCAAGCGTGTGGTAGTGGTGCTTGTGCCGCTGTCATTGCTGGACATTTATTAAATCGACTCGCTAAAAAAGTCAATGTCAAACTACCTGGTGGCCCCCTGACTGTACGTTGGGAAGGTGAAGGTTTTCCCGTATTTTTGCGCGGTAACCCCGTCGTTGTTTTTCAAGGTGACATTGATTAACCATAATTAACTTTATAAAAGCTAGTTAACCACTTCTTGTACTATGCGGTATGGCATTTTATAAAATTGCTTTATCGTTATCTTGACAATATCGATAAAGTCCATTAAAAACTGACCGGATAAATAATTTTATTCATAGAAATAAATTATTATTTTTTTTAGCATAAAAAAGCAAGGAGTAATTATGCAGAAATTTACTAAGGAAATATTTTTAAATTTTCATCGTTCTCATCAAATAAGCTCTTTAGGGATTGATAGTATCATTAATCATTTCCGGGAAAAGAAAATTAAAATAATAAAAAATGGAAAAAAAAGTCCAGAACTTCTTGCTGAAAAACGAAAGAAAAATTCAATTCGCATCGCACCTACATTAGAAAAACTTCGAGATCCTAACAGCAAATACTCCACTTATATTCAATTAAATTATCTTTCTCCAGGCGAAACCAAGCAAAATCATCTTTGTATATCAAATATTTCACCACCCTTCTGGAAAGACTATTCCGACATTACCCAATCAATCAATAAATTTATACTTCCTAGCGGCCATCTCAACCCTGATTTATCCGATAGTGAAATAATTAAACTCAATGAGACAGCCAGTCAGCTTGCATGTAAACCTCTTTTGGATCAACAAATTGATTATCACATTCAAAGCTTACAAGATGTTTGTTTAGATAAGTTTGAAGTGAAGCATGAAGTTGAAGAAATTAGAAAAACATTAAAAAAAGATGAAAAAATAGGTTATATATTTACTAATAATACTGATAAAACAAAAGAGCATATTGAATGTTTGATATTGACAAGAAAAAATATCATTAAACCTATTACTTGGAATTATTTTTCTAACTCTGGCATTTCACATAAATCTCAACTTCTCGATTCTGATTTTTTGGGAATTCCACTTTTTATGCCAGACTTATCATTTTTTATTGATACAGATAATCCTCCAACATTACCTCATCCCCAAGCGGATCCGACTTCTTGCGGAAGCTTGTGTTTATCTTTGTTATATAAACTATTAAAGAATAATGCGGCTGAATTTAATACTTTAACATTGACGTTTTCATTCTATGATCGTCATGGTAAGAAAAAACATTTTTTTCTTCCTCCTCCATCATTATTAATGTATTCACAGTCCTATAAATATATCGAGTTCCAAATAAGAATTATGGATGCAACCGATAAAACAGTTTATAGGGAATCTTTAAATCAGGAAGGTACAACGATTTGGACCTTACAAGGTCTTTTAAACTATTCGCTCGGTCAAGCTAAAAAGATGGGTGATACTGATATGTTCTATCATAATAGTGCTATCTTAAATGAACTTAGTATACTTCGTCCCCATTGGCTTGAAGCAGCGAAACAAGCTATTGAAGAACGTAAAAAAATGGATGACCCAACAGGAAACAAAAATCTTTATTTAAAGTACCAGACTAAAAAACTAGAAAATATTTTTTTTAACTCACATCCACGAAACCTTAATGTAAATCCGGCAGAAAATTCAAAGAATAGTCTAATAGATCATTCGTTTCAATCTATTAAATGTAAATAAACTGCAGGACTGTCATAGTTTTTCTTTAAAAAAGGCTTTTGATTTCATTCATGAGAGATAAAGCCTATTTTATTAACAGACTGCAAATAATAAAATTCATGAAAATTAAATTTCTAAGCACCTAACATTTTTTTCGGATCCACAGCTTTGTCAAATTCTTCAGCGCTGAGATAACCCAATGACACACAGGCTGCGCGTAAACTGGTTTCTTCATGTAATGCTTTATGCGCAATTTTAGCGGCTTTATCATAACCTATAATAGGGTTCAAAGCGGTCACTAGCATGAGTGAGTTTTCAAGAAAATGCTTAATCTTCGCTTGATTGGCTTTTAAACCTTTAACACAATAATGTGCAAATGATTGGCATGCCGAACTTAATAGATCGACCGATTGTAAAAAATTATAAATCATCAAGGGTTTGAATACATTTAATTCAAAATTACCTTGACTACCTGCCATACTGATCGCTGTATCATTTGCCATCACTTGCACACACACCATGGTCATCGCTTCACATTGTGTGGGGTTTACTTTGCCCGGCATAATCGAAGAACCGGGTTCATTTTCAGGTAAAATAAGCTCACCTAAACCTGAACGCGGACCCGAACCTAACCAGCGAATATCATTCGCCATTTTCATTAACGCACAGGCTAAGGTTTTTAGAGCGCCACTAGAAAACACTAATGCATCATGTGCTGCTAAAGCGGAAAATTTATTTTTGGCGGAAACAAAAGGTAATTTGGTTTCTTCAGCAATTATTTTTGCGGTTAACTCAGCAAATTTCGGATGCGTATTTAAACCCGTTCCAACCGCCGTACCACCAATTGCCAGCTGATAAAGACCCGGTAATGTTTGTTCGATATTTGCCAAAGCCGATTCTAATTGATCCACATAAGCCGAAAACTCTTGGCCTAAGGTCAAAGGCACGGCATCTTGTAAATGTGTACGACCGATTTTAATAATATCTTTAAATTCATGAACTTTTTCGCTTAAAGCAACATACAAGGTTTGTAGTGCTGGTAGCAATTGTTTAGCGATAGCTAATACCGCAGCAATATACATCGCCGTCGGAAACGTATCATTCGATGATTGTGATTTATTCACATGATCATTGGGGTGTATAGGATTTTTACTACCACGTTCCCCACCGGCTAATTCTATGGCGCGATTAGCAATCACTTCATTCACGTTCATATTTGTTTGTGTACCACTACCAGTTTGCCAAACGCGTAATGGAAATTCAGCGTCAAGTTGTCCGGATTTTATTTCGTCGGCAACTTGAATAATCAAATCGGCTTTATCTTTGGTTAATAACCCCAATTCTTGATTGGCTTTAGCAGTTGCTTTCTTCAAAATAGCAAACGCGTGAATCACAGCCAAAGGCATCTGTTCTTGACCTATATCAAAATGATGCAAGCTACGTTGAGTTTGAGAGCCCCAATAGTGATCGGCAGGGACTTCAATCGGTCCCATACTATCGGTTTCAAGTCGGGTCTTTTTTGGCTTTTCTGACATACAACACCCACGATGTGACTCAAGGAATTTTGAAAAAATTGGCTGAGAAAGTATAAAGTGTCTGTTTAAAATTGGCTAGTTTTTAACATGCTACATAATTTTTCAACATTAACTTGGTTATACCACCGGCAATTTGGATGAAGCACCATCTTGTTCATACACACATTTCGGTACTAAATAACCCGGTAATCTATCGCGTAATGTTATTATCAGTTGCTTAGCGTGTTCTTCGGGCACAGCAAAATGCGCAGCTCCTTGCACTTTATCGAGTAAATGTAAATAGTAAGGTAAAATTCCACAAGCAAATAAACGTTCACTTAAATTAACTAAGGCTGCAACATTATCATTCACGCCTCTTAATAAAACTGCCTGATTTAAAACATAGACTTTTTTAAGGCGTAATTTTTCTATTGCTTGCTGCACCGAATCGTCACATTCATTCGCATGATTGCTATGTGTCACCAAAACCGGTTGTAATCGTGTTGCCGGAAACCAGTTCAAAAACTCTGTGCTTATACGTTCAGGTAAAACGATAGGTAAACGAGAGTGGATGCGTAAAATGTTAACATGCGCAATATTGGCAAGATCATCAGCACATTTTCTCAAATAATCATCAGGCGCTAATAAAGGATCACCACCACTGAAAATCACTTCACGAATCGAAGCATCCGCTTCAATATATTTCAGTATATTCTGCCAAGCCTTACCGCCTGCTCTATTTTCTGTGTAAGGAAAATGGCGGCGAAAACAATAACGGCAATTTATAGCACAAGCGCCGGTAATAGTTAGCAATACTCTGCCATGATACTTATGTAATAAACCCGGTAATGGATTAACGGATTGTTCCAGAAGAGGATCCTGGCTATAACCAAAACTGATTATTTCTTCTGCGGCTAAAGGCAGGACTTGTTGTAATAGAGGATCATAAGGATTGCCTTTTTGCATACGAGCCACAAAGCCTGCGGGCACGCGTAACGGAAATAATTGTGCTGCTCGTTGCGCTGCAGCTAATAAACTAGGATTTAATTCCAATTTGTCGAGCAATTCTGTCGGATCAGTAATAACTTCCTTAAGTGATGTTTGCCAATTTTTTTGTAGCATTTCTTTAATAATTTGAATAATTTTTATCAGGAAAACTAAACCACTATCCTCCAATTAGCAAGCTAGAGGTGTTGACGCTATTAAATTCCTTCACCTTTTACACAAAACAATTTCTATCACTCATTAATTAAGGACATGCAACTGCTACACCATTTAAAGTGCATGTAGTAAGTGCGCCTATTATAATATTAGTTCCACTGGCTATCGCTGCATTAGGTCCATTAGCAGCTAATTGGCTATTAGTAACGATAATATCACCTGAAGTAAAAGTAAAAAGATCAAAGGCTGCACCCGTGCCATTATTAGTTACAGTAATTTGCATATCATCCGCGGTAACGCTTGAATTACTTATAGAAGATATTCCAGCACTTGTCGATGCTGCATTACTTGTAACTGTAATAACTCCATTACTTAGATTAATCTGAGAGCCAGCCGCTGCAACACCTGCTGCGTTTGCCCCATTAACATTAATCCTACTATTCTCAACATCGACTGATGTTGAATTCAATATATTGAGACCTAATAAGCTCGCTTGAATCGTATCACCCGTTATACGGGCATTCGAAACACTTAGAAAATTTACCCCAGTAGTATAAGGATTCCCCACACTCCCTATTTGGCTATTACTAATCATTATATTTTGGCCGCCATTGCTAGAAATACCATTAGATGGTGCAACTAAAGTATTATTCAAAATAACACCATCCAATGTGTTATTTCCATTTAAAATAAACCCACCATTAAATGTAGAACGCGCAGCACCTGTTGCTGCAGCACTGTAATTTGCCGTTCTAGAAGAAACGCTTTGACCAACATTTAAAGTGAGTGCATTTCCAATATTATTCGCTGGATAAGTTCCACCATTAAAATAAAACATTGTATTGGGTAATATAGGATTTAAACTGTTCACACCCGCTTGTGTAAAATCATTCGGTCCACACGGATTTTCAAACGTGCAATTGGCGATAGTTAAATTACCTCCGGTGTTAGGTGTACCCGTTTGACTAAAAAACGCAATGTTATTACTGATAATCTCACTGCTGCTACCGCGACCCATAGCATATAAGAGCGTTTTACTTGGTATGCCTGAACCATGACCCAAGTTCGCTAAATAGCGATCCACCGGATCCGTTAAACGTTCCGATAACGTGGGATCGGCCCAATGTTTTCTCACACCGCCAAAACTAATGCCTAAACCACCGACTACTTTACTATGCTGATAATTATCATAACTGTAATTTGCGAATACGCGAATATTATCATCAAACCAATATTCTAATCCTGCTGCACCACCTCGCACATTATCCGTATTAGCTATATCAAAAAAATATGCTCCTATATAGCCTTTTAAGGGTACTTGAGGAAAAAGTTGATATCCCACTCTGGCATCTGCGCCATTACCGATTTGTTGAATCGCATTGACTTCATTAAATACACTATTAATGGTTTCGGTATGACCCGTAAAAACAGGGGTGCTGACGATATTAAAGTCTTTTATACCTAATTCATTACTTCGCCCAGCCACCGGAATATACGCGTTAATCCGAGCATCCCAGCGACTGCCCATCACTTCTACACCAGGATTGGTTATCCAAAATCCACTGCTATTTTCTCCACGAGTATGTCCTGCGAATAAATACCAACCTAATATCGCGGCATCATTCTTGATCCAGCGATAACCTAAGCCCAGATCACCATACCATTGCTGATCACTACCATAGGCGCCTTGTGGATTCACATAGAGATTATGTTGCGCGTCACCATCGAGTGATACCATCAGATCCGCTTGACCTACGGTATATACACCCGTAGATGCCGCCGCTGAAAAGCGCGGTGGTAAAGGCTCGCGAGCTTCTATACTTGAAGTAAAAAATACAAAAAAAACCAATATACTAAGAAAAATGAACTGAAACTGCATTTCCTTATGCATCGCCTATTCCTTCAAATATTAAGTAATCTCAAAGCTTAAAGCCGTACAA
This sequence comes from Rickettsiella endosymbiont of Rhagonycha lignosa, assembly GCF_964031165.1. Lineage (NCBI taxonomy): Bacteria > Pseudomonadati > Pseudomonadota > Gammaproteobacteria > Legionellales > Coxiellaceae > Rickettsiella > Rickettsiella endosymbiont of Rhagonycha lignosa. The sequence goes on along the minus strand of NZ_OZ035011.1, from coordinate 575,276 downwards.
TCGATGGCCATCCCAATAATAGTATAGTTTTTTTAAAAATTAACAACTAGCTGTATTGGTAATGAGCATACAACTAACCGATCGAATGAAATATTAGAACCTTCCGTTACTTGCAAAGTCAAATCACCTGTAACGGTAATCTACCCAAATCATCTGTATTTGCAGAATTAGTTGCATCTAAGCTATGGTGGATTACGACTATCACGGGAATATATGCGTTAATCCGTGTATTGCAACGATTTTTTTCTCTCTATTCGCTGCAGATTTAAATTAGCGCATACATGTCGTGAAGGGTAAAAAACGAGTTAATTATCAAATCTTTATTTATGTATTATTATATATTCCTTACCACGAGGAAAAACTATCCTCGTCATTCCTGTTATTTGATAAATAGCTAGTAGCATTTTAACCCGTTTGTTACGATACATTTCTGTTATGCCTAGGAAATTTTATCTAATTGGCACTACAATCTCCAGTCCTAACAAAACTTCACATATTTCTTCCGTGCTGCATCTTATTTTTTGCTCGAAACGCCACCATTACTACCGGTCTATCGACATAACTTAATATCGGACCCAATAATAATAAAGCAGGAACCACATTTTGTGTTTCGATTTGGAAACTAATACTCCAGGGAAATTCAATGGAATTAGGATTATATACAGCTTTTGGACTCGCAATAACGTTGGTAATTGTTCCGCTCCCCACTGGACTTTGGCATTGGACTGTCACGATAGATGATCCTATTCTAGCTGCATCAATCTGACGACCTGATAAAAACGTTACAGTGTATTTTCCTGCTCCTATCCGTACAATATCGGGCGCCTCAATAGCTTTTTTATTTCCTATGTAATTCAATATCTGCCCTGTGGAACCATCAAACGATAAGTTAGCGTTTAACATATTATCTCCTTAAAATATAATTTTTAAATTGCTAATTTCTGACGACTGCTAAGCCGTACTGGAAAGATTAAAACGATTTTTAACTTTCTCGAAAATTCTATCTTTTTAATGAAAAAACTAAAATTGGATAATATAGAGTTAAGCGCAGAATAAACTGATAAAATGGATTTTGTTGACATTAATGATGATAATGTATGAACGGTTTATATTTTATTTATAATTTGAAAAAACCAAATATTATAATGAGGATGAGATATTATTCGGCAGTCGCTTTAATCTCGCATGCCTAGTGAAGGAAGCATTACTTTAGGAAGTGGTTGATTAAGACTGGCTAAATCATCAGGTACAATATTTAATAAGTGTAAAGCATTATTCATCACATGCGAAAAGATAGGTCCAGCCGTATAACCTCCATAATACAAGCGACCTTTTGGATCATGCAAAATGACAGCCACGACTAAACGTGGATGACTTGCAGGAGCGATACCAATAAAAATACTATTATAGTGATGCTTTTCATAGCCATGTACGCCGACTATACGCACCGTACCTGTTTTGCCTATCACTCTATAACCTGGAACACGCGCTAATGGGGCTGTTCCTCCTTTAGTCAGTACTGACTCCAACATATCCAAAACTTCTCTACTAATAGTTTTATCCATCACCTGTTCACCTAATGGCGGATCACCTTGAACTTTAAGAAAAGTAACGGGAATTTTGATACCTCCATGCGCTAGCACTGCATAAGCTTGCGCCAATTGTAGCGCAGTGACTGAGATCCCATAACCAAACGATAAAGTGGCCAGTACAAAAGGATTCCATACTTTAAAATTTGGCAAACTGCCGGTTCGCTCTCCTGGAAAACCACTTTGTGTAATTTGACCAAAACCCATTTGGTGTAAAGTATTCCACAAATTTTCTGCGGGAAGCGAAAGAATAAGCTTTGACATTCCCATGTTACTCGAGATCTGTAATATCTTAGTTAAATCCATCACACCATTATTATGTTCATCCATAATTCGCTTACCAGCAACAATCATCCAGCCAGGTGATGTATCGATTTGACTAGTAGGAGTAAATTGACCGTTCGCTAATACACTGGCCATACTAAAACTTTTAATGGTAGATCCTGGTTCAAATAGATCAGTTAATGCACGGTTACGTGTATGACCATCCTGCGCTGTTAATCTGTCATTAGGATTATAAGAGGGCCAATTTGCCATCGCTAAAATTTCACCGGTTTTAACATCGAGTACAACAACCGATCCTGAATCGGCTTGATATCGTTCAATGCCGGTCTTCAATTCTCTATAGGCAACATATTGGATACGTTTATCGATACTTAATTGTAAGTCATGTCCAGGTCTTGGCTTACGAATAGATCGTATATCCGCCACGACATGTCCTAATCGATCTTTGATAACTTTCTTTAAACCGGATTGGCCTTCTAACCAATTATTATAAGCTAACTCTAAACCTTCTTGACCCTTATCATCTACATTGGTTAAACCAACCACATGCGCCATCACTGGGCCTTCTGGGTAATAACGATGATATTCATTTTGTAAAAATACGCCCGGTATTTTTAGATCCTTGATTTGTTTTGCTAAACTCGGATTCAAACCACGCTTTAAATAAATAAATTCTTTAAATTGACCATGTAATTGTATTTCATGAATGGTTTGCGGATTGATTTGTAAAAAATGACCTAACAAAGAAAGTTGTTGTCGATTAGGCCTAAAGTAAGCAGGATCAATCCAAACAGCATCGACGGGTGTACTGATAGCTAAAGGCACACCCTGGCGATCCAAAATCATACCGCGATGTGCAGGAATATTTAAAGTACGTACTGTTCTTGCATTACCTTGATTACGCAAAAACTGACGGTTAATAACCGTTAAATTAATCAGTCGACCAATTAAACCCACAGCGATGATCATTAATATGAAAATCACGATCATTAAGCGCCATTGGTATTTCGTAGCAATAGAAGTAGATTTATTTTTTTTGACCTGACGACCCTGCATGTAAACTACACCTCTTGCTAAACCAAATTAAGGGCTTGAGTCGGAGGCGAACAATCGAATAGCATTTAAACAGACTTCGTTAATAAAACCGTGTTTTTCATTTCGGGAATTCGCATTCCTAATTCTTGTTGAGCTAGGGTTTGTATTCGAACGGGCGCCACCCAAGTATTTTCCTCGAGTAGTAGTTGGCTCCATTCTGTTTTTAAATTATCAGAATCTTGCTGGCTTGCTTGTAATTGACTATATAAATTACGTTGTACAGTTTTTATGTAAATAACTGAAAGTGCTGAAGACAAAACTGCTAGTGTTAATAAAATAAGTCCTATCATTTTTAAGGAAATAACCCAGCTTTGCCTGTGATCCCATGTCAAGGTACTTTGTGTTAAAGCACGTGCCGCCATATTCATGATATTTTCTCCGCAATTCGTAACACTGCGCTACGCGATCGTGGATTGGCTTTAATCGCATACGCATCCGGTTTAATCCCGCGACCCAAATTTTTTAATTTAGGCCTCCATTCAGCTGGCATGAAAGGTAGCTTTTTTAATTCCACCGCTTCATGGGCATGCTGACGAATAAAACGTTTTACGATTCGATCTTCTAATGAATGAAAGCTAATGACTAACAAACGCCCACCTATCTTCAACACTTCTAAACTTTGTTCTAAGCAGGACTTTAAATCTTCCAATTCATTATTTATTCGAATGCGTATTGCCTGAAAGGTTTGCGTAGCAGGATGTTTATGCCTTTCCCATCGCGGGTGAGCTAACTTCACCACATTCGCTAAATGAACCGTAGTAACAATAGGTCTTAACTTTCGTTCTTCCCCTATTGCTCGAGCAATACGTTTTGCATAACGTTCTTCGCCATAATCCTTTAATACTTGTGCAATTTCCTTCTCTTGCGCACAAGCTAGCCATTCTGCTGCGCTGATTCCTGTTTTCGGATCCATACGCATATCTAATGGCCCATCTCGTAAAAAACTAAATCCTCTTTCCGCTTGATCCAATTGGGGTGAAGAAACACCTAAATCTAATAAAAGCCCCGACACCAGTCCTGTAATTTCTTCGGATACAGTAATTTCTTTGATACATTTAAATGAACCCTGATAAATCTTAAAACGTTTATCATGACCCCACTGCTGTTGCGCACAAACAACGGCTGCCGGATCTTTATCAATGGCTATTAATCTTCCCTTTTTTCCTAAATGCCGTAAAATTTCTCCGGCATGTCCGCCCCGCCCAAATGTGGCATCAATGTATATTCCATCGGCATCAATAGCTAAATATTCAATCACCTCTGCAAGTAAAACCGGTTGATGCTGTTCTTGTTTTTGCATCACTAATCGCCTACAACGCTAGAGTCTGTAACTCATCGGGTATATCGCCGGGCTTAACTGTTTCTGAAATCCATTGAGTACGATAATCGTCCCATTCACTAGCGCCCCACAACTCAATTTTTCTACCTTGACCTACGACCATAATTTCTTTTTCTAAATGCGCATAATTTCTTAACAGTGCTGGCAATAAAATTCGACCATTCGTATCTAAATCCAAATCCGTTGCATGACCTATCAGTAAACGCTGAATACGTCGTACTGCGGGATTAAAGCTCGGTAAAGCCTGCAATTTTTCTTCGATGATTTCCCATTCCTGTATCGGATAAAGCAATAAACAAGGAGACTCGGTATCGATGGTGAGTACTAGCTGAGGTTCTTTATCTGCAGGCAGCAACTGTCGAAAGCGCACCGGTAACTTGATCCGGCCTTTCGCATCGAGCACTACCAAATTTATACCCCGAAACATAATTTATCCCATTTCTGCCCACATTTACCCACTTTTTGCCACTTAATTACACTATAGGAATTAGAATTGCTTCTTGTCAAGCATTAGCTGGAGGAGCTTGAATAAATGTGTTTTATAAATACAAAACGAGCAGAGAGACTATAAATTTGGGGGATTAATTACCTAAATGGTAATAATTTAGAAAAGAGAGTCAGCCGATAAGCCGGGTTCTGTCGTGGACAGTCATTCATCTAGGATATACGTCACCATACATCTCAAGCGACCTACCCGAACCTAGCGTGGGCCACGCCTAAAAGGTTCCTATTTGGTCTTGCTCCAAGTGGGGTTTGCCCTGCCATCACTGTTACCAACGATGCGGTGTGCTTTTACCACACCTTTTCACCCTTACCTCGTTCTATTTTCGCCTAAAGACGGTGAAATTAGTTATAGGCGGTATATTTTCTGTGGCACTTTCCGTAGGCTTACGCCTCCCAGGCATTACCTGGCACTTTGCCCGATGGAGCCCGGACTTTCCTCTGTAGAAACTACAGCGACTGTCTAGCCAACTCTACTTAAGCTTAGCGTACTATTTTTTCGCTGTGCATTGCAATACAATTAAAAAATATTTCGCTAATAAAGCTTATTAAAAATCTAGTCTTTTTTGCATATCATTAATTATTGCGCATATTGATGGTGCGATCGCGAAGCAATCTAGGAAAAACTGTTAATGAAAAAATTGTACATCGGTTTAATGTCAGGTACGAGTATGGATGCAGTAGATGCTGCATTAGTAGATTTTTCTAGCGACCAACCGAGCTTACTTGCAAGCTACAAATCCCCTTTATCCAATACTTTGCGTGAAGATCTCACTAAACTATACACTACAGACACAATCAACATTAAAAAATTTGCTGAACTCGATCAAAAAATAGCATTAATTTCAGTGGAAACGATAAAAAAATTATTAGCAGAAAGTCAATTTTCTGCCAAAGATATTTTAGCCATAGGTAGTCATGGTCAAACCGTTTTTCATTATCCCCATCTTTCAAATTACCCTTTTACAATTCAGATTGGCGATCCGAATATTATTGCCGAAAAAACCAGAATAACGACGATTGCAGATTTTCGTCGACGCGATATTGCTGCAGGTGGCCAAGGTGCACCCCTAACGCCCGCTTTTCACAATTCTATTTTTCGCACTGAAAAAGAAGATACTATCGTGTTAAATCTTGGTGGGATCGCTAATATCACTTATTTACCTGCCGATTTAAATGCAACTATTTTAGGTTTCGATATCGGCCCAGCAAATTGTTTACTGGATCAATGGATACACGCTCACCGCCAACAATGGTTTGATGAAAATGGCGTTTGGGCAGCGAGTGCTACTTTTGACGAAGTGTTATTACGCCAATTTTTATCCGATCCTTATTTTCAATTAAAACCGCCCAAAAGTACCGGACCTGAATATTTCAATTTTAAATGGATACAAACTCATTTAGCTAAGCTAAATCGACAGGTATCACCCGCTAGTGTGCAAGCAACACTTTGTGAACTGGTTGCAGTCAGCATTAGCAGCGCTATCCAAACCATTAAAAGTATCCATGGCGTCATTTTGATGTGTGGAGGAGGAAGTAAGAATATCTATTTAAGAAAACGCATCCAACAACATTGCCATCCGCATCAAGTATTGTTAACCGATGATCGAGGCATTGCCAGTGATTGGGTAGAAGCGATGGCATTTGCATGGATTGCAAAACAAACTTTAGAGGGCAAATCCAGTAATCTTCCTGAAGTAACTGGCGCTAAAAACGCAACCATATTGGGTGGAATATACTTAAAAGCCTAAGCAGCAAAAGAAGAGCCGCAACCACAAGTGGTTTTAGCGTTTGGATTACGAATGATAAACTGTTCCCCAGTTAAGTCAGATTTATAATCGATTTCTGCACCTACTAAATAAACTAAACTCATGGGATCCACGAGTAATTGAACCTTAATAGAATCACAATCTCCAGCATCTTTTTTAACGATAGTCTTGCTTATCACTGTATCATCTTCATTAATAGTCTCATCGAAACTAAATCCATATTGAAAACCTGAACAACCACCACCGGTAATAAAGACACGTAATTTTAGCTGAAAATTCTCTTCCTCAGCGATCAATTCCCCTATTTTTCTAGCCGCATTTTCAGTCAGCGTAACCGGCTGTATCTCTGGGAAGGACGTCTCTGAAACTAAATTTTGCGGTGATAGTATTTCTGACATAAGAACCTACTGCGTGAAAATTGCTTAAAAATTATACATTATTCCAAGTGCCAAGCCTATAGCAAGAATATTGCCGTTATTGGCTCATTCTTGAAAGTAACATTAAGGACGGTTTAGCCAACGCCGTGTAATTGCCTATGCAACTGTCTAAAGTCCTTGGGATTTAAACTATCCGGCAATAAAACTAAGGAAATTTTGCTTTTTTTCTTGTCTAAGGAAACAAAGTTGAGTAGGACAAAATAACGGGTACAAATACTATCGTCCGCTAAATTAAATAACTTTACTTCACCTAGATTATTTCTCAATTGCCAAGAACCTGAACTTTGTTGCCAAAATTCAATCACTGAACGCGGATTATTTAATAAAATATGTTGACAAAAAAGAGCCACAAAGCTCATTAAACAAGCCAAGCTCAATAATAATTTAGTCCACCATGGCCAAGGTAAAAAACATAAACAAGCAATAGCGCCACCATGCACCACTAGGAGAAAAATAGCAAAATAATAAGAGGATTTTAAACGATAGAAATTAGCGGCCACAACTTACCCGTTCTATCAAAATCTGCATTGCTGCATTTTCTACAGGCTGGCGTTTAATTAAATAACAGTAAAGTTCTTGATCCGAATGCGTTAATAATTGCTCAAATAACTCTTGATCGGCAGTGCTTAAATTTAGGTAATTTTTATCTAAAAAAGTTAATAAAACAAGATCTAATTCGAGCATGCCGCGCCGGCATTGCCATCGTAAACGTTTTAATTTTTCTTGCAAGTTCTTCATCGCTCAGGAGTCATAGGCTTTATCAAAAATTAGTTCACTAGAATATCACGAATCTGCCTTTGGCTACTATCACCCATAATGGCATAGCCTGCAGCATGAGGAAGTTTATCTTGATAGATTTGCAAAAAATGTTGGAGATATTCAGGATTAAAAACAATACTTTTTACACCTAAACTGGATAAAGTCACATAATTACCACGTATTCCTAAAGGTGTTTTTCTTAAAAACAGTAATTCTAATTCTGGATAAAGAGGATCTGAATCTTGTAAGGTATTTTTGTTAGTTTTTTCAACTAAAGCAAAAATATCACGCGTTTCAAGAATATCATCACGATGATCTTCAGCGGATTGAGCGGGATGCACTACTAAAAATCCTGAATTTTCAGGTAAAAAAGTCGCATAATCTTTATTACTTTTGATACTTAAATCCAACACCAAAGCCCGATTTAGGGCTTTGGATCCCATAAAAAACACCTCTTCACTCGGGAAAAACCGGGTTAATAAGATATAAGCTAGGCAGGCTATCGTCACCAACAAAACGGCTATCAATACTTTTAAGCTAGTCATTTTGCTCATTTTATTTCCCTATTGTTACAACAGAAGATGAAAAACCGTTATTTAACGGCTCGATATCGTTCATCATGTTTCGCAAGTACTTGGTTGGCTTGCATAATACCTGCTTGATCCAGACTTCCTTCAATAACCACAGACTGTCCTTCTCGGAATAAATCCGGGAGTACACCTTGATATTCAACCAGAACGTTACGCGATGCATCACTCACTACAAAAGAAACTAACAAATGCTGCTCATTTTGTTTTACCGTGCCTTTTTTAACTTGACCCCCTAAACGAAACGGTCGGCCAGGTGTTAAATGTCGTTCAGCAAGTTGGGTGGGTGTATAAAACAAATTAATGTTTTGTTTTAACGCATAGAGAGATAAACCAATAACAAAACCAGCCACCAATAACATGAGTAAAATGAAATTTAAACGTTTTTTTTGGAGTGCATTCATTGCATTTTTGCTGTCCTAATCTCACAGAAGTTTCATGAAAGCACTAACGAGATTGTGTCACCACACCCTAGTTATTATTAATCAATTCGTTAACTTGTAACGCCGCAAAAACTTCATTTAATTGTTGAGTAACACGTAGAAAAGTGGTTCGTTTAGAAAGTTCTTTCAAACGCTGTGCACCCACATAGGTACAGGTAGAACGCAATCCACCTAAAATATCAAGTACCGTATTTTCTACCTTACCTCGGTAAGGAACATTGACAGAACGACCTTCGCTAGCACGATAAGCATTCATCTTACCATGATGTTTATGCATCGCTTCACTCGAGCTCATTCCATAAAATCGCATAAACCATTTGCCATTTTCCTCTACTTTTTCGCCAGCGCATTCCTCATGACCGGCCAACATGCCTCCTAGCATAACAAAGTCGGCACCTGCCGCAAACGCTTTAGCGACATCACCCGGTGAAACGCAACCACCATCTGCACATAAAAGTCCGCCTAAACCATGCACAGCATCTGCACATTCTATGATAGCGGACAATTGTGGATAACCTACACCTGTTTTCAAGCGTGTGGTACAAACAGAACCCGGACCAATTCCTACTTTGACAATATCTGCGCCCGCTAAAACTAATTCTTCGGCCATTTCAGCAGTCACCACATTGCCTGCAATTAAAGTTTTTTTCGGATACTTTTTTCGTAAGGCACGAATACTATCGACAAAACGTTGTGTATAGCCATTGGCAACATCGATGCAAATAAAAGGACTTGGTGCTATTTTAATTATTTTTGCCAGCATATCCATATCTTTTGTTTTAATCCCTATTGTTGGAAAACAGTAAGCAATAGACTTGGGATGTTGATTATAGAATTTTTTCCAATCTTGTAAGCTTGCAAATTTATCAATCGCAGTGAGTAATTTATGTTTAGCTAAACTTTTAGCCATGGCAAAAGTACCGGTATGATCCATATTTGAAGCAATAATAGGTATCCCTTTCCAAGAAAATCCTGAGTGTTTAAACGTGTATTCGCGGGTTAAGTCAACATCCGCGCGTGTTTGCAAGGTGCTACGCTTCGGGCGAATTAATACATCCTTAAAATCTAATCTTATTTCTTGCTCGATACGCATAATAACCTCATGACTCATTAATTTTGGCTGCTTTATTGACTAGATTGTCTAAGTGATATGCCTAGCATAAAGATGGCATATGTTATCATACCCTTATGAAAAAACCCTTAGTCTTAGTCGATGGCACTTCTTATCTTTATCGTGCCTTTCATGCACTTCCCCCTTTAAGTAATTCCAGAGGAGAGCCTACTGGTGCCGTGTATGGGGTCATTAATATGCTACGCAAATTAATTAAAGATACTAATCCAGAATATATGGTGGTGGTTTTCGATGCTAAAGGTAAAACATTTCGTGAAGAATTATATACAGAATATAAAGCCCATCGCCCTTCCATGCCAGATGATTTACAACCACAAATAGAACCTCTATACACCATCGTTCGTGGCTTAGGATTGCCGCTTATCATCCATCCTGGCGTTGAAGCTGACGATGTGATAGGTACATTAGCCTTAAAAGCCATACAACAACATCTACCGGTTTTGATTTCCACGGGCGATAAGGACTTTGCACAGTTAGTCTGCGAAGATATCACACTAGTAAATACCATGACGAACACACGTCTAGACCATCAAGGTGTCATCGATAAATTTGGCGTCAGGCCAGAACAAATAACTGATTATTTAAGTTTAATTGGTGATGCTGTAGATAATGTTCCTGGAATTCCCAACGTAGGACCAAAAACCGCAGCAAAATGGCTTAATCAATATGGAAACCTTGAATCACTGATAAAAAATGCAGATGAAATTAAAGGTAAAGTAGGAGAAAATCTTAAAGCACATCTCGATAAGCTCCCTTTATCTCGCCAATTAGTCACTATTAAAACCGATGTCGATCTGGAATTTGACTTAGAAAAATTCCGACCCAAACCTCCCGATACTTCTGCGTTAATGGAAAGTTACAAGAAACTAGAATTCAAAGGATGGATTAGAGAATTAGAAAAAAATTTGGATCCATCCAGCCAAACTATTGATAAATCTGAAACCAATCGAACACTTTATTCGTTAATTCTCGACAAAAAATCTTTTCAACTCTTTTTGAAACAATTAACTAAGATAAAAATCTGGGCATTCGATACCGAAACGACGAGTTTAGATGTCATGCAAGCAGAACTTGTCGGCCTGTCTTTTGCCATAAAAGATGAAAAACCTGTTTATATTCCTTTAGCTCATGATTATATAGGAGCGCCCGAACAATTAAATAGAAATTGGGTTTTGCAACAACTTAAACCGCTCTTTGAAGATCCTAAACAATTAAAAATAGGTCATAACTTAAAATATGATATGGGTGTTCTTGCCAATTATGGGATCCAGCTGCAAGGATTGGGTTTTGATACCATGCTGGAATCTTATTTACTCGACAGTGCAAGTAATTCACATAGTCTGAATAGCGCAGCAATAAAACATTTGGATCATAAAACGATACATTTTGAAGAAATTGCTGGCAAAGGCGCTAAACAAAAAACGTTTAACCAAATCGATATCCAAGAAGCAGGTCCGTATGCCGTTGAAGATGCCGATATTGCTTTACGCTTACACGAAACACTCAAGCCTCAATTAGATACATTGCCAGGTTTATCTAAAGTTTTCACGCACATTGAAATGCCATTAGTCTCAGTATTATCTCATATCGAGCGTCATGGTGTATTAGTCGATGCACAATTATTGCAAAAACAAAGTCGCTCTATTGCGAAACGCTTAATAAAGCTTGAAGAAGAAGCCTATCAATTGGCGGGTAAAACTTTTAATTTAGGATCACCTAAACAATTACAAACCGTATTATTTATTGAACAAGGCTTACCTATTTTAGAAAAAACTCCCAAAGGTCAAGCATCAACCTCAGAAAGTGTTTTGCAAGCACTTGCTATAAAATTTCCGCTCGCTAAAGTCATTTTAAAACATCGAAGTTTGAGTAAATTAAAATCAACCTATACAGATAAACTTCCCCAACAAATTAATGTAAAAACTGGTCGTATCCATACTTCTTATCACCAAGCCGCAGTAGTTACAGGGCGACTTTCTTCGTCTGATCCTAATCTACAAAATATTCCTGCACGAACTAAAGAAGGCCGAAAAATTCGCCAGGCATTTATTGCACCATCGGGGTATAAAATTATTGCAGCGGATTATTCTCAGATTGAATTACGCATTGTCGCCCACTTTTCGCAAGATAAAGGTTTACTGGATGCATTTGCGCAAAATCTCGATATTCACCTAGCTACTGCCGCAGAGGTTTTAAACATTCCATTAAATCAAGTCACACATGAACAACGTCGCAGTGCTAAAGCCGTTAATTTTGGCCTCATTTATGGGATGTCTGCTTTTGGCTTGGCCAAACAATTAGGCATCTCGCGTGAAGAAGCTAAAAATTATATTGATCGCTATTTTGCTCGTTATCCTGGTGTAAAAGAGTATATGGAACGGACGCGCTTACAAGCGCATGAACAGGCTTATGTCACCACCTTATTTGGACGTCGTTTAAATTTGGTTTTTATTAATTCCAGTGATCCTTTACAACGTCGCGCCAGCGAACGTGCTGCCATTAATGCGCCTTTACAAGGTAGCGCAGCAGATATCATCAAAAAAGCCATGATCACTATTGACCAAGCTTTAACTCAACATAAACTTCAAGCACATATGATTATGCAAGTACACGATGAATTGGTATTTGAAGTCGCCGATGCTGATATAAACCCAGCAAAACAACTTATTGAAGATTTAATGGTCAATACCACTCAGCTGTCCGTGCCACTCATGGTCGATATTCAGATAGGCTCAAATTGGGACAAAGCCCTTTAACCAAAAAAGGTTTACTTACCTATATTACCAAAAAAATTACCTATTAGGTATAAAATAGTGCGGTCTTAAAAATACAACTATTCTTTTTTTTTCACTATTTTTTGTGGAGATATCTTATATTAGTGCATTGACAGACCTATAGACTACACACGTAGATTCTCTCTGACTTCCCTCTGATTAGACAAAGTCTTAACGTTCAGGGCTATGCCCTATGCATTTCCCATGCTAAACTTACTGCGCTTGGTTATAAGCTAAATAAATTTAAGACCAAGGCTTTTTGAGATTATATTTATATTTAAAATTTGCATGGAGAAGCTAATTATGTCTAAAGGGCAACTACAAGATCCTTTTCTAAACGCATTGCGTAAAGATAAAGTTCCGGTTTCAATCTATCTTGTTAACGGGATTAAACTTCAGGGTTTAGTAGAATCATTTGATCAGTTCGTAGTCTTATTAAAAAACTCAGTTAGCCAGATGGTCTACAAACATGCTATTTCAACAGTCGTTCCAGCAAAGAATGTTAAATTAGCAAGTATTGATGAAAGTAATGATCTACAAAGTTGTAATGCAACTGACGAGGAACTAGAAATCAGTAATGCTTGAACGTCCCCAAAGCGGTGAGCTAGCACTATTAGTTCATATCTATTTTAAAAAATATGAATCAGAAGAAATAGTAAAAGAATTTCAGGAGCTAGCTCTAGCAGCGGGTGCCCAAGCGATGGCTCTCATCACTGGGCGACAACGTAAAGCACAAGTAAAGTATTTCATTGGCTTGGGTAAACTTGAAGAAATAATCGCCGCTGCAACTGCTCATCGAGCACAATTAATTTTGTTTAATCACGATCTAAGCCCAGCTCAGGAACGTAATTTAGAGCAAAAATTACAATGTCGAGTATTAGGGCGTACTGGATTAATTCTAGATATTTTCGCGCAACGTGCACGTACCTTTGAAGGAAAATTACAGGTTAAACTGGCTCAACTAGAACATCTTTCCACCCGGCTTATTCGAGGCTGGACACACTTAGAAAGACAGCGCGGTGGTATTGGTTTACGCGGGCCTGGTGAAACGCAATTAGAAACCGATAAACGTTTGATTCGACAACAAATTAAAATTATAAAAAAACGTTTAGAAAAGGTTCGTGCGCAACGTGCGCAAAGCCAACGTGCAAGAAGAAAATCTCAACTACCGCATATTTCCTTAGTTGGGTATACCAATACCGGGAAATCTACGTTATTTAATTGTTTAACCAACGCAACAGTTTTTGTTGCCAATCAGCCTTTTGCTACCTTAGATCCTAGTATACGTCGTATGTCTCTAAACGATGGACAAATAGCCATTTTGGCCGATACAGTAGGTTTCATACGTCAACTACCTCATCATCTGGTCGTGTCTTTTCGAGCAACCTTAGAAGAAACACAACAAGCTGACCTATTATTGCATGTAGTGGACGCCACTAATACAGAGAAGAATGAATGTAACCAAGCAGTAGATAAGGTGTTAAAACAAATACACACCGACCACATTACTCAATTGATCGTTATCAATAAAATTGATTTATTAGAGGATATGCCGCCGCGTTTAGAACGCAACGCAGCAGGTCTTCCGTCTAAAATTTGGATATCTGCTCAGTCTGGAATAGGTATCGATTTATTACGCCAAGCAATCATTGAATGCCTTACTTATCAAAAAATCAGTGAACAATCTTATAGGCTTAATCTTCACATCACTGACCTATCAAATTCTTCATCCGACCATAACGACTTGTCGCTGAATTAATAGTTGCGCGAATGACTCAGCATGCCTAGAATGCTCCTCTAAGAAGATTACAGCTATCTATTTAAATAGCTACGATATTTCCTGGATTGTTGCTACGTGCACGTAATGACGAGTCAGTATCACCTGGAATGTAAGGGTTAACAGCTTTGCACTAAAAAGAAGTAAACTGTATTATAAAGACCATAGATTGAAAAAAATCTTAAAAAACTAACAATTGGAGCATATTATGCCCTGGAACGAACCGGGTGATCCCAGCAAAAACAAAGATCCGTGGACAGGACGACCTAAACAGACTCCTCCTGATCTCGAAGCATTTCTGCGTGATTTATATAAAAAAATCGTCGCTTTATTTAAGTTAAAAATATTGCATAAAAAAACGGCGCTTGCCCGTCCTTTCTTACCTGCAAAACTTAATGCGAAGACTATGGGTCTGATTTCCGTCTCTTGCTTGCTTGCATGGTTTGCGCTCGGCTTTTATAAGGTCAATGCGGATGAATCAGCGGTTATTACCCATTTTGGGGCATATAGCTCCACGATGGGTGCGGGCTATCACTGGATCCTTAAACCCTTCCAACACGCTACAATAATCAATTCTGGAAAAATAAATAAACTTTCTACTAGCGTTAATTTATTAACGCGCGATGAAAACAAAATTGCGGTGAATATCAATATTGATTATTCTATTGTTGATCCACGCAACTTTCTTTTTGCAACCGCTCATCCTTTATTCAACTTACAAGAAACCATAGACAGCATAGTAAATCGTGTGCTTAGTCAATTCACTTTAAATCAACTATTAAGCACTTCACATTTTTCACTGGCAGAACGTATACAAAAACAGCTAAATACATTAATAAAAGAGCGAACGGGATTAGCCGTCAAAAATATTGATTTGGTATCTATTCAAGTACCCGAACAATTACAAGCCTCTTTTACCGATGTTGCTAATGCCAAAAGTGATAAAGAACAACTCGAAAAGCAAGCCAATGTTTATGCTACTCAAGTTGAGCCACATGCACAATTGCTAGCTCAACGGCTTATAGCAGATGCCAACGCTTACCAACAAGAGATAATATTAAAAGCTAACATAGAAATTATTCGCTTTTTAGCATTACTCCCCGCTTATGAAGCTTCTCCAACATTGACAAAAAAACAGCTTTATTTGGCCGCCTTACAAACAATGATTGCACACAGGAATAAACTGCTGGTCGCTAATAATTCTACTCTCAATTCCTTAACACGCGATCAATCCAATACGACAGCTTCTGTAAACACAGATAAATTAACTGCCTCAACAAATAATGATAAGAAAGAAAATACTGATAACCGCGAACGTAGTCTTAAAACCAATAACTCTATCCCCAGTAGTTACAATATCTCCGGAGGATATGAATGATCATGCTAAGAAAAAAAAATCATTTAATCCTAGGCTTTTTAGCCTGTATATTATTTATTCTTTATCAAAGCGCTACTATCGTCCCCGAAGGTCAGACTGGTTTATTATTGTCTGAAGAAAAATTGCTACCCTATTCAGACTCGATTCTTAAACCTGGCTTACATTTTATAATACCTTTCTTAATGCGACCCATATTACTGGATAATCGCTTGCAAACAGTAGTGTTCAGTGAAACCAGTGCTGAGGATAATTCACCCAAAAAATCGATTACTAAGGAATATTTTGCCAATTGGCACATTAGTGATCCCGTACGTTATTACCAACAAACCAAAAATAATTTTCAGCAAATTAAATTATTAATCAGCCAGCAAATAACAACTTTGTTTAATGATAAAAAGACTCCTATCCCTTTTAGCCAACTCATCCTGAATGGATCCCCTCAGCAAATAGATTCTGTTTTGTCTGTTGTTAATAAACAACTTAAAACAGTTGGTATTAAACTTACCACTATTGGCTTTAAACAGTTAGATCTCTCTGCCGATGCCAATGCGCGAATATTAGACAATATGAGTATTGAACAAGAAAATACTGCCATTGCCCAACGTGCCCAGGGCAAAGCCAATGCCGAACTGATTCGTGCTAATGCGGATAGTTCAGCTAGCTTAATCTTGGCTAAGGCAAAAGAGCAAGCTGCAAAAATTCGTGCACAAGGAGATGCCGAAGCCGCAAAAATATATAATCAAGCCTATAATAAGAATCCAGAATTTGCTGCTTTTTATCTCAACCTAGAAGCCTATCAACAAGGACTTAATCCATCTTCTATGAATAATTTTTTGTTATTAACTACAAAAAATGAACACTTCAAACTAGAAAAAGCGCGCATCAATAAAAACAAGTTCAAATTAACCAATTAATAGCACATAGAGTATAAAATTAGGCAAAATCTTTCTCTTTAGTTTAATTAGCGCATCAAAGTATTTATGTTAAAAATTTTATGACAAAAACTATCATCATTGTAGGTTGCCAATGGGGCGACGAAGGTAAAGGGAAAATTGTTGATTTGCTAACGCAACATGTTAAAGCTGTCGTGCGTTTTCAAGGTGGACACAATGCGGGACATACCTTAGTGATCCAAGGTAAAAAAACAATCTTACGTTTAATTCCTTCTGGAATCTTGCATGCTGGCGTAGAATGTTTAATTGGGAATGGCGTAGTAATTTCACCTGAAGCCCTACTCAAAGAAATGGAAGAATTAGAGCAACAAGGCATCCCTGCACGGTCACGCCTAAAGCTTAGTGCAACCTGCCCTATTATTTTACCCACACATATCGCACTTGATGAAGCACGTGAAAAAAGCGGAAAAAATGCCATTGGCACTACCAAACGCGGTATTGGACCCGCCTATGAAGATAAGGTAGCACGACGTGGCTTACGACTCTGTGATTTTTTTCATCCACAACAGTTCGCTGAAAAATTAAAAATACTATTTCATTATCACAATTTTATACTCGAACACTATTATCAAACTCAAACTATTGATTACGCAAAGGCTTGCACGCAATTATTAGCACTAGGCAAACAGTTAGTTCCTTTAATTACCGATATTCCTGCGCTTTTAGCTGAATATCATCAAGCAAAACAAACTTTATTATTTGAGGGCGCACAAGGTACATTTTTAGATATCGATCAAGGCACTTATCCCTATGTCACTTCCTCCAATACCATTGCTGGCTCTGCAGCCACAGGTAGTGGTTTAGGAATCCGTTGTTTTGATTATGTATTAGGCGTTAGCAAAGCATATAGTACACGCGTCGGTAACGGTGTTTTTCCAACCGAGTTACTCGATCAAGACGGTGATAATCTCAGAGATCGCGGCAATGAATATGGAAGTGTCACCAAACGTCCACGTCGCTGCGGATGGTTGGATACCGTGTTATTGCGCCGAGCAATCCAGCTGAATAGTGTCTCCGGTTTATGTCTAACTAAATTGGACGTATTAGATACACTAGCCACAATTAAAATTTGCACGGCTTATCGATTAGGATCACAAGTACTAACTGACCTGCCTTTAAATCCAGAAGATCTCATGCAATGCACTCCTCTGTATGAAGAACTCCCAGGATGGCAAACATCGACAACGCCGATTAAAGAATTTGCCAAATTACCACAAAATGCACAAGCTTATTTACGTCGAATTGAAGCATTGGTGGGCGTACCAATAGTCATTATTTCTACCGGTGCTGATAGAGATGAAACCATCGTGTTGGAGAAGATAGTTCAGTATTAGCTGATCAATTTGATTGTTAGTTATGTAAAATCCTTCAATATAGGAAAGTCTGCTTCACTTAATGGGAGATATGCATATGGAAGATACTTAATTACCACGAATACCTTTCATTTCAATATTCTCAACGCAAATAAATTAAAGTATTGCGTAACAAATTCCAGGTTCCCAGGTGAAACGTTGTAATTTCAAGGATGAAATACCCAATGTGTCACATAAAGCCTGAGTTTCACCTGGATAAGGCACTTGATTTAATTCGTCAAATACAATAATGCTTCCTTTCGGCATGCGAGGAACAACCATTTCGAGTGCAGTTTTAGTTGGAGCATAAACATCGGCATCAAGATGTAACAAACTGATAACAAGATGTGGATTTTCTTTTATATATTTTGGCAATGTTTCACAAATATCACCTTTCACCAGCTCTATTTTTTTAATCTGATTGATAAAGCGATTGTTATCGTAAACATTAATCGCTTCCTCAAGGGCGTCAATTTCTGAAAAACAAAACCCTCCCTCTCTTATATGCTCAGAAGATTTTTTTCCTTGATCAACTGCACTAATATGAGGAATACCTGTAAAACTATCAAAACCAATGATTTGACGAGTATAGTTCAAAGGTTCCAATATTGCAGATAATTGGGCCCAGGTAAATAAACTCTGACCGCTACATACCCCCAATTCAACAACAGAACCACAGACATCTAACGTTTGTTTAAAAATTTCGGTACGGGATAAAAATTTAGATAGCGTTTGACGACGAACATGACGCGCAAAACTTTCTATTTTATTAAAATTTGTTGTAGGAAATGTTTCAAATAAATTCGTATATTGATCTATTGCATCAAGATTATTTTGAGTTTGTCGATTCCACTCTATAAGAATATCGGGTGTTTTTATTTTTTTATTTATGTTTATTTTATCTTTCATTTTCATGGTTAAGCTCTAATTTTGTCAAATCTTGCAATCTAAAAATACAGGTTAATCTTGCTCGATTTTGGTCCTCATTTAAACACCCTGTATGAATCGTTTTGCTATGTAAAATACAAATATCACCAGGTAAATATTCGTTGTGCTCTAATAAATCTAAGGAATCAATATTTTCCTGAGATAAAGTAAAATCAAACTTAGCATTCTGTATTTGAATAAATATATACTCTTGTCTATGAGAACCACGTGCAAGTTTTATAGGACCCATTTTTTTGGTAATATGCACCATAGGTATCCAAAAAGTAATAGAAGATTCTGTGCCACGATTATACATGTAATCATTGTGCCAATTAATTACATTCCACCTATCACCAAAAATATCAAAACGCAACTGAATTCGAGGCCAAATTCCTAAATATTTAGCACGTAACAACTGTTTTGCTAGATTCAAAATTTTAAGGTTAGATGGTAATGCTAAAATGCCAGGTATATGTTGTAACCGATCATACAACTGTGATTGCTTAATTTTTTTTTGAGTTAATAATTTTAACAAATGTTGGTCTATATGTTCTCCTATCAAAAAATTATACTTACCATTAATCGCAGTTGAAAGTTCTAATATTTGCTGCTGAATAGCAACAATTTCATCGTGAGTCAAAAAATTTTTTAAAATCAAAAATCCATTTTTATCAAAACTACGAATTATTTTTTGGGTTACCGTAAAATTTTTATCACAAAAATAAATGCCCATAAAAATCCTATTCTAAATCAACCACTTTATTAACAATAAATGTCGGTCTTCCTTTAACTTCCTCATATATCATTTTTATATACTCTCCTAGCACACCTAAAATACAAAATAAAAAACCAAATAATAAAAAAAGTGAGCATAAAAGTGTAGCAAAACCTTTAAAAGGCCCAGCAAAAAAAAGATAATTAATAAAGACAATAATTAAAGAAACAAAGGAAATTAAAGAAAGAGAAATTCCTAATCCCGAAATTAAGCGAATAGGCACATAAGAAAACGAAAAAACAGCCTCAACAGCTAATCGCAATACAGCCAATGTATTTGCTTTCGAACGCCCTGCATAGCGTGGCATTCTATCGTATTCTATGCCGTAAGAGTTGAAACCCATCCATGCAACCATACCTCTTAAAAAACGTTTTTTTTCAGGCATATTGTTTAAAGTGGTATACACTTTTTTATCCATTAAACGATAATCAGCAACATTTTTTGGGATTAAGCCACCACTAAGAAAATTCATCCCTGAATAAAAAAGACAAGAATTAATATTTCGAATTAGGCTTCCTTGGCGTCCTTTAGTAATACCGTAAACATTATCAAATCCTAGTTCCCATTTTTCTATAAAAGAAAGAATTAATTCTGGCGGATCTTCTAAATCTGCATACATAGTGATAGCTGCGTCACCAATCGCATAGTGTAATCCCGCTGTTAATCCACCAAACACAGTAAAATTACGTGTAAGTTGAACAATTTTGAATTCGGGATATTTTTTATTTATCACAACCATTTTTTCAAATGTTGTATCAATCGAACCATTGTCAACAAGAATAACTTCAAATCGATATTGTGATTCCTTTTTTTTAAAAATAGACTTTAATCGTTCAGATAAAATAACAATACAGTTTTCTTCATTATAAGCAGAAATAATTACTGATATTAATTTCATATTATAAGTTCCTTAATTTTTTCTAAATGCTTAATTGAGTCCAAAAAGAAAAAATTGGTTTCGATTGTATTATCATTCATATAAAAAAATTCCATAAATTTATTATCTATTGCAGTTGAACAGCGATAGCCTAGCGAAACAATAAGGCAATAATATCATTGGGGTGATAGTTAAATTTTACTGACCATTTTCTTAACATTTCAGTAAAAATTATAGCTTTATGTTCACGAATAACATTGATTCCTCCGGTATATATCGTCAGTTCAGCGCCTTCCACATCACATTTGATAAAATCCAATTTTGTCATCTTTTGTTCAGAAAAAATCATCTATTTTTTATTGAGGATTTAATTTTTTTTAAATTGTTATTTTCTAGCAATTTTTTTCTGAAATATTCGTTGAAAAATTCTTATCTATATAAAAATTAAGTTTTTTATTTTTATTTGAAAAACCAAAATTATATGAATAAATATTCGATAGATTATTTAGATTAATTTTTTTTTCAATAACTTAAAAGTATTAGAAATAGATTCAAACGCATGCACAACAACGGTTTTTTCATGATGAGCCATATTCATCGTATATCACCCAATATTAGCGCCTATATCAAAAAATATATCGTACGGTTTGATTAATCTAAATAATATATCGGCATTTTTTTTCATAATAATTAAAATTTAAAATTTCTATGAGCGCTACTCACTTATCTAATGATTCACAAAGTATTTTTAGCCCATTGCTACGTATTGTCATAACCAAATGATCATCTTGAATAGCAATATGAGATATATTTGTTTTTTATAAAATGAGTATAGTCGAACAAATGTTATGCAATGCATACATTTCATCAATATAACGCTGCTTATCTAAATTTCCAATATAAAAGGTTTACGGCAATTAAGTAAACTCACCAAAGTTCCTCACAGTTCTTATAGCCTTCATCAACTGATACTTTTGATTGTCAACCTAATTGCTTTACTTGAGATGTATCAGGGTAGGACACTGCGCCAGCAAAATAATATGGATTATCAATACAAAAGCTTCAAGACTCTGTGCTTCATTGCTTATATAACATTTGCTATTTCCTTAGCTTTAAATCTAAACGAAGAGATTTTTTTTAGCTTATTAAATATTTGATTTTATCTGACAGTAAGTATAATCAATTAATATTGATCTCATAAAATACATTTGTTCATAAAAAATTAAATATAATTCCAAAAAAAAGCCAACAGTCATTAAACCCCGTATGCTCTGTTGTCAATACCTTTTTTTCCCTGCTAAAACCTCATTGTTGAATCTCCTAGCCTAAACCAAAACTGTATTTTCAATTAAGCTGTGCTTTTTATCCCATACTTTCCAGGGTGCTTTACCTGAAGACCAAAGTTCTTCTAAAAAAATTTTATCCCGTAACGTATCCATAGGATGCCAGAAGTCTTGATGACAAAAAGCAGACAATTCTCCCTGCTGAGCTAATGTTTCAAGTGGTTGTTGCTCCCAAATAGTATAATCATTATCAATATAATGGAGAACTTTAGGTGATAGGACAAAAAAACCACCATTGATCCAAGCGCCATCTCCTTGAGGTTTCTCTTTAAAAGCTATTACTTTTTTATCTTCAGCTATACTTAATGCCCCAAATCTACCTAAATTCTGAACAGCAGTTAACGTCGCTAATGTATTTTGCTGTTCATGATAGTCAATAAGTGCTTGAATATTAACATTTCCAAGTCCATCGCCATAGGTAAAACAGAAATTATCACTACCCAGATATGGAAGCGCTCTTTTCAGCCGACCTCCTGTCATCGTTTGTTCGCCTGTTTCAACTAATGTTACCCGCCAGGGCTCTGCATTATTCTGATGAATTTTAGTCTGATTTTTAGTGATATCAAAAGTAATATCCGATGTATGTAAATAATAATTAGAAAAATACTCTTTAATGAGATAACCTTTATAGCCTAGACAGATAATGAAATCATTAATTCCAAAAGCTGAAAATATTTTCATAATATGCCAAATTATTGGCTTACCACCAATTTCTATCATAGGCTTAGGCCGTAAGCTAGTTTCTTCACTAATACGAGTCCCTGTACCACCTGCTAAAATAACTGCTTTCATAATCTTCCTTAAGTAATGTGAATTCCATGAAAAAATATGGTAGTAATAACTTATTGTTTTATTTTTAAAATTCTCATAAAAAAATTAAACTTTTAAAGTTTCAGACTTTGGATGCAAGGGAATATACATATTTTCACGAAGCTCTTCCCTAGAAAGCAAAGGAGATAAGTCCTCTAAAGGTGGTGAAATAATAGAACCATCTTTTTGTAAAGTAAGCGATAACTTGGGAAAGAATAGTTGTTCTGGATGCGTAAAAATCTCACAAATTACTGGTTCTGATAAATTTTGTAATGTTGGTATAACTGACTCAAAATCATCCCAAGTTTTAATTTTAAAAGAAACAATACCAAATGCTTTAGCAACTGCTGAGAAATCGGGACAGCTTACACCAGAATTTTTATTAGTTCCAGAATATCTACCAAATAGTGCTTTTTGAGTATGTTTTATCATAGTATATCCATCATTATTATAAATAAAAATTTTTATTGGTAACTTATGATGTACAATTGTTTGTAATTCTTGCAAATTAAGCATCATGCCACCATCGCAGTGAATACATATCACTTCTCCCTTTTTAGTTGCAAAAGAAGCCCCTATTGCTGCAGGAAGCGCATACCCCATTTCAGCCAGTCCTGCGGAAGTGATCAAGCGTTGACCTTTTTTTATTTGTAATAATTGATGGGTAGTCAACATTGCAGTACCGATATCAGTAACAATAATTTGATCAGGTTTGAAAAAATTAGATAATTTATGAATAAATCGATATGAGTTAATATATCCATCTTTATCGATATATTGATCATTTAAATTTGGGTACTTTTGTTTATAAAAATTGCATTGTTGTATCCAAAAACAATGTTTTTCTGATAAAGTTTTATTCGAAGTATTATTAAATGTATCTAATATAGCTTGCATAAATTTTTTTGCATCGGCATGTATAGGTATATTTATTTTTTTGCCATATTTAATAAGTTCTGCTAAATCGATATCAACTAAGGCTAATTTGGCTTCCCTAACAAGTTCACTTAAATCATAGCCTACTTGTGAAGTTGCAAGACGAATTCCTATTGCTAAAAGAAAATCACAATTTTGCAAAATTAAATTGGCAGCTCTTTGTCCATAAACCCCAGGTCGACCAAAAACCAATGGATGATCTGAATCAATAAGATCTATTCCAGGCCAAGATGTTAGAATTGGACATCGTAAAGTATTAGTGAAAGTCTCAACTAAATCAATTGCACCCGCTAAACGTACACCATGTCCCAACCAAATAACTGGCCGTTTTGCCAATTTTAATTCATTTAGTACTTGCTTTACTTGGGGATGTTCAGCTGTTAACAACAATGGGTTGCTTGATTTAACATTAAATGAGTTAAATGGAAGCAAATTGCTTTCTGTAACTTGTGCAGCCTGTATATCCATAGGGAAATCAACCCAACACGGACCAGGTCTTTCATTTAAAGACTCATAATAAGCGATTTCTAAACATTTTAAACTTTCATTTGGATCTAAAACCCTTTTCGCATATTTAGTTACTTTATTAACCATCGAAATTGAATCGTATCCCTGAGTCCCCCACGTACGTAAAGCATTAGTTTCAATTATAAATCTAGAATGATCATTTCCTGAGATAATTAAGCACGGTATAGAATCCATCCAAGCACTCACAACTCCTGTTACAGCATTCGTTGAGCCAGGACCATTTGTGACAATGGCCGCAGATAATATACCGCATATCCGATAATAGGCTAATGCTGCTAAACAGGCGGCTTGTTCATGATGAACACAAATTATCTCTGTAAACCCTTTTGCCGTGATAGAATCAAATATATGGGCATTCGCGGATCCAATCATTCCAAATACATGACGTATCTTTTTACTATGCAAAAAATCTGCAATAACTTCACTTACTTTCATGAATTCCTTTCCGAATATAGTTTAAATTATTTTCTATCGCTAATTATTAAAACAACTAATTCTAAATTAATGCTCAATGAATAAACTAAGTACGAAACATACTGAAAAAGAAGAAGTCAAAAGCAGTTTTTCAAGAGTCTACCACATTTTTTACCATAAAAAATAAGGTCCTTCAAGTGTTTGGTCCATAATCATCGGAATATCTAATCAAAATGCATATAAAAAACTTATACCTGAACAAATCATTCCAAAAAATAAAACTAAACTTAAAGGTAGTGTACTATAGCCAATAATATCCCTTAACTATTCATATAGATAAAAATATTGTGAGAAACACTGTTAAAGTGGTAAATCAGAATTTTAATCTAGTGAATGTTAGGCCTCCTACAGATTGGAATGCAATGCATGGAACTGCCAATTATTTATACCTCTTCCATATAAAAGAAAATTTCTAAATTTAACTGCAGCAACACTTCATCGTTCTGGCTGGCTTATTGATAAAGCATTTCCTGCTAAAGAATTATGGACTGATTTTGACTTTGTGTACAAACGTACAAAACAAATAGAATTTGGTAGCTACTATGCTATTCGCTTCATCTCTAAGGCTCAATATAAAATATCTAAACTATTATGATTCTTATTAAATTTTAAAGTATAAAAATTTATGGTTATTATGACTCAACAATTAAATATTGCCTTTCAATTATCTATGTAGCAGAATTAGGCTTACTTAATGGAAAATACATATGGATGATACTAGATTGTTACGTGTACCTTATGGGATGACTGTTCATGGTGAAGAAGAAATTGCTGCTGTTATTAATGTATTAAAAACTTCAACGCAAATGGGAAAGCATGTTTCAGAAATGGAACAAAAAGTAGCCTGTTTATTTGATAAAAAATTTGGAGTTATGCTAAATTCTGGCTCTTCAGCTAATTACTTAGCTATTGAGATTTTGGGACTCCCTGAAAATTCAGAAGTTATTACACCTATCTTAACTTTCTCTACTACTGTTGCACCTCTAATACGCAATAAACTAATCCCTGTGTTTGCTGACGTCTGTCCTGGAACCTACAATATTGACACCAATCAAATTCTTGCACTAATTACAAAAAAAACAAAGGCAATGATGATTCCAAATCTTTTAGGTAATTTGCCAGATTGGCAACAAATAAAGGAAATTGCTGATAACTATAATTTAATTCTTATAGAAGATTCGGCTGATACCTTAGGTGCAACTTTCAATGGATATGCTAGCGGGCGCTTTACAGATATCAGTACAACTAGTTTTTATGGGTCTCATGTTATAAATTGTGCAGGTAATGGTGGCATGTTATGCCTTAATGATGAAAATCTGGCTAGTCGGGCTAAATTATTACGTAGCTGGGGAAGAAGTTCATCGTTATTTATTGAATCCGAAAACATTGAGCATCGTTTCAATAATACTATTGATACAATTCAATATGATTCGAAATTTATTTTTGAGGCCATTGGCTACAATTTTGAACCTTCTGAGTTAGGTGCTGCCTTCGGTTTAGTCCAATTGAACAAACTTAAAAAAAATATAAAATTAAGAGAACACAATTTTAAGCAGCACTACGATTTTTTCTCTGCCTATGAAGATTGGTTTATATTACCAAAGCAACTTATTAATTCAATCACTGGTTGGCTCGCTTTCCCACTTACAATTAAGGATAACGCCCCTTTTACGCGTACGCAAATGCAAATTTTCTTAGAAAAGAAGAATATCCAAACACGAACTGTTTTTACAGGAAACATTTTAAGGCAACCTGGATTTAATGCTATTAAACATAAAAAAAATGCCCAAGGCTATACCTATGCCGATCAGATCATGCGTGGTGGAATTTTAATCGCTGTTCATCATGGATTAACCACAGAAATGATCCAACATATTCATGATTCTTTTAAATTATTTACACATCATATCAGCGCTACCCATAAAAAGCTTTCTTGTGAATATGAACAATAATCTAATTAAGGTAACGGATTTTATAGCCAATACTCTCGCTAATTGGGGTATTCGTCATGTTTTTATGTTAACTGGTGGTGGTGCTATGCACCTAAACGATTCTTTGGGAAAACATCCAAATCTACAAATAATCTTTAATCACCATGAACAAGCATCTGCTATGGCTGCAGAAAGTTATGCGCGCCTTACTAATAAGATAGCTGTTGTAAATGTTACGACCGGCCCAGGAGGAATAAATGCTTTCAACGGAGTATTTGGAGCTTGGACTGATTCCCTTCCAATGTTGGTTATATCCGGGCAAGTTTCATATAAGACTACAGTACAAAGCAGTGGATTAAATTTACGACAACTCGGCGATCAAGAATGTGATGTTATAAAGTCAGTAAGTTCCTTTACTAAATATGCGGTAATGATTACTGATGCCGACGAAATTAAATATCAATTACAAAAAGCAGTTTATATTGCAACAGAAGGTAGACCCGGACCTGTCTGGTTAGATATTCCTATAAATATTCAAGGCACTTATATTGAAGAAAAGGACATGCGTTCCTTCTATCCAGAAGAAAAAAAAATCAATACAAATCTATTAAATAATCAAATAGAGCAACTGATAAATAAACTACAAATGGCTCAAAGGCCTATTATCATTGCGGGAAATGGTATAAGACTAGCAAATGCTCATCAAAAGTTTTTATCACTCATTAAGTTATTAAAAATACCTGTCACCACAGCTTGGAACGCACATGATCTTATTAACAATGATAATAAATATTATGTGGGAAGGCCAGGAAGCATTGGAGACAGAGGTGGCAATTTTTCAGTACAAAATTCTGATTTACTAATTGTTTTAGGTTCCCGACTCAATATAAGACAAATAGGCTATAACTGGGAAAGTTTTGCACGGGAAGCATTTAAAATAATGGTGGATATCGATCCGCTCGAAATGATCAAGCCAACTTTAAAAATTGATTTACGCATAGAATGTGACTTAGCGCAATTTCTAGACAAATTACAGCAACAAATTGAACATGTCTCAATTTCAGAAAAAAAAGAATGGCTAAGTTGGTGTAAATTTCGTCAAAAAAAATATCCCGTGGTTTTACCTGAATATTGGAAACTTAAATCAAAGATTAACCCTTACTGTTTCATGCATGTTTTAAGTGAAAAGCTAAAAAAAAATCAAATTATTGTCACAGGAAATGGTACTGCTTGTGTTACTTCATTTCAAGCCATGATTATTAAAAAAGGACAACGTCTTTATACTAATTCAGGTTGTGCCTCAATGGGATATGATCTGCCCGCAGCTATTGGCGCCTATATTGGTTCTAATAAGAAAAAAATCATTTGTATCACCGGCGATGGTAGTATTCAACAAAACCTGCAAGAATTAGCTACTATAGTCTTTAATCAATATCCTATCAAAATATTTATTTTAAATAATGGTGGCTACCATTCGATACGTCAAACACAAAATAATTTTTTTGGAAAAAAAACTATTGGTTGTGGTGAAGAAAGTGGTCTAGGCTTTCCAGATTTTAAAAAAATTTCAGCAGCTTATGGAATACCTTATTTTTGTTGTGATAAACATATTGATTTAAGTAAGACTATAGAACTTTCTCTACACTCTCATTCGCCAAGCATTTGTGAAATTTTTTTGACTCAAAAACAAAATTTTTCCCCAAAAGCTTCTTCAAAAAGGCTAATTAATGGAAAAATAATTTCTAAGCCCTTAGAAGACTTAGCTCCTTTTTTAAGTTCCGATGAATTAGCAGAAAATATGCTAATCAATTTAATACCTGAAACAGAATCGTGTTAATTAAATTAACTGGAGATAATCAAAAACAATATTATTTAATTTATTACTTTCTACAGGATGCAAAAATAAATTTCCTGGGCTTTTAAGAAGAACTAAATTAAGGATTCCTTTATAAATCTTTTTGTCTCTATTAACATTTTTAATTAGATCGTCAAAACAGAAATCTAAAGAATAATTAGAAAAAAAAATATTTTTTATCACATTATGAATACTTTCATAAACCTGATCAGACATAAATCCCAATTTTAAAGAAGTGTAATTAACAATATCCATACCTCGAGCGACAGCAATACCATGAGGAATAACATAGTTACTAGCCAGTTCTAAAGCGTGACCAAAGGTATGTCCGTAATTTAACAACCGTCTTATACCTCGATCATATTCATCTTTTTCAATAAACTTTTTTTTAATAATTAGGGATTGATAAATATAATTATATAAATCTTCTAATGATTCCGAAAAATTAAATTTTAGCTCTAGAATATTTTTCTTTCCAGATATCAACATCAATTTAAGTATTTCACCGTAACCTGAATATAACGCTTCGGTTGATAGGCTTTGTAAAAATCCAAGCCAAATAATAACTTTATTCGGAGGATGAAAAACTCCTAATTGATTTTTAAAACCATTAAAATTTAATCCACATTTAGAACCAATACAACTATCACACATTGATAAAAGCGTTGTTGGAAAAAAATGAATATCTAAACCGCGATAATAGATATGAGAAATAAAAATCGTAATATCTTGAATAATACCTCCTCCAATAGCTAAAATAGTCGTCGATTTAGTAACATTGTTTTCCTGCAATGATTTTAACAATAACTCAACTTGCGATAAGGTCTTAGCTTGTTCAGTAGCTTCTAAGGAAATAATTGAAAAGTCCGGATTTATCTTTTTAAAAAGATAACTATATTTTTTTAAAATATAGTTATCAACAATAATAACTGCTTCTTTAAAATTATTAAATTCATAAACTAGTTCATCAATTTCATTTATAAAAGTAACCTTATATTTTTTACTTTTGGAGATTATCTCAATATAGTTTTCCATTATTCTTCAAAGCCTCCAGCAGTATAACCTCCATCAATAACTATTTGTTGACCAGTTATATACCGATTGGATAGTGAACATATAAAATAAGCTACTTCCGCGATATCTTCTGAATTGGCTAGGCGACCTAAAGGAATTTTTGATATAAAAGATTTTATTTTTTCTAATGAATTATTGGTCCTTGTTAATTCAGTATCAACAAAACCTGGAGAAATTGAATTAACCTTTATATTTTTTTCACCTAGTTCGATTGCTAAACTTTTAACCATTCCATTAAGACAATGTTTAGAACTTGAATAAGAAAATCTTTTTTTTCTAGATAGAAACCCATAAATTGATGAAATAGCTAATATATAAGCATTTTCTTTTAATTTTGAATATTTGATCAAATGATTAACAATTTTATAAAATGAAATTGCATTTATAGTTAATGTTTTATTTAGATCTTCTATTAAAATATTCGAAATTTCTTTAGGCTCATTAATGCCTGCACAATGAATGAATATATCAATATCAGATAAAGTATTAAGATAAGTATCAACAGAATCCATGTTTAGCAAGTCCATTTCAATTCTTGTTGGATTAATAAGATGATGATCTTGCTTAAATTTATAGAGAATCGCCTGACCAATTTCTCCATTACCACCTGTAATAAATAAAGTTCGCAATTACTAAGTCCTTTTAATTTAACTAAGAATAAGTTGTCTCTGTCAAATACTCCTTTTTATTTTTATAAATTTCTGAAATAGAAGACTTATAGCGTTGCTCCATCATTTCAATTCTTTTTTTATCTTCATTAGAGATAGCCATATAATGATTACTTTTATTTTGTAACCAAAGTAATTCGAATTCAACTGCTTTTATAAACGCTTCTTTTGTATTATTAAGTGCATTTGGACAACTAAAAATTACTTTACGTGTTTCAAAACGGTCAATACCTCCGATTGGAAAAGCATTAAAAAAGCTAAGTGAGTCAAAAGATACCCCACCACCTATAACCACAGTTAACCCCTGTTGTTTAGCTTTAAAAGATATTTCTAGAGCTATCTCGAGAATTTCCTGACTATTAACATATGCTCGGTCTAGTCCAAGAGAACCGCACATATCCACGCGACCTATAACTACTCCATTTAAAAGATGTATTGAAGGTACTTTAAGCATTTCTGAAAAATTCTTGGCAGCTGTATATGTTTCAATATTTATTAACAGTTCTACGGAATCTAAAATATTTTTAAAAACAACCTGCGAAGCATTAAGATATTTTTCTAGTGCATAAGGTGTTTCAATCATCGGGCCAATAATACGTCGCGCGCCAAGATTAATAGCATCAAACATATCTTTAATTGCTTCACAACCACCTATTTTAATATTAAGATCTAGATTTGCTAAAGACGTTACATCTTTTAATCTCATTGCTTCTTCAATACGTGTACCTTCTGCTTCAAATTCTGCTTTAACACCCTCAACATTATGATTTTTTTTTAAATCATTTAACAGTAAAACCATACTTTTCTCTAAATGTTGCATATTAAAATCCTTTTAATAAAACAGTATTTAAAATCAATGATGAATAATAATTTAACTAAATTTTAATATATTAATTTTCAACAAAATTTGTACGTTCACTTTCTATAACTAATGGTCGATTTAAAACTTGGGTATGAATTGCCAATATGTATTCGCCCAATATACCCATTAATAATATTTGAAATGAAAAAAATAAAAAAGATCCTATCAATAACGATGAAAAGTTAAAGTAAGTATTTTTCCATAAAAATATTTTTAAAAATATATGTATCAAAACAATTAGTAAACTTACACTCGATAAGCTCAATCCAAGAAATGTGACTAAACGTAAAGGCAATTTCGAATGATTAACAATACCTAAAATTGCCACATCATATAATCGATACAATTTTAATCTGGATTTACCGCTTTTACGTTTAGGTTGTCGATAGGAAACTTTTGCTACATCAAATCCAATCTCAGAAATCATACCTCTAAAAAATGGGTTTACATCATTAAATGTTTTTAGGATGTTTATGATAGATTTATCATATAAACCAAAGCCCGTATAATTACAAATTATCTCTCCGTCGTTTAACTGTTTGATTAGTTTATAGTATAATTTTCGTATATAAAAAAGAATGAAGAATTCGTCGCTCCTTTCTTTAATACCCGCTACAATCTTAAACCCTTTTTCCCATCTTTTTATAAACTCTAGAATTAACTCCGGAGGATCTTGTAAGTCGGCCGAAATCGATATGATCGCATCACCCTTTGCTTGTAATATGCCATGATATGGGGACCTTAGCCAACCAAAATTTCGAGAGTTTTTTATTATTTTTATATTTTTATCAGTTTGAGCAATATGTTTCAGCAACTTAACTGTATTATCAGTAGATGAATTATCAATAAAAATGTGTTCATATTGATAATGTTTCAGTTGAGTTAAATTTTTTCTTACTTCCTCATATATATTGTAAATATTATTTTCTTCATTAAAACATGCGGTAACGACTGAAATAAGTTTCATGTCATATTACCCATTTTTTTATTTCTTCAATATGTTTATCTTCATGCAAAAAAAAGAAATTGGTATCTATAGTATTTTCATCCATAGCGTTAAAAATCGATAAATTTTCTTCATTAATTGTAAAACAACAATAATTTAAATCAGTTAATATTTTAATAATGTCATTAGGATGGTAATTAAATTTATGTGACCATTTTCTCAACATCTCTAAAAATATTATAGGTTTTTGCTTTCTAATCGTATCAATTCCACCTTGTATAACTAATATTTCGGCTCCTTCTACATCACATTTAATAAAATCTAACTGTTGGATACGGTTGTCTATCATGAACTGGTCTAATGTTACCACTTTAGACTGTACTAATTTCACTTTACTTGAATCTAAAAGTTTTTTTAAAGAAGTAGCACCTGATGAATTTGGATTAAAATAAAAACTGGCATTATTATTTTCATTAGAAATACCAAAATTATAGGTATTAATATTTTTAATCTCATTAAGTAATATATTATTATTTAAATTAAAAAATATTTCAGGTATAGGCTCAAATGAATGAATGGTAATACTTTCATCATGTTTAGCCACATTTAACGAATGAAATCCTATATTGGCGCCTATATCAAAGAAAATCATATTTTTTTTTAAAAATTTTAATATAAATTTAATTTCTTTTCTTTCATAAAATTCCAAACTTAATATTGCAAATGCAGCGGAGCCTTTATCCGGAGAATTACACTCCAATTTAATTCCATTTTTTAGAATAAATACTATATTTTCATTTTTAATCTCAATCCGGCTAATATCGGTATTTTTAATATATTTTGCAAAGTTAAACAGACTTAAATGGAGGTCGTATACCTGATCCATATAATCAGATTTAGTAAGTAATCCATCTTTAAATTTAGTCTTGCATTCGATTAAATCCATTTATAGAACCTCTTAGGTTGATATTAAATTAAGCTATTATTCCTATGAATAATTTTTAATTTTATTAGCATGTTTAATTTTATGTAAAAATAAAAAATTAATATCAGGGGTTTCTTCATCCATAAAAGGAAAATCAATTAATTTTTTATCTTGAATTCTAAAACATTGGTATTCTAAGTCCGCAAAAAATTTAATAATCTGATTAGGATGATAATGAAAGTTTGCAGTCCATTTTCTCACCATCTCAATCATAACCATAGGTAAAAATTTTTCGATATGTTTTTTACCTCCTTGAATGACGTGTAATTCAGATCCTTCCACATCACATTTTATAAAATCTACTTTATCTATTTTATTGTTACATATAAATTCATCCATTTTCTCTACTTGTGCATAAATTTTATGAATATTGTCTTTTTCTAAATTATTTCTTGAAGAAGTGAAAGCAGTTGCATGCCTATCATAATAAAAAACTTGCTCTTCGCACGTATTAGAAAGTCCAATATTAAATAATTGAACATTTCTTAAATTGTTAAGAATAATATTATTTTTTAATAAGTTAAATGTTTCTAAAATTGGCTCAAATGCATAAACGCTTATTGATTCATAAGCTTTTGCGATGTTAATAGAATGCCAACCGATATTTGCACCAATATCAAAAAAAACCATATTTGGTTCTATTATATTTAAAATAACATCTAACTCTTCTTTCTCATAAGACTTAAAGCTTAATAGATCAAAAGCAGCGGAACGCTTATCAGGCATATGGTACATTAAATTAATACCGTCTTCTAACTTTAAAATTAGAGAACTTTCTTTTATTTCAATACTGCTTATATAGCTATTCTCAATATATTTTGCATATTCAAACAATTTAGTATGCAATATATACATTTCTTCGATATATTTTTTTATGTCTATCTCACCTGATTTATATTGTTTCTCACAATTCACTATACTCATTAAAACTCCTTACAGTTCTTGCAAACCCTTCCTCTATAGAAATGCTTGGCTTCCAGCCAAGTTCCATTGCTTTAGATACATCAGGATAAGCTATTTCAACATTACTAGATGCATAAACACTACTCTTTGGTCGGTTTTTTTTATTCATTTTTATATTTCTTTCAGGAAACAAAGCTATTAAACGGTTTGCCAGCTCTAAAACAGATAACGTAGCCTCTGGGTTTCCGATATTATACGCTTCAGATGAGTTTCCTTTTAATAAAACAGACAAAAAACCTACAGTCGCATCCGATAGATAACAAAAAGATCGGATTGCACTTCCTTCACTCCATAATGTAATGTCTCTTTTTTGTATTATGTCAGCTATTAAATCTGAAAAAAGTCTTCCATCGTTTAGTTTCATCCCAGGACCATACACATGGTATGGACGAACAATTTTCGTTGGAATATTAAACTGATACATATAGACAGCACATAAGGTCTCACCCATTTTTTTACTTTGACCATAGCATGATCGAAAATTTAAATGATCAAAATAAGCATACATATTTTCCTTAGTAGGAGTGCTTTTTTTAGTAACCTCTCCATACACCTCTCCAGAACTAAAATATAAGAAACCTTTTATTTTGTTTTTTTTAGCTAATTCTAATAAATAATAGGTTCCTAAAACGTTAGGTAAAATTGTCCCAACTGGATCGGTTCTATAAAATATAGGACTTGCTTGACTTGCAGCATGAACTATATAATCTATTTTTTCATTAAAAGAAACTTCATGGCATATATCTTGTTCTATAATTTTTAAATTTTTTGAATTTTTATACGCCTTAAACCGATCTTTTGCCTTCATTTGATTTCGTACAATTGCTAGAATTTTTATATTTAGATTTTTTTTATTACTAACATACATTAAAGTATCAATTAGATAGGCAGGCAACATACCGCTTGCACCTGAAATTAATATTGTACTGTTTGCCAAGTCTTTCCAAGGGAGATTTACTTTACTTATTAACTCAACATCTTCTTTAATTATTGAATTTAACATACAAACCTATTAGTATTAACTTTGTTTATATTTTCATTTTTGAAAATGATAAACTTGTTTCCAAAAAAAGATAAACCTGAAAGTAAAATCATACTAACAAATCCAGAAAAATATAAGTTTATATTTAATTTATTTAATAAACTTATAAAAATTAACCCTAAAAAATATAAAATAATATACATAAAACTAAATTTTAAAAATTTTTTTAAGTTTTTTCTTTTAAATACAATTTTTCCGATAGTTACAAAATTAAAAATTATTCCTAAGCAAGTTGCAAGAAACAATGCTAAAAAATATCGTATATGAATAAATATAAAAAAAGCATATAAACCATATCCGACCATGGTATTTAACATACCCACGCAAATAAACCGAATAACTTGACTTTTAATCTCATTAGTTTTACTTAGCATTTGATTCTTTCATGAATTTTTCGATAATCTTTCATGAATTCATTTATTTGTGATAAGCTCATTTCAAACATATCCTCATTTTCTTGATAAGCTTGATACCAATTAATGGCTTTATCTAAACACTTTTCTATACTCCAACATGGCATCCAACCTAAATTTGCTTTGGCCTTACTAGAATCTAATTTGAGATGACTAGATTCATAAGGGGATTCATTTTCATTTAAAAACCATTTAATTGGGCTTCTCAAATAATTAATAATGTAATTTGTTATCCAACTTACAGCTTTAGTATCATATTCATCAGGACCGAAATTCCAAGGGCCTGAATATTCAGGCTGTTCATAAAGTCTTTGTGTCAGCAAAAGATAAGCTGACAAAGGCTCTAATACATGCTGCCAAGGACGCAATGCACTAGGATAACGTAAAAATAGATTTTCTTCTTTGATACAGGCATTAATGATGTCAGGAACAATACGATCCTTAGCCCAATCTCCACCTCCTATTACATTCCCCGCTCGCATAGAAACCATACCAATATTTTTAGCCTTAAAATAAGATTGATAATAAGCTTGTGTTACTAATTCAGAACAAGCTTTGCTATTACTATAAGGATCCCCACCCCCCAATTTATCTTCTTCAGTAAATATTTTTTTAGAATCATTATTTTCATAACATTTATCGCTAGTTACATTCGCTATAACCTTTACACTATTTGTTAAGCGTGCAGCTTCGAAAAGATTTATGCTCCCCATTACATTGATCATATATGTTTCCAATGGTTCCTGATACGAATAGCGAACCAAAGCTTGTGCAGCCATATGAATAACAATTTCAGGTTGATATCGCTTAAATATTTTTTTTAATAATTCTAAATTTCTAATATCACCAAAAATACTTACCATACGGGTATTCAGTTGTGCAATTTCAAAAAAACTAGGTTGTGTGTGGGGAGCCAGAGAAAAACCTACACAATTAGCACCCAATGATTGCAACCACAAAGAAAGCCAACTCCCTTTAAATCCGGTATGGCCTGTTAATAATACTTTTTTTCCTTGCCAAAACTTTTTATCTAAAGTAACAATTTTATGTGTAAACATTCCCTGCATCACCTACTAAAATTATTGCTTTCATAATACTCCTTGCTGCTAATTGATATCTAGTAAACTATTTACTTTAAGTTGTTTTTTCAAATTTAATTCGAAATGAAAAATCAGAATTTTTTGGTATACCATCAATGATAGCAATACCATTCTTATAACTTGCTTTTGCACTAGCCCACCAAGTAATAGCATTTCCTGCAGCGCTCTCAGGTGAACTTAAACGTAATATGTATTTTTCCCCTTTTTTTAGTTTAACATCTGAAAAATAAAAAGATTCCCAACTATTATCTAAAATTTCAATCGCAGAACGTTTAACTAAACCAAGTTGTTTATGATTTTTATCAAGGATTTCAAAGTATAAAATTTTGTTATTAATTCTTGAAAAAGTAGCTAAAAGTAAATCAACTTCGGTTAATCTTGTCCCTGTAGCTACAAAAGTTTGCTCAAAACTTCTTTTTGATGTAAGTTCGCCAAAGTTTTTTTCTTGCGTTATATTGAGCAAATAACGACCCATATTTTTATAATTTAAATAAAATATTAAAATTGCTGGAACAAGAAAAATAGCTATTCCAATATAATATCGCAATCGAACTAATTTATAAGAATACTTGCTAAAAATACACAATTCTTTGTGTGAAACTAATGTATATTTAATAAAAAATTGCAGTAGTAAATATCCCCAAAATATTGAAAGATACACATTAGAACTAAATCCTTTAAAAAATTTAAATAGTTTACCTATATTATGTGAATTTTCAAAAGGAATATGCAAAAACTTTGCTTGAAACATAGTTAAATCGACATTATTTTGAGATACTAACGTAACATATGCAATGAACGGTAGCATAGCAAACAAATCTATGGTAAGTAATTTATTAATTTTAAGTTGCGCACTTAAAGCAGTAGTTAAAACAATGGCTGGCGTAAAAAATAGTAACCATTGAGGATGCCACGTGATAAACAAAAAAGGGAAAAGACTAGATATAAGAAAGAGATACGCAGCATTTTTTTCAATATTTTTTGAGACATCAATATAGTATGCAAGCCCTGAAAGCAAAGTAAATATAGCGAAAATATAATAAATTTTTAATCCACTAATATCTAAAGCCGCTGAAAAAATACGGCCTATCACGGAAAAACCCATTACCCCTTCAATATAGGCAGGTGAATGGCCATATAATACCTGGATAATAAGTATGGGTATTAAAAAAATAAGGATATTTATAAAAACTCTAATGATTTTTTTTTCAAAAAAAAACAACATTGGTATAAAGACAAAAAAAGGGAAATATTTAAAAGTTATTGCCAAGCCAAACAAAACAGAAGCAAAATAAATCTCTCTCTTTAAAAAAGATAAAAAGCCATAAAGTGAAAGAAAAACATAAAAAATATCATATTGAGAGAAAATAAATTGGGAAAATATTGCCAATGGCGTGGTTAGCCATAACCAAGTAACATAATTTCCCCAGTTTTTATTGTGATTATAAATTTGACTGACCCGATAAAAAACAAATCCCGTAGCAACATATATAATTGAGGTCAGTATTTTGAGCCAGTAAACCAAATAGATTGGAAAATACAAAGGTGATTTTATTAACCCTAGAAGCTTAAAAGGATAAAGCCAACTTGCAAAAATTATAAAAATGGAAGGGGGATAATTGGCTATGGCAAAAAGGCCATGGCCTTGGATTTTCTTGCAATTATCATAAAAATCAAGTGGATTGCCAAATAAATAATTGAGCGAATTCCAGCCGGTTATATATATGTCGTTCTGAAAAAAACCAAAAAAACAGCCTAATAACAATAAACCACCAACAAGATAGTCTATCACGCTTAATTTATAGCTAGGAAATAAATCTTTAGCTTTCACTTACAACAATTCCATTGTTAGTTAACTAGCGAGAACGCTAAGTCCAAAATCTCAGCGCTATGTTACAATTTTTATCAATTTAATACAATAACATCTGTATTAAATATTTATTGCTTAAATTGACCTTAGAAAGGACAAAACACTAAGACTCTGAATCAGAATAGTATAGACTCATGGGTTAATGTCGAAGATTTTGGTAAAATTACCGATC
This sequence comes from Rickettsiella endosymbiont of Rhagonycha lignosa, assembly GCF_964031165.1. Classification (NCBI taxonomy): domain Bacteria; kingdom Pseudomonadati; phylum Pseudomonadota; class Gammaproteobacteria; order Legionellales; family Coxiellaceae; genus Rickettsiella; species Rickettsiella endosymbiont of Rhagonycha lignosa. Next base: position 536,555 of record NZ_OZ035011.1, on the reverse strand, counting down.
TAAATTTATCCTCTCTTTCTATACAACTAAAGGCTTACGCCGCTCTTGATTATAAATAGCCAATATCCCAAAAACAAAATCCCTATACTAAAATCACATAAATTACAATTTTTATTAATCTAGTACAATCAACTTATTCTAAGATGTTATAATCTTATAAATAAGCTTTATTTACAGATAGTCTTTATCAATACCTATTGAATCATTTACAACTGTAGAGTATCTTGTTGTTTGGTTTATATAGGATTATCTAAATTTCTTATTTGAAACAAAGAAAGTTAAAAGGATATTTAATGGATAAATATATGAAGCATTTTTTAATTAAATTCCTAATGCTAAGAGTAAAATTAGCTAGGTATATAAGGAAATATAATTCTTATTCTCGGAGAAAAATTAATCTAGATTCTCCTAAGCTTGCCTCTAAAAATCATCCGTATACCCCATTTAAGGAACTGTATTATAATCATAAACAAAATGTCTCTGATAAGTGGAGTCATTATTTTGATATCTATGATGAATTTTTTAAACGTTTTATAGAAGCTAATGCTAATGTACTTGAAATTGGCATTCAGAATGGAGGCAGCCTACAGATCTTAAATAAATATTTTAAAAATGCTCATATTTATGGCGTTGATATTAATCCTAAAGTACTCGATCTACGTTTAGAAGAAAATATATTAGTTCATAATTTTGACATTACCGACGAACAGACTTTGAAAAAAAGCTTTAAAAACATTACCTTTGATATCATCATTGATGACGGGTCCCATATCTGCTCTGACATTATTACAACTTTTAACCTACTTTTTCCTAGATTAAAGCCAGGAGGAGTCTACCTTATAGAAGATTTACATACTTCCTATTGGAGCAGTCATGGAGGAGCTTATTTAAATGAAGGTTCTGCTATTGAGTTTTTTAAAAAATTTATTGATATATTAAATTTTTACCATATTAAAGACTCTCATTTCAACGAAAAACTTACGTTGCCCGATTTCTATATCATACAATGGCTTCAATCCATTAACTTTCAAGACAGTGTCATTGTGATTAATAAAAGCACATTACCAAGAAAAATACCCCATAAACGGGTTATTGTAGGTAATCTCGAACCTGTTACTCCAGTATTAGAAGAAGCTAAAATGGAAGGCTGGTATCATATTAATAATTGAATAAAGAACAACTATTTTTTTCTTTCAGCTGATAATAAAGAAATGTCTTAAAAATTCCTGAAGAAAATGATTCTTTTGGATACCAATTGAAAGCTTTAGATATTTTTTTAATATTAATAGCATAACGCCAATCATGCCCTGCTCGATCTTTTACACCATGAATTAACTTGGTATAACAATAGTCAATAGGTTTAGCTTTATTTAATAATTCACAAATTCTATAAATTACTTCTAAATTGCTTAATTCGTTATTGCCGCCAATATTGTAAGTTTCCCCTACTTTACCCTTATGGATAACTTGCGCAATCCCACAGCAATGATCCTCTACAAAAATCCAATCTCTTATATTGGAGCCATCACCATAGACAGGTATAGGTTTTTGTTTTAAGCAGCAATTTATAATGGTTGGAATAAACTTCTCATTATGTTGTAACGGACCGTAATTATTCGAACAATGCGTTATACTAATAGGTAATTTATAGGTATGATAATAACTACGCACAAGATGATCTGCAGCTGCCTTACTCGAGGAATAGGGAGAAGTAGGCCGATAAGGAGTTAACTCTGTAAAGGCAGGTTGATTTTTATCTAAACTTCCATAAACCTCATCCGTAGAAATATGATGAAAACGGCAAGATGAATCATTTAGCTTTAGCTTTTCTAACCAATAACTACGACTATTTTCTAATAAGTTAAATGTGCCCAATATATTGGCCTGAACAAAAATATCGGGGTTATGAATGGAACGATCAACATGGGTTTCTGCTGCAAAGTGCACAATAGTATCAATTTTGAAATCTCTTAATAAACCCGCAATTAATTTATTATCTAGGATATCTCCTTGAATAAAGCGGTATTTCTCTGGGTAAGGCAGCTGCTTTAAATTACTTAACGAACCTGCATAGGTTAATTTATCAATATTAAGAATAAAAACATCCGGATACTGAGTTTGATAATAACGTATAAAATGACTACCAATAAACCCAGCCCCTCCTGTAACTAAAATATTATACGGTTTATAACTCATAATAAATGCTCAATAATCTTTATTAAACCCTCATTCCAATTACTTGGATAGATATTAAACACACGCAAAATTTTGCTACAATTTAATTCAGAATTAAGCGGTCTAGGAGCAATGCTAGGATATTCTAAGGATAATATGGGCGAAATATCTGCTAATATCAATTGTTGTCGAATTTTTTCCTGAGAAAATATTTGTTTAGCAAAATTAAACCAATTGGTCACTGGCGTTCCAGTATAATGATAAGTGCCCCAGTCTGTCTGACCTTGTTGTAAGCATATTATTATTTTCAATAAAATTTGTGCAATATCGCCTGCATAAGTAGGAGCTCCAATTTGGTCAGAAATAATGCTTAATTGGGGCCGAACTTTGGCTAAATTAATGATCTTTTTTACAAAGTTATTTCCATATCGACTAAATACCCAACTCACTCGTAAAATAATATATTTATACCAAATTTCTTTTAGCAAAACCTCACCTGCCAACTTGCTTTTACCATACACAGATAAAGGTTGAGGATCGTCTTCTTCTAAGTAGGGAGTTTTTTTTTGACCAGAAAAAATATAATCGGTAGAGATATGCAGTAGAGGTATATTAAATTTTTTAGCTATTTGTGCTAAAAACTTTACACCCATGGCATTAACTAAAAAAACAAGCTCTTCTTCATTTTCTGCCTTATCTACTGCTGTATAAGCTGCAGCATTAATAATATAGTTAGGTTTTACCTCTGAGATAATTTTTTCAATTTTAACTATATCTGTTATGTTAAGGTTTTGATGCGTATAAGCAATAAGATTTAAATTTAATTTTTTTGCCGCATCGACAATTTCTTGCCCTAATTGACCTTTTGCACCAGTTAATAAAATTTTCATAAATTAAGATTTTTTTTTAATAATCCATCTTTTAAACCAGATACGGCCGCTATAAAACTAGTTAGAGGTTTAGGTAAAAAAGGAATTTTTCTAATTTCCAGTATATTTCGAACTAAAAGAAATATGCGTAAAACTAAAGATATTTTTTTTTCAGAAAAGAGATAAAAACTATTACGAATGGAATAATAATAGCGAATTGGTTTTTGATATTGTAAAAAAGAATTTCTCGTTATTTTAACCTCACCGATCGTATGTTGCATATGCACATCCGCTAACGTCAACACTTGATAATTTTTAGATAGCGCACGTAAACACCATTCCGTGTCGACTAAATCAATAAAATATTCTTTTTTTGGATAACCAATATTATTTAAAGCATCAACACAAATTAACATACCCGAACTAATTAAAATATTTTTTAATCTTAATTTATCTCTAAGTTTTGCTTTTAATCGTGTTCTATGTTTATTTTTCAGTTTTTTTGCTTGTTGCCAATCAAATAATCGTGGATCCTTCCAAGATGGTCCAATAGCACACAAACGTGGATGCGATTTTTGTAATCGATAAAACCCTGAAAGCATAGCTTTTATGAAATCTGGTGGTAACTGACTATCCTGATCAAGAAATAACACAAAATCAAAATTTTCAGCTTCTGCCATTTTGCAAGCGGCATAATGCGCTCCTCCCACTCCAACATTTTTTTGACTTTGAAATAGAACGAGGTTGTGAGTAAGAATTAGATCTAAAGATTGTTGTTTTTCACTATTATCAAATAAGAAGATTTTAGCGTTCACATATTGAGAACAAACATCTATTAGATCTAATAGCTTATTTATATCAGGGTGAAAAAGAACGATATTAATTAATACAGCTGGTTTAATCATCATGTTCAAAAGCTATTTTAATAAAGCACAATATACCTTACACTATAGAAAATCTAAAGTCATATACTATATTCTGATTTAAGCGGAAATTAACAAGGAAAGTTATCTGTGAAAGGCATCATATTATCAGGCGGCTTAGGTACACGCCTACATCCTATAACCAAAGGGGTTAGTAAACAATTATTGCCGATTTATGACAAACCCATGATCTACTATCCCCTCAGCGTTTTAATGTTGGCAGGCATTCAAGAAATATTAATCATCACCACTGTTGAAACTTTATCTCAATATCAGACTTTGCTAGGATCAGGTAAAGAATGGGGGATAAGTCTAAGTTATTTAACCCAAAAAAAACCTGATGGCTTAGCCCAGGCTTTTCTTATAGGAGAACATTTTATTGGCAGTGATTCTGTTGCATTTATTCTTGGTGATAACCTATTCTATGGAGAAAAATTTTCAGAGCTATTAAAATCTACTGCTGGGCAGCAAAATGGCGCTAAGATTTTCTGCTATTTTGTCAATGATCCCGAACGTTATGGAGTAGCTGTGTTTGACAAAGACCATAGCTTAATTGATATTGAAGAAAAACCAAAATTCCCTAAATCCAATTGGGCTGTGACCGGTCTTTATTTTTACGATAATCAAGTCATTGATATCGCTAAAAATATTAAACCTTCCGCGCGTGGCGAGTTAGAAATTACAGACATCAATCGGCAATATTTAATTCAAGGTCAGCTTTCTCATCAATTAATCGGCCGAGGAAGCACTTGGTTAGACACTGGAACACACGATGCCTTATTAGAAGCTTCTCATTTCGTACAAGTTGTTGAAAAACGTCAAGGCTTAAAAATAGCTTGCCTCGAAGAAATTGCTTGGAGAAAAGGTTTTATAAACAGCGAAGCACTCGAAAACTCAGCACGTAAATTACTAAATAATAGTTATAGTAATTATTTATTTGATATTCTTAAAAAAGAATTATGAAAATTATTTCAACGCCCATCCAAGATTTAATTTTAATCGATCCAAAATCGCACAAGGATGAACGAGGGTTTTTTTTAGAAGCATTCCAGGCAGAACGCTATCAACGCTTGCTTAAAAAAGACATTTATTTTGTTCAAGATAATTTATCTCGCTCTAGTAAAGGTGTATTACGCGGTTTACATTATCAGATCGAGCAGCCACAAGATAAATTAGTCACTGTCATCCGAGGAAGCATATTTGATGTAGCCGTTGATATCCGAACTGACTCTGCGACTTATAGACAATGGTTTGGCATAATTTTAAACGATGAAAACCATTATCAACTATTTATACCCAAAGGCTTTGCGCATGGATTTTGTGTACTCAGCGAAGTAGCTGATTTTCACTATAAATGCAGCGATTACTATAATCCTAAGGCTGAACAAGGCATACTCTGGTCTGACCCAAACTTGAGTATTGATTGGCCTTTACAAGCACCGATAATATCGTCCAAAGATAAAAATTACGCTTGCTTAAAAAATATACCGTCTGACCTCTTATTTTAGTAGCCATTTCCAGGAATAGTATAAGGCAGACTTACTTGCAATCCATGCCATACGTTTATTTTGATAGGAAGCGCGTCGCCATATATGTTTAATTTTTACCGTGGGTGAATAGGCTATTTGAGAAATTTTTGCCATACGCCGACCCAAATCTGAATCATCATAATACATAAAAAATTTTTCATCAAATCCTCCCAAATTTTTGAGTAACTCTAGTCGGCAAAACATAAAACAACCAGTAGGATTGCTTAACTTAAACATAACTTCGTTATAATTTTTATCTTGCATTTCAAATTTATTTAATTTATTTTGAAAAATTTTTTTTAAACCATGAGGCGCAAAGCGACGTAAAAAACCAATCCAAAGGCTAGGGTTATGACGACAGAGATACACCCTTTTTTCCTCCATATCATACACATCTGGAACAAGCATGCCGACAGACTTATGTTCTTGCATAAAATTTAATGCATTTTTTAAAGTATCTGACATTAAATACACATCATTATTTAGAATAAGATGATACTCTGCATCACTTTTTAATATAACTTGATTATGGCCATAACCATAACCGCCATTTTTTGGAGATAAAATATAAAAAATTGGCAATTTCGGAAAAAATATACTCAATTCATTTTCGATATCGGAATTTATATTTAAATCACGAGAACCATTATCTACAATAAATATTTTATATTTTATTTTTTTTGGAATAGAATTTACCAGACTCAATAAAAAATCTTTTATATCAGAAAATTTTTCCTGAAAAACTACTATCCCAATTGAAAGTTTTGTATTGTAAATTTTATCTGACATTTTATCAAAAATAATAAGTATTCCCTAACTTAATTTGTTTTTATTAGAAATAAATTCAGAAATCAAACTAAATATAGGGCATCTTGCAATTATTTTATCTCCAACTGTGTAATCTTTTAAGGAGGCAATACAAAATCCATTCGAGTTAGTTTCACTATGAATATATTTAGAAGTATGGCTAATGTATACTACTAACAAAACCGGAATAATAAATATTAACAAGCTAAAATAATATCTAATTCTAATATTTTTATAGAAGCAAACTTTATTATCTATTTGATTAGTTATAGATGAATATGGGTATTTTAAAATAATTTGTAAGCATAAATAAGCAATAAAACCAGAAAAGAAAATCCCTGCACTAGTTAAGATATTTCCATCCAAAGTAAAAAAATTGGCCAATTTGTAGTGATTATTAAACGAAATATGAAAAATACTTGATTGAAACATTGCAGAATCGACATTATCTTGAAATAGTACCCAGATAAACACTAAAAATGTTAGCAGACCAATTAAATCAAGCAAAAAAAACTGTTTGATTTTTTCTTTACTCTCCAACATAGTGGTTAATACTATCGCAGGTGTAAAAAATATAACCCATCCTGGGTGACATAACATAAATAAAAAAGGAAGAATACTAGATACTAAAAAAATATATGCGGCTATTCGCAATGAATTTTTATTTTCGCTATTTAATGAATATGAAACTCCTAATAGAATCGCAAAAGATAAAAATAGGCCATATACTTTTATTCCTCCAACGTCCATAGAAGACGAAAAAACTCGAGGTAATGCAAAAAAATTAAGAACTCCTTCAACAAAGGCCGGAGACTGCCCATATAATAGCTTAACAAGTAAAAGTGGTATACAAAAAATGGACAAACATAATATTAATTTTAATATTTTCTTTTCATAAAAAAATAATAATGGTAAAAATACAAATAAAGGAAAATATTTAAACGTGATAGCAATGCTAAATATAACTGATGCTAAATATATTTTTTTTCTTAAAAAAAACAAAAAACCCATTAAAGTAAAAAATAAGTAAAAGATATCAGTTTGAGAAACAATTGCCTGGGAAAATAATGCCATGGGCGCAGTTAACCAAACCCAGGTGGCATATTTTCCCCATAATTTATCTGGGCAATATATTTGCGTAATTTTATAAAAAATATTTCCAGTCGCTATATAAAATATAAAGGTTAATGATTTTAACCAATAAACTAAGTAAGTTGGTAAATATAATGGTGACTTTATTAAGCCTAGCGCTTTAAAGGGATAAAGCCATGCTGCAAAAATAGCAAACGTAGTAGGTGGGTAACCGGCAGCAGGAGAACTCCCTGCTGTTAAAAAATGCCTACAATTTTCGTAAAATTCAAGAGGATTTCCAAATAAAAAGTTTAATGAACTCCACCCGATTAAATAAATATCCGCATGAACTAAAGAAATATTACAGAATAGGAAAAGAAAACCTCCTAAGAAATAATCACTTTTACTTAATTTAAAATCGGGAAATAATTTTTTTTTTATTTTTTTTTGACTGAAATTACTTTCTAGGTCAAGTGTAAAAGCTTCCATTCTAATCAATCCTTTTGTTTATCAGGTTTACAATCTATCAATTATACTTATGAAATTAAAAAAGTAAATTTGTATCAATGATGTTATCCCGTATATTTCTTTATTTAATTCTTAAATAAATTAAATTTTATCAATCGACAAAAACTGCACAACTATATTAAAGATTGGACATCTGGCAATAAATTTTTCACCTACTTTCTGGTTTCTTAATGATGCGACACAATATGCATTATTATTAGTAAGTGCATTTGCATACTTTGGCAAATGACTTTTATATACTGCAAAGATAGTTGGAACAATAAAGATTAATATTGAAAAATAATATCTTATACGAATTACTCGATAAAAATACATCCCTATATCTAAAAACTTGACTTTAGAGTTAGGATATTTAAGGATAATTTGTAACATTAGATATGCAGCAAATCCGGAAAAATAAATACTTGTATTTTTAATCGTATTTTGCCAACTGGTTATTAAACTGGCAATTTTATAGTGGTTATTAAATGGTATGTGAAAAATATTTGTTTGAAACATTGCTGAATCTACGCTATCTTGAAAAAATATGAATATATATATTATAAATACGACAATTCCAAATAAATCTAAATGAAGTAAACTTTTAATTTTATCTTTTCTTTGCAGCATGGTAGTTAAAACTATTGCTGGAGTAAGAAATATAACCCAACCAGGATGACATAGCATAACCAGAAATGGAAGTATAGATGCGACAAGAAATATATATGCAGCTATCTGTAAAGAACTTTCATTTTTATTATTTAATGCATAACATATACCTAGTAATACAGCAAACATTAAAAACAAACAATATATTTTTACATCACCATGATTAAGCGAAGCCGAAAAAATTCGTGGTAATGCGAAAAAATTTAAAACTCCTTCTACATATGCGGGTGAATTTTTAAATAAAATTTTTATTAAAAATGTCGGAATAATAAAAATAATCATTGAAATAATTATTTTTATTATATTTTTTTCAAAAAAAAATAATAATGGCAAAAAAACAAAAATTGGAAAATATTTAAAGGTTACACCTATACTAAATACAAAAGAAGCCAAGTATATTCTATTTTTTAAAAAACAAAGAAAACCCCCTAATGTAAAAAATAAATAAAAAATATCACATTGAGAAAAAATAATTTGCGAAAATATTGCCAAAGGAGACGTAAGCCAAAGCCAAGTAGTAAATTTTCTCCATTCGTTATTCTTGCTGTAAATTTCTGTAATTTTATAAAAAATAAATCCAGAAATTATATAAATTATTGAGGTTAACGCTTTTAGCCAATACACAAGAAAGGGAGATAAAAAAGCGGGGGATTTTATCAACCCAATTACTTTAAAAGGATAAAGCCATAATGCAAAACTAGCATAAGTAGAAGGCGGATAGCTTGCAGCGATTGCATACCCTCCCGTTAGAAAGTGTTTACAATTTTCATAAAAATCCAATGGATGTCCAAATAAAAAATTTAATGAGCACCAGCCAATTAGATATAGATCTGAATGAACCAAAAAAAAATAACAAAATAAAAAAAAGAAACTTCCAATTAAGTAATCACTTAAATTTAAATAATTAATTGGAAATATACTTATTTTAGTTTTTTTTTGCTTTAGATTCTCGATACTAAGAGTGTTATATTCCATTTATATGCAAATTCCTTTTACAAGCTACCACAACCCATTATATATTAAAGGCATCTCACCTTATAGCTTGAGATGTTTTCATCTCGTGATAGGATTTTCAAAAAAAGAATCGGGTTCATCCTCTTGAATAGTAGAGCACAGCTTGCTAGTATCAATAATGCAATCAGAGATATTGTTCATAAACATTCTCATTAAGTATGAACAGTGTACACAAATTTTAAAAATAAATAAATTTATAGTGCTCTATGCGATCCGGAGTTGTTATTGGTTTATAGAAAATTAAACCGTAAAATAATTTCTCAATTTTTAATTCAGCCCATTATATCTTTCAAACCCTTCTTCTATTGCCCCAAAATATCTAAGTTCCCCTTTTTCTAAAAGCGCAACTTTATTACATAGCCTTTGAATAGTTTCATTAGAATGTGATGCTAAGACCATGATACTCGATTGCTCAATAAATTCTGCTAAACGCTTTTCTGCTTTTTTCTTGAAAGTTGCATCGCCAGCCTCTATCATCTCATCCATTAATAAAATTTCCGGTTTAATACAGGTTGCAACAGCAAAAGCTAAGCGTAATTGCATACCTGCAGAATAAGTACGAATAGGGACCGATAAATATTCACCTAATTCAGTAAAGTCAGCAATTTCCGTCATTTTTTCTTGAATCTCTCTTTCACTAAGACCTAACAAAAGTCCACGTACTAAAATATTTTCATAGCCAGTTGACTCTGGATTAATGCCTAACATAACGTTCAAAAGAGGAGATACTTTACCCGCAATGCTTATATTTCCCTGGGTAGGTTCGTATATTTTAGCTAGCACACGTAGTAAAGTACTTTTTCCTGCGCCATTATGGCCAATCAAGCCAACCCGATCACCATGTTCTAATGTGAGAGTAATACTATCTAAGGCTTTAACAACAACTGTATGCTCTGTTTCCTTACGTAGAGCACCACCTGTTATACGAAGAAAACGCTTCCTAATTGAACGTGCATTTAGATGATAGATTGGAAAATCAATAGTTAAGGAATCAAGCTGTATTAATGCCATAGCAAAATGCTCATTATAACCAATATGCAATTCTAGCCCGATAACGACTAAATATCATAAATGCAGAAAAAACACCTAAGAGAGTTAAACCAAAGGTTGTGACTAACGCATAGCTTGAAGGTAACGTGCCTAATAAAGGATTTCTAAATAACTCCATGAATTGCGCAAAGGGATTCAAATCAATAATGTAGTGGTAACGTTCAGGTAAAATGGTAGGTGACCACATAATAGGCGTCAAGAAAAAAACGACTTGAATTAAACTGGCTACCAATATCGGTATATCCCGAAATCGTGTACCCAAAAGAGCTAATATAGTGCTATATGAAACCGCATTAATCCAGAGTATCAATAAGCTTATAACTATAAATAAAGTATACGCATTAATTTTAAGATGAAAAAATAATACCAGTGGAACCAACACTAAAATATTATGGAAAAATATAATAAAATTTCGCGTGACTGATTGGAACAAAAAAAATAAATAAGGTTGTTTCATTTGTTTTATAAATTGATCTGCATTAACAAACGTCATCGTTGCATCGTTAACGATCAACGAAATCAAATTCCAACCCAAAATACCTGTTGCTAGAAAAGGATAATAGACGGTTAAATCTATTTTGAATAAATGGCCATAAAGAACGCCCATAGTATAGATAGTAATGGCCATACTGATGGTGATCCAAAATGGTCCTAATGTTGAACGGCGATAACGTAGTTTTACTTCATGCCAAGCAAGTAAGAGCCAAATTCGCCAGGACTTAAAGGCATCGACTAGATCGATCCATGCAAGACGATAGTTGGAATGCGATACCGAAAAATTAAACATCAAAAACTTTTATTTTAAAGTAAATTTTTTTAAACGCTCATAAATATACTCAGCTAAGCTTGGAACGTCAACTTGCCCATTTTTTTCATCCAAGTTTAACTCTTAAGATAAAAAGAATATCTAATTATTAAATTTTTTTATAGAAAGCTAGAAGGAGTATTTGCAGCACTTTCCGTTAAATGCTTATGTTGCAATTTTGCTGCCTCAACAAAACCCACAAATAAAGGATGACCATCGCGTGGATTCGATGTAAATTCCGGATGAAATTGACAACCTATAAACCAAGGATGATTTTCCAGTTCGATCATCTCCACCAATGTTCCATCTTCAGAACGGCCTGAAACGACTAATCCGGCCTTTTCTAAGGATGGTAATAATTGATTGTTAACTTCATAACGATGTCGATGGCGTTCAATAATACTATCGCGACCATATAACTCTCTCGCTTTGCTGCCTTGTTTTAGACAGCAAATTTGGCCACCTAAACGCATCGTTCCACCCAAATCAGAATCTTTATCACGTTTTTCACGTTGACCATCGGCTGTAGTCCACTCTGTTACCAAAGCAACAACGGGATAAGGTGTATCCGTATCAAACTCTGTACTATGGGCATTATTTAATCCCGCTACATGCCGGGCAAACTCGATCAAGGCCGTCTGCATGCCTAAACAAATTCCTAAATAAGGAATTTTATTTTCACGGGCATATTGTGCAGCTAGAATCTTCCCTGCTATTCCGCGTTTACCAAACCCCCCCGGTACCAAAATTGCGTCTAAAGGCTCGAGTAGCTTTACGCCCTGCTGTTCTAAAGCTTCAGCATCAATATATACTACATTCACATGCGTATGAGTTTTAATTCCTGCATGCACTAGAGCTTCGGTCAGAGATTTATAGGAATCTGCAAGACCCATATATTTACCGACCATGCCAATTTTCACTTCAGCGGTTGGGTTTTCTTTAGCAGCAACCACCTCTGCCCATGCTTTTAAATCGGCAGGCGGGTAATCTTTCAAACCAAAACGTTGTAACACCCTTTCATCCACACTTTGTTGATGTAATAACAAAGGTACTCGATAAATATTATTCACATCGGGTAATGAAATAACGCCAGACAATTCAACATTGGTAAACAAGGCGATTTTTTCTCGTGCATGTTCGGGGATTTCTTCTTTTGATCGACAAATAAGCATATCGGCTGATATACCTATTGAACGTAATTCTTTAGTGGAATGTTGAGTTGGTTTCGTTTTGATTTCACCTGCAGTACTAATATAAGGAACTAAGGTCAAATGAATAAATAACGTAAATTGAATACCTAGTTCGATACGTAATTGACGAATCGCTTCTAGGAACGGTAAAGATTCAATATCCCCTACCGTACCACCAATTTCGACTAAAGCAATATCCGCTCCATGCGCACCTTTTAATATCGCTTGTTTAATTTCATCAGTAACATGCGGAATAACTTGCACGGTACCACCTAAATAATCACCGCGGCGTTCTTTACGTAATACCCGAGCATAAATCTGCCCCGCTGTAAAATTATTGTCTTTAGTCATTTTAGCGCGTACAAAACGCTCATAATGACCCAAATCCAAATCGGTTTCCGCGCCATCTTCTGTGACAAAAACTTCGCCATGCTGATAAGGACTCATCGTACCGGGATCAAGATTCAAGTAGGGATCCAACTTTAATAAGCTAACTTTAAGCCCTCTTGACTCTAAAATGGCCGCCAAGGAGGCTGCAGCAATACCTTTTCCCAAGGAAGAAACTACACCACCCGTAATGAATATATATCGTGTCGCCATTTAAGAGAGTTTAACCTCCGAAAATAAATGATTATTTAGCCAAGTTGCTAATAAATTAGCTACAAAGCTTGCTGCTTGGGATTCAATCATAAAGCCTTTATCATAAACTGCTTCACAGACATCCGCAAAGCAAGAACCTTGTTGTAGGAGGTTTAATACTAATGCTTCGACCTCGGTTAAAGCAACTGCGTAGGACTGTAATCCTTTACGCCAGACCACGCAATGAGTCTTCGTCATTTGTACATTCGGTACCGATTTTTCTTGGACTAAGGCTTGCCAGATCGCGTAGCTATTATAATTAAAGAAAAAATATTGTACCGAGGGATGAAATTTAAAACACAAAGACGGCCAATTTTGTTCAGCAATATTGGTTAAAGCTTCAAAATTTAAGAAAGAAGCATCAGCCGCTTCTAAACTAACAATTAAGGCCTTAATCAATTTTGCTAATTCACTTAAATGTGCCTGTTCAGAGTAAGGCGTATATTCGCCTAGAAATTGCGCTAAGGGTTCACTAAACATCGCTATCGAATAAAATTGTGATGGATACGCATCGATAAAGGCTTCTGCCAGCTCGGTAAAAGCTTCATCGCCTAATAGTTTAGCTAGCAACCCGTATTCTTGATGTAAAGCATCTACCAAGCGCCAATCATAAGCATTACTATAGACGGCTAAGCGCTCGTGTATCGTGCCTCTAACCGGCGACACTAACTGGTTTAAAATTTGCTCATCTTCACCCATGACATGGGTTTGCAAACTCTGTTGCAAATTAGCTAATGCAGACATTTTCTTTCCAAAGGTTTTTTGCTATCTTTTTGGCCTGTTGTAACTCGTCGAATAAAATAGGAAACTCAGGTATATCATCATCACGTTCGATCATGGTGGCAACCCTGCCATATCTTTTGACTGCTTGTGCATATAGCGACCAAACACCATCGATAATGGGTGCATCGTGTGTATCAATAATATAATCCCCACAATTTTTATGTCCCGCTAAATGAAACTGACGTACTCTATGGATAGGGATTGCATTTAAATAGTCTAATGGATCGAAATGATGGTTCACAGAGCTGACATAAATATTATTAATATCAAGTAAGATTAAACAATCGGCTTGTTCAGCGATAGCTGTTAAAAACTCCCATTCAGGGATCTTAGAATCGCGATATTCAATGTAACTAGAAACATTTTCTAATAAGATCTGTCGTCCTAAAAAATCTTGTACTTGTTTAACCCGATCAACCACATGTTTTACCGCTTCTTCAGTATACGGTAAAGGCAATAAATCGTGCATATTTAAGCCATCAATTCCCGTCCAACATAAATGATCCGAGATCCAAACCGGTTGTATTTTATCAGCCAATATTTTTACTTTTTTTAAATATTCCATATTAAGCGGATCACAACTTCCTACCGATAAAGAAACACCATGCATAGCTAATGGATAGAATTCACGGATACGATTAAGATAATGAAGAGGTTTTCCGCCGGGTACTAAATAATCTTCAGTAATCGCTTCAAACCAATCTATTTTAGGTCGATGTTCTAAAATGTAAGAATAATGTTGGGTTCGTAAACCAAGACCAAAACCTAGAAAAGCATCCATTATCAGGAATTAACCTATAAAAAAATCTCATAACAAAAAAAGCCGCGTATTGTTACGCGGCTTCATTCTACACAGTCATATAGCTAATGAATAGCCATACTAATAATTAATTATTATCCATTCATTTGGCTGGTTGCATTTTCAGCAGTTCTGCAACGACGATGGTGACGGCGGTGATGTCTTTTTGGAGGACATACTTGCTTGCATCGGCTCATACATTTACATGTATTACATGGAGCAGCACAAGGTGGCGCACAAGGTGTTTCACAGATTGGTGTATTTTCTGGAATGTTTCGCGCACCTGTTGCACAACCAGATAAGAATATAGCGGCTGCAGTAGCAGCGATAACTAAACCAGACTTTTTCATGATCATGATCATCTATCCCCTGTATAAAAATGGATAAGAAAAATTTTTCTGTCACTAATCCACTGCTTATAGCATTACACTATAGAACATCTAGTGACACTTAGTTTTTATACATAATTGTAAAAGAATGCAAGTATTTTTTAATTTTCAGTTAATAAACGCACAAAAAATAATCTATTTTCAATTTTTAATTAACGAATTGCGACAATTATTGACAACAAAAAAATAAATAATAAAAACTAGTAAAAAACTCATAAACATAACGCTTGCATTAAACTGATAATAAAAAGCGCACAAACCAATTAAACCTAATACAAAATTTGTACAACCGAAAATACTATTAATTTGTAAAGGAGTAAATTTTAAAGCTAATAATAAATGATGGCCGTGTTGTCGATCTGAAAAAGTAACCGATTGACCTTTTATTAATCGATATAACATTACGGCAGTAGCATCGAAAAGTGGTACAGACATTATCCATAGCATCGTCACTGGTGTTATTGGCCGAAAATTGCATTGTGAAAGTTCAATTAAAAACCACACTAATCCAAAGCCTAACAACATACTTCCGGCATCACCCATGAATATCTGTGCATGCGCACGACCGAGAAAAGGAAAATTAAACCAAAGAAAACCTAAAACACTGGCTGCCATTAACAACAAAATACTTGCGGCAGAAAAATGTTGTGTTAGCACTGCAGCAAAAATTAATAAAATTAATTCCACCAATACTAATGTCCCTGCCAATCCGTCAACACCATCTATCATATTAATGGCATTAATAATTCCTAATCCGGCAATCAAGGTCACCATTAAACTGGAATAATGACCTAAATAAATATCTTTAAAAAAAATCAGATTACCGAGATGTGTAATATAATTATTTCCCCAAAAAATCATCAACAATACTGCAGCAATTTGTGCAAAAAAACGACTTTTTGGTGATAGCTCTCGAAAATCATCTAACATGCCAACAAAGACTAATAAAGCCGATCCAGCAATGAAACTACGATAACTTTGCAGAGAAATAGGCAAGGTTAATAAGCCAACTAATAAACCCATTAACATCGCTAAACCGCCTATCAAGGGAATGTTTCCTTGATGTTGTTTTCGAATATCGGGCGTATCGATTAAATCCAGCCGTAGGGCTAAAGGACATAATAGAACGACGCAGAATATAGTAATAAAAAAAGTTATTACTATAGAAAAAAAACTCATCATATAAATTAGTTACCTATTATTGGGCTAGTTCTAATTATATTTTTAAAAATAAATTGGAAATCATAGTCTGATGATTATGTAAAAACGAGTTAATTTTTTTATAGAATACAATCAATATAATAAATTAGAAGATTTAAATAATAATATTTTAAATAAGTTTATTTTTAAAATTATTTAATCTCTAAACTGCATACTGTAAAGTTTGGCGTAATAACCATTTTTTGCGAGTAACTCTTGGTGTGTCCCTCTTTCAACAATACGACCTGCATCAAGCACTAAAATCTGTTTAGCCCTTTCTACAGTGGAAAGGCGGTGTGCAATAACCAACGTCGTACGATTATGCATAAGTTCTTCTAGCGCAGCTTGTATATGACGTTCTGCTTCGGTGTCTAATGCAGAGGTTGCTTCATCTAAAATTAAAAATGGGGAATTTTTAAGTAGCGCGCGTGCAATTGCAATCCGTTGCCGTTGACCGCCTGATAGTAACACACCATTTTCACCAATTAAAGTATTTAGTCCTTGTGGTAATTGCTCGATAAATTCCATGGCATGTGCTGCCTTAGCCGCCCGTATTATCATAGATTCACTCACATTGCTTAATTGTCCATAAGCAATATTATGGGCAATGGTGTCATTAAATAATGTTACATGCTGAGATACTAAAGCAAACTGACTACGCAAATCTTTTAGTTTTAATTCACGGATATCAACACCGTCTATTAAAATTTTTCCTAAATAATTATCGTAGAAACGTGGTAATAAATTTACTAACGTAGATTTTCCACTGCCTGAACGTCCCACCAACGCAACGGTCTCAGCAGGATTAATTGTAAAATTGATATCTTGTAAAACAGGTTGCTCGGATGAATAGGCAAAGTTTACATTTCGATATTCTAAACAACCTTTTAGGACGTTAAATGTGTGCGTACCTTCATCCAATTCATTCTTTTCATCTAATAAATTAAAAATACTGCCGGCTGCAGCAATTCCACGTTGTATGATGCTATTCACCGCAGCTAAATTACGCATTGGCTTTAACAACAACAACATTGAAGTTACCATAGCAATAAATGCACCTGCATTAATATGCGTAAAATGCGAAACCGCCAGATAAATAGTAATCACGGCAATCCCACCGGCAATAAGCTGAACACCTGCGCTTGCTAAAGAGCTAGTAACAACGACTTTTAACTCACGAAATCTATTCCTTTCTAATAAGGTTTGAAATTTTTTAGTTTCATATTCTTCGCCACCAAACGTACGGATCACTTTATAGCCATCGATGACTTCTTCTGCAACTTGTGTCATTTCACTCATCGAATCTTGAACAGCATTATTCAAACCTCGCATACGTCTGCTGGAATAGCGAGCAATCCAAATCATGGTCGGTACGGCAATAAAAAATAATAGACTCAATTGCCAACTCTGTATGAACATAACGCCGATCAGACACAGCACAATAAAACTTTCTTGCACTAAAGTAATTAAAGCAGTAGTACTCGCATTAGCGATCTGATCCACATTATAAATAATGGCAGAAAGCAATTGACCAGATGTCATATTGTCATAAAATTTAGCGGGTAAACGTAACAATTTAATAAGTATGTCCTGGCGTATATTCATCACCACACTTCTTGCGACACGTGCTAAGCAATAACTGGACAAAAAATTAGCTATGCAACGCATTAAAACTGCAAAGATTAAAATAAAAGGGAGAAGACGTATAAAATGTTGGTCTTTAGCGACAAAACCTTTATTAAGTAATGGGTTTAAAAACCCAACAAATCCAGCATCGGTGCCCGCCAATAAAATAGTTCCGATGATACCTAATAAAAACCAACCCCAATAATGGTGCAGATAATGTAGCAAACGTCGATAACTATAAAAACCATTGTGGTTTTGCGATGTATGTTGTTCTGTCATATTTTTTTCTTGTTAAATGGCAGTACCACCTACTGTTAAAGCATCTATTTTTAATGTGGGTTGTCCGACTCCTACAGGAACGCTCTGGCCTTCTTTACCACAACTGCCAATACCGCTATCTAATTTTAGATCATTACCGATCATGGAAACTTGCGTTAACACATCGGGGCCATTACCAATTAAAGTGGCTCCTTTAACCGGCCGTGTTATTTGACCATTTTCAATTAAATAAGCTTCACAGGCAGAAAATACAAATTTTCCTGAAGTAATATCCACCTGACCACCAGAAAAATTCACAGCATAAAGTCCTTTTTTAACAGTTGCTATAATTTCTTCTGGTACATAAGGACCGGGTAACATATAGGTATTGGTCATGCGCGGCATCGGTAAATGCGCAAACGATTCGCGGCGACCATTTCCTGTCGATTCCGTCCCCATCAAGCGCGCATTTAATTTATCCATCATATAGGCTTTTAAAATACCTTTTTCAATTAAAACAGTGCGCTGTGTTGGTGTGCCTTCATCATCGATAGTGAGCGATCCGCGTCGATTAGGGATCGTTCCATCATCGACTACGGTACATCCTGGAGAAGCGACACGCTCACCGATTCGACCTGAAAATGCTGAGCTTCCTTTGCGATTGAAGTCTCCTTCTAAACCATGTCCTACGGCTTCATGCAATAAAACCCCAGGCCAACCAGGTCCTAACACGATGGGCATCGTACCGGCAGGTGCTTTTACTGCATCTAAATTCAGAATAGCTAAGCGGACCGCTTCTTTTGCTAACTCAGCGGCCATCAGATCTTTAATAAAATAGCTATAATCGGTGCGACCACCACCACCGGCAAAACCTTGTTCGCGCAAACCTTTATCTTCTGCAATTACACTAATATTTAATCGCACTAAAGGTCGAATATCGGCTGCCATACAGCCCTCACTATTAATCACTAGAACCACTTCTTGTGCACCAATTAAACTGACATTCACGTGTTTAATACGGGGATCACAAGCACGCGCCACTTCGTCAACTTCACGAAGCAAACTTAATTTCTGTTGTTCAGTCCAGGAAGAAATAGGGTTAATTGGTTGATATAATGGCTTTATAAGCGAATTTTTCTGCCAAGCATGGATTTGGCCATGCTGCCCAGTTCTAACAATACTCCCCGCCATGGTCGCCGCTGATTCCAAAGCAGGTAATATAATATCATCTGAATAAGCAAAACCTGTTTTTTCGCCGCTGATGGCACGGACACCGACACCACGCTCAATATTAAAACTACCATTTTTAACGATACTATCTTCTAATACCCAACTCTCTAACTGAGTTGCTTGAAAATAAAGATCGGCCATATCAACTTTAGGCGTTAATAATCGGCCTAAAATGACCTGTAACTGGTTTTCAGTCAATCCAGCGGGGTCTAACAGGGTTTCACGGGCTAAAGTAAGACTATTTTTCATCATGTTTGTCATCCTAACTTAGCTGAAGTCAGGATGCAATTTTAGTGATCTCAGCAAATTTAATAGTTATTACTTCGATTATAATTAGTTCGAGGAAAAGCTAAAAACGAATCTGATGAATTGAAGTTCTTAATGCTAGGGTAACTAAAAATATTATTTTTCAGAAATGAAGCTAATTCCAGACGCTCGGTTTGTCTTTCTATTTTTGTTGTTTGAATACCATTAATCGCTTGAATTGCATCATTTAAATATTTGCGACTATGCAAACCTATATCGATAGTGTTGTATTGCTTAACAAACTCTTGAACTTTCGACAATAAAGCTTGTTTAAAAACTGCAGGGCTTTGTTTAATGCACCATTCCAATCGATCATAACCTATTATTTCGCTGACAAAAATTTCCGGCTCAGCGAAAAAATCAAAAGTTTCAAATATATTAAACAAAAGTTCATCGGCAGTAGTAAGATTTTGTTTTATTAATGGCGAAAGAATTTTCAATAATTTTGGGAAATACCACTTATCCCCGTCATGATCGTATTCGGTTCTATTGAAAAACAGCTTTAATTCGTTATTTTTTAGTGCAGTTAAAAAAATATCTGGAGATATTTTTAACCAAATTGACAAAAACTGAATCGCATCAGAAAAACTACGATTAATGTTAATACATTTTTTTAAAAAAAATTCAAGATATAATTCAAATGCCTTTTTCCTTTGTTCTGCAGGTTTTTTTTTTAATTTTATAAAATTTTTTTCCAATTCTTTCAGTAAAGGATTAATTAGGCCTTCACCGGATTCACAATCTAATCTGTAATAATTATTAGATTGATGGTTGCGCTCTTTACAGTAATACTTATCAGAAAATTCTTTAGCTGAAAGATTAAACATAATCACCCTTCTTATTATATTGACATTAAATTGCTATGGAAAGGGCAATAATTTATCGCAATAAATTGTCAAGGTAAACTATTTTTTATTATTTAATTCGAATGCCTAAGTAGAGGTTTTAACCACATCAGGTTTACTCCAAGATCCCGTAATGTGATACGACGTCTCTGCAATTTTTTGTACGGTAGAACCTAACACCGCATTAGCTAACCAAGTCACAACACCAGCCACCGGACCACCTGCCAAACCAACTATCACTGGTAAGCTAGAAGTAAAATGTGGAAGCACCTTAATAATCAAATCATAGTCTTTATTCAACATCCCAATTCGGCCAGTAATGCTTATTTTCGCAACCGGCCCTTCGATGGTGACATCGCGAGTAATAGCATTACCATTTCGTAAAATAAAATTACCTTGTATATTTGTAAAATCAAAACCTTTGGTTTTTAAATCACTAAAATCTAGCTGCAAACGTTTAGTTAAGCTTTGTATACTTAAAAAAGTAAGCAATCGACCAAAATTTAATTTAGCTTCGTTACTGGATCCAATATCAACAATCTGACCATTACTTGCAGTAAAAGAAAAATGACCTTTAAGTTTAGTAAAACTGACCTGATAGGGAGCACCCTGCCAATTCAAATTAAATCGCATATGTGCCTGTTCAGCGATGATGCTGGCCGGCAAGCCCCAACTTCTTAAAAAATTGCTTAAATTCGCACTGTCTAACTGGCCCATCAGTTCAGTGGAGCTCCCGTCTTGGGTATGCCAAGCGCCATTAGCTATCAAGTGATAATTTGCATTTCCCGCATTTAATTCTCTCACTAACACGCCACCTAATATAGGATTTAACTTCAATTGCACTGCTCCAAAATTAATCTCCTTATAACGTACCTCTCTTGCGTTTAAATTAATCTTAGGTAATTGCTTGAAATTCCAACTATTAATCTTATTAGATTCAATCGATGAGTCTAAATTAATAATGTCAAAATTTGCTAGAATTGCTTGTAAATTACTATTAGGAATCAAAACAGTTCCTTTTGCCGCTTGATTATCAATACTAAAGCGCCAACCATTTTGTTCGGGTTTTAAATTAGTCAGGATACCATCATAATTTATGGTAATTTGCAGATTCGGTGTCGAACGAATAGACAGCTCTATGGGCTTTTTCCATAATATTCCTGTCAATTTTTGTGCCGATACTCCATCCTGATTAAAGCTGAAAGGTCCAGTTAACTGATCTAATTGAATGTTATGTGCAGGAATTTTCAGTTTAGCATTTTCTGTGCGAGCAAGGCCCAGTAATTTTAATTTTTGTTTTCCTGTTTCAAGAGGGATAGCTATTTGCAGACTAAGTTGTAAAGGACCTATCAGTATTAAGTTTTTTAATTGACTTAATGTTCCATGAGATAATGGTGTAGCAATTAAAAAACGTTGTCCTATTTCTAGACGAGTATGAATCTCATCACTAACAATATGTAATACAGCCTGTACATTTTTCTTAATAATCGGAATACTAGCTTGTATATTCTTTAAGTTTGTACCCAACAACTCTGCAGTATCGATTAAGACTTGCATTTGCCGACCAGCAAAAATAAGTTCGCCATTAATTTTTTGCAAGCTAGGCCAAGCTCCTTCATAATTTAAAGTAGCATCTTTTATTTGTGTATCAATTAAAAAAGTTCCATTATGTTGATCAAAAGGAAACTGATTCAAAGGACCCTGCAACACTAAAGTTCCTATACCTGACCCTTTAGTAATAGCTGTACTCAGCCAATGTAAAAGTTCTGGCCCTAAAACAGTTTGTGGTAAATAATAGCCAATATGTGTTGTTTTATGTATTTTTACATGCGCTAATAAACTAATCTGCGATTGAATAGCGCGTTTTGGAACTAACAAAGAAAATTGTGAATTAACCGATATATCCTGATTGACTGCTTCAAATTGTGGTACTTGAATTACCCACTCCCCATTTTTTTGCTGCCAATTCAATTGACTTGTTAAACTATCTAAATATATCGGCGCTTTAAATAGTTTATTAAAATCTAGGCTGCAATCGTTAGCATGTGCAATGAGGTTTCCCATGCTAGGTGTCATATGTAGATAGGCATCTAGTCCTTGGATCCCTGGGATTTTTTGCCAAGTTTGCATACCGAAATTATGGACGATAACGTCTATGCTCCAATTCTCTTGCTTTATATTTTGCCAAAGTATATGCGCCGAAAAAGGCGAAAAAGAAATGGGCGCTTGTTTATTAACTATAATTGATACTGCATGTAAATTAGTAATCAATCCTTGAAACTGTGTAAAATGATCAGAGTCCCAATTGGCCCATATTTTAAAATTTGTTCTCGCGTTTTGCAGTTGCCAGCTTGGTTTCCATAACTTTAACCACCGATCCAGAAAAACATTTTGGCCATGTAAAAAAACTGGTCCGCTCAGATGGTTCTGGGAGAATGATAATGGGGGGCCATTCAAATTAACTTTAAAATTTAATTCAGAAAAGTTTTCTTGTAAAAAACTTAATCGACCACTTAATTGATGTTGATCACCGCTATTTTTTAATAGCAGATTTATTTGCATGGGTGGCCATACACTACCCGATTTCGGATAAAATTTTAAGCCCACGTTTTCTAAACTTAATTGTGGTTCAGCTAAAACCCAAGCGATTAATTCATTCATGGCATTCGAATTGAGCTCAGAAGATTGGTTAAACAATGTGCTAATACCAGAAAAAACCAATTGATCATCTTTAGTTTGGTGCGCAACTAATTCAATACCATTCACACTGATAGGGCCTAATTTTATTCCTCCCCTAAGTAAACTATTAAAAATATCGATACCTATATTAAGTTGTTTAACGCTTAATATAGGATGGGTTTGAGTATTATCCCAAATAATCACGTCTGATCCGTGAAAAATGGGCGTTAGACCCTCCCAAGCCACAGAAAATTGCTTGATTTGTACCGGCTTGCGCAATACTTTAGCGGCTAAGTTGGAAATTCCTTGTGCTTGTTTATTCAAATAAGGAGTTAAAATTCGGCCTGTAATAACCACTAAGGCAAAAAAAACGATACTACTTGTTAAAAATACGATGAGTAAGCGCGCTAGTGAATACAGGAAGTGTTTCATTCGATGAAAGCCAAGAAAAATGAATATCGAGTGTTAGCAGCTATAAAAATATCAATATTTAGAAACTGTTAAAAACAACTAAATAACTGTTTTTTTATGATAGCAACATCAGTATGCCCCTATTAGCTTCTCGATGTGCAATGCGTATATACTCATTATACTTTAAAATACTTTAAAATTTTTGTTTTTTTTAACGCAAATTTAATCAGCTGATGAAGAGCGCCATGTTATTAAAATCACCTACTATTTCTGTCATTGTAACTACCTACAATCGTCCCGACGCCTTATATTTAGTTTTATCCGCCTTAGCACAGCAAACGCAAGTACCCAATGAAGTCATCGTAGCCGATGATGGCTCAACTGATGCAACTCGACTATTAATTGACCAATTACAACATCAACTTAATTATTCTCTCAAGCATGTTTGGCAAAAAGATGAAGGCTTCCAGGCCGCTAAAATCCGCAATAAAGCGGTTCTACGAGCAAATAATAATTATATTATTTTTCTGGACGGTGATTGTATCCCATTTCCAGATTTTATCGAGCAACATCGCTTATTAGCTGAATCTTATTGGTTTGTTTCTGGTCACCGACTATTACTTGAAAAAAAATTTACACAAAAAATCCTGAAAGAATTTATACCTATTTATAAAGACTCAACTCTACAGTGGCTATTACATTATTTTCATCACCAGTCAAATCGTTTATTTCCTTTACTTCGTATCCGATTAAATACATTACGTAAATTTCAAGCAATGCGCTGGCAAGGAGCAAAAAGTTGTAATTTAGGTTTATGGAAAGAAGATTTTTTGACCATCAACGGTTTTGACGAAAGTTTTATAGGATGGGGATATGAAGACTCTGACTTAGTTATACGCTTGATCCGCGCAGGCATTAAACGCAAAACAGGAAAATTTGCAGTCCCTGTTATTCATTTATGGCATCAACAAAATGATCGCGAAAAAGAACAAATAAATCTTAATTTATTAAAGCAAATAATCCAAAACCAACGAATTCATGCAAAAATTGGCATAAATAATGTAAGTTAATTAGTTTATATGATACTTTCTTCAGATTTATAAGATAACTCTGCAAAGAATAAAGTAGTAAAATAAAATAAACATCAATGCAGCGATTGAGATGAGCAGTTTAAATGCAGTCGGCACCACAAAAACTCAACTGAGTCCATGAAAATACTCTTAGACAGGGCGAGAACAACTTAATGAATCTGCAAACATGATTTATCCTAATTCATAAAGATATATTAATTTTACATAACGATAAAAAACACCTAATGCATTAGAAACTGCCAATATAAAGCCTTCTCGACCATCCAAAAAGCCTAAACGTAAAAAATAACCACGAATAAAACACCATTTCGCATGCAAAATTGCTTTTAACAGCGTAGATTTTGTGTGTTGTTGATACGACTTTTGCGCAGCAAAGCTAGAATAATGTTCTAGTTTCAGTAATACTTGGCTAATTGTTTTCATGGTATCATGAAAAATCACTTCTTTTAGATTTCCAACATTTGAATATCCCTGCAATTTCTCATGAATGATCGCGGGTGTAAATCGAATGGGTGGTAATCGACGGAATAATCTAACTACTTTATCTCTGCTCCAATCACCATATTGAATTTTTTTCCCGCAAAAAAAGGATATTCTTTTTATAGTATAAGCATCATATCGACTCTCGGTTTTCGAGATAATTTGTTTTATTTCTTCTACTAAGCCTGAACTTAAGGTTTCATCCGCATCGATAGACAATACCCATTTACCATGAGCTTTATCTAAAGCTCGATTCTTTTGTATACCAAATCCTGGCCAATCGGTTGAAAAAATATTCTGCGTATATTTTCGACAAATCTCCAAGGTGTTATCTTGGCTTCCTGAATCCAAAATAATAATTTCATCAGCCCATTTTACTGATTCCAAGCAACGCTGGATATCCTGCGCCGCATCTTTAACTATCACAATCACACTTAACGCTAACATATAATTTTTTTAAACCCTTAAAAGCTAGCATCATATATCATCCATCTACTCAATAGGGAGGTTTAGGAAGATGTTCGTCCATCCATTTTAATGTCTTGCAACAGGAATGAAATTTATGTAGCAAGGCTTTCTGAATAATTAATGAGCAGTTTGGCTTTATTAATCACTTGTTGTGCGGTTAAATCTTCCAAACAACGACTCCGACTTTTTATATGTCGATCACAGCCTTCTTGAAAGCAAGGAACACATACTCCCGAGCCTTGCATTAAGTACACATTATTCCGATGCTGAGATCCTACTCGCACAAATGGGTTATTTAATCCCCATGTTTTAGGCCAAGGACCCCATTGTACAGGATTGCTTGGACCAAATATCGCCATAGTTGGAGTACCTAATGCAGCTGCCATATGCGTCACTACCGTATCTGGACCAATATAAATTTTAGCTTTACTTAATAAAAAACCGAGTTGATTTAAACTTAAGTTGCCGACCAGATCAATTGCACCTTGTGGTAATTTATCCAACAATTCTGCGGCCATTTTTTTTTCTGATTCGTTTTTATCTCCCGTTAACACAACCGTATAACCTATTCCTAATAACCAATTGGCTACGCTTACCCAACCTTCTTTAACCCATTCTTTATAAGAAAATTTAGGGCATAGGTGTAAAATAGCTAGTTTTTTATTCGTATCAATGAGCTGCGTTACTTTCTGAGAATCTTTTTCCTGCCAAGCAATAACAATTTCTGAACTAGGACTTATCTGTAAAATTTCTGCCAATCGTAAGTTCATTAATACGGTATGCGTAAAATTACTATCAAATTCTACAGCTTTAGAGAGTAAAAGACGTTTCCACCACCGACTTTTATCAGTACTTAACATGCCTACTCGATAGTTAGCTGCAACATAGGCATAAAGTGTGGCTCTATCTCCAGACGATGTGGATACAGACATATCGTAAACGCGAAAAATTTTTTTGATTATTTGATAATGTTGGAAAAAATCAGGACGTTCATCGATGCTAATAATATTTTCTATATCAGGATTTAAATTAAGAATAGATTCCGTGCCTTTAAAAACCAAAAGATCAATTTTCGCTTTTGGCCAATGATATTTAAAGGTCCGAATTAAGGGTGTAACAAGTAACACATCGCCGATACGACGAATACAAACAATTAAAAGCCTTCCTGGCGGTGATTTTTGCATATCCTTACTAATATTTCACTCAGCAAATCTTTGCAGAGAAAAATTCAAAGTGTTTATCATTTATAGAGTTAAGTACCCATCCATTGAGTGCTTAATTTAGACGCTTATAAACACCAAATCGTGCACTATTTTATAAAAAATAGCAATCTTTAAGAATTATTTTTAGAGATATCAACTTTAACATCACCGAAGCATTGGATGTTATAAAATTCATCTTTTAAATCTTTAAACCACTTTACTCGAGAATCAATACCAATAATCTCACGAATAATTTGAAACATTTCCGCATAATGGTTATTACAACCAAAATCATGCTCAAATTCTGTACCATCAGATAATATAATCTTTACTTTGCTCATATTAAGCCTTTTTAAGATAGGGTTTTGTAATCCTCTGTGCTGAGGGACGGCCTGCCGCTAAAGTAATGTGAATTGGCAGTATGGTACTTAGATTGTCCATTAGCCATTTATTTAAACAAGCATCTTCCCCGCTTAAAGAGACATCAATAGGTCTTTGAATACGAGCAGCTATTTTTGGTGCGATACGTTTTTTAAAAGCTGCATTTCCTGAATAACTTAATAAACTACGCTTATTACTCGCTTTACTAAACATATATCCCCCTTGGAACCATTTTCTTTAGATTGCTGATAATATTTTGATTTTGAATATGTAATTATTGGAATTAAGCAACCTAGATATTCAATCTACTCAGTAGGCTTTAATAGCTCTTTAATTTGACTTGAGTTAAGCTTATATTTGTTAGATTTTTGTAGCATAAATTTTTTTGAAAATTTTGACGCATAAGTTATAAAATCCAGTCTTACTAAATATAGTGTTAATTTTATTTTGAACAACTATATATAGTATTATGTATTTTACTTACGTTATTTTATACAATCACGTATAACAACTTTAGCAAAAGATTGCATTATCCACAAGTTTTCAAAGGCTTTTTCACAGCTTATACAACAAGTTACGCACTGATGATTAAATTATTAAGCACAATAAATAATTAGCAATAAGCTTGTTAGATAAAAAATAGATAGACTCACAGCAATTGATTTTTTGGAATAGATCGGCTTGTGAAGCAACCGGAGTATATTACGATACATGAGATGCGAACTGAGCGGCAACACAAATTACAAAAATTTAAGTGCAAAGAATATTCTTAAAAGAAACAATGTTGACCAAATAAAGTATGATCAACATTGTAATGAAGATAATGATGGTTAACTAATTACACAACAATTATAAGCACTTATTGTGTTACCTGCTTCTAAGTTTGGACTCACTTTAAAGAAAGAACTACTTTTTTTTTCATTAGAAGGGTTAAAAGAACGTGGATAATCCGATTGCTTGTCTGGGTAATATTTTTTAATTAGCGCTTCTAATATGCTAATGGTTTTTACATTAGGCTCTCCAGAATAATCTTCAGGCTCAAAATGCATTTGAAAAGCTCTGATGACATCTTGAGTTTGTGTATCAAATTGACCTGTTGACTCTATTTTGTATCCATAATGTCGTAGATTATCTTGTATCCATTTATAATCAATTCCATACTCAATCTTAATCTCCTTCTCAATTGTCGATACCATTTGTTCGTCAGGCCAGGCGCCTATACCTTGTTCCGCTAAATATTTCCATGGAAACTTAGGACCGGGATCTTGCTTGCGGCCAGGGGCAATATCTGAATGCCCAATGATAGCGGTAGGATCTATTTGATAACGAATAATATCGCCATCCTTAATTTGTAGATCTTCAAGTAATTTTTTTAGCAAGTTAACCAATGTAAGATGTTGATGCTCAGTAAATTCATCCCATTTGAGTTTACCTTGCTGTTCTAATTGATAAAGATCTTCTTGTTTAATATGTTGAAAAGCATCGTTTTTTTCACGCCATTCTTTAGTTAACTGCTTGTATTTAGCTTTTAATTCTGAAGACACCTTTTCTTTATAAGCTTCACGATCACGCGGCGGCACTAAGCCACGCCTCATGTCGGATAAAAAAGCAGTTAATAATTTCTCTTTATTTAAAAGCTCAAAAAAATCTTTATCTTTTTCTTGCAAAGTCTGTAAAATAAATTCCTTAAGCAGACTCTCAACTTGATAAGTAAATAATACATCTCCTGAATCCTGTACTAACCCATAAGCATAATTAATTATTTCTATACCTATCGATGTATCATTAAGACCACTACGATTTTGCCAAACACTAACTCCCGCATCCCATGCACGATCCGCTTCATCGACGCATTGCCATACATCAGTCCCATCGGCTTTAGCTACTTTGGGAATTAAAAAATGCGCGCTTACGCCTCCATGTTTAAGTGTCTCACGAGAATCGTCTTCGTCTGAAACAGTATAATGTAGTACGATAGAGCGAATACGTTTATCATAATTAGATGGGTCTGCAAGATCTTTTGTTATATTCATATAAACTCCTTAATTTTTCATAAAAAAATTCTTTACCATCTAAATTAGTATACTGTATTAATTAAATGAGTTTAATAAAAAATTTCGTCATTAAAATTAATGACGCATATCTAAAGGATTTATTCTCAGCACATTATTCATTAATGGCCAAACTAAGGCACTCACTAATAAGGGAATCCAAGCCCAACGAAAATCAACCGGAAATCCCAGCCAGTTTTGTATCAAAATCAGCACAACCTGATAGATCATAAGCATAACAAAAATAAATAATATTTGTTGCGGTAATGGGAACATACGAAATTGCAAATGAAAACGGTAAGCTAAATAGGCAACTATGCATAAAGCCAAACTATGTTCCCCCAAACAGCTACCATATAAGACATCAATAAATAATCCGAGTATCCAGGCTAAAGTAAAATGAATATGCTCAGGCAATACCATAATCCAATAAATTAAAACCAATGGTAACCATAAAGGAAAAAATAGAGTTAAAGCAGGCGGTAATGGAATAATATTAAGTATAATCGCTGCAAAAAAGCTAATCGCAACAAGAAATAAGGTAGAAAAATAAAGTGGTTTCATTCCGCTATCCTACTTTTTAAGCGCTCGTGGGATGGTTTTAGCTTTCGAACTAACTTCAGTAGTCGGCGTATTGACTGAAGAAATTAATAATACTGGCCGATTTCTATTTAATTGTGCACTCGGATCAACCTCTATACTAGCAAATTGTGTAGCAACATTCGTGTTAACGACACTGACGACGCCTACAGGATAGCCTGCTGGGTAACGTCCACCTAAACCTGAAGTAACTAACAGATCATTTACTTTAATATCCATTGTGCCAGGAATATCTTTTAATAAAAGTTTTGCGAGTCGTCCTCGACCCACTAAAATACCACGCACATCACTACGCACATCTTGAACTGGAATCGCACTACGAAAATCGGTTAGTAATAGTACACGACTGTTTAAAAAATCGACGCTGACGACTTGACCCATCACACCATTGGCATCCAAGACTGGCTGACCTATTTTAACACCATCCGCTTGTCCTTTATCGACTATCACTTCATTCAGTAAAGGATCAGCATTAACCAATAATAGTCGTGCCAAGTGAAAATGTTGTTTTTTTAGATGTTCAGTCGCAGCTAATAATTGATTCAATTGCCTATTTTCACTTTCTAAAGCCGCAAAGCGTTGTAATTTGGCTTGCAATAAAACTTGTTGCGTACTTAAAGTGGTATTTTCAGCTTGAATTCTTTGTCGTGTTACAAAATTGTCTTTTATACTGTGGAACAGTTGTACCGGAGCATCTACCATATACTGCAAAGGAGCTACGACGTTATTTAATACACGACGCAACGAGGGTAAATAGTGATGATAATCTAATAGAATCAATAACAAAGATAAAAGAACAAAAAAAACTAACCTTAACCCTAAAGAGGTTTTTCCACGGTTAAATAATAGTTTAATAGCGCTTACCTGCTAATCTTTGACTAGAAAATCTCCACCCATTTCATCGATAATCTCGAGCGCACGACCACCACCTCGCGCAACGCAGGTTAATGGATCTTCTGCTACCACGACGGGCATACCGGTTTCTTCAGTAATTAATCGATCTAAATTCCTTAGTAATGCACCACCGCCCGTTAAAACCATTCCTCTTTCCGAAATATCTGCGGCTAATTCAGGAGGTGTCTGTTCTAAGCCAGTACGAATGGCTCCAATAATATTGGATAATGGTTCTTGCAAGGCTTCTAAAATTTCATTGCTATTCAAAACAAAAGCTCTGGGAACACCTTCTGAAATATTACGTCCACGCACTTCAATTTCGCGCACTTCAGATAGAGAAAAAGCGGTACCAATTTCATGCTTAATTCGCTCTGCGGTGGGTTCACCAATTAAACTTCCGTAACTACGTCGAACATAATTGACAATCGCTTCATCAAATCGATCTCCACCAATACGGACTGATTGTGAATACACAACCCCACCCAAAGAAATAACAGCAACTTCCGTTGTTCCACCACCAATATCAACTACTAATGATCCGCGCGCTTCGTCAACGGGCATGCCTGCGCCAATAGCGGCAGCCATAGGCTCTTCAATCAAATAGACCTCTCTAGCCCCGGCTCCTAAAGCCGATTCCCGAATAGCCCTACGTTCAACTTGTGTAGATCCACAAGGGACACATACCAAAATTCGAGGAGCAGGACGTAAAAAACGATTTTGATGCACTTTACTAATGAAATGCTGCAACATTTTTTCAGTCACATAAAAATCAGCAATCACACCATCTTTTAGGGGCCGTATCGCACTAATATTACCCGGAGTACGCCCTAGCATGCGTTTAGCTTCCCAGCCTACTGCGAGTACGCGACGTTGATTACCATCTTCTAAACGGATAGCGACTACGGACGGTTCATTAAGGACAATTCCTTCGCCACGAACATAAATTAATGAATTTGCTGTGCCTAAATCTATGGAAATGTCTTTAGAAAATAAACCGCGGAATTTGCTTAGCATAAAGTTGACCACCTACGTATGAGCGTTTACCTACACAATATAGTGTGTGCCTACGCACTTTAGCAAATCTAGAAGATTTTATGCAAGCAACCTCATAAGATAGCAAAAATTAAAGCTGCTGGAATACACATCGATCCGCGTAATATTTACAGATTCGCAAATCTAAGCGTAATAGGTATAATACCGAGCTTTTTACTGTACTAGATTTGGAGTTTCACTTAATTATGGTGATTACGCTTGAAGACGTTAATAAAATTGCTGATTTAGCTAGGATACAAATCAATCCTGAAGAAGCCGCTCAGTATTTAAAGAGCCTACAAGGCATCTTTAAGCTTGCAACGCAAATGGATGCTGTAGATACCACCTCAGTACAACCTGTTGCTCACCCTTTTGGCATCACACAACGCTTACGTGCTGACAAAATCACAGAAATTGTTCATAGGAAAGATTTTCAGCAGCTCACTGAGTATACTGAGGCAGGCCTTTATTGTGTCCCCCTTGTTTTAGAATAACTTTAGAGATTACTAACTATGCATAATTATACGATCACTGAGTTATCTAACGCGCTTCGAGCAAAAAAAGTATCGAGTACAGAATTAACACAACTTTTTTTAGCGCGTATCGATAAATATGATAAAACCTTAAATAGTTTTATTACTGTCACACCATCCCTAGCGCTAGAACAAGCCAAACGGGCCGATTTACAATACCAAAATGGCAGCGCTGGGTCCTTGACAGGTATTCCTTTCGCACATAAAGATATTTTTTGTACCGCGGGTATTAAAACAAGTTGTGCTTCGAAAATGTTAGCTAACTTTGTTGCTCCCTATGACGCAACCTTAGTTAATCGGCTTAATCAAGCTGGAACTGTGTTATTAGGTAAAACCAACATGGATGAATTTGCCATGGGCTCATCCAATGAAAACAGTTTTTATGGTGCAGTAAAAAACCCTTGGGATATTTCACGTGTACCCGGGGGATCTTCCGGTGGCTCAAGTGCCGCGGTGGCTGCCCGATTAACCCCTGCCGCAACGGGTACAGACACCGGGGGATCTATAAGACAACCTGCCGCATTGTGTAATCTTACCGGGCTTAAACCTACTTATGGCCGTGTCTCACGCTATGGGCTCATTGCTTTTGCCTCTAGCTTAGATCAAGCCGGTCCGATGACACAGACAGCAGAAGATGCTGCCCTTTTAATGAATGTCATGGCGGGGTTTGATGAGAAAGATTCGACAAGTATTGACCGACCAGTCCCTAACTATATGTTAACACTGAATGATTCAATCGCGGGCCTGAAAATTGGATTACCCAAGGAATATTTTTCTGAAGATCTTGACCCTAAAGTAGCAGCAACGATTCAATCAGCGATTAAACTTTATGAAAAGTTAGGTGCAGAAGTTAGCAGTGTTAGTTTACCCAACTGTCATTTAGTTATTCCTCTTTATTATATTATTGCCTCAGCCGAATGTTCCTCCAATCTTGCTCGCTATGATGGCGTACGCTATGGTTATCGTTGCAGTAATCCTACTGATTTAAAAGATTTATATGAAAGAACTCGGGGTGAAGGATTTGGTAATGAAGTAAAACGTCGGCTGTTAATGGGCACTTATGTTTTATCCGCTGATTCTTATGATGCTTATTACGCTAAAGCACAAAAAATACGCGCGCTTTTAATCGAAGAATTTAAACAAGCGTTTCAAAAAGTTGATATCCTTCTAGGTCCTACCACACCGACCACTGCATTCAAATTAGGTGAAAAAACTAATGATCCGGTCAGTATGTATCTATCGGATATTTACACCATTGCTATCAATCTAGCGGGTCTACCTGCCATTTCAATTCCAGCGGGATTTGTTGATGGACTTCCCTTAGGCATGCAACTTATTGGCAGCCCTTTTACTGAAGCAAAATTATTGAATGCCGCACATTGTTATCAACAAGAGACTGATTGGCATAAAAAAATACCGGAGAATTTCAATCTATGACCTCGGCTGAAAACAAAAAATCCATGTACAATAATGAGCTCGAGTCATCCGAGAAACCTACTAGTACTTGGGAATCGGTTATAGGGCTTGAAGTTCATGTTCAATTATCAACTCAGTCAAAGCTTTTTTCAGGTGCTGCTACCGCTTATGGCGCTGAACCCAATACACAAGCGTGTGCGGTAGATTTAGCGTTACCCGGTGTGCTACCCGTTTTAAATGCAGAAGCAGTGAATATGGCGATTAAATTTGGTTTAAGTATCCAAGCAAATATTCCTCATTATTCAATCTTCGCGCGTAAAAATTATTTTTATCCTGATTTGCCTAAAGGCTATCAAATAAGTCAACATGAAAATCCTATTATCGGACCAGGACACCTAACGATAGCGCTAGAAAATGGTGAGCAAAGAACTATTCGTATCACACGAGCCCATTTAGAAGAAGATGCTGGAAAATCTTTGCATGAAGGATTCGAAAATATGAGCGGTATCGATTTAAATCGAGCTGGAACTCCATTATTAGAAATTGTTTCGGAACCCGATTTAACTTCACCCAAAGAAGCGGTTGTTTATCTTAAAACATTACATACACTGGTTCGCTATTTGGATATCTCAGATGGAAATTTACAAGAAGGCTCATTTCGTTGTGACGCCAATGTCTCTGTACGTAGAGCCAATCAAAAACAATTGGGGAAACGTGTAGAAATTAAAAATTTAAACTCTTTTCGTTTTATTGAAAAAGCTATTCAATATGAAATTAATCGTCAAATTGACGTTTTAGAAATAGGTGGGAGTATCGATCAAGAAACTCGTTTATATGATACGGATAAACAAGAAACCCGCCCCATGCGTAGTAAAGAAGACGCTAAAGATTATCGCTATTTCACCGATCCAGACTTATGCCCTGTCGTCATCAATGCTGACTTTATTGAAAAAATAAAGCAAACCTTGCCTGAATTACCACAAAAAAAACATGTTCGTTTTCAAACTGAATATAAACTAAGTGCTTATGATGCGAGCTTACTCACATCAGTTCGCGAATTAGCTGACTATTTTGAAGAGGTTGTCAAAGAAAAAATTCCGGCTAAATTAGCAGTTAATTGGATCATGGGAGAACTTGCTGCCGCTCTAAACAAATCCAATTTAAGCATTTTTGAATCTCCTATTAATGCCAAACGACTTGCGGGTCTACTGCAACGCATTACTGATCATACTATTTCTAGCACCATAGCCAAGGATGTGTTTGAAGAATTATGGGTTAGTAACAAAAACAGTGATGAAATTATTCAAGAAAAAAATCTACAGCAAGTCACGGATCAATCCGCGATCTTGAAAATTATTGATGAGATTTTAAAAAAATATCCTGAACAATTAGCTGATTATAGAGCAGGAAAAGATAAACTATTTGGTTTTTTTGTCGGTCAAGTGATGAAAGCTTCCGGTGGTAAAATAAATCCACAACAATTAAATAGTCTATTAAAAGAAAAACTTGATCATTAAAAAGAAATTTATGTTACAAAAGCTCTATATCGAAACGCATGGCTGCCAGATGAATGAATACGATTCGGCGAGTATGCATAATCTTTTATTTCATTCTCATCATTTAGTCTTGACTAAAGATCCCAACGAAGCGGATGTTATTGTATTAAACACCTGTTCGATTCGTGAAAAAGCGCAAGAAAAAGTTTTTTCGCAGCTCGGGCAATGGCGTAAACTTAAAGCATTGCGATCCCACATCATTATCGCGGTAGGTGGCTGCGTCGCAAGTCAAGAAGGTGCAGGCATTATTCAGCGCGCACCTTTTGTGGACATCGTATTTGGTCCGCAAACTTTGCATCGACTTCCGGATATGATCAATCAAGTTTTAGAAAAAAAACGATCCGTGGTGGACATTTCCTTTCCAGAAATCGAAAAATTTGATCATTTACCCACTCCAAGAGCGGAAGGTCCACGTGCATTTGTATCTATCATGGAAGGATGTAACAAATATTGTAGTTTTTGTGTCGTACCTTACACACGCGGTGAAGAAATTAGCCGTCCTTTAGATGATGTGCTCGCAGAAATTGTACAACTGAGTGAACAAGGTGTCCGTGAGATTACCTTGTTAGGCCAAAATGTTAATGACTATCAAGGTCCGCGCTATGAAGGTGGCACTGCAGATTTAGCCGATTTAATTCGCTATATTTCCGCACTCGATGATATTTTACGCATACGATTTACCACTTCTCACCCCTTAGCGTTTTCAGATCGCCTCATTCAAGCGTATGCTGATGTACCAAAATTAGCTGATCATTTGCATTTACCCGTGCAAAGTGGTTCAGATCGAGTTTTAGCCGCCATGAAGCGTGGTTACACAAGCTTAGAATTTAAATCTAAAATTCG
Organism: Rickettsiella endosymbiont of Rhagonycha lignosa; assembly: GCF_964031165.1. Lineage (NCBI taxonomy): Bacteria > Pseudomonadati > Pseudomonadota > Gammaproteobacteria > Legionellales > Coxiellaceae > Rickettsiella > Rickettsiella endosymbiont of Rhagonycha lignosa. The sequence continues at coordinate 500,234 of NZ_OZ035011.1, read as the reverse complement.
TAAATTGCGCAAAGTTCGACCTGATATTGCGATATCTTCAGATTTTATTATTGGATTCCCTGGGGAAACTGAATCTGACTTTCAAGCCACACTTAATTTAGTGGAGTCCATAGGTTTTGATAATTCATTTAGTTTTATTTATAGCCGTCGACCCGGAACACCCGCAGCCGAGCTTTCTGATGATGTAACAAGTGCAGAAAAAAAACAACGTTTACAGATCCTGCAAAATCTCCTAGTATTTCAAGGACAAGCCCTAAGTAAAAAAATGGTTGGTCAGGTCCATCAAATATTGGTTGAAGGTCCTTCTAAGAAAAATGAAAATGAACTGCAAGGACGCACAGAAAATAACCGCGTGGTTAACTTCAGAGGTCACACGCGCTTAATAGGGCAATTAGTTCCTATTACTATTACTGAGGTATTAAGAAACTCTTTACGAGGAGAATTAATAGTAAATTGAATACTCAAGCTTATACTTTTCAACTTATTCCAGAAGACAATCATCGTTTAGCGAATCTTTGTGGTCCATTTGATCAGCATTTACGTCAAATTGAACAAAAACTCAACGTTTGTATCTATAATCGTGGTCATGACTTTCAAATTAATGGTCCTAACGTGGCTGTTGAAATTGCTGCCAAAGTATTGCACCATCTTTACGCAGAAACCGGCACTAAAAAAACCACATTGACTTCGAATACCATTCATTTAGTGCTACAAACGGCTCAAACTGATCCCCATATGACGCTAAAGCCTCCCAAAACTCCAGGCATAATGATTCAAACTAAACGTGGCCCCATCAAACCACATAGCCCGAATCAAGGTTTATATATTGAACGTATTTTAAATCACGATATTAATTTTGGTTTAGGTCCAGCAGGGACAGGAAAAACTTACTTAGCTGTCGCTTGTGCCGTAGCCGCGTTAGAAAAGGAACAAATTAGTCGCGTAGTACTCGTTAGACCTGCTGTTGAAGCCGGTGAAAAATTAGGATTTTTACCTGGCGATTTTTCACAAAAGCTCGACCCCTATTTTCGCCCACTTTATGATGCATTAAATGACATGCTCGGTTTTGAGTTAGTAATGCAACTCGTCGAACAACATATTATTGAAGTGGTTCCATTGGCTTATATGCGCGGGCGTACCTTAAATGATGCTTTCATTATTTTAGATGAAGCGCAAAATACGACGAAAGAACAAATGAAAATGTTTTTAACGCGTATCGGATTTAATTCTAAAGTAGTTGTGAGTGGTGATACAACACAAACCGATTTACCACGTGGCCTAGAATCAGGCTTGTGTCACTGTTTAAGTATTTTAAAAAATATAAAGGGTATCAGCTTTACTGAATTTCAAATGCAAGATATTGTTAGACATACTTTGGTACAAGCCATACTACAAGCCTATGCGCAAAACGAAAATCAAAGAAAAGCGCATTAAAATCACAATACAAATTATTGCTAGTAACACTTTTATTCCTAGCCGTTATTTCCTACAGCGATGGGTAAACAAAGCTTTAGCAAAGCAAATTGGACCTAACGAAGTAAACATACGACTCGTTAGCAAAAAGGAAAGTGCTTCCCTTAATAAAACTTATCGACATAAAAAAGGCCCTACTAATATTTTATCTTTTCCTTTTGAACCGCCACCTGAAGTTTCCTCTAATTTTTTAGGCGATTTAGTGATATGTGCCGCCCTTGTTAATCAACAAGCTAAACAACCAGCAAAAAACCGCCTAGCTCATTGGGCGCATCTTATTATTCATGGTTGTTTACATTTGATAGGTTACGATCATATTCATGATAAAGATGCTAGTAAAATGGAAACTATAGAAATTCAAATATTGAAGGAATTAGGTTATGAAAACCCCTACATCTGACGATAAAATTAAATTTAAAAAAAATCGTCAGCCCTGGTTAAAACGTGTTCATCAAGTTTTCAAACAAGGACCAAGAAATAGAAAACAACTCATTGAGTTATTGTATTATGCTAAACAACGCAATTTACTCAATGCACAAGCGCTGAAAATGCTAGAAGGTGTATTACAAATCTCTGACATACACGTCAGAGATATTATGGTACCCCATGCCAAAATTACAGTTATTCATGAAAAAGCACATTTGGCTGAACTGTTACCCATGGTAATTGAATCTGGTCACTCGCGTTTCCCGGTTATCAACGATAAACGACGCGTCATTGGTTTATTATTGGCAAAAGATTTACTAAAATACAATCCCTTAGCCCATCAAAGCAGCTTTAATATCCGCGACATCCTACGACCTGTAGTTTTTATACCCGAAAGTAAACGCTTAGACAGTTTACTCGAAGAATTTCAACATAAACATTATCATATGGCTATCGTTGTTGACGAATATGGTGCTGTTTCTGGCCTGGTCACTATTGAAGATGTTTTAGAAGAAATTGTTGGCGAAATTGAAGATGAATATGATGCGAATGACGAAGTTTTTATCCAGGAACAAAACCCGAATCAATTTATTGTCAAAGCGATGATGCCTATTGAAAATTTTAATGACTTTTTTAATTCTGATTTGGCAACCAATCAATTTGATACGATAGGTGGCGTAATCGCGAATCGTTTTGGTTACTTACCGAAACGTGGTGCCAGTATTACTATTCATCCTTTTCACTTTAAAGTTTTACGTGCGGATAATCGAATTATTCGCTTATTGCAAGTCACTATTGAAAAAACCAAAGATTGAAAAATCGGGATTCTCAATATGAAATTAAACAATATTTCACTGTTTCAGCAAAGTTGTTATATCAATGGGAAATGGGCGAACACGAAAAAAACGATTAACGTTAAAAATCCTGCCACAGAAAAAATTATCGGAACAGTTCCTGATTTAGACCCTACAAACATACATGATGCAATCATCGCAGCAGAACTAGCATGGCCGATATGGCGATCAAAAACGGCTTTAGAGCGTGGTGAATTATTATACCGTTGGTATACGCTAATTTTAGAAAATATCAATGATTTAGCACTATTACTCACATTAGAACAAGGCAAACCACTTAAAGAAGCCATGGAAGAAATTCGTTACGGTGCTTCTTTCATTCAATGGTTCGCCGAAGAAGGCAAACGCATATACGGTGACATTATACCTGCACCATTAACCAAGCAGCATTTGTTTGTCAGCAAACAATCTGTCGGTGTAGTAGGCGCTATTACACCCTGGAATTTTCCCAACGCCATGATTACACGTAAATGTGCGCCGGCTTTAGCCGCCGGCTGTACTATCATACTCAAACCTTCAGTATTAACGCCTTTTTCAGCATTGGCATTGGCGGTACTCGCAGAAAAAGCGGGAATACCGGCCGGGGTCTTTAATATCGTCACGGGTGACTCTGAAATGATAGGCAATATTTTCACTGACAGCCCTTCGATACGCAAACTTTCTTTCACTGGTTCTACTGCGGTTGGTAAATTAATAATGCAAAAAGCGGCCAACTCAGTAAAAAAAATATCCTTAGAATTAGGTGGTAATGCACCCTTTATTGTCTTTGATGATGCCGATATTGATCAGGCAATCCTTGGCGCTATTGCATCGAAATTTCGTAATAGTGGCCAAACGTGTATTTGTACCAATCGTTTTTATATTCATGAAAAAATCTATGAGATTTTTACGGAAAAATTAGCTCACGCTATTCAACAATTAAAAGTGGGCAATGGTTTAGAAGATAATATTCAGATAGGACCATTGATCAATGCAGCGGCCATTAAGAAAGTAGAAAAACATATTGCAGATGCGTTACAGCAAGGCGCGGAATTGGTATACGGAGGAAAAGTCCATGCTTTAGGTGGAAATTTTTTTCAGCCGACACTTTTAAAAAATTGTACCGATAAAATGTTAATCGCTAAAGAAGAAACCTTTGGTCCCATTGCCGCGTTATTTAAATTCTCTGAAGAACAAGAAGTCATTCATTTAGCAAATGCCACTGAATACGGGCTTGCTGCCTATTTTTATACGCAAAACGTCAATCGTGTTATTCATGTCGCTGAACAACTCGATTATGGTATTGTCGGTGCCAATACCGGGCGCGCTTCAAATGCAGTCGCGCCCTTCGGTGGCTTTAAACAATCCGGTATCGGCCGCGAAGGCTCAAAATATGGTATCGAAGACTATTTAGAAATTAAATATGTTTGTTTAAATACTGATTAACCTAATTTAATCTTTTTATTTTCATAACATTCTTCTTCTATCGTAGGCAATGATAACTGACGTTTCCCTTTATTTGCAAAAAAAAGGTTGCATTTTGGAGTATTATTATTCAATTGATCCTCATGCTTATTTAATTGTTTGACCAAAAATTCTTCCAAACCAGGCAAACTAGAAAAAAGAGCATCAATATCTTCCCCAGAAAAGGAAATTCTTGCTAATTGTTCTTGCACAAAATTAGTTTGAATAAATGCATCGTCATTCTTAAAAAAACAAATCTTACCTAATCTAATAAAATCTGCAGGTTTAATCTCTGGTGATATAAGTTTTTTAGAATAGAGATAATCAATAAAATTCGATCTTTTATCACAGTTTAAACCTATCAAAAGTATTTTGAGCTGTTCTATATCAATGGTTTTGTTTAGTTTATTTTTTTCCAATAAATAATCAACAAATAGATAAACATTGTGATTATCGAATGTTTTTAGCATACTTAAGACGTGATCCCACGAGAAAAACGCATTATTAATAGCAGTATCTATAATTGGTAAATTAAAATAATCAGACACTGGAGTTTCAGAGATACATCGAAATAATTCAATAATACCCTGAGGGCTTTTAAGACATTCTGTTAATAATTTTAAATTGCTATTCTGAAATTGTAAAAACAAATTAAATTGATCGTTTTTGTTTTTAACGGAAAATTTTCTTAAAAAATCTTGGAAATGATAAACTTCGTCTAGCTTTTTTAAAAGCAATAAAGTTTCTTTATGATTATATGGCACTCCAGGTCTTTTCCCTATTTCTGCGAATTTTATTTTTATTTGAGCCCATATTTCAGGAATATTTACCAACTCAAACTGATTTTTTTCGGGAAAAAGAGATAAAAAATCCATTAAAGAAGACAAATTAGAAAAATTTAACTTATACTGTTTAGTTAATGCTTTAAATTTTTCTAATCTTACATTCTTTCTATTTAACTTAATTGCTTGTAAAAGCTCGTTGAAGTTTATTTTTTTATTTTCATTTTTTAAATTTTGAGTCGACTTAATTTGATTGGAGCGAAATATAGTAAAAGTTGTCATAATTTTTTTATTATTTGCATGGTTGAAGATAGTCTAACAGAAAAATTTTAATATGTAGCACTTAAAATTATTTAGAAAAAAAATTTATAATATATTTATTAATATATCAATTATATTGATATCTGCATTCTCACATCTTCTATTAATTTTTCTAAATGCAAAGTAATGTTATTTTTTAAAGATTTATGTTGTTATCATTAATCTCAAATACTGCGAAATAACTACTGCATAGTTAACAGAATTTAATAAATAACTAGAATGGCCTTGTTCTAACCTAGATATATCTTTAAATGTTTCTGATAACTACATTTTTTTAACACATAAATTTTTTGGTTTTAAAAAAATTGTTTTTTACAATGTGAATTCTTGCTTTTTGTTTTTAGTGTCATCACTACCAAACTTAATAAGTTATTTTTTATTTAATAATTTCTTAATATTTGTCTGTTAGATTGCCGTCATTTACTTTAAGAGAAAATATAGTGCCAAAAATAGAGAAAATTAAAACATTTGACACACCAACTGATAATAGATTATGCCCTAAGTTAGATATTCCCAGGCAAAATCTAGAAACATTTGATGATGACTCAATAAGTAAAACCTTTAGCTGTGAATATGATTATATTTTGGTTAAATTAAATATAGCTAAAGATTTTAACTTAAATAACAATGAGCAATTAAATATTTTAAAGGATTTATTTCATAAGCAAGGACAAGATATTGTAAAATATCTCAATCAGCTTCTTAGATCTCGATATTATTGTGAATACGCCATTGATTTTGACAACAAACCTCAGGTTGAAAAATTTGCAAAATGGTTTTGTACTGTTAATAATAATTATTTTGATATATGTAAAAATTATATAAGACTGGAAGATGACATATTCAAATTAGAACAATCACCCAAAGATGACAATGTCTTTATAAAAAAAACTTTTTCCGACGCTATTTCTAGTTACTTAAAATTTAAAAAATTTTTAAAAGACCCGCAAGATTTTCAATTTCCATTTAAAAATGATCAGTTACTTTTAGAAATTGATTTTTCTAATTGTAATTCCCGAGAGCCAGATACGGGTTTTTCAAATGGCCAAATTTCTTTAGAATTCTGTAAAGATGATAGTATGGAGCTACAGACGAGAACAATGGAAGCTTTTCTTAGCCAACTTTTGGATAGTGAAACCAATAAAAATTCGATACGTGCGCTAGCACTAAATTTGCTCAGCGGAAAATGTACAAAAGAACAGCTAGAAATTAATCCCAAAACTTTATCTTTGTCATTAAACACATTAAATTCTACACTATTGATAAACTTTGCTGCTTTTGTTCGAGAAAACCTGTCTAAATCTGAAATTGAACAGCTTTTATTGTCCACTAATCCTGAACTTGTTGATTTCTTTGAAAAAAATAAGCCTGCGTACAAAAATTTCTTAGATAATTTAGAAGATTCTTGCAAGAAAAATCCAGAGGGGTTGGATTATCCGCAAATACCAGTCGTTCCAACTACAACCGAAGCTCCAACTACTTCCAAAATTACAACACATCATCCTTTTATTCCAACTCCAAAAAATACTATCCTTGCTTCCAAAGAATTAATAACCGCAATCTTAGGACATGATAATAGCTTTTTACGTGGTTATTTAAATGGAAAAACAACAGATCAGATTAGTGCAATTGTTGATCCTAACAATAAATCTCTATTGGAAATTGTACTTGATAATGACTGTGATATTCAGACCGTTTTACTGCTGTTAACTAATGGAGCTTATAAAAATCTTGATGATTTTGTATCAACTAAAAAGTTAACACTTCGCGAATTTGCTCTAAGCAAGTGTAAGAATCATAATCAAATTAAAAATATTTTAGAACTTTATCCTTTAGAAAAAAACGGCGTTATATACGCTATCGAGTTAAATGCTTTTAATCCGGACTTACATAATAATCCTCCTGAAATTTTAAATCCCGTCTTTCCAGAAGTTGGAACAACAATTAGACCAGAAGCTTTAGTTATAGAAGCAATCATAGGAGCTCTGCAAGGAGCTAGTCTTTTTTATTTAGAAAAATTTTCAAAAAAATTACAGGAAAAATATCCCGCACACAAGAGAGCTATACATAATATTGTTCATTACCCCGCACGATTGGTAGCCAGTAGTATGATTAATTTACTACGCATCCCAGGAATTGGACCGGTAACTTTTTTACCCAAACCACAATCTTCAATTGCAACTGCAGGGGCATATTTTGCTGAAAATTTAATTAGCGGCATTCCATTCTTGTTCATAATAGAACTTGGTCAGCAAGCATCGGAGCGTCTCACCGACAATGACAGTTATAAAAAATGGATAAAGTTAATTTTTAATTATCTATTTAACTTACACTGTATTGCAATGATATTCACAAGTGAAGAGTTTCAAAATAATCCAATGCAAGTCTCATTGGGATATGGAGCATATTTTGCTGCATCTTTACTTACACACTTGCTATTAAGTCAATGTGTTTCAAATGAGCAAAATCGATCATCTAGATCAGGGCGATTTTCTTTTTTTAGATCGAATGATAATGCTACAGTTCAAAATTCTTTAGAAGAAAGCCACCCATTGCAGGCAAGAGCTTTCCCATAAGTCAATTTTTTGCCTTAACTAGGATAGGCTGCGTAATCCTAGTTAAGATATTTATATATTCAATGACAAATTTAAAAAATTAGGTTTTTATGGCACCTTGTAATATAAGTAAAATAAAATACTCCTTATCTGAAAGAGATATTGTAAACTGCATAACGTGTATTGAAGAATTTATTAAAAACAAAAAATCTGATAAACAAAATTTAATTCAAGCATTAAATTTTTTATTTTTTTATTTGCAAGATGAAAATAAGATCGACAAAGATAGATTGGGTCGTTTATTTCATCTAATTTTTTTGTACATCAAAAAGCCCAATGAATCTTTTGATTTAATAAATCAATTTATTTTAATCCTGAATCAAGCTAGTTTTTCTCCTTACAAACTCTATGAGCAAGATATTTTGCTTAATTTATTGGATTTAAATTGGTCTAATCTCGAAGGAAAAAGCGATGCAAATATTAAAAATTTAATCTACAACTATCAACGTTTATTTTTAAACTACATTGCTAATTTCCCAGAAAAATCACTAACTTTTAATAACATTAATTTTTATTTTAAAAAATTTGAAAACCTACAGAATCAATTTAATTCACTTTCTAATAAAGGAATTGTAAGTATTTATGCTCAATTAAGCAAAATGTTAGATACGTTTTATAATACACATGCAAATTATTCAGCATTACAAAATGAAATTTTTCAAAAAATCTCTGTTTTACAAAAAAAAGACAAAGAAGAATTCTTTCTTAACTTTTTATTATCTAAATTTAATGGGCAATTTGAACGAGCTAGGATAAGTTGTGAGGAACTTTCTCAGTTATGTAAAGTTAAAACCTTACAAGAAATTTTGCCTGTTAGAGAAACTATAGCTTGCTCTAATTTATTAAAAATTGAAATACGATCTGAAACAACATTTAACTCAGAAATCCAAAAAATATGTGCAGACACTTATAAAAAAGCATTTCAAGCTTTTAATCTTGATATAAACAAAAATAAAATAATTAAACTATTTATTTTTGCAAATAAAACAAGTTTTGAACAATATAGTCATCTTTTTGGTTTTCCATCTAACAGTGAAGGTGTGACAATAGCAGGAAACTCAATCGCAATTTCATTGCAGAAAATTACCAACTTAGCGCATGAATTGATTCACTGCTTAGTTCCAATGAATGTAAATAAATTGGGTCCATCTATCCGCGAGTCAATTCCTGAATATATTCAAAATCTTATTTTATATCAAACACAAAATTCAAAAAAATTTAAAGCTTTTAATTTTGGAGCTATCGCTTTTGACGTTATTCATGATCTAGAAAAAATTAACGAATCTGAAAACACTTTTTTAAAAACCTTAATTGAACAAAGAACCGAGAATCCGGAAAATTACTATCAAGCTACTCTACTAGCTGCTTATCTTTTAGAAAACCATAAGCTTTCAGAAATCTTAAAATGTGCTGTAAACAATAAAGAAAGCATGCGCTTATGTTTAATTGATTTCATTCAAAAGGAAAATGAACACTTTATCCAATTTATTACTAGCTTAAAAAATTATAAAGAATTAAATTCGACTCAACCAAGTTATCCTAAACAAACTACTACAGAAATCATACCTGTGGATAATCCACACATCCCCTCACATCCACTTGCTCACCCGCCCGCATTTTTTTCAAGATTAGTATTAGGTTCTTCCTCTGGCTTTGCTTATGGTTTATCCAAAGCTGTGTTTGACATATCAAAAGAAAAATTCATTCCAAAAGAAGACAAAGCGAAACGTTTAATTCTTAAGATTAGTCAAATATTTATTAATTCCGCAATACAATCCAGTTATGGGTTTTCTTTTAAATATCCTGATCGTATCGTTGCATTCGAAAATGACGATAGTCTGATATCGCCTACAGGTATTTACTTTGCAATGGGTTTAAGCTTAGAGCTTTGTATGCATTTGCTTGAGTGTTTAGCAAATTTTTGTGATAGCAAAATATTAAGTCGCTTATTTTCGTATTTATTTATTTTGTATCCTGTCATTCTAATATGTTTTTCCGAAAATAAAGAAGAAAACGAACTACAAGATAAAATTTATACTTTTATTTTGAGTACCCTTGCTAATCTAATAACCAGTTTTGGATTAAAACAAATTTATTATCGTATAACTTCTTCTCCATCAAGAGATATACAAGAACAACATCAACCATTAATTACAATTCTAATTTCAAAGAATGTAGAAATTACTGAAGATTTTTTAGATATTAAACATTTAATTGGGCTTCTTGAAAAACGCCTAAACTTATTTCAAAATCAAATTTCTCATGGGGACTTAAACGCTTTAAAAGATAAAATAAACACTAGTCACTACGAAGCTAGGAAGCATTTGCATTATATACAAGGAAAATTAGAGAAGGAACAAGGCACTAATTCATTCAAAATTTTGATTGAATGCATCGAACAGCGTTTTTTACTTTTAGATTCAACAAAAAATGTTAATCTTAATTCTGCCTCCCCTGTAAAATATTTATCTGACCAATTCAAAAAAATATTACTGGATAACATTCAATGCATATGGGAAAAATACGAAATTTTGATCACGTATCTTCTTGAAAAGAAAAATCAACTCAGTAATGATTTTTTAAAACAATTAATTACGGTAGATAAAGGAATGTACGATGTGATGCTCATTGTTCATATTAAAGATTATCTTGAATATATGGAATTAAGTAAAATTAGGAGAATACTACAACCTGTCCAAAAAAACTTTGGTAGCGAGCAACCACCTGAAACTATTCAGCAGAGAGTAAAGCTCACAAAAGGAGATTTAGAAGCCACATTAAAATCTATTGATGATGCATTTACATTACTTGGAAATCGTTCTGTGGAATTAGGAGACAAAGACGTTAGAAAGATGATTCATAGTTTAAACCAAAAAATAATTACCTTTGTTCAAACCCTCCGCTGTAAATTACAAAGTGATTCAATTACTAAAAATCGTTTTTCCTCTTTTTTTGCTTCGAACAAGCAAAATACGCATAATTACGAAATCCCGTCTGAACCTATATATGCTAATCTATCACCATCATAAATTATATTATTAACTACTGAGGATTCTAAATCTAAAAGAAATTACTTCAAACCTTATAGATCTATTCCACACCAGAGTGACCAAAACCACCTTCGCCGCGATCAGTTTGTACAAACTCTGGAACCAATTCAAACTGCGTTTTAATGACGGGTACAAATACCAATTGTGCAATTCTATCCCCTGGTTGGATGGCAAACTCGCTATGACCACGATTCCAACAAGAAATCAACAGCTCGCCTTGATAATCTGAATCAATGAGACCGATGAGATTTCCGAGTACAATGCCATGTTTGTGGCCAAGACCCGAGCGTGGCAAAATCACAGCCGCTAAATTTGGTTGAGCAATATGAATAGCTAAGCCGGTTGAAATTAACTCGGTCTGATTGGGTAATAATTGGATGGTATTCTTGGTACAAGCACGTAAATCAAGACCCGCAGACCCATCCGTTGCATAGCTAGGCAAGGGAAATTCTTCTCCCAATCGGGAGTCCAAAATTTTCAACTGGATGTTTTGCATTAGGATGTCCTAGGAAAAATGGGCTCTCATTATACCCTAATCTAACTGTTCAATTTTTAAACGTTTTTGGTGCTAATAATTGGTATTTAGCCCCCCCGCTGCCTATACTTTTGTTAAGAACCATAGATAAATATACTCAAAGTAATTGGATTTTTTGACATGACGCCATGAGAATGAGCAACCGGGGTGTATTAAAGATACATGAGGATTGCGAATTAAATGGCAACGCAGGCAAAAATTCAAGTGCGAAGAGTAAAGTCCAAAAATTATTTCATTTTCCATGGGGTATAATATGAAAAAATTTAATTCATTCGTCTTAATAGGCGTTTTATTAGTAGGCCTTACCGCTTGTGATACGATGTCACCTGATCAAAGACGCGTCGCCGGTGGCTTAGGTGGTGCTGCAGTAGGTGGTCTTCTAGGTAACACAATTGGTGGTGGTTCAGGTAGAACCATAGCTACGATAGCCGGTGCAGGACTAGGTGCAGTAGCCGGAAGCAGCCTTGCAGGTAGTTCAGGCAATCGATACTAGAAGCTATTTTCTTGCAAAGCCTAAATATACGTTCCCGTAAATGAGCGTATGTTTAGGCTTTTTTATTAAATCTCCCTCTTTTACTAGTTAAACTTTCATTTTTAGTTATTATTCAGCTAATTGTTCTTTTATATTTTCTATAAATGCTATACTTTTGCCTATATTAAATCGATATTAATACCCTATGCGTCTTGAAAGTATTAAATTAGCAGGATTCAAATCCTTTGTTGACCCCACCACGGTGGCTTTTCCTAGTAATCTTACCGCTATCGTAGGACCCAACGGCTGTGGAAAATCGAATATTATCGATGCCATACGCTGGGTTATGGGTGAAAGCTCTGCGAAGCAACTCCGTGGCCAATCGCTAGATGATGTGATATTCAATGGTTGTCATACCCGTAAACCTCTAGGTAAAGCAGCAATTGAGCTAAATTTTGATAACTCCGATGCAAGCCTAGGAGGGCAATACAGTAGTTACACACAAATTTCGATCCGACGTGAAATCACACGTGAAGGTCAATCAATCTATTCACTTAATGGTACGCGTTGTCGCAGACGCGATATTCGTGACATTTTCCTAGGCACTGGCCTAGGTCCGCGCAGTTATGCCATCATTGAGCAAGGTATGATTTCCCGAATAGTAGAAGCTAAACCCGAAGAACTTCGCGCCTACATCGAAGAAGCCGCCGGTATCTCAAAATATAAAGAACGGCGTCGTGAAACTGAGTTACGCTTAGAACACACACAGGAAAATTTAAATCGTTTAAATGACTTAAGAGAAGAACTTAGCAAGCAGCTTAAGCATTTACAACGACAAGCCAATACTGCAGAACGCTATAAAACACTTAAGCAAGAAGAACGGCTCCTAAAGGCTCAACTACAAACCTTACGCTACCAAGCTTTTCAGAAAAAACTACAGACTCAATTAACTGAAATACAATGTGTTGAAGAACAACTTCACACATCTCAACTTGAACAACAGCATTTATCAGCACAAATAGTAACTGATCGTGCTCAACAAACTCAAGCAAGGCTAAATTGTAGTAGTTTGCAAACAGAATATTATCAACTAGGCAATAACATAACACGTTTGGAAGAAAATTTACGTACGCAAACAACACAACTTCAGCAAAATCAACAGGAACTAGCTGATTTAAGCAAAAAGAAACTCGTTCTTGAACAGCAATGTCAATCCAGCGAAACTAATCAGATTCAAATCAAGCAAACACTTAGCGAACTTCTACAAAAACAAAATGAACTCCAAGTAGCCACTGAGCAAAGCCAATCTTTGCTAAAAGAAGCTGAAAAAAATTATGTAGAATGGCAAACAAAATGGGAAAAAATTCAAACCTCTTTTTCTGAACTAAAACAACAACAACATACTGCTGCAACACAAAACCATTACCATCAACAACAATCACAAACTTTAAACCTGCGTATTGAACGTTTGCAGCAGGATCACGATGAACAATCTAAAATTTTAATCGCACAGAATGAACAACCTGAAGATTTGAACGAAGTTTTAGCGCAAGTTGTAGAAAAACAAACTCAATGTAAAACACAACGTGAACAGATTGCTCAACAAATTCTTGAGCAGCGTTCTCATTTACAACAAGTCACTAAAGAACTCGATCAATTAAAAAGCCGCTTACAGATCACTCAAGGCGAATATGCTTCACTCATGGCCTTGCAACAAGAAGCGTTAGGCAAACGTGAACATACTTTACTGCAATGGTTTAAAAAGCATAATATAACTGAGCAGCCTCGATTGGCTCAGCTATTGCAAGTTGAATCAGGCTGGGAACGTGCTGTAGAACTTGCTTTAAATCAGCATATTCAAGCGGTATGTTTTACCGACCGGGATTCTTTAGACGATTTTTTAACTAACCCACCTCCGAATACCGTTAGTTTAATGACAAAATCGATGCCATGTGAACATTTTGCATCGACCTTCCAGAATCAATTAGCCTTAGCGCCTATCAGCAGTAAATTTACAGCTCCGTGGCCACTCGAACATTTATTAGCGGGTGTCTATGTAGCAGAGACTATTTCTGAAGCCCTGGAACATACCAAACAATTAAAAAGCTATGAATCCATCATCACACGCGAAGGGGTTTGTTTAGGTAACCATTGGATTCGTTTAACTGCAGCAGGTGATGATAAAGCAGGCTTATTACAACGTGAACGCGAAATAGTTCAACTACAAAAAATACAACAAGACATTCAAGAACAGCTTGATAAGAAACAAGCATACTTTCTTCACACTCAAAAGCAATTAAAGGAACTGGAAGATGCTCAAACTCTACAACAAAAACACAATGCAGAATTAATTGCCCAACAAGCAGATTTAAATGCACGCCAAACTGTACAACAAGCGAAGATAAATCAAGCTAAACAACGTATTCAAGTGATACAACAAGAATTGCAAGAAACCAAACAACTTAATGAAACGACGCAAGGAAAATTGCAGCAAACCTGCGAAGAGCAAAAAATAGCAGATAACCAGCTGCAGCAAATGGAGAATCAACGACTCACACACTTGGAAAATAAAGAGTCACTACACAGTCAACTCAATGAATCAGTGCGTGTCGCTAAAGCTTATGAAGCAGAACTTCATCAACTTGAGTTAAACTTACAAGCGGCGGATCATCAATTAAAAGTCGAACTTGCCAATTTATCCAATGTAAAACAACAACAATTGCAATTAGAACAACGTCTTAGCCAATTACATAAAATCCTCAACGTTGTTGAAAACCCGATAAGCTCACTTGAGCAACAACTCAATCATCATATCGATAAGAAAAATAAACTTGGCTTACAACTTAAGGAAAGCCAAACGCAATTAGAAACCATCGACAATAGAATTAAATACACTGAAGACCAATTGCAAACATTGGAAACTAATCTTAACTTAGATCGTGATGCCTTAGAGCAACAACGTTTATTTTCACAAGAGTTACGTGTACGCGCTAAAACTTTAGAAGAACAATTACAAGAAGAAGGTTATGAACTGGAAAAACTATTAGCAGAAATTCCTTCTGAGCAAATTGATATTGCAGAATGTGAAGCACAACTCACTAAATTAACCCAGCGTATTGAACAGATAGGCGCAGTTAATCTAGCTGCTTTAGAAGAACAACAACTCGTTTCTGAGCGTGAAAAATACTTAGAAGACCAATTTAAAGACTTAACAGCCGCCTTAGAAATGTTGCAAACAGCCATTCAAAAAATGGATAAAGAAACGCGTAATCGTTTTAAAGAGACCTTTGACAAGGTCAATCAGAATTTTACTACATTATTTCCAAGACTATTTTCCGGTGGTATTGCGTCATTACAACTGCAAGAATCGGATTTGCTGAATAGTGGTATCTGCATCATGGCGCAACCACCAGGAAAACGAAATAGCACCATACATCTTCTTTCCGGAGGAGAAAAAGCGTTGACCGCAACTGCTTTAGTCTTTTCTTTTTTCCAGCTAAATCCTGCTCCTTTTTGCATGTTAGATGAAGTTGACGCCCCCTTAGACGATACGAATGTTCTAAGATTTTGTAAGTTGGTGAAAGAGATGTCGAATGAAGTACAATTTATCTTTATTAGCCATAATAAAGTAGCGATTGAAATGGCACATCACTTAGCAGGTGTAACTATGCATGAACCTGGTGTATCACGGATGGTCGCTGTCGATCTAGAAAAAGCCATCGCTATGGCCGAGGAGGTACCCACGTAATGGACATTGACTACTTACTCATTATTTTACCCAGCATTATTTTCCTGGGAGTATTTGGCCTAATACTTATTATTTGGCATGGAAATTTTCGTAGTAAAAAAGAAAAAATAAATTTAAATACTGATCATTCAATAACGCAGCCTCCATCTAAAACCGAACCACCCACATCGCGACTTGAACCTACTTTAACTAAATCAAGCCTAAATGAAGAAAACACAAACACCTCGACTCAACATGACATTGATAACTATATTATCTTACAATTAATGGCTCCCACACAAAGACCTTATCGAGGATATGAACTCATTCAAACATTAACGAGCGCAGGTTTTCATTATGGCAAAATGAATATTTTTCATTTTTATGCTGATCCTCTTAACAAAACAGAACTTTTGTTTAGTCTAGCTTCGGCTATCGAACCCGGAACGTTCGATTTAGATAATACCGGTGAAATAGTGTGCCCTGGATTATGTCTATTTATGTCAATTCATAAGGTCAAATCCGCACTGACTGCATTTGATGTAATGTGGGACACAGCACAAACTCTCGCACAAGACTTAGGCGGTACATTATGCGATCGTCAATTGCTACCAATTGACGATCTGACGCGTTATCACTCTCAACTTCATGCTTATGCCTAACGATAGCATTATAAAAAAAATAGCTCAGCTTAAAAAAAAAATTAACGAACACAACTATCGTTATCATATCCTCGATGAACCATTAATCAGTGACGCAACTTACGACAAGCTTTTTCGTGAATTAGAAGATCTCGAAAAACAACACCCCGAGCTTATTAGCAATGACTCCCCTACTCAACGTGTTGGCAGCACTCCATTAGCATCCTTTCAACAAGTCCAACATACTATCCCCATGCTTTCTTTAGAAAATGCTTTTTCTGAAAAAGAAGTATTCGCCTTTAATAAGCGTATACAAGAACGCCTACATACCAAGAAAGAAATAGAATATGCTTGTGAGCCCAAATTAGATGGTGTTGCTGTGAGCTTAACCTACTATAAAGGACAATTAACTTGTGCCGCCACTCGAGGCGATGGCAATACTGGGGAAGATATTACTTTAAATATCCGAACAATTTTAAGTATTCCCTTACACCTGCGTGGTTCAGATTACCCCACCTACTTAGAAGTTCGCGGAGAAGTGTACATTCCCAAAAAAGCTTTTCAACAACTTAACAAGCGTCTAAAAGACGCCGGTGAAAAAACTTTTGTTAATCCACGTAATGCAGCAGCAGGAAGTTTGCGTCAGTTAAATCCAAAAATTACCGCTCAACGTTCATTAGCCTTTTTTACACATAGTGTCGGGCAAATTAAAGATGGCAAAATAGCGTCTACACACACCGCAATTCTAAACCAATTTAAACATTGGGGTTTACCGCGTTGCCCACAAACTCAAACAGCCAAAAATGTGCTCGCATGCTTAGCGTATTATAATAAAATTGAAAAACAACGTGCGACACTTCCCTATGAAATTGATGGGATTGTCTACAAAGTAAACAATATCGCCTTACAACAACAGCTTGGCTTTGTATCGCGTGCCCCACGCTGGGCATTGGCGCATAAATTTCCTGCTCAAGAAGAATTTACGCAAGTACTCGCAATCGAGTTTCAAGTAGGTCGTACCGGAGCATTAACTCCGGTAGCACGATTACAACCTGTATTTGTTGGTGGGGCTACCATTAGCAACGCCACTTTACATAACATGGACGAAGTTAAACGTAAAGACATACGTGTAGGTGATACCGTTATCATCCGTAGAGCAGGAGATGTTATTCCGGAAGTCGTCAGTGTCGTTAAAGAAAAAAGACCCGTTAACAGCTATGCCTTAAAACTACCTAAACATTGTCCTATCTGTGGCTCAGATATCGTCAAATTAGAAACAGAATCTGCTGCACGATGCAGTGGTGCGCTTTATTGCCCAGCACAACGAAAAGAAGCCATTAAACATTTTGCCTCCCGCAAGGCCATGAACATTGAAGGTTTAGGCAATAAACTGGTTGATCAATTAGTCGATACTAATTTGATTAAAAATGTTTCTGACTTATATCATTTAACCCCTGAACAATTAGCCGATCTGGAGCATCTTGGTGAAAAGTCTGCTCGAAAATTATGCGACGCTATACGCGCGAGCAAAAAAACTAGCTTAAGCCGATTCTTATATGGATTAGGAATACGCGATGTGGGTATAACAACCGCTTTAAATCTTACACAACATTTTCAAGAATTAAAATCCATCATGCAAGCGGATGAAGAATCCCTGAAAGCTATTCCCGACATTGGCCCTGTAGTCGCGGCCCATGTTAAAAAATTCTTTAGCGAACCTCACAACCTTGAAGTTATCAAAAATCTATTGGCCGCTGGGATTTCCTGGCCAAAACCTGACGTTAACAATCCACAACATCCATCCCTCTTAACTGGAAAAAATTTCGTTTTAACCGGCAGCTTATCCGAATTAAGTCGTGAACAAGCCAGCACTTTACTCCAAGAACTCGGGGCAAAAGTCAGTTCTAGCGTGTCTAAAAAAACCGATTACGTAATCATAGGCAAAGACCCTGGCTCTAAACTTAACCGTGCCAAAAAATTAGGTCTTACTATCCTGACTGAAAATAAATTTCTAGAGCTATTAAAGAAAGCAAATTTATCGTAAAATTACCGTTTTGGTAATAAATATTCATTTAGGCTTGTCCTTATGTATAAATTATCAACAAAAACTGGCAACTATAATTGACATTTATTAGGCTATACCGTTTATTGGCTCAAAATTTGTATGAATCTATGCATCAGCGTTGGTTTTACTGTTCCCTATACTAATGCATTTTAGCTTCTGATTCCGATGGAGGTTTAACGATACTGACTATTCTCAACAAGGTATTTTTACACAAAGTGTGCTAATTAATAATCGGGGGTCCCGATAATAAAAAATTTTCGCATCTTCCAATGCGATGCTGAATATAAAAACAATAACAATAATGAGGCAAACTATGCGTATTCTATTAATCGAAGATGATGGAGCACTAGGTGATGGGATTCACAAAGGTCTAAAACAGTATGGCTATACAGTTGATTGGCTCACTGATGGTCGAACCGCCTTAAGTTCTATCAAAACAGAAACATTTGATGTCATCCTACTTGATTTAAATTTACCGGGTCTACCCGGGTTAAGTGTTTTACGTGAGATGCGCGCAGCGGGTATCACTATGCCTGTACTCATCTTGACAGCGCGCCATGCCATCGAAGATAGAATAAAGGGCTTAGATAGCGGTGCTGACGATTACTTAACTAAACCTTTTGACTTGGATGAACTATCTGCCAGAATTCGGGCTTTACAACGACGCTTCTCCAGCAATCGCGCTTCCCCTCTATTAACGTATCGCGATATCGAATTAGACCCCAGCTCATTTACCGTCACACTCAAAGGATTGGCTATTAGTCTGTCGCGTCGTGAATTTAGTTTACTGCAAAAATTGTTAGAAAATGCTGGCCATGTTGTCTCGCGCGACTCGCTTAATCAATGCCTCTATGGCTGGGGTGATGAAATTGATAGTAATACATTAGAAGTGCATGTCCATAACTTACGAAAAAAACTAGTCGATACCAACTTTATTCGAACAATACGTGGTGTGGGTTATATGGCCGAGAAGGAAAACAATTAATGTTTACTATTTTTTCGATTAGACGTTTTTTATTGTTTAATCTATTAAGCACGGTTATCGCTACTATCATCATTACTGCTTTTGGGAACTATTATATAGACACCCAAGCTATTAATGTGGGTTTAGATAATTTACTAGTAGAAACAGGCTCGCTCCTTAAAACCGTTACTAATAACCCACGCTTCTTAACACCTGAAACACTTAGAGCCATTCAATCACAACTCAATACCCACAATTATATTCCTAAAAAAAACTCCGCTTTTAATTCTCATTCTAATATAACTGACATCACTCAAAAGCAATTACGTTATAAATTTCAATTATGGGATGGCGATGGCAAGTTATTATTAAGTTCAGAAAAAACACCGACAGCGCCACTCATCAGTAAACCAGGGCTCAGCGATAAAATTATCGATGGCAAAAAATGGCGTACTTTTACTATTTACGATAGCCACCGCGGAATTATTTTAGTTTTAGCGGAACAATACGCCGCGCGTCATACCATGATTCATGACATGTTAGTCAGTGATACTTACCTTACTCTCTTTATTTATCCTTTATCAGGAATGTTTATTTGGCTCATCATTGGTAGCGGATTAAAAAGTATCCGTTTTTTTGCTAAAGAAATGACTGAGCGTGCTGCGGATCACTTAGATCCCGTTGATTTAAATGAAGTGCCCGTAGAAATAAGCCCTTTGGTAGATGAATTGAATAAACTTTTTTTACGTTTACAACAGGCTTTTGAACGCGAGCAACGTTTTGCTGCGGATGCCGCTCACGAATTACATACACCTCTCGCTGCTTTAAAAACTCAAGCACAAGTAGCTCTCAAAACTACCGATCCACAAGAATGCTATATGCACTTAAAGCAAGTCATAGCCAGTGTTGATCGTTGTTCACATATCATCCAACAATTACTGACATTGTGTCGCTTAAGTCCAGAAACCATCATGCCGGAACACTTTACACAAGTAAATTTGTCACGTATAGCAGCTGAAGTCATTGCTCAATTAGCACCACAAGCTATCCACAAGCAGATAGAAATTGAATTAATCGCAAAAGAATCAGACTATATGATGTTAGGAAATACTACAGGCTTACATGTATTAATCCGCAACCTTGTCGATAATGCTATTCGTTATACCCCTATAGGAGGAATTATTAAGGTACTTATTTTTAAAAAGTCTGACTCCATTGTCTTACAAGTAATAGATAACGGTTCGGGTATTCCTGATAAATTACGCGCGCGTGTATTTGAACGCTTTTTTCGAGTGTTAGGAACTAATGCACAAGGTAGTGGTTTAGGGCTTGCTATTGTAGAACAAATTGCAAAATTACATAAAGGATCAATCGCATTAGATACACCTGAAGAAGGCACCGGACTCCAAGTTGAAGTTCGCTTTCCAAAATAAATGTAACTTTATCCCTATTAGGCATTATCGTAATAATGCCCAATCTTTTTAATTAACAAAAAAAAATTCATGCTGTGATAGCGTGCGAAAGATATGCGCTTGCCCATGTAGCTGGATTGTCGTCGCACGCTTCGCTTGTGCATTGACGAAACTGATCCACTGATCTACTAGAAGCATGCCAAAATGGGGTAGCAATAAGTGGCTGAATTGGTCGCGTAGGACCTAAATTAGATATATCTTCATCTGAAATGCCACTGTCTGATTGATTATCTATGCTTGTAATGTCTCTATTGAAGCTCTCTTCTTGCTCTAATTGTTCAACATAAGATATCTCAGAAGTATCTGAGACATCGTCCCACTCCGTATCACATGCTTCATCCTCATCAACATAAGACCTAGAAAAATTAATAGCCATAATTTCTTTTTCTAACTCAGTATCGAGAAATGAAACTTCACCTAAAATAAATTGACTTAATTTAATCATGTCACTTTTTAAAGAATTCGGATCTATACTTTCTGTGCAAGCCTCAAGATCTTTAGCGCACTGTTGCAATGTATTCAAGGCTACCGATAAACGTGTAAAAGCGGTAGCATCAAAACCACCATTTAAAGTGCTAATAAATAAATTTTTATCTACATAAATAATCGATTCTAAGTGATTTAAAATATCGTAAAAGTTAGTACTACTTACAAAACAAAATTCATATTGCTTATCTAAATTTTCTTTATAACATTCATAATAAAATTGAATTTTATAAATTGTTAAATCTAATAATTGCTTAAAATGAGGGGTTAAATGTGGATAATCAATAAGATTTACATCTGCATTTACTTTATATATCAATTTAAATCGCTGCTTAATTCCTTCAATTAGATTATAGATGCCTAATAATTTAGTTGCATTTTGATGAGCGGACTTATTCTTTATAAATTTCATTATTTCATTAATTTTTTCTTCAAATACAGAAAATTCTTCCTTGAAAAATAAAGCTTTCAATATAGTTATTTCTTTTAATAGGATTTCTCTTTCATCTAAATTATAAATTAATTTAATTCGATTATTAAAATATTTAAGTAAAATATCTATATCTAGACGTTCCTTATGGAAATCAGAAATATTATTTCCAAGGTATATGTTTTTTTTGTAAGATGAATTCCATGCTTCAAATACATAGTCTTCATTGATGGGACTATAAACTAACGAAGTAATTTCGTATTCAGATATTTTTTCTATAATGAGAGAAAGTGCAGTATAATTTACTAGCTCCGAATGGACATTTAATAAATCATTACGCGTATTATCTATACGTGCTTTTATATCTCTAAAAGCGTTTAATATTTTTTTTGCCTCTTTTAAATTACAAAGTTTTGTTTTAGGTTTAATTATCCAAGAAATAAATATTTGCAACCAACGAACTATTGCCCAATTTGATTTCTGAACAGATTCTGTTTCAAGATATTCAGGAAAAAATCTAACAAATAGATCCGTAGTGCTCGTATTTTTAATAACTAATAGAATTAAATAGTTTAAAGCGTCTTTATGAACCTCATTTTTTTCGATGTTTTCCTTATCAAGATTCTTAAAAAAATAATTAATATAAGATTTATCTAATTTATTTATTTCTTTAAAAAAAATAAATACAGCATAATTAATCTTAATTTTATAATCTATATCTGTTTTAGAAATTTTATTTAATTTTGAATTATAATTATTTAATAATTCGTCGAATTTTTTAATCTTCATAAATACCTACTTTTTATTATTTTTTTATGGGTATTATTTTTTATAGATTGTAGGCTACTTTTATTAAATAAAATTGTCAATAAAATTTAATTTTTAATTTAAATTTTAAATTTTAAATTTTAAATTTTAAATTTAAAAATTAAAAAATATTTAATACGAAATTAATTAAAAAGATCTAATGCAAATCTTTTTTTAATATTTTTCCCAACATGGATTTTGGCAGATGATTCAAAAATGTAATTTCATATGGTAACTTATAAGCAGTTAGTGCAGCTCGGCAATAATTTAATAGTTCTTCTGCGCTTAGGCTTTCATCTTTTCGTACCACAAAGGCTTTAATCGCTTCACCGGTTTTATCGGATGGTATTCCTATTACTGCAACCTCTTTAACTTTTGGGTTTTGTTGAATAACATGTTCAACTTCTTCAGGATAGACATTGAAACCTGAAACTAAAATCAGTTCTTTTTTTCGCCCGACGATAAACACAAAGCCCTGATGATCAATACGCGCTAAATCACCGGTGAACAACCACCCGTCTGATGTTAAGGCAGATTCTATATCAGCCGTTTGCATCCAATAATCTTGCATGACTTGAGGACCTTTTACGCACAATTCACCTATTTCACCTATCCTTACCTCATTTTTTTTATCATCGCAGAGACGAATATCTGTCGAAGGAAGTGGTAAGCCGACATGATCGCCGGCTATTACTAAATCCCAAGGTGGAGCGCAGACTACAGGAGATGCTTCAGTCAGCCCATAACCTTCTAATAATAACTTTCCGGTTATTTGCTTCCAGCAAATTTTAACGGTAGATTGAATTGGGGCGCCACCTCCTAAAGCAATCTTTAAATTCGTAAAATCTAATTTTGTAAAGGCTTTATGCCTCAGAAGCGCTTTAAATAAAGTGTTAACGCCCAACAAGGTACTAAATGGTGTGTTTGCAAGTACCTGAATCAGCTGTTTTATATTACGTGCATCAGGAATTAAACAATTCTTACCGCCTAATCGTACACACATCAAACCGTTAACCATCAAAGAAAAAATATGATACAACGGTAAAGCGGTAATAAATGTTTCTTGGCCTTCATACAAAATAGGTCTAACCCACGCTGTTAACTGCTCTATATTGGCTAACATGTTACGGTGGGTTAGCATCGCACCCTTAGGAACTCCTGTAGTACCGCCAGTATATTGTAGAAAAGCAAGATCTTCTCTTTGGATTGCAACCGTTGAAAATGTTAAATTCTGACCAAATTTAATGGCCACTAAGAAATCGATTAGATGAATGGTCGGATTTTTTTGTTTTTGGTTTTTTATCAACCAATCAGCAGAAACATTGACTATCCAATTCCGCGGCCAAGTGAGCATATCACCTAAATGAGTTGTTATGACATATTTTATAGATGTGTTTTTTAGTGTCTGGATTATATTGGGCAAAAAATTTTTTAATATAATTAATACCTCCGCTTGAGAATGCTCCATTAGCTGGGTAAATTCAGTTAAGGTATAAAAAGGATTTACGTTAGTAACTACCATTCCTGCTTGCAGCACTGCAAAAATCGAAATCATATATTGTGGACAATTCGGTAACATTAGCGCGACTTTTGTTCCTTTATTCAATTTTAATCGCTGCTGTAAATAAGCAGCTAAGCAGCGACTCAAGTCAGACCATTGCTCATAACTAATCGTTTGCTGAAAAAAACTCAATGCAGGTAGCGAACGAAATTTTTTGCAAGCATCTGTAAATAATCGATCAAGTGATTGATAAATATCAGGATTGATCTCAGCAGGAACTTGTTGCTGGTAACGATTCAACCAAATTTTTTCCATCATTCACCACCTAGAAAATTAAAGGCAAGCATTCCCTATTAAGTTTTAGTATATAATGTCTATTTTGTTTCGACATTTTATAGTGACCAGGTGGACTATTTATGCACAGTTTGATGGGAACATCACAAGAAGCCTTTAAATTAAAAGCCAGTCTATTCACATTAACAACTTTTCATTTGTTAAACGCTGACGCACAATTGGTTCATCAACAATTAAAACCTTTAGTTGAGCAAACTCCACGTTTTTTCCAGCAATTACCCATTATTTTGGATTTATTTTCTTTATCTACAGCAACCGGGCCTATTGATTTTCCTGCTCTTATTAGCTGTTTACGCGGCTACGGTTTAATTCCTGTCGGAATACGCGGTGGCAGTGCTGAGCAGCAAACATTTGCGATACAATCAGGGCTTGCCATCCTCGCTAATATAAAAACAGAAGCTAACGAGACCCCGTCTAAGCCAAATACGCCGACACCTGCTATTAACTCTAAGTTGATTACTCAGCCAGTGCGCTCGGGTCAACAGATCTATGCAAAAAATAGTGATTTAATTGTAATTGCTTCCGTCAGCCCGGGAGCAGAATTATTAGCCGATGGCAACATCCATATTTATGGTCGATTAAAAGGTCGAGCATTAGCAGGAGTTTCTGGAAATCAGCACGCACATATTTTTTGTCAAAACTTAGAAGCTGAGCTCGTAGCGATTGCTGGTCATTATTGGTTAAGTGAAGATTTGCAGGATTTACAACAAACACTAAATAAAGGCAGTGTACAAATTTTTTTATATCAAGAACGTTTACAAATAAAACAACTTGCTTAAGTTAGATCTAAACATTCACTACTTTTAAGTAGTATCCATTTTTCCAATAGATCATCCATTTGTTCTACCTTAATAGGTTTAACCAATACCTCATCGATACCGGCTTGAAGAAATTGCTGTTGATCCGCTGGTTGACCGTAAGCCGTTAATGCAATAATAGGAATATGTTCTTTATCTGTTTCCTGTTGTCGAATTATCTGAGTAATAGCAATACCATCGCTATCCGGCAAAGCGATATCGAGGAGAATAAGATCGTAGTGATTTTGCATATAATAATTTAAAGCCATTTCAGCATTACTCGCGATATCGTAAAGTATTTCTTTTCGTTCCAACAGCAAACGATAAATACGCTGAATAATTTTATTATCCTCTACCACCAAGATGCGTAATGTTACATCATTAAAAATAGCCAAGTTATTTTTTTCTGTTCCTCTTGTTTCAACACGCGGCTCTTCTTTAAGTTCATGCAAAGGAATGCGACAAATATAATGACTTCCTTTTCCAAGCGTACTTTCAACTTTTAACGTCGCTTTTAATACGCGCAGATAACTTAAGATAATAGCTAAACCTAAATTAAATGTCCTATAACGGCGGTTTTTCTGAGGATTAAATTGCTTAAAGCAGGTATTTAATTCTAATAATTCAGCTTCATCCATCCCTTTTCCAGTATCTTTAATACTGCATATAATTTCGGTGTGCAGCGCAGCAGATTCTTTTATAAGGCTAACAACTTGTATAATAACAATACCTTGTTCGGTATTAATTAAGGCATGACTGCTTAAATGAAACAAGATATGGTAAATCAAATTCGGATCGCCTATCCAGATTAGTGGAATATCTTTCGGATAATCGAGAATTAACTGTAACCCACGCATCCCTGCCTGATAGGATAATTGGCTAATCACTTTTTCTAGCAAATTTTTTAAATTAAAAGTACAAGATTGCAATTCAATATGTTGCGTTTCTAACTCAGAAAGATTCAACATGCGGTTCATTACAGGCAAGATAGTTTCACATGCTTCAAGGATATCCGTCACATAACGTTGTTGCGTAGGCAGTAAACAATCCATAGTTAACAATTGCGCAATCCCAATAATGTTAGCTAAGGTGGTACGCAATTCATAACTTAAATTTGAAATAAAATCCGACTTTGCATGGTTAGCATTTTCCGCACGTCTAGCATTTTTGACAATCGTTGCTAATAGATGCTGATAGGCTTCTTCTTTCATATTTTTTTCCTTTATGACATGCGTACTTCAAGCGGCAAAATTCACAGCAATTGGGTTTTTTGGGAGTGGACCGTGTTGTGAAGCAACCGGAATGTATTATTTATACATAAGGATTGCGAATTGAGCGGTAACACAGACAAAAACTTAAGTGCGAAAAATATCTTAGAAAAGTTTAAATCTCCTTCAATTGTGAAAACTGAATATCTGGCCAGCGTTCCATAGTTAGTTTTAAATTAACCTGACTCGGTGCCAAATAAATCAGATTTTCTTTAGCATCATGGGATAAGTTTAAAGATACTCGATGTTGAAATTCTTTTAATTGCTTATTATCGTCCGCGCTTACCCAACGCGCCGCCACGATATTAACTGCTTCATAGGCACACTCTACTCTATATTCATGTTTTAATCGGTAAGCCACCACATCAAATTGCAAAACTCCCACTGCCCCTAAAATTAATTCACTACTGTTCAACGGTTTAAATATCTGTATTGCTCCTTCTTCAGATAATTGCATCAATCCTTTTAATAGTGCTTTAGATTTTAATGGATCTTTTAGACGAACTCGTTGAAATAATTCCGGTGAAAACGAGGGAATGCCAGTGAATTTTAACGTCTCACCCATGGTAAAACTATCACCTATCTGTATCGTGCCATGATTATGTAAACCAATAATATCGCCTGGCCATGCTTCTTCGGCTCTCACTCTGTCACCTGCCATAAAAGTCAGTGCATTATGTACCATGACCTCACGCTGTGTGCGGACATGAAATATTTTCATACCTGGTGTGTATTTTCCAGAACATAAACGCAAGAAGGCAACGCGATCTCGATGCGCTGGATCCATATTCGCCTGAATTTTAAATATAAATCCGCTGAAGTTAGGTTCTTGTGGATACACAACTCGAACATCAGTTCGTCTTGGCTGAGGACAGGGTGCATATTTCACAAACGCAGCTAATAGTTCTTGTACGCCAAAATTATTAATCGCTGAGCCAAAAAAAACCGGTGTTAACTTTCCTGCAAGATAATCTCGCTCATTGAAATTTGCACTCGCCCCCCTAATCAGCGCCAATTCATCTTGTAATTCATCAAATAAAACGCCGACTCGTTCTTTTACCTCAGGCCGATTAAGACCTGTAAAACATTCACTCTCTTTACGCTTTAAATTACTTGAAGGTGCATAAAAATAAACTTTGTCCTCTAAGGTATGATAGATACCCTTAAATTGTTTTCCCATACCTATAGGCCAAGTGATCGGCGCACAGGCAATCCCGAGAGTCGATTCAATATCATCTAATAACTCAATGGGCGTACGCGCTTCTCTATCCATTTTATTTATAAAAGTCAAAATGGGGATCTGCCGTAAACGACAAATTTCTAATAATTTTTTTGTACGCGGTTCCACACCTTTGGCCGCATCAATTACCATTAACGCAGAATCGACTGCCGTTAACGTACGATAGGTATCTTCAGAGAAATCCGCATGGCCTGGTGTATCTAGTAAATTAAAAATACACGCTTGATATGGAAATTGCATCACTGAAGTCGTGACAGAAATTCCTCGTTCTTTTTCTAAAGCCATCCAATCGGAAGTAGCATGGTGTGCGGCTTTACGCGCTTTAACCGTCCCCGCAAGTTGTATGACACCTCCCCACAACAAAAGTTTTTCTGTCAATGTCGTCTTACCCGCATCCGGATGAGAGATAATTGCAAATGTTCTTCTAGATAAAATTTCTTCCGGATACGATGCGTCTGACATAAGAACCCATGAATTAAATATTAAAAATAACCATTATTTTAAAGGGGATGTTATTGTATACGAAATTGCGTTGCTGTTTTCATCTAATTCACCAATTCCTTGATAATGCTAATTGCCAAATTAAGTATTCTAGTTTAACCTGGCAACTTTCTGGGAGAGGTGTCCGAGCGGCTTAAGGAGCACGCCTGGAAAGTGTGTGTAGGTTTATCCCTACCGCGGGTTCGAATCCCGCTCTCTCCGCCAATGGTGGTTATATCGGTCCCTTCGCAACACAAAGCAGCGAACCCCGTCAGATCCGGAAGGAAGCAGCGGTAGTTGTCCATGTGGGTGCCGAGGTGTGGCTGCTATAACCGCCTCCATTAGACCTCTTGCATAACCCCAGTGATGGGCTTGAGTTCGAGGCAAACGATAGTCGAGGACCGGGAGTTTACATGAGTAAATGAGGACCGTAGACTAGCGTTTAACGATGAAATCAAGTCTAGCACGCAGATTATGCAAGTGGTCTATAAAGATCTGATGATTGGATCAAGGTGGTTCTTATGAGTTATCAAGTCCTTGCGCGAAAATATCGGCCTCAATCATTCGATCAGCTAATTGGTCAAGAATCTACTTGCCGCATCCTAAAAAATGCATTGAATACGCAACGAATTCATCATGCTTACCTTTTTACGGGCACGCGCGGGGTTGGGAAAACAACCTTAGCACGTTTACTTGCTAAATGTTTAAATTGTCAAACCAAGATCACACCTGAACCTTGTAATCAATGTGCAACATGCCTTGCGATTAATACGAATCGTTTTACCGATCTCATTGAAGTAGATGCTGCATCACGCACCAAAGTAGAGGATACACGTGATCTATTGGCTGATGTTCACTATGCACCCAGCCAAGGCCGCTATAAAATATATCTTATTGACGAAGTGCATATGCTTTCTTCACATAGTTTTAATGCCTTATTAAAAACTCTCGAAGAACCTCCACCCCATGTCGTTTTTTTATTAGCAACGACTGATCCGCAACGTTTACCCGCCACGATACTTTCGCGGTGTCTACAGTTTCATTTAAAAATTATTTCAGCGGCGCAAATCAGCGACCATCTCGCTAACGTACTAAAAAATGAAAATATTCCTTATGAACTCGCTGCGCTATCACCACTTGCGCAAGCGGCACGGGGTAGTTTACGTGACGCATTAAGTTTATTGGATCAAGCGATAGCTTATACCAATCAAAATCTTACCAAACAGGATATCAATACCTTACTCGGCCATGTCGCTAACACCGAAGTAACTAGGTTACTTGAAGCATTAATTTTAGAAGATACTACGCAGCTTTGGTCTTTAGTCGAAAGCTTAAACGAGCTCGCTGTAGATTTTTCATGGGTTATTGATGAGCTCATTACTTTTTTACATGATATGGCGCTGAGTCAACGGTTTAAGACCGAAACTAACTATCCCCAGGCTGTTATTAATTTAGCCAAAAAACTTTCACCTGAAGACATTCAACTTTATTACCAAATTGTTTTATTAAGTCAACGTGATCTAACGCTGGCACCCACTCCTCGACTAGGCTTTGAGATGATGTTGCTTAGGCTACTCGCTTTTAAACCTGGGATTGAACAGACTGAGCACCACTTAACAAAATCAATTCAACCGATTGTGACAGAAAAAAAACACAACGCTGCGCGCAAGATAGAGCAAGTAATAGAACAAAAGCAACAAAAGAACTTGCACTGGCCTACACTTATCAAACAATTAAACTTAACGGGCTTAACCTATGCCCTCGCCCAGCAGTGTGCTTTACAGTCTTATCAAGACAACCACATTTCTTTATGCTTAGACCCTAGACAAGCCGCACTTCGCAGTGTTAAACAAGAAGCCAAGTTAACGCAAGTACTTTCAGACTATTTCAAGCAACCCACCACATTAGCGATTATTCTCGGTGATGTCGATTTATCGACTCCCGCACGTCTGGAACAACAGTACAAATCACAACGTTTAGAACAAACGGCAGCCGCATTACAAGAAGATCCTACTATTCAAGCGATTATGCAGACATTTGATGCTAAACTACAGCCTGAGTCTATTCAGCTTCTGGATGAAGATTGAATATCTCTGTATATTTACCAATAAAGTGAACCTACAAAGAGGAAAATAAGATGAATATGAAAGTTGACCTAGACACGCTTTTAAAACAAGCCCAAGACATGCAGTCCAAGATGCAATCTGCTCAAGCCGAATTAGCACAAATCGTGGTTACCGGAGAAGCAGGTGGCGGTATGGTTAAAGTTGAAATGGATGGCCGACATACGGTGAAGTCCATTTGGCTAGATCCCGCTTCGTTAAAGGAACCGAAAGAATTTGTCGAAGAATTGCTGGTAGGTGCATTTAATGCCGCATTAAAAGAAATTGAACAAGCATCACGTCAAAAATTAAATGACTTAACCAGTCTTATGCAAACTAAATTTAGCAGCGATATCGCAACGACAACAACTGAATAAGTACGCTAAAGAAAATAGGTGTAAATCGATATGGCATTTAGCCCTTTGATCACACAAATGATCGCACAATTTTGTTGCTTGCCAGGAGTAGGACCTAAATCTGCTCAGCGCATGGTCTTTCATTTACTAGAAAGAGCACGCGCGGATGGTTCAGCATTAGCAAAAATTATAGAACAAGCGATTCAAGAAGTTGGAAATTGCGAACAATGTCGAAGCTTAAGCGAAACACCTATTTGTACATTATGTTCAAGCCCAAATCGAGATACTAGTCTACTCTGTGTGGTTGAAACACCGGTTGATGTACTCGCTATCGAGCAAACGGCCAGCTATCGTGGTTATTATTTTGTTCTGATGGGCCGCTTGTCACCACTCGATGGCATAGGCCCTGAAGAGTTAGGTATAAAACATTTTGTTCATCGTATTAATACGCAGCCGCCACAAGAAATTATTTTAGCGACTAATCCCACCGTAGAAGGCGAAGCAACAGCGCACTACCTCACTGAATTGATTAAACAAAAAGGGATTAAGATCAGCCGCATTGCGCATGGTGTTCCATTAGGTAGCGAGCTAGAGTTTATTGATAATCATACACTAGCTCGATCCCTATTTGCACGCGTAACCGTTTAACTTATACCTGACTAAATATAAAAACTTGAATATTCAGATGTGTCGCAGTTTTCATTACGGACGCGGTGATTCTGGCATTTCCTTATTAGAAAATGAATTATCTGCGGCACTATTTGGAAAAAAAATAACGCTTGGACGATTTTGAGAAGATGAAGCACCTAAACTAGCTTGCTGATTTTTAGATTCTGCTTGTATATTGCAAGCTTCATCGAAATTATTAAAACAACCTAATTCTATTAATGAAAACTTTCCTATAGCCCCTTTTATTTTATCACAGTAAAAAACTTCCTTATAAGCAGGATTTTTAATAAAACTTTTTTCTTTAAGACCTAAAGCAAATGCAACAGCTGGAGATGGCATAGCGCCTATAATACATTTAGAATCTAGCTGGGAAATAATAGCATAATCTGGTCCTTCACTAAGTTGTTCACCTTTATAACCAGCTACAAAAATTGGATTATCTAAATTTTCCTGACATAAAGGTATAGTTTGTATATTTTTTTTGCTCGTATCGATCAAATAAATATATCCACATACACCAGCAGAAGTTTGTTCATGTTCGAAACCGGTAAATTCATTTTGACCAGTATCTTCATCAATAATACAATAGGTATTTGACGCACAAATAAAATATGAATGAGATTGAATATAAGGTAAACTTGCCAAAGGACTTTGTTCGTCACACGGCGTAAAACCTGTTTCAAAAACTTTTTTCAAACTGCCTATTAAGTCATCCGAATTGGCAACTTCTCCACGCCATAAAAATCCATTTTTTGGACCAAAAGAAATTATAACCCCATCTGGATTTACATGCGAAATTTCAAAGGGATCTACTAAGAGTTCTGAATCGAAGGCATCCATCATAATTTTTATCCTTATTAACATGGTTAATATCAAACATTAAAAATGTTAACAGAATTAAAAAAAATTGGGAAGGTTAAAGTAACTATTTAAATTTAAAAAAGAAATAAAATTTAAAGATATATTCTCACCTTATTACTTTTTAATTGTTGCTAATAAAGTGAGAATATTAAAAGATGAGCTAAGCTAAAGCTTGTTTAGCTTTTTCTACGAGCTGCGCAAAAGTAGCTTTATCGGTAATAGCTAAATCTGCTAAAATTTTACGATCAACGGCGATTTCGGCTTTGCTAAGACCCGCAATAAAGCGGCTATAAATCATACCATGTTCACGTACTCCGGCATTAATACGTACTATCCACAGTGCACGAAAATCACGCTTCTTTTGCTTTCTATCACGATAAGCGTACTGACCTGCTTTTGTAACTGCCTGCTTCGCTGCTCTAATGACGCGACTACGCGCACCCTTATATCCCTTAGCTGCTTTTAGGATTTTTTTATGTCGGGCTCTTGCAGTTACCCCACGTTTCACTCTTGGCATCGTCTTTAACCTCTTGAATTATCTTTCGTTGTTTTCTATGAACCTTGTAACATACGTTCAACAGCACGTACGTCACTGGGGTTAACTAAATTTGTATGACGCAAGTTACGCTTGCGCTTAGTATCTTTCTTAGTAAGGATATGGTTATGGTGTGATTGCGCACATTTATAACCGTTCGCTGTGGGCTTAAAACGCTTTGCAGCGCCTCGGTGACTTTTTAACTTTGGCATAATAGAGTTTTACTCCGCATTACTTAATTATATTTATACTCTTCGCACTTGAATTTTTGTCTGTGTTGCCGTTCAATTCGCAATCCTCGTGTATATGAATACACTCCGGTTGCTTCATTACCGCGGCGCCTTGTCAAAAATCCCATTGGTATGAGTATCGTTGAGCTACTTAGTTTTTTTTGGGCTAACCACTAACACCATCTGCCGACCTTCCATCTTAGGTTTATCATCGATCACGGCATAAGCAACCAGATCCTTTTCTAAACGTTCGATAAGCTTAGCGCCTAAGTGCAAGTGGGCGATTTCACGACCTCGAAATCGTACCGTAATTTTAGCTTTATCGCCCTGTTGCAGGAAACGTATCAGGTTGCGTAGCTTGACCTGATAATCTCCCTCTTCTGTTACGGGTCGAAACTTAATTTCTTTCAATTGAATGCGCTTTTGCTTTTTCTTTTGCGCTGATTTTTGCTTATTCAATTCAAATACATATTTTCCAAGATTCATAATCCGACAAACGGGAGGAGCAGCTGTCGGTACAATTTCCACTAAGTCAAGACCAGCCTCTTCAGCCTCTCTTAATGCCTTATCTAAAGAAACCACGCCTAACTGCTCACGCTCAGGGCCTATTAACCTGACTTGGGGAGCGCGAATCTCGCCATTAATCCTAACCTTTTTTGCATTGTTGGCCCCTGACCTAGGCTGCCC
The DNA here is from genome assembly GCF_964031165.1 of Rickettsiella endosymbiont of Rhagonycha lignosa. Taxonomy (NCBI): domain Bacteria; kingdom Pseudomonadati; phylum Pseudomonadota; class Gammaproteobacteria; order Legionellales; family Coxiellaceae; genus Rickettsiella; species Rickettsiella endosymbiont of Rhagonycha lignosa. Next base: position 466,591 of record NZ_OZ035011.1, on the reverse strand, counting down.
TGCCCCTCCTGGTCGATGCTGAATAACTTTTTCGGTACTAATAACTATTTCTCCGTATCGATTCGACTTTGCGGCACAATAGCCTGCCGAATCATCTGATAAAACGTATGGACCGACATACTACCCAAATCATCCCCTGTTTGTCTACGTATGGTGACTTGTTTTGTATCGACTTCCTTAGCTCCTATCACAAGTTGATAAGGAACCTTCTGCAAGCTATGTTCGCGAATCTTAAAGCTGATCTTCTCATTTCTCAAGTCCAATTTAATTCTTAGCCCTAAACACTCTAATTCCTGAGCTATTTTTCTGGCGTAATCGTGTTGTTTATCGGTGATAGTCATAATAACCACTTGAATAGGAGCTAACCATAAAGGGAAATGACCCGCATAATGCTCAATGAGTATACCTATAAAACGCTCTATAGAGCCTAAAATAGCTCTATGCAACATAACCGGCGTTTTACGCTCACCTTGCTCGTTTACATATTCAGCACCTAATCGTTCCGGCATAGAAAAATCAACTTGAATGGTGCCGCATTGCCAAATACGGCCTAAACAATCTTTTAAAGAAAATTCAATTTTTGGACCATAGAAAGCCCCTTCACCGGGTGAATAAGTCCATGTTACCCCTTCTCGGGCATCTAAGGCTTGCGCCAAAGCTTTTTCAGCTTTAGCCCAGCTTTCATCTGAGCCAACACGTGCTTCTGGGCGTGTGGCTAATTTCAAAATAACTTCATTAAAGCCAAAATCGGCATAGACGCTATAAAGTAAATCAATAAAAGCCGCTACTTCCGCTTGAATCTGATCTTCGGTACAGAATATATGTGCATCGTCTTGTACAAAGCCACGTACTCGCATTAAACCATGTAATGCACCCGAGGGCTCATTACGATGACAAGAACCAAATTCAGCAAAACGCAGAGGAAGATCGCGGTAACTTTTTATACCTTGATTAAAAACTTGGATATGTCCCGGACAGTTCATCGGCTTAATTGCAAATTCAGTATTTTCCGTAGCTGTGGTAAACATTTCTTTAAAAAATTTATCCCAATGACCTGATTTTTCCCAAAGTTGGCGCGCAAGTAATTGTGGTGTACGTATTTCTTTATAGCCTACTACTTGCAAGCGTGAACGAATGTATTGTTCAATAATTTGATATAACGTCCAGCCATGAGGATGCCAGAACACCATACCTGGCGCTTCTTCTTGGATATGAAATAAATCTAATTGTTTTGCCAATTTGCGATGATCACGCTTTTCAGCTTCTTCTAAGCGATATAAGTAATCTTTTAAATCACTTTCTTTTAACCAAGCAGTACCATAGATACGTTGCAGCATTTCATTTTTAGCATCACCGCGCCAATAAGCGCCTGCAACATGCGTTAATTTAAAGACTTTAAGCTTACCCGTACTGGGGACATGAGGACCACGACACAGATCAAGAAAATCTCCTTCCCGGTATAATGACAATACCTCTTTTTCTGGAATTGCATTAATCATCTCTGCTTTATATTCTTCTCCTAAATCACGGAATAACTTGATAGCTTCGTCTCGAGACATCGTAGATCGTTGTATAGGTAAATCTAGTTTAACCAACTCATGCATTCGCTGTTCTATCTTGATTAAATCATCCGGTGTAAAAGTGTGTGATAAAGCGAAATCATGATAAAATCCATTTTCTATAGCAGGCCCAATAACTATCTGCACAGTTGGAAATAATTGTTTAACCGCATAGGCGAGTAGGTGCGCTGTCGAATGTCGAACAATCACTAGTGATTCAGGATCAGACGAAGTAAGTATTTTTAAATTAATATTTTTTCTAATGGAATAAGATAAATCAACAAGTTGCCCATCGACTTCTGCCGCTATAGCAGATTTTGCGAAACCAGGCCCGATTTGTTCAGCTATTTGATAAATTGTAGCCCCATTAGGAACAGTACGCTGTGTTCCGTCTAATAAGGTAATAATAGGCATAGCTCTTATCCAAAAATAGTTTGGTAGGCACGAGTGGGATCGAACCACCGACCACCACCATGTCAAGGTGGTGCTCTACCACTGAGCTACGTGCCTACAGGTTACAAAGATTTAATCAAAATTAATGGAGGAAGAAAATAACACTCTTGATTTAGAGACGCAACTGCTTAATCAATTCCCATTATTTTTTCTTTAAGTTTTTTTAATTGGTCGCGCACTTCAGCGGCTTCTTCAAACTGCAAGTTTTTTGCGTAATTAAACATTTCGCGTTCAAATTGCTTAATTTTTTTGGCTAGTTCTTCTGGGGATAAAGTCGCATAATAAGCTTGCTCTTCAGCCACTTTTAACAAATGTTGTTTATTCGTTGAAACATCGGATCGCGCTCCCTCAAGAATATCATGCACCGCTTTTGCGATTCCTTTAGGAGTGATGTGATGTTTTTTATTAAAAGCTAGCTGCTTAGTACGACGTCTCTCGGTTTCAGTTATCGCTTTTTGCATCGAGCCAGTTATTTTATCCGCATATAAAATTGCTCGACCGTCGATGTGTCGAGCTGCGCGACCTATCGTTTGAATTAAAGAACGTTCAGAACGTAAAAATCCTTCTTTATCCGCATCCAGGATTGCAACAAGTGCAACCTCTGGCATATCCAGTCCTTCGCGCAGTAAATTAATTCCAACCAAAACATCAAATTTACCTAAGCGCAAATCACGAATAATTTCGACTCGCTCGACCGTATCAATATCTGAATGCAGATAACGTACTTTCACCCCATGTTCGGCAAGGTATTCAGTTAAGTCTTCAGATAAACGTTTTGTTAAGGTTGTAACTAAAACACGTTCGTTTTTTGCAACGCAACGATTAATCTCAGAAAGCAAATCATCAACTTGTGTCGCAACAGGTCTTACTTCAAGCAAAGGATCAACTAAACCTGTGGGCCTGATAACTTGTTCTACCACTGCACCTGAGTGTTCAATTTCATAAATACTCGGCGTTGCAGAAACATAAATAGTTTGAAAGGCTAAATCAGAAAACTCTTGGAACTGTAAGGGCCTATTATCTAAAGCAGAAGGCAACCGAAAACCATACTCGACTAAAGTTTCTTTTCGGGAACGATCACCTTTATACATCGCACCCAATTGTGGAACCGTAACGTGAGATTCATCAATCACCAACAATGCATCTTTCGGCAAATAATCCATTAAAGTAGGCGGCGGTTGCCCTGCATCGCGTCCGGATAAATATCGGGAATAATTTTCTATTCCATTACAATATCCTAACTCTAAAAGCATCTCGATATCAAAACGCGTACGCTGCTCTAAACGTTGAAATTCTACTAATTTATTAGCCGTTTGTAGTTGTGCCAAACGTTCTTTTAATTCAATTTTAATTGATTCAACGGCGTTTAAAATTTTATCTCGCGGCGTTACATAATGAGTTTTTGGATAAATAGTTAAACGCGGTACTCGTCTAAGTAATTCACCCGTTAACGGGTCAAAATAACTAAGATGCTCTATCGTGTCATCCAGTAATTCAATACGTACCGCTTCTTCTGCTGATTCCGCCGGATAAACATCAATCACATCACCACGCACACGGTAAGTAGCCCGACGAAAATCCATGTCGTTACGACTATATTGTAACTCCGTCAAACGCCTTAAAATAAAACGTTGATCGATTTGATCGCCTCGGCGCATATGTAACATCATATCGATGTAAGTATTAGGATCACCTAAACCATAAATAGCAGATACCGTTGCAACAATCACAACATCTCGACGTTCTAACAATGATTTGGTAGCCGATAAACGCATTTGTTCGATATGTTCGTTAACTGCCGCATCCTTTTCAATAAAAGTATCTGTCGTTGGAACATAGGCCTCAGGTTGATAATAATCATAATAAGAAACAAAATATTCCACTGCATTATGCGGAAAAAAACTCCGCATCTCACCATATAACTGCGCTGCCAAGGTTTTATTAGGCGCCAAAATCAGAACCGGGCGCTGAATTTTTTGCATAACATGCGCAATACTAAACGTCTTTCCCGAACCGGTTACACCCAACAATGTTTGGTAGGCTAAGCCCGCTTCCAATCCATGAATCAACTCTTTGATCGCAATGGGTTGATCGCCTGCGGGTTTAAAGTTTGAAGTTAATTCAAAAGGTTTAGACATATAGCCAAAAATCCAATTGTTGTAAGTAATTTCCTAGATGCCGCGCGCTTCGCACTCGCAATGAGGAGTAAGTCATTATTTCCAGAAACACACTTGCTTTATTATTAAGCTCTCACCGATAATAAAGACCCTATTAGCACCAGTTTAGCTTAAGTAGACCTAATCTATGCATATAAATCTCTCGCATCGCGTTTCTCAAATTAAACCTTCACCTACTTTAAGTCTGTCTGCAGCAGCCAATCGACTTAAAGCCAGCGGTAAACCTATCATTAATCTAACCGTAGGTGAGCCTGATTTTGATACGCCTGAACCTATAAAACAAGCGGCTCGCTTAGCTTTAGATGAGGGATACACGAAATACACTGCTGTCGACGGTATCATGCGTTTAAAACAAGCGGTGGTTGATAAATTTAAATTGCAAAACCAACTAAATTACTCATTGGATCAAGTGATTGTTTCGAGTGGTGCTAAACAATCTATTTATAATTTGATGCAATCTTTATTAAATCCAGGTGACGAAGTTATTATCCCGGCACCCTATTGGGTTTCCTACCCAGATATGGCATTACTCGCAGAGGCAAAGCCGGTTTTTATCTCCAGTTCTATTAAGTCTGGCTTAAAAATTACACCCGAGCAATTGGAAACAGCGATTAATGAAAAAACTCGGCTTTTTATAATTAATAGCCCTTCTAACCCTACTGGCATGGTCTACACGCATACAGAACTTAATGAACTGGCTGAAGTTTTATTACGTCACCCATCCGTATTTATACTTACTGATGACATTTATGAGCATATTTATTGGGATAATGTGCCTTTCAAAAATATTCTCAATGTATGTCCGGAACTATATGACAGAACATTAGTTTTAAATGGTTGTTCAAAGGCTTATGCGATGACTGGCTGGCGAATTGGTTATGCGGCTGGACCTAAAAAAGTCATACTCGCCATGTCCAATATACAATCACAAAGTACATCTAATCCTAATTCTATTGCCCAATTTGCAGCTATCGCTGCTTTAACCGGTAATCAAGATTGCGTGCAGGCTATGAATAAGATTTATCATCAACGCCATACATTTTTTTCAGAAGGGCTTAATCAAATTCCTGGAGTGCATTGTTTACTCGCACAAGGAGCCTTTTATTGCTTTCCTTCGTTTCACGCCTTTATTGGAAACGATAAAAAGTTTGCTTCTGATCATGAATTAGCAAATTACTTGCTTAATAGTGCGAACGTCGCTACCGTTCCTGGCTCAGCTTTTGGCGCACCGGGTTATTTACGTCTTTCTTTTGCACTTGATAATGCCAGCCTAGAAAAAGCATTAGTCCAATTAAAAACTGCATTAATGCATCTGACTTAAAGGTCTCGCATTATCCACAACATTTAATGGTGCATCAACCACAACACCTCGTGTTTCTTTGACAAAGACGGCCAATATGGCAGCAATAACAAATGCAACAGGAATAATTGACAACGCATGTTGAAAGCTTTCTATCGAAAAAGCCATTAAATTACCTCTAACATGCGTACCCGTTAGTACATCTAAAGCTTTACCAATTAAAGGCTCAGATAAAGCTCCTCCCAACATAACCAGCAAATTAGTGACAGCAATCGCGGTTCCTGCCAGTCCCTGAACATTCAACTCTCTAGCAATAGGAAAAACAATAATTTGCGCAGAACTACAAAGACCAAAGCTAAATAATAGAACTCCAAGAAAATGATGAGAAATAAAAGGGAAATAAATTAATAAAGTAAACAAACAAGCGCCTAATAAAGCACCGATAATAATGGGACGGCGTCGATTTCCTATTTTATCAGAGATCCAACCTACTAGAGGGCTTCCGATGGCCCATCCTAAAAAAATAAATGAAATATTAAGCGCCGCGGTTGAGTTTGATAAACCATAGGTTCGAATCAAATAAGGAATTCCCCAAACTTCAGCAAATGCAGATAGCGATAAATATAAAAGACTTCCTATGGCCCCTACCAACCACATTTGCGGATTTTTACATAATTTCAACACTGCTTGAAAGAAAGCTTTATAGGTAAGCGCTGATGTAGCAGATTCCTCTGTGCTTTTCATGCCATTGCTTTCGGGGATGATATACCATAAACATACCGTGAGTAATAAGCCTACGGTTGCAGCAATATAGAGTGTTACATTAGATCCTAGAGAAAATACGAGCTTAGATAAAATAATATCACCCGTCATTGCACCTATCATTCCCAGAGAGGTCGCCATGCCGGCAATGAATGCAAAGCGTGAAGGCGGAAACCAGATTGCAGCCAACTTTAATACACCTACAAAAGCAAATGCAGAACCAAATCCCACTAAGAAACGACCCACTTGTGCAGTGGACAGATAATGATGAGCAAATAAATAAGTACCTATAGCACAAACTAAACATGCAAAAGCTAATAGCTTTCGAGGACCAAACCTATCCATCATCATGCCTACGGGTAATTGCATAGGCGTGTATGCGTAGTAGTAAAAAGCAACTAAATTTCCAAATGCTACACCACTGATATTGAACATTTTTAGTAAATCTTCCGTCATCACACTCGGCAAGATTCGCAAAAAATATTCATAACAATAAAAAAAAGCCCCTAAGCCACATACTAACCAGGGAAAAAGGTCAATACGTTTTCTCGGCATAAAATCATACCCCTCAGAAAAATATAAACGAGTATTGGCCTGCGAATTGAAAATTAAAGGTTAATTCTTAAGCAAGCCACCAAAGTTGGATTAATTAAGCAGCTTCTGCTGGGTCAGCCTTATTGGTGACCTTAAGGGTACGTTTGCCGTATTTTTGTTCAAATTTATCTACACGACCACTGGTATCAACAATTCTTTGTTTACCCGAGTAAAAAGGGTGACATTTTGAACATACTTCTATGGCAAGAGCGGGCTCACCTAAAGTAGAACGAGTCTTGAAACTATTACCACAACTACATGTAACTGTAACTATGTTATAGGCTGGATGGATATCTTGCTGCATAATAATTTTTATATCCCTTGAATAGAATGAGCCCGGCATTATAACAGAACAAATTATAAAACAAAATTTTTGGCGGGCAAGCTACTCTAAAAACTCTATTTTTATTAGAAAAAATGTAAGTTATTTTAGTACAATACGGGTATTTTTAGCATACATTGTTGTCCACTATAAAAGCCTATAAGCTAAAGAAAAATTTATCACCCACAAAATTAATGCAACAAGGAGTGTTTAATTGAAAATCTCACCTATTTTAACTAAAAAAAATTGTTTCTTTTTTCTATATGCCAATTTAATACTGATTAGTTGGATTCCAGCAAACAGCTCTGCAGCAACACACGGATTACAAATTTCCTATGGAACAGGGAATCCTGATCATTTAAAAGGATATCGATTCGCTATTCAACAATTTTGGCCATGGGTAGGCTTTCCAAAATCCCGCTTAAACTTAACTGCCTACTGGGATCTGAGCTATGCCAATTGGCATACTAGCCCACCTCTTTCTAATCAGCCTCGTTCTATGAGTATTTTGGCCATATCGCCACTCATACGCTTACAAAGTCGAGAAAATTGGCTATTATCTGCCCAAGCTTATCTCGAGCTAGGAATTGGTGCGAGCTGGCTTTCTAATAATCACTTGGGTCATCGAAATCTGGGCGGTCAATTTGCTTTTCAAGATTTAATGGGCTTGGGTTTACGGTGGCGAAAAAGCACAGCGGCAACATGGTCATTCAGTTATCACTATCTACATTATTCGAACGCCAGTCTATACCCCCCCAATCAAGGCATCGATGTGAAACATTTATTTACGCTGGGTTATGAGTTTTAGAGCTTATTAAAAAACTGTAAAAATTTTTTAATAACTATATTGTAAAATATCATGATCATCTTATACTGCACACAAGCTGTCCTCAACATGCCCACCCAATATCGTCCTTACAAAAAGACGCCAATGAACTAGGGTTCTTTTTTTTTAAGAGGCTATAAAGTAATGGCCAAAAGCAAATTATCATCCGTACATTCACCCATTGAGCATCAAGCACTGCGTGTTTTTACAGAAAAAGCCTATCTTGATTACTCCATGTATGTCATTCTTGATCGAGCTTTACCGCATATCGGTGATGGTCTAAAACCTGTACAGCGACGCATTATTTATGCCATGTCTGAATTAGGTTTAACCGCACTCGCAAAATATAAAAAATCAGCGCGCACAGTCGGTGATGTTTTAGGTAAGTTTCATCCACATGGTGATGGCCCCTGTTATGAAGCCATGGTGTTAATGGCGCAAAATTTTTCGTATCGTTACCCTCTGATTGATGGGCAGGGGAACTGGGGTTCTCAAGATGATCCCAAATCTTTTGCCGCCATGCGTTATACCGAATCACGCTTAACACGTTATGCCCAAGCCCTGCTCAACGAACTGTCGGATGGAACGGTTGATTGGGTGCCTAATTTTGACGCTACACTGGAAGAACCTAAACTATTACCAGCTCGCTTACCTAATATTTTATTAAATGGTGGCTCAGGTATTGCAGTCGGCATGGCGACGGATATCCCTGCACACAACCTTAGCGAAGTAATAAGCGCTTGTATTCGTTTATTAGACGAACCCGATACCACTTTGGCAGAGCTTTGTGAACTAGTTATCGGACCAGACTTCCCTTCCGCAGCAGAAATAATTACTCCTCGTGCTGAGATTTGTAATATTTATCAACAAGGCCAAGGTGTCATTCGAGCGCGCGCTGTTTACATAGAAGAAAAAAACCAAATTGTTATTACCGATCTACCTTATCAAGTATCTGGCGCAAAAATTATTGAACAGATTGCTGAACAAATTCGCGATAAAAAATTACCGCTGATAGAAGATTTACGTGATGAATCGGATCATGAAAATCCAACCAGACTTGTGATTGTACCTCGATCGAATCGAGTTGATACCGACACCTTGATGACACATTTATTTGCAACAACAGATTTAGAACGCAGTTATCGTATTAATCTTAATATGATAGGTCTTGATGGACGTCCTAAGGTAAAAAATCTGCTCGTCATATTAAAAGAATGGCTAGAATACCGACAAGCTACCGTAAGAAAACGTTTAGAGTTTCATCTAAATAAAATTTTACATCGACTTCATCTTCTAGAAGGCTTTTTGATTGTCTATTTGCATATCGATGAAGTCATAAAAATTATACGGCAATACGATGATCCAAAAATTCGGTTGATGAATCGTTTCAAATTAAGTGAAACTCAAGCCGATGCCATTTTGGAAATCCGTTTACGCCAACTCGCCAAACTAGAAGAAATTAAATTACAAACGGAACAAGGAAACTTGAGCGCTGAACGTGACAAAATTCAGAAAACTTTATCTTCTAAAGCGCAATTGAAACGCCTTATTCGAACAGAATTACAAGAAGACGCCAAGCTGTACGGTGACCCTCGCAAATCACCATTGGTTGAACGTAGCGCTGCACAAGCCCTACAAAAAACCGAAATAATTCCTTCCGAGCCCATGACAGTCATCTTGTCGACTAGAGGTTGGATCCGCGCAGCAAAAGGTCATGATTTTGATGTCAGTGGTTTAGCATTTAAAGCGGGTGATTCTTTAAAAGCGACTATACTTGGCCGCAGTAATCAATTAATTGCTTTCATCGATTCAACCGGACGTAGTTATTCAACATCAATACATACGCTTCCTTCGGCTCGTAGTTCCGGAGAACCCTTAACAAGTCGCTTTAATCCTCCAGCAGGAGCAAATTTTGAAGAGATGATAACCGGAGATCCTGAACAGTCTGTGTTAGTCGGTGCTGATGCTGGCTACGGATTTATTACACAATTATCCGAACTGTATTCTAAAAATCGTAATGGCAAAGCATTGTTAAAATTGTCTCCTCATGCGCATGTTCTACCTCTATTGATGGTTAATCACATTGACTCCAGCTATATTGCCTTAGCTACGAATACGGGATACTTATTAATTATTTCTGCACAAGAATTACCGATATTGGCCCGCGGTAAAGGGAATAAAATGATACAAATTCCTCCAAAAAAACTCGAGCTACGTGAAGAATTTATAAGTAAAATAGTAATTTTACCGACAAAAAATAGTAAGTTGGTGTTAATTTCAGGAAAAAAACAATTTATTTTAAAAGGGTCGGATTTGGCAAATTATATCGGAAAAAGAGGTCAACGCGGCCATAAATTACCACGCGGTTTGCAAAAATTAGACGCACTAACAGTCGACTTAACTTGATTTAATGGTTAATTATAATAATGAATAAAAATATAAATTATTGTTGGTTTTTTTTACTTGCTGCTTTTTGGAGTGGTTCATTTGTTGGTATTAAAGCCGTAGTATTACACGTTCCTCCTTTCTTTGGCGCAATGCTACGCGTAGGTTTAGCATTAATATTCTTAAGTCTTATTTTTTATTTCTTAAAAAAAAGCGTAACCGTTCCTTTTAATCTGCGTTGGCGTATTTGGATCATGGGACTTTTCTCTCAAGGACTTCCTTTCTTCTTCTTATTTTACGGTGAACAGCATATCTCTTCCGGTTTAGCGGGGATTTTAAATGGAACTGTACCGATTTGGACATTAATATTTAGTTTAATTTCTCCCAAAACCAGAAATTTTTCTTTTTTAAAATTCATCGGTTTACTCACAGGTTTATTAGGTATTTGTATTATTTTTTGGCCTTTACTGAATTTTAATTCTGCACATTCTGCCTTGTTAGGCACCGCTTCGTTATTACTGATGGCTATCAGTTATTCAGTCGGTAATTTACTGAACCAACATATGTTATCCGGTCAAACTAAATTAGACTTTTACGCCAATATCTATCATCAGCATTGGGCCAGCCTTATCTTTCTTACACTAGTATCACTGCTATTCGAGCATTGGCCAAGTAGTAGTTTATTATTGCATACGCCCATTATCTGGGTGGCCAGTGTTTATATGGGTTTATTTTCCACTGCAATTGCTTGGATTATTTATTATTATTTAATTCGTGAATGGGATGCGGTACGAGCGAGTGCGGTGATGTATGTAATTCCTATCTTAGCTATATTTTGGGATTTTATTTTTTTCCACAATCGCCCGCAATGGACTGAAGGCTTAGGGGTCATTGCCATTTTACTTGGTGTCGTGTTAATACAATTTCCTAAAAATTTACCAAAATCATTTCGGGTTAAATAAAATACTCATAGCTATTTAAAATACAGCTAGAAGGCAGAAGTCAAAATAAAAACCTAATTTCGGCTGGAATTTAAAACTTTACCTCCTAGCTGTTCATTTTAATTAAAGATAATCATTAACTAAAAAGGTTTAACCGTTGTATTAAATTCATAGTTATTTATAGATTCAACCATCCTATCTTCTTGCTCGCGTCTTTCAATTTGGCTAATATTAATACTATGGTTTTTTCGGGGTATGTTAAATAACGCCGGTACCAAACTTAACGCTTGCGAAGCATTGGAGTGATTCATTCCCATACTCCCAACAGAAATTGAACTCAAATTAAATGGACTAACCAGGGATTGAGGAGCTTGTAAATGATTCTGAAAAAACCCAGTTGCACTTACCAAAGGATTTAACGAATCATTTAATCCCTGCATATCAAAAGCATCTTTTACTGGTGTTTGTTGAAGTTTAGAAAAATGACGTGCTTTTTTCTTTGATCGTTTCACTTTTTTTTGCTTAGGATAAGCTTCAGGTAAAGTTGAATTAGCTAATAAATCCTCATTTTGTTTTAAGACATACCGACCTAATTCTTCAGGTTTATCTTGATGAATTTGATGTACATGGACATTACTTCGGGGCTTGGCAGGATCTATTTTTGCCCCTAATTGAAGTAAATTTTCCACTAAATTGTTATCTTCCATTTCCATGGCTAAATCGAGAGGAGTATTTCCATCATCATTTTTTTCTTCTAAATCAAGCTTTCGGAAATAAAATAAATATTTAATTAACTTAAGAAGATCATTTGAATTATCTAAATCATGATAATGTAGGACAGCTAAATGTAGCAATGTATTATTGTTTTTATCTTTAATAGTCGATAGATCTATTTCTTTCTCATGAGCAATGTAATCAATAATTTTTAGATAACCATTCTTAGCAGCTATCATAAAAATATTATTACCTTCATTGTCATGCACAGCTATGTCTGCACCCTTAATAACAAAAAATTTCACTATATTTAAATGATTATTTTTAGCCGCAGAAAGCAAAGAAGTATTTCCATTTAGATCTTTTTCTTCTAAAGAAAGCCCTTTTTTAAAAAAAATTTCACTAATTTTAAATCATCATTCCATGCTGCCGCATGCATTAAAGTTTGATCATAAATATCTTTAGTTTTAATATCAGCTCCCTGTTCCATTAAATATTCTACAATTGATGATTGACCAAGCCAGGTCGCATAATATAGTGGGGTACTCCCAAATTTATTTTTAGCTTCTAATAAGTAGGGATGCCGCTTAATTAATTTATCAATCTTATTCAGATCTCCTTGAGCAGCAGCAAGATGTAATAGCGTATTATCATTTTCATCTTGTACATGTAAATTGATATTGCGAGGCAGAACTATTTGGCTTTTATTAATTGCATTAGTTATTCTATTAAATTCCATTATTTTTTACTCCTTTTATTTTTAATAAAAAAGCAGCTTAATATTTTTTAACAGGAAATTAAGCTCTCGATATCATTGATTACCTATTATTTTGGATAAAATCAAATTCCCTTTTTTATCATTCTTATTTAAAAAGAATTAATTAAATCAATCCGAAAAACTACTTCGGAAGAGAATGAGAATATTTAATCGCTAAAATCTGTTGTAAATGACTAGCAAAGGTTTGACTTTCTTCTTGTCCAATTATTCTAGAATCCGTTAATTCTTGTCCATTCGGCGCAAAAAATAAAAAGGTCGGTGGTGCAATCACATGGAATTGACGTTCTAAAGCCTTATCCGTATCATCATTGGCCGTGACATCCGCTCTTAATAAAATGAAATGTGACATTAGGGACTTAACTTGTGGAGCCGTAAAAACTACACGCTCCATTTCCTTACAAGATATACACCAATTAGCATAAAAATCGACTAGTACGGGTTTATTTTGTTGTTTTGCTTGTTTTAAGACTAAATTTAAATCAGAAATACTTTTAATTGTCTGAAAGTTACTTGTTTCTGAGCTGACTACTTGATCGGGATGAAGTAGACGAAAAGGTCGGGAATTGCTAGGGATGATTCGTGCCAACAACCACACCGCCATAGCCAACATCATTATGCCTAAGACGATTTTAATTCCATTCATCCAAGGACCTGATTTAGGCAACCATTTACCTGCTGAAGTCCCAATAATTAACAAAGGAACGCCAGACCCCAAACCTAAAACAAATAATGCAATACCTCCTAGTATGGCATTACCGGTATTGCCAATATAAGTTAATACGCCAACTAAAGGGGCTGTTATACAAGGTGATATAACTAACGTAGACAAACAGCCCATCAAGGCCACACCAACGTAATTTCCACCCTGCTGACGATTAGTAATATGGATCAGTTTTTCGTGCCAACTCGTTGGTAAACGTAACTCATAGAAACCAAATAACGAAAAAGCTAAGCCTACAAACAATGCACAAACAATGATAATTACCCAAGGACTTTGTAAGAATGCTTGTAGATAACTACCTGCTAAACCAGCAAAAACCCCTGCCACAGCGTAGGTAAATGCCATAGCCAGAACATAAGTTATTGATAAACTAAACGCTTTAACCGTCGTTAATTGCTTTTGCCCTAAAATGATAGCCGATAACACAGGAATCAACGGCAATACACAAGGCGTCAACGATAATAATAAACCAAATCCAAAAAAACTAATCAGTGTCCAAAAAATATTATGACTTGCTAATAAGCTTAAGATTTTACTTTGTTCGCTAGCCGTTTTTATAACTTGGCCTTGATTGTTTACCAATGAATTCTGCCCTACATCTGTAGAATTTTGATTAATTCCGCTAGCAGACATTCCAGAACGGGTTAGTATTAAGTGTTTAACTACAGGCGGATAACAAAAACCTGCTACAGCGCAACCTTGATAGTGGATTTCTATCTCAAGATGTTGATCAGGAAGAGGGTGTATATATTTTAATAACGTCACCACATGTCCCTGATAGACTTCATATTTTCCAATAAATTGATTATGTTTAATTATCCCTTTAGGAAAAACCACTGAATTTATACCTAGGGGTGTACTTTGGAAGTGTATTTTATCTCGGTAAAGATAATAACCGGGCTTGATAGTCCAGCGTGCAGTCAATGTTTTATTATTTAAACGCTGTACTGAGACTTGAAAAACCTGATCCACAGGTAAAGCTTGTTGAGTAGCATAAGCAGGCAATATTCCTGTCCCGAAGCTCAGCCCAAATACCAATACTATTAAAAACTTAGTAAAATTTAACAAAATATATCTTCCTTTAAGATAGATATGCATATCAAACCCCATATATTAAATAGACCTATCCAGGCAATTTTTCTAGGCTAGATCGCCATTTTGCATAATGATCATCCTAAAGACGCGGTTTTTCTGCATTAATGTGCGAAACATTTAAGAATAATTAGGGCTTGGCTTTACTTAGTGGCTAAGAAATTCAAAAAATCCGCCAAAAGACGCTTGTCGCAACCTCTTAGCTACTATATCATGGAAACTCCTCTGACCTAGTCAAGTCTCAAAGGATAATGTATATGCAAAATGCACTCGATCAACTTCCTGTTCTACCTATGGTTGCTAGCACTGGCGCACCTCAGCAGCCGCTAAAAACTTATGTCGAACAGGCTTTAGAAAATTACTTTTCGCAATTAGATGGAAACTCACCTTCTAATCTTTATGGTCTTGTTTTAGCCGAGGTGGAATCACCCATGTTAGAAGTGGTATTACGCCAAACTCGCGGAAACCAAACCAAAGCAGCGAAAATGTTAGGTATCAGTCGCGGTACTTTACGTAAAAAACTAAAACAATGCGACCTTTGCTAGATCAAAAAACCACTAAATAAACCTTTCGTGCATTTATAAAAAAAAATAACAACAATAAAAAAAAATGTCCTTAACAACAAGAAAAATTTATTTTAATTGGATATTTTGGTTTTTCATTGGAAATACCTTATTATTTTGGGGGATTGGCTTACATTATCTTGCCATTATTATCCCCTTTCATTTATCGGTTTCGACCCTGCCTAATCAGCTACTAGCGTGCTTGTTTTTATTCAGTGCATTTTTGGGTCAACTCGGTTTTTTTGCTTGTGTTGCTGCTATTATTCCCATTCTTCTTGTCATTCTTTATCCTAGAAAAAAGCTCATACTTTCTGTCTCAGTCATTATAGGTTTTTTATTCGCTTATTTACTTAGCGTAGACACGTTTGTATTTGGCCAATACCACTTTCATTTAAATGGCGTTATTTGGAAATTATTGACAGGAGGAGAAGCCAGCGAAGTGTTTGATCTTTCTTGGCTGGAATGGCTTTCGATAGGATTATTATCTGGCTTTTTATTTGTTTTAGAAATAGGTTTAGCCCTGTTCATATGGAAAAAATTACGTCATAAAACTTACGTCTTACATTACCCTGTTGCAATGCTAGCTTGTCTTTTATTTTCTTACTATATGCTAGCCATATTAATCAAAAGTTCCACCGCGTTAGCGCTTAACCAGCAAGCTTATGCAATACCCCTCTATTATGAAGTTTTAGCCAAATTATTACCTGGCCAACAAGCCCTTTCTCATTTAGAGAGTCTTTATCGTTCAGACTTTGTAGAAATTAATCATGCTAATCAAAAACTTGACTACCCTCTGCATCCTCTAGTTTACAAATCACATAAAAAACCGATTAATATCGTTTTTATTCTGATAGACAGCTGGCGTTTTGATATGTTGAGTGCTGCCAATACCCCGAATATTTATCGTTTTGCTCAACAGAGTTGGCAATTTCAACAACATTTCAGCGGCGGAAATGGAACTCAGCCCGGCCTATTTTCTTTGTTTTATAGTTTACCGGCTACTTATTGGGCAGCCACTATTAATCAGCATAAAAGCCCATTATTTATGGATAAACTGCTCGTTGAAAATTACCATATGGGCATTTTCGCTAGCGCTTCACTACTCGCGCCCCCTTTTAACCTAAATGTATTTGCGAAAATAAAAAATTTAAAAACCTCAACAATAGGGTATACCCCTTACGATAGAGACAAACAGATTACAAAAGAATTTAAGCAATTTATAACACAAACCCCTTCGCCCTTTTTTAGCTTTGTATTTTATGATGCCGCGCATAGTTTCTGCATTGGGGATAGTCCAATACATATTTTTCAACCCAGCATAGCGGTTTGTGATCGCTTAACTTATACTAGCCATACTAATCCAAGCCCCACCTTTAACCGTTATAAAAATGCCTTATATTACATTGATAAACTAGTGGGTGAAGATCTAGCTTTACTTAAAAAACGACATTTATTAGATAATACTTTAGTTCTTATAACTGCCGATCATGGTAATGAGTTCAATGATAATCATCAAGGTTATTGGGGGCATGCCAGTAATTTCACTCGTTACCAAACTCAAGTCCCTTTAATTATTCATTGGCCAGGCCAAAAACCGCAGTTAGTTAAACATATGACTAGTCATTACGACGTAATACCCACTTTACTCAGCCGAATCTTTAGTTTGCAAAATCCCATAACTGACTACAGTATTGGTCAATCATTGTTTAATAAAAAAGCGCCTGCTTTTTTATTAATTCATAGTTATACCAATTTAGGTCTGGTGAATGGTAAAGAAATTATCACCATTTTCCCTTCAGGTTATTATCAAACACAAAACCTCCAAGCTAAGTTGTTGCCTAATGAGGCATTACCGATGAAAAATGCCTTAGCCGCCTTAGGCTTAACTCAACGCTATTACTCTAAAGATAAAAAATAAGTTTTTTCTAGGTTTATTGCTTGACAGATTCAGTGCTGCTTTAGCACAATAGGCCACCTTTTCTGAAGCGAAGCAATATTGTGTAGCGCAGAAAGGAGCACAGCAAAGTCGATACAGGTTGAAGAAGTTTAGGCTATGTAGCTCAGTTGGTTAGAGCACAGCATTCATAATGCTGGGGTCGGTGGTTCGAGCCCACCCATAGCCACCAGAATGACTCTAGAATAAATTGATAACAATAAGGGATTAATATGCTTTTGGACCAGCCAGGTCAAAGACTGTTCCTCACCTTATTCTTAATAAATTATCATTAAAATAATAAAAAGAAAAATATGAGGATAAATTGAGTTCAAATAGTATAGGAATCCTAAATTACTTAGCCCGATTTTATTTTAAAATAAAAACTGTTACAAAACAGATATATTTAATTTATAAAACGTTTGGGATCCTAAATATTTTTTCCAGGTTCAGATACCATGTCAAACAATACGGTGTATTTTCAACGATAAAACATTCCAAATCTAAAATTTTCCCTAGAATTAATAGCAAAGTTCCCTCTAGACAAATGTCAGATCCATTGTTGACTGATGAGCAATCATTAAGAATAAAACATACTTTACATCGTAACGGAAAAAATAAGAAATGCATTATTTTTCAACTTGCCTTTCTAGATTTTAATGGCGATAAATATTTAGCGGGTGGTGCTGAAAGATATTGCAGAGAATTATCAAATATATTAAAGAACAATAATTTCGAAATTATTTTAGTTCAAATGGGCAATTCTGATTTTTGGGCTAAAACATACCATGGGTTAAGTATTTTTGGTATCCCAGTTCAAACAAGTGCTGATAAATTTTCTAAAGCTATAGAGGAACTAGAGTGTTTTGCTGATGTATGTATATACTCACCTTTTAGTTTAGTGCCCTTAAATAGCAAATCAATATCCATTGGCATTATTCATAGTATGTTTTGGGATGATCCTGCCCGTTTGCATTTTTCAAATATCGATTTATATTCTAAAAAATTAAAGGTTTGCTATTTTGTAGTCAGTAATAGTGCTGTAGCTATAAATTGGTTCAGAGGCTATAAAGGAGTTGGATATCATAATTTTCATTATATTCCCAACTTTGTATGCTTAGAGTCTTTTAAACCATTAAAAAAATCAACTAATGGAAGCAATATAATTCATATACTTTTTCCACGTAGAATTACTGCTGATCGTGGATTTCAGTATATTTTGGATGTATTTCCGAAATTATTTAAAAAATATGAAAATATATTTTTAATACTTGGAGGTTATGTTCATCATGATCAAAAAAATCAACTTCAAACATTTCTAAATGAATTTGAAGGTAAAGTTTCACATATCGAAGCTGAGCCTCGTGAAATGCTAGGTCTTTATCAAAAAGCAGATATTGTGTTAATTCCTACTCCCTATACTGAAGGGACATCATTAAGCTGTTTAGAAGCAATGGCTTGTGGTAAAGCAATTATAACAACTAATATTGGCGGTTTACCGGAATTAATTATTAATAGATATAATGGATTGACAATAGATCCTTGCAAAGATGAATTATACACAGCAATTGCTAGCTTAATTGAAGATCCACAATTGCGTAGAGAACTGGGACAACATGCTCATCAAGTTGCGCAAGCTTTTTCACTTGATATATGGAAAGATAAATGGGAAAAATTATTGAAAACTGTTCCTTATAACCCGATTATAAAAATTTCTAATAAGGAACAGGTTCTATTCGACTATGGAGATGCTACTGTTATTTTTGAGAAATTTATGCCTTGGAACTTCGAATATATCCAACGATTTCATCATATTCCTATAGCATTAAGTAAGCTTGGTTTATCTTGTATTTTTCATGGATTCGAACACCACGATAAACTAAACGCAAAAGAAATTATAAAATTGCAGGATAAGCTTTATTTAACTGCAGACAAAACTTTCATTGAAAAGGTGCGTGGCCGAATCAAAACTGTTTATTATTTTAATTGTTATGCTAAAGATGTTTTATATGTAGAATATTTGAAGAATTTGATTCAAAACAACCATTTAGTTATCTATGACTACTGCGATCATATTCATGAAGATATTTTTCTCACTGAGATTCCTAAAAATGTCTTAGAAAGTCAAGAGTATTGCTTTAAAAATTCGTCAATATTGATTCTTGCTTCGGCTAATAGTTTGTATGAGCATGCCGTAAAAATAAGGGGATCCACGGTAAATATTTTTCTTGTTCCAAATGCAGCCAATAAGGATAATTTTCAGCATAATCGTGCTATAAAAATCCCAAAAAAACTTAAACAATCAACCAAAAATAAACGGAAGATCATTGGCTATTTTGGAGCAATTGCCAATTGGTTCGACTATGAATTGGTACTTAAACTATCTCAGTTTTTTCCAGAATGTGATATTTGCCTTATTGGCCTATTTAATAATCAGTTATTTAATCAATATGGTTTAAATAAACAAGGCAATATCATTACAGAACCTCCTATAAAGCACGAAGCATTGTTTGATTATGCTAGATGGTTTGATATATCAATTATTCCTTTTATTGATAACGAGGTAATTGCGGGTTGCTCGCCCGTTAAGTTATTCGAATATATGAATATAGGAGTTCCTATTGTAACGACTGATATTCCAGAATGCAGACAATATAAATCAGTTCTGATTGCAAACACCCATGAAGAATTCATCAGTCTAGTAACTAAAGCGTTTAACATAGCAAAAGATGATAAATATTTCCAAATCATGAAGCAGGAAGCAGAAGAAAATACTTGGGAAACTCGGGCAAATGTAATTATAGATGCAATCAATAAAAATTCTGAAATATCATAAATACTTTCAGGTTATGAAAAAAAAGCTAAAGAAAATACTTGGAATCATAGAACAAAAATAATAATAGTTGCCATTTATGAATCTCTTAATATTGAGTGATAATTATCCGCCGGAAATGAATGCAAATGCTCGGATTTTTTCCGAGCTCGCTGAGTTATGGGCTGAACAAGGACAATCCGTTTCAGTGATAACCTGCCATCCTAATTTTCCAAAAGGAAAAATTTTTCCTGGTTACAAAAATAAGTGGTTAACCACATCTATTCTTAATCATGTCAAAATTATACGTGTTAAAACCTATATGCGTCCAAACCATGGGCTCATTCGGAGAACCTTAGATTTTATTTCATTTGGTTTGTCTGCTTTCTTTTTTGGCTTATGGCAGTCAAAACCGGACATGATTATTGGCGTTACACCACAATTTTTTTGTGCATTTTCCGCTTGTTGTTTAGCATTCATAAAAAAAGTACCGTTTATCATGATAGTTTGCGATTTATGGCCCGATGCTGTGGCTGCAAGCGGTTTCATAAAAAAAAATTGGATCTATAAATTTATTAAGAAAATCGAATTTTGGATGTACCGTAAGGCTAATTCTATTATTATTTTATCGGATTATTATAGAGATTATCTAAATAAATTAAGTATTCCAGACCACAAAATTGTAACTTCTATTTCCGGTGCGAGTAGAGAATTCTATCCTAGAAAGAAAAATCCATTATTACTAGTGAATTATCATTTGTCTGGAAAATTTGTGGTGGGCTATATTGGCACTTTTGGTATTTCACATAATCATGAAGATATTATTGCAATAGCAGAATCATTAACCAAAAAAAATTATAACCAGATACATTTCCTCATGATTGGCGATGGCCCTAGGCGAAAAGAATTAACTCAATATCTTATTCTAAATAACATCAATAATGTCACGATAGATGGCCCATTTCCCGGAAAAGTTATTCCAGAGTATTGGTCTCTGATTGATTTAGCAATTATCCCGTTGGCACCGATAGAAACCAATAAAATGGTTTTACCCTCAAAAATAATCGAAGCAATGGCTATGGGAATTCCGGTATTATTTTATGGCCCAGACGGAGAAGCACGAAAATTTTTATCGAAGTCAGGTATAGGGTGGTCTGTTATGGGTGGTGATAAAACCAGTTTAGAAAAATTAATTCTGAGTTTAGCAAATGATGAACAACAAATGTCAGATCAAGCAGAAAAATCGTTAAAATTTGCAAAAAACTTTACTCGAGAGAAACAAGCTGAAGAATTATTTACCCACTTAAAATTATTTAATAAGTAAACTACAAATTTTTATGAAAAAATTTAATATTGTTTGTGTCATAGGCACGCGACCAGAAGCTTTGAAAATGATTCCGGTTATCGAAAGTTTGCAAAAAATAAATCAATTTACTGTAAAAACAGTGATTACTTCACAACACCGTGAATTACTTATACCTATACTTAAATCTATGGATATCAAAATTGATGCTGATTTTGATGTGATGACACCCAACCAAAGTCTTAATCAATTGAGCGCTAATTTATTTTTGAATTTTGACAAATTTTTTGCAGAAAACCATTGTGATTTACTCATTGCTCAGGGTGATACAACCACCACTTTAATTAGCGCTCTCTGCGCATTTTACAAAAAAATTCCTTTTGCTCATATCGAGGCAGGACTACGAACCTCAACTATTTATAACCCTTTTCCCGAAGAATTTAACCGTAGAACCATCTCATCAATATCTGCTTTACATTTTTGCCCAACCCAAGTCAGTGCTAATAATTTAGCAAATTCGAATATTACCCAACATGTTTATGTGACAGGCAACACGATTATCGATACTTTATATCATTCTATAAAAGAAGTAAAAACTTCAGTAACAAATGACAAAAAAATTATATTAGTAACCTGTCACCGTCGTGAAAATTTTGGAAAACCACTTTTTAATATTTGCCAGGCATTAAAAAAACTAGCGGAAAGAAATCCAACTATCGAAATAGTCTTGCCTATCCACCCTAATCCTAATATCAAAACAGTTATTTTAAAAGAACTTAACCTTATTAAAAATATAACTTTATGTGAACCCTTGGAATATATGGAACTCGTTACTCTCTTAAACAAGAGTTATTTTGTCCTTACCGATTCGGGTGGATTACAAGAAGAAGCTCCTGCTTTACACAAACCTCTATTAGTGTTAAGAGAAGAAACAGAAAGATCAGAAGGTGTAGCCTGTGGCGCTGCTTTATTGGTGGGGACTGATATAGATACTATTGTTAATCAAGCTGAAAAATTGTTGCACGATAAAAATCATTATCAAAAGATGAGCGAAGCGGGTTCGCCTTATGGAGATGGGAAGGCGGCAATGCGCATAGCCAAAGTAATTTCCGAATTTTTAACGAATACTAATTCAAATGAAAAATAAAGAGCTTTAATTGAATGATTTCTCTAGATTATTAATCTGCCGCGCTATATCCAGAGCTTCTGTTAATTGTGCAACCGGAAAAACCGTCATACCATCAATTGCTTGCTTGCTCATATTAGCTTTAGGAATAATAGCCGATTTAAAGCCATGTTTAGCGGCATCGCGTAAACGTTCTTGACCATTCGGCACCGGACGGATTTCACCGGATAAACCGACCTCGCCAAATACTAAACAATCTTCTGGAAAAGGTTTATCACGTAAACTCGATAGCACAGCTAATAAAACCGGTAAATCTGCGCTGGTTTCTAATAAACGCACACCACCCACCACATTAATAAAAACATCCTGATCATAAGTCATAATACCGGCATGTCGATGCAATACCGCTAATAACATGGCTAAACGATTACTTTCTAAACCAACGGTTACCCGGCGGGGATTACCTAAGTGACTGTTGTCCACTAAAGCTTGTACTTCGACCAATAAAGGACGACTACCCTGCCAGGTAGCTGTCACTAAACTACCTGAAACCGCTAAACCGGATCGCGACAATAACATCGCTGAAGGATTGCTAACTTCACGCAAACCTTTCTCGGTCATAGCAAAAACGCCTAATTCATTCACCGCACCAAAACGATTTTTAACTGATCGTATCAATCGATGTCGACTATCCGCTTCGCCTTCAAAATACAAAACAGTATCCACCATATGCTCTAAAACCCTAGGGCCTGCGAGTGCACCATCCTTAGTCACATGCCCGACTAAAAACAAAGCAATTCCTGTTTGCTTAGCCAAACGGGTCAATTGCATAGCGCTTTCTCGAACTTGGCCTACTGCACCCGGAGCAGATTGAATTAAATCGGTATGCATGGTTTGTATCGAATCAACGACTAAAACTTGCGGCTTCTCTTGTAAGACATGCGTTAAAATACTTTCAACTCGAGTTTCAGTCAGCAGACGAATTTTCTTTTGTGGCAATTCTAAACGTTGCGCACGTAAAGCCACCTGCTGAAGTGATTCTTCACCCGTAATGTAAAGCACGGAATGGTGCTCACTCAATTGACAAAGACTTTGTAACAATAAGGTAGACTTTCCGATACCTGGGTCGCCACCCATCAATATCACCGAACCTGGGACTATCCCTCCGCCTAGGACCCTATCCAATTCTTTAATCCTAGAAGAAAATCGCTCTATTTCACTAAATCGTATGCTATTTAAATCGGTTATTTTTGCATCAACAGCTGCATATCCATTCACACGTGGAAGCGCATGCGATGAACGCGATGTACTACTCTCTTCTACTAAACTATTCCAAGCCTGGCATTCACCACATTGACCAGACCATTGTAAAAACTGTCCGCCGCAAGACTGACAGGTGTAAATGCGTTTTGGTTTAGACATGCTGCTCTTCCTGTAATAATTTCTGCACGGCGCCTAACAAATCTGGAAAAATCGGAATCTCATCGGCTAATTCGCGGTTATTTAGTAGGGTTTGTTCACCATTGCCCGTTAACACTAAGATAGGCTCGCAACCCACTTTCAGTGCTGCTTTGATATCACGTAGAGAATCGCCAATAGCTATGATGCCTCCTAAATCCAGTTGATAATAGTCAGCAATTTGTTCGAATAAGCCGATGCCTGGCTTACGACAGCTACAATGATCGTCAGGGAGATGAGGGCAGTAAAACACCTTATCCACCTTACCGCCCAATGCTTTTACGCTATTCGACATTTTTTGATGAATAAGCGCTAAATCGGCCTCAGTATAAAAGCCACGACCGACACCTGATTGATTAGTCGCCACGGCGATGGTATAGCCCGCCTTAGTGAGTAAGGCGATGGCCTGTAAACTACCAGGAATAGGTAACCATTCCTCAGGAGTCTTGATATAATCCTTGGATTCAAAATTAATCACACCATCTCGATCCAGAATGATAAATGCAGGGTTTTTAGCATTTTTAGCCATTTTTTGCTTCCTTTTAAGTCTCTCTTAATATTAAAGATCTATACTTTGTAGATAAATATTATTGGTTAAAAAAATAGTCAATTATGTCCTATCATGAAGAATCAACAACCTTACTAACAAATTGTAGACACCTTTACGAGAATGTTAAGTCGTTCAAGGAAAGTAATTTTGAAAAAAATGTTTATAATAAAATAAATGAAGATATTAATCATTTAAACACTTCACTTGATAATCTACTCTTAAATCTAAATAATAATCAAAATGAGACAGATGAAAATAAACTTTTTATTACAAGTTTGGGAAGTATAAGAGCTAATTTATATCAAATAAAAACATCTATTAATCCTGGTTTTCGTATACAGGATACAAATAAATGGGTGCTCACAGGTAAATTTTTTAAAAACCCACCAAAATTACCCCTTATCTATCAACAACATATAAAAATTTGCTTAGATACTTTTACAGCCAGTTTAAATTTGTTGGAAAATTTGATCGAAAGGAGTAATACAAATAAGCAACTAAAACATTGACTTATTCCCCATCGCATACCGCGTAATGACATTTTTCAGACAAGCTGTTTTATTAATAAAACCCAATCCGAACTGGCGCGTTTTTCGTATAATTGGATTGCTGGTCGCGAATAAATGCTTAATTCCATCCACACCTCCCATAATGATACGATTATGAAAACGACGTTCTCGTTCATAACGACGCAAAGTATGGTATGCGCCTATCGATCGGTGCTTTTTCTTTGCTTCTAAGATCACCTTTGCTAAGCATTGTGCATCAGCCATACCCAAGTTTGCACCTTGGCCAGCTAAGGGATGGATGGTATGGGCTGCATCTCCAATTAATGCTACACCCGATTTAACATAATGCTCCGCCTCTTGCGTTTTTAAGGAATAACTTAAACGTGCACTGGTCGATATCACTTGCCCCAAACGTAGCTCGAAAACCCGTGTTAATTCTTTACAAAAGGATTCGTCATTCATAGATTCTAAACGCTGTATCTCTTCGGGTGAATTCGACCAAACAATGGAGCAATGATAGGCGTCCTTCAAAGGTAAAAAAGCTAAAGGGCCATTCGCTAAAAAAATCTGTCTTGCAGTTTCATCGTGCATACTTTCAGTTTGTACTGTCGCAATCAGTGCGCGCTGCGCATAATCAGTTGCTTTAATGTGTAAATCAGCCAATTGGCGCACTTTAGATTGTTCTCCATCGGCACCGATTAACAAACAGGTACTTATTTCAGTCCCAGACGTTAATGTTACTAATACTTGCTGTTCTTCCACCTGCATATCGACTAAAGCATCGGGCGCAAACCAAGTCAATTCATTATCGGTTTTTGCTTGTGCGTACAAAGCTTGTTCTAAATCGAAATTATTGACGATATAACCTAAACAAACTTCATCGATATCCGCACTATCAAAAAAAAGCTGCGTGGTTTGCCCAGATTCCCATACTTGCATATTACGGAATGGCGCACACTGTTTTTTGTTTAGTCGCTGCCAAACGTTCAAATCTTGTAAAGAAAGCTGTGAAGCCAATGTAAGCGCGATAAAACGTAGCTGGGTTGTAAGACTCGAAGTAGCATTAGAAGCTCCCTTATCTATTATGGCGATTCTTAAACCCTGCTCCTGCAAATAACAAGCCAAAATCAAGCCAATGATCCCTGCGCCAACTATAACGAGATCATAATCCGTGCAGGTTTCTTCTAATAAAGTCATATTGACGTTGAATAATGAAAGTTAACATATTCCGGATACCAAAATTGACGATCGATTTCCTCAGATAAATCCACAGACTCTTTAACTTCGGCTAATCCTTCTTCGCGAGCTTGTGTTGCTACTGCCAACGCGATACAGCGACTAATCGCCTGAACGTCTTCAAAATTTGGTAATAATGCATTTTTAGCATCAGCGGTTTTACTAGCAAAACTACTTAGCGCTTTACATGCTTCCCAAAGCATACCTTCACTCAAGCGTGTCGCTTTGGCGACAAGGACACCTAAACCTATTCCCGGGTAAATAAGTGCATTGTTACATTGCGCAATCGGGATTTTTTCACCTTTAAAATCGACTTGACCAAAAGGACTGCCGGTAGCAATCAGTGCACGCCCTTCTGTCCAATTCAATAAATCATCGGGTGTCGCTTCCGATTTTTCTGTAGGATTTGATAAAGGAAAAATTATCGGATATTCCACCTGTGCCGCCATGGTTTTAACAATCGCTTCAGTGAAAATGCCACCTTGACCAGAACAACCAATTAAAACAGTAGGTTTAAATTTTTGCACGACATCATACAACTGTAATCTAGTGACTAATTCACCCTTTAAATGTTGTGCATAAGGTTTTTGAAAAGCAGTCAGATTTGACATAGCATCATGTATCAAACCGTGTCTGCCCACCAAATAAAACCGCGATAACGCTTCTTCTTTAGATAAACCTTCTCGCATCATCCCCGCGCAAAGTTGATCAGCTATTCCAGTTCCTGCTGTCCCGGCACCGACAATAACCACGCGCTGTTCCGTTAAAGGGATTTTGGTACGTTTAAGGGCTGATAAGAGTGCGACTAAAGTCACAGCACCCGTTCCTTGCATATCATCATTAAACGTGCACATTTGATTATGATAACGTTCTAAATTACGTCGTGCATTTTCTCGGCCAAAATCTTCCCAATGCAAATAGGCACGAGGTAATTTTCGTCGTATAGCAGAAACAACCGTTTCTATCATGTCATCATATTTTTGATCGGCTAAGCGTGGATGACGCCAGCCTAAATACATCGGATCATTCAACAACTGTTCATTGTTAGTTCCAACATCGATTTGTATTGGTAATAAACGATTGGGGTTAACACCCGCACACAAAACATAAACCATCAATTTTGCAATACAGATATCCATTCCGCCAATACCTTGATCACCAATACCTAATACACCTTCGCCATCCGTCATGACGATAATATCCACTTCAGGATTCAAGCGATTATCCAGGATTTCCTCAATATGTTCTTTATCTGGATAACTAAGATACAAACCGCGTGGTTGCTGAAATTCCTGACTAAATTGTTCAACCGCTTTTCCAACGGTAGGTGTATACAAAATAGGTAACATTTCAGTTAAATGTTGACTGACCAATTTATAAAATAACACCTCATTCGTATTATGCAAACTACGTAGATAAAGATGTTTTTCTAAATTATTTTCTTTTTTTAAAAATTGTTGGTAAACACGCATTTCTTGTTGCTGCAAACTTTCGATACTATAAGGTAATTTGCCGCGTAACCTGAATTGTTGACGTTCCGATTCAGTAAATGCTGTACCTTTATTTAATTTAGGGGTAGTCAGTAAAGCAGAACCCAAGGCATTAGTTTCTAGGTAGAGAACTTTAGCATTTTTATCGGTGATGGATCTGAATTTTGGCATATTAATATTCTTCTTGTTGTACACTCTTTGCATTTGAATTTTTGTCTGCGTTGCCACCCAACTCGCAATCCTCATGGTTATTGGATGTACCATGATTACTGCATGGACGCGACACTTGACAAAAATCCCATTGCTGTGAGTATAAATTTAAACCGCGAATCAAGCGAGGAAGTCGGCCATGAATTCCCATTAAGCGGCGCGATAAATTTCTTTTGTAGGGTGAGAGTAAATCCAGTGCTAATAGACCATTATTGTAAATGAAAGTCAACGGCCCGAATCGGGTTTGCAAGCGTGTCAAATGCTCGGTAAAACCGATGATTTGTCGCTGTGTGGCCAACCGTGACTTAAGGTATGATTGAGCCAAACTTGCATCAGCGAGATCGTTATGTTGTTTCAGCGCTTTTGCAATCAAATCCACACATTCAGCCATATCTTGCAAACCTAAATTTAAACCTTGAGCGGCAATAGGAAGTAAAGTATGCGCAGCATTTCCTAGTAAAATCAAACCTGCTTGCGCTTGGGTTTCAGAAATACAACTTTTTAATGCATAAACTTGTGGTTTAGTACAGTGTAATAACCTGCCAAAACGATAAGAAAAATGCCCTTGTAAATTTTCTAAAAAATTAGATTCAGTTAGATTTTGTAAGGTTTCAATGATTTGTTGTTCTGCAGTCCAAACTAAACCTATTTTATTTGCGGGTAGAGGTAAGCTTGCAATAATTCCTTGTTTAGTAAATCGTTGATAAGCGATGTGTTGATGATCACCACTAATATCGATGAATGTTGTCAAAGCAGCTTCAGAAGTAAGTCTAGTTTTTAAACCAATATTTAATAATTTACGTACCGTAGAATATGTACCATCTGCAGCAATGATTAAACGTGGATAAATAATTTTTTTTTCTTCTTGTAGATGTCTCATAACCACCTGCCAAGTACCTTCAAATTGGCTAATTGACTCACAGGTAACTGGATTATAAAGATCAAAAGTTCCTTGCATAGACTTGTTAGCAACGACCTGAAGTAAGGCCTTGATTAATTCATGTCCCAAACGTGCAGCAGGAATAACAGCACCTAATTGTGGAACACCCAACTCTTTTGCATTAATTCTCGATTGAGCGAAACAAGCCTGTTGCGAAATATGTACCGATTTAATTGGATTTGCATAAACTTCTAAAGCAGGCCATACATTCAGTGTCTGTAAAATGCGTAGGCTAGCGAGATTCAAAGCAATAGGTTTGCTTTCTGCAGGTAAAGGAGCATCGAGTGTTTTAAAAGAGGATTGTTCGATCAGTGCGATCCGCAATGGTAGCTGAGATAAAGCTAATGCCAAACTAGCCCCTATAATTCCGGCACCGACGATAAGAATATCGTAATCTTGCTTCATGAGGGCATTCGCATTAAGTTTTCAATGTCAGCCAAATCTTTAGGTGTTTGTGCTGTCAAGATTTCACAAGCCGCAGATGTCACTCGCACATCATCTTCAATACGGATACCAATATTCCACCATTTTTTATCGATATCCGTTGCCGGCCTGATATAAATTCCAGGTTCTACTGTGAAAACCATGTCAGGTTCTAAATTTCGCCAATTTTTTTCTAGTTTATAAGTCCCTACATCATGGACATCTAAGCCTAACCAATGACTACAACCATGCATATAAAATTTTTGATAACTCTTTTGTTGAATTAAATCGTTAAGATTTCCTTTTAATAAGCCCAAATCCATTAAACCTTGCGTCACAAAGTCCACACAGGTTTTCTGTAATTGATTCCATGCAATACCGGGCTTTATCAGCGCTATGATGGCTTGCTGTGCTTTTAATACAATATGATAGATGGCCTTTTGTTCTGGATTAAACCGACCATTGACTGGAAAAGTACGCGTAATATCTGAAGCATAGTTTTGATATTCACATCCCGCATCAATTAACACTAAATCACCCGATTTTAACTGTGCGCGATTATCTGTGTAATGCAAAATACAACTATTCGCCCCACTCGCGACAATATTAGGATAAGCTAATGTTTGGCTACCTTGCCTATAAAATTCATACATTAATTCAGCTTCTAGCTGATATTCATACAAACCAGGTCGACAAGCGCGCATCGCACGCAGATGAGCCTGACTAGAAATATGTGCAGCTTGACGTAAGCAATCTAATTCTGTTGGGCTTTTTTTTAACCGCATTTCATGGACACTATCGACTAATTTTTTAGCATATTCAACAGATGTTTTTTTTAAATGCATTAATATCTTATTAATTCGTGCTAAAACTTGATGATTAATTGTTTCATCGCCTAAATAGTAACAAACTCGCGTATTAGCGATATATTCACTTAACTTAATCTCAAGTTGATCGATAGGATAAGCTTCATCTGCACCGTATTCTTTTCTAGCTCTTATTTGACCAATACGCTCACCATTCCATATAGCAGCTGCCGAATCCTCTGCACGATTAAATAATATAAATTTACCCTTTTTGCTATCAGGTATAAGTAAAGCAATCGCGTCAGGTTCAGGAAAACCGGTCAAATAGTAAAAATCACTGTTTTGACGATAAGGATAGAGTACATCGCCATTACGGAGATACTCTGGAGCTGCCATCAAGACAATTAACTCATCACTTTTTATATGGGACAATAATTGCTGGCGCCGCTGTTGTAATTCTGAAAGCCTAAACATAAGTAATTCAGTAGCTAGACTAATGAAGGTACATGGAACCTGCACTTCCTTCTACTGAATAACGAATCAATTCTTCGTAAATCAAGGGAATGGCATGTGTAATAAACTCGATTGCCTCGTCATAAGCCAGTTTATCGAGCTCAGTTACTTCTAAATGGATAATTTCAAGTTTGGCAATCTCGGCAATGCAATACAATGCTTCGTGTATAACATCAGGTGTCTCATCTTCAATAGAGCTTCCCCCTAAGCCTAAGCCATATAAAAACCCTTCGCACCACAAACTTAAGGCTTCAGCTCGTTCTTCCAACTCATGTTGTTCATCAGGCAACAATAATTGAAAAGTTTGTAATCCGCTCAATTGACGACAAGCCGCATCATACAAACCAACGACGGCACCTTGGGATCCCAACATAGGGGGCGGTCTAGTCCCAAGACGCTTTAATAAAATATCGATCAAAAAACCACCGTTGAGTTTTGGACCTACACAGACAAAACCACACAACATACCATGTATTTCAGCTGGAGAAGTAGCGACTTCTGCTTGTGTAAGTAAATGGTAAAAATCGTCGAAAGCCGGAGATTTAGCCTGAGTTTGCATGGGCGTACTCTGTAAAGAAAGTAAGTCTTATGTATTTTACCATTCTACGCTAGGTTCCAGTCAAGCTAATCTGAATAAAATAAACTTTGCGTAAAGAGCTGATAAAATAGGTTATTTTCTATTCATGTGTGGTCTTGGTTTTAAAAAAAATTTCTAAATTTTCTTAAGATAAACATAGGCCTCAAAATAGATTATACTGGTTGAGTATCTGACTCAGTCGATAGTTTTTCGATCGATACTTTTATTAAGTTAGGGATACTTGATTTATTTACGGTGTGCATGCTTGCAATTTAGTAAGAAGCCTAAAGTAGATAAACTTAATCCCACCTGCATCCCAGGATCAGGAAACGTAGCTGAGTCAGATATTCTTAATATAGTATGATAAGCTATGGATACTCGCCAATTAACTCGCAAGAAATTACAACAACAACGAGCCAAAATTAGTTTAAGCGAACAAAAAAAAACTTCCGCTATAATTACCGAACATCTTAGCCAACAACCACTATTTTTACAAAGCCGATCAATTGCCAGCTATAAAGCTATTCAACATGAAATTGATCCATCAGCACTCATCCACAAAGCTTGGCAAAATAAGCAAACTTGCTATTTACCGGTTTTACAAGGGCAACAATTAATATTCTGTAAGTATCAACCGCACACCTTATTAAAAAAAAATCATTTTAATATTCTAGAACCTCCTGTATCTTCGAATGCATGCATTGCACCAGAAGACATTGATTTAGTATTAGTTCCTCTCGTAGGATTTACCGAAAAAGGGCAACGTTTAGGAATGGGTGCTGGTTTTTACGATAGAAGCTTTGCTTTTTTATTCAATTCGCCAAGGCCTGCTCGCCCTTTTTTACTCGGCCTTGCTTATGAATGGCAAAAATTAGCAGCTCTTGCAAAAAAAAACTGGGATATCCCTTTAAATGCAGTGATAACTGAAAAACAAATTTACTATGCTTACTAAATAAACTCACAGCAATTAAATTTTTGACTAGCCATGAGAATGAAGCAACGAATGTATTCAAGAGACACGAGGGTTATAAGTGAAGTGGCAACATAGTCATGTCAAGTACGTAGAGTTTGGAATTCATGATCTAAATGTTGGATAAGTTTTTTAAATAAGCTTCCATTTTTATCCATTGTGGGCGGGGCATTGAATAATACTGCGAACGCACCTATATCACCATTTTGCATGCTGAAATAACCTACTATGGTATAAACAGATTTTGGCACACTAATATGGCCAGTTTTAAAACTTGAATATTCCATCCAAGGATGCTGAACAGTAATCATCCCCCGCCAAATTTTTTGTTGCCCTGGCATAAGCAAACTTCCATAATAGATAGGAAAATCGCGTTTATTTTTATACATTCCATCTAAAAGAATAACAAGATCTCTTGCCGATACTCGATTTAAAGGTGTTAATCCACTCGCATTTTTGATGATAGGTAAACCACTGTTGTTTTTAATACTAAAAGGTGTGTTTGCCTGCATGGGCTTATAATTATTAAACAGTAATTGTGTTGCGTCAGATAAATTTATCGCTGTTGAAGCTAACGTCGTCTGATTGTCGCGCCATAAATCCAGCATCAGCATATCTGCTATATAATTATTCGAGTAAAATAACATATCCTGCAAGGAGTGAATGAGCGGATCACTTTCCAATTGTGTTAACAATTTATCTGTTTGTAACAGGGAGGTTGACTCAAGTAGAGTTTTCCCATTCAAACTGATGCCCGCTTCTTGCAAAAAAGCGCTTAATAAATTTGCCGTTGTTAAATTCGAATCTCCTACTGAGCGATAAATCGTTAGCGGCTTACTTTCCACTCCTAATTTTCCCGAAACGGTTAAAATTTCTTGTTTATTCTGAGTGACACGACTGATTTGAATAGTATTGTTTTTTTCGGAAAAAGTTTGCACGACTCCTTTAAGTAAGATGTTATCTAACCTATAAGGTGAAATTTTTATTATCGCTGCATCACCTACTTTGCGTCCGGGCGTTATAAAAACAGATATGTTTCCAAAGTTAGTCCCTATTGGAGAAGGCAAACCATCATAGGCGACTTTACTATGTGTTTTTGCTTGTATTCGATCCGGAGCATCTAAAATGATTTTTCCAAAATAAGATGTATTAACGATTAAGTTTCCATTAATTTTTTTTAAACCCAGTTGTTATAGATTATTAATCAAGCTCCAAATTTTTTCATTGGTTAACTCAGGGTCCCCCAAACCATAAAAAACTAAATCTCCGTTCAGTACACCCGCTTTAATGTTTCCTCTTGTATACACTCGCGTTGAAAAAGTATGCCTAGCACCCCAGTGCGTTAACGCGCTGGCAGCAATAAAAAGTTTCGTCACCGATGCAGGAATTAAACGTAAGTGATCGTTTTTAGCATAAAGAATTTTAGGATGAGTCAAATCAACCCATAATTCTGAACGTTGAATTGAAGTATTGTTTTCAATAGCAAGAATTGGGGCACAGACTAGATAAAAAATAATAAATAAAAATTTTAACAAAAAATATTTTTTCTTTTTCATATAGAATTCATGTTTATTGAGCAGAAAAAAACTCAACTGCGAAGAATACAAGGTGTATTGACAATTGTGCTAGGATGAACGAAAAAAGAGTTGCTTTTTTAGTATCGTAACGGAACATACATAGATTATGTGAGTAACGAAACGCAGAAAAACAACTCTTTTTAGCCATCATCGTGCAATTGCCAACACACCTTTATTAATGACTGATAACTTGCCATATACCCTGATTATTTCGACAAGCTGTATAATTAAAAGAAGGACGCTCAAAGAAACCACGAATTAATTTTATTTCATAATCTCTGCAGCCTTGTCCTTCGGGATTAACGAAAATTTCTTTACTGGTAAATGCAAAGCGAGTGTCGGTAGTATCGCTGGTCCAACTAATAAATTCATTAGCTTGCGCAGTTGCCACTAAATTTTGCAACTTAATATGATCGGTATTTCCCATAAAATGAGCAATTGAAGGATCAATGAAGATATCCTGACTAGTATCTACCTGTGGTTCTATATGTGTTTGAGGTGTTTGCAAATGATGGCTCGCACAAGCGCTTAAATTCAAAATACACATCCAAATGAATAAACACTTAATCATTTTATTTTGCATCATTTATTTCCTCAATGCGCGTACGGACTAACTGTCCTCGATTAATGCCACATAATAATTCAAAACGAAAAGATGACGTACTTTCTGCTACTTGCTCGATAGGAAGACCGGTTCCCCATAACACAACCGGGTCGCCTATCTTAGTATCCAGTTGATTCGACAAATTAACGGCTAGCATATCCATAGAAACTTGCCCTATCAATTCACTGAGCTTGTTATTCACTAAAATAGGTGTGCCACTTTCAGCACGGTGTGGATAACCATCTCCATATCCTGTTGCCACAATACCTACCCGTAGTGGCTTAGGCGCTATCCACGTTCCTCCATACCCAACTCTATCGCCAGATTCTAATTGATGAATAGAAATAATTTCAGATTTTAAGGTCATTACCGGCTTTAGCGAATGCTGTGCGCCTGAAGAATCTGCAAAAGGTGAAACACCATATAACATTAACCCCGGACGTACCCAATCACCATGGACTTTAGAATAAGCTAAAATCGCAGCAGAATTAGCTAAGCTAGTTGGAAAGCTATGCTTTTTGATGGTTTGTTCAAATAGTTTTATCTGACATTGAGTCGTTATATCTTCTGATTTATCCGCATTCGAAAAATGCGTCATAACACACATAATATTAATCCAAGGACAGTAATCTAATTTTTGCAAAACCGCCGTAAAATCATTCGGCAAAAAACCTAAACGATTCATTCCGGTATTTATTTTCAACCATACATTAATACGTTGCGGTAACGGATGCTCGGTTAATAAATTTAATTGATTACGATCATGGATAACCGTGTCGAGTTCATAATCCATTAATAAAGGAATTTCATCTTTGGAAAATAAACCTTCCATTAAAACTATCCGTTGTTTTAATCCTGCCTGACGTAGATACAAAGCTTCTTCTGAACATGAAACTCCGAAACCCTCGACATCGGTTAATGCCTTTGCGATAGAAATTAAACCATGCCCATAAGCATTTGCCTTAACCATGGCCAATATTTTGGATCGTGCAGCAATATCACGTACCCGTTTAACATTATGACGTAGCGCAGCTAAATCAAGTTCTACAGTAAACGGTCTGCTCATGCATAATTCTCAGCATGATAACGTTGTGGAGCAAAATTCTCAAAACGCGTATATTTTCCTAAGAAAGTCAGTCTTACTTTACCGGTAGGTCCGTTACGTTGTTTTGCAATAATAATTTCTGCGCTACCTTTATCTGGACTACCTTCATTGTAAACTTCGTCACGATAAATAAAAACAATCAAATCTGCATCTTGTTCAATCGCTCCTGAATCCCGTAAATCCGACATGACGGGTCTTTTATCGGCACGTTGTTCTAAACTACGGTTTAATTGTGACAATGCGATGATAGGAACATCGAGTTCTTTAGCTAAAGCTTTTAATCCACGTGAAATTTCAGATATTTCTGTCGTGCGATTTTCCTTAGAACCGGGCACTTGCATCAATTGTATATAATCGATAACAATTAAACCTAATGTGCCTTGCTCTTTCGCTACCCTGCGCGCACGCGCGCGTACTTCTCCAGGACTTAACGCCGGCGTATCGTCAATAAACATTTTTGCTTCAGATAACATGCTAACTGCAGAAGTAACTCGTGGCCAATCTTCGTCACTTAATTTCCCTGTACGAATTTTATGCTGATCAATGCGTCCTAATGACGACATCATGCGCATCGCTAATGCTTGACCAGGCATTTCCATACTAAAAATCAATACTGGTTTGTCACCTTGTATTGCAGCATGTTCAGCAATATTCATGGCGAATGTAGTTTTCCCCATGGAAGGCCGACCAGCGATTATCACAAGATCAGCCGGTTGCAAACCGGAGGTCATTTCGTCTAAATCTTTATAAGCAGTTGAAAGTCCAGTAATAACTTGATCGGAATGAAACAAAATATCGATTCTATCGACAGCTTTCGCCAAAAAGTCGCTAATTCTAAGTGGTCCACTACCACGTGCCCCTTGATCAGAAATCTGAAATACTTTCCGCTCGGCTTCATCCACCAGTTCAGTAATCGAACGACCTTCTGGCATGAAAGCATTTTCAGTAATTTCAGAAGCAATGCCTATCAATTGCCGCAAAACTGAGCGTTCGCGTACAATATCAGCGTAAGCGGCAATATTGGCAGCACTCGGTGTATTACGCACCAATTCAAATAAATAAAGATCACCACCAATTTCTATTAATTCATTCGTGCTTTTTAAAGCATCAGTGAGTGTAACAACATCAAAAGGTTTAGCGTGATTGGCAAAACTGACGATAGTACGGAATAAGATACGATGTGATAAAAGATAAAAATCCTTTTCTTTTAATTTATCCGCAACCCTATCCCATGCTTGATTATCCAGCATCAAACCACCTAAAACCGATTGTTCGGCTTCAAGTGAATGTGGAGGTAATTTAAGATGATCGGTTTTTTGCATAGCAAGAATTGCCTAAACCATAAACTAACAAAAACATTCTCGTTGTTAGTTTGTATTTTACAGAAATCATTAAAGCGCTTATTTATTCCTATAGATAATAGGACTTAACACTCAAAATACAACATCCTTGTTATATTAGCCAGCGATAATCCATAGCAAAACAATATTGGTAAAATAAATAATTATTCTTCTGCAACAATATTTACCTTCAGCACAGCAGTAACATCACTGTGTAATTGTACAGATACTTCATGTTCGCCCAATTGACGTAAGGGACCATTAGGTAAGTGAATCTCACTCTTTTCAAGAGTAACACCCGCGGCATCTGCTGCACGAACTAATTCAGACACACCAATAGAACCATATAGGCGACCTTCTTCTGCTGATTTAACGGGTATGGTTAATATTAAATCATTAATGGCTTTTGCACGTGTTTCCGCGGTTTGTAATTTTTCTTGTTCAATTTTTTCAAATTCGACACGTTTTTTTTCAAATATAGCAATATTTTCTGGAGTAGCTGGGGCTGCCTTTCCAGTAGGATCTAAATGATTTCGATAAAAACCATCCTTTACCGTAACCACGGTTCCTACTTTACCTAAAGAATGTATATTTTCTAATAAAATTACTTTTGCCATGAAAAATAAACCTCAAAATTCACTTGTTAACATTTTATCAAACACCCTAGAACTCAGTTTAAATCTTCGTTCTAAGTTTTTCCTGCGCTAGTTTTTCTCCTAGCCTTATTAAGTATTTCTTTTTAATCGATAGCGTAAATTAAACACACTGTCGACGACTGCAAATATTACCAACGCAGCAGCTACATACGGAAAAAAAACGACCAATAATACATAAAATAAAAAAATCCATTTATTAGCCACGTTTCTTAAGTCTGCCAACGCATGCACAACACTCAACCCTGCCAATATAAAAATTAATCCCACCACAGATATAGCATCTTGCGCCATGACTATACCCAGAAAACTCAATAGTCCTATCACTAGAAGAATTAATACTTCCCATAGGCTAAGTCGAACAGTTTTTAACTCTGGACGAAGTTGACCTGGGTTGTATAGCATTGACTGGAACCCTCGTGCAAGTATTAAATTAATAAGCCCCGACAAGGTAATAAACGCTACTTGAAAACCCGTAGCAAACTTGGCAAAAAATTGTAAACGTGCTGTATCAACCACCACATTAAATTGATTTTTAACCATTAGTGCATAATGACCAAACTGATTTACCCATACCTCAGTAATATTGGGTATCCAAGCATGCACCAGTAACACTGCGAATAAACCTATCAACAGACTTGCTGTTAATACCGCTTTCCAACTCTGTGTTTGGCGTAACACTAAAGCTAACACATAAGTAAATAAACTACCGCCAATAATTCCGTACAAAATAATTAAACGATTACCTAAACTCGCGACAACCACCGCTGGTAAAATAATCCACAATAATACGATAGCCCCTTCTTTAGCCCCTTTACGTAAGGTAACCAAAGAAACGATTACATTACTAACCCAACCAAATAAAGGAAGAATAGTAAATAATAATCCTACGATGACTGCCTGACGGCGTCCACGCATGATATAGCTTGCAAAACGATGCAGCATTCCCATCACTTTAGTTTACCTCAAAACATTAACCCATGTTTTGATGCTTATCACAATAAGGAAGTAAACCTAAAAAACGTGCGCGCTTAATCGCCTGCGTTATCTTACGCTGAACAGACGCTGAGGTTCCTGTCGTACGACTGGGAACTATTTTAGCAGTCTCCGTCAGATGATTTTTTAAAAGAGGGATATCTTTATAATCCACCTCTGTACCTTCAGCGGAAATTCGGCAATGCTTGCGGCGTCTATTTTGGTAATTGTTCATAAAATCTACTCATTCTAATAATTAAAAAAGCTTGTGACATAGC
Organism: Rickettsiella endosymbiont of Rhagonycha lignosa; assembly: GCF_964031165.1. NCBI lineage: Bacteria > Pseudomonadati > Pseudomonadota > Gammaproteobacteria > Legionellales > Coxiellaceae > Rickettsiella > Rickettsiella endosymbiont of Rhagonycha lignosa. The sequence continues at coordinate 428,016 of NZ_OZ035011.1, read as the reverse complement.
AAGGTAAGTTAAACTGATCTTCCTTCCACTTCAGTTTCTCTAAAATACTCACGTCTATTTTCTTGACCTTGCATCTCTTTTGCTTTTGCTAAAAGAGACATTTCAGTAATTGCTCGATCTACTTTAATAGTAAGTTGACGTAACACAGCATCATTAAAGCGAAAATTATCGCTGAGTTCAGCCATCGCTTCTTTTCCGGACTCAATATTCATTAGAATATAATGGGCTTTGAGAAGCTTATTAATAGGATAGGAAAGCTGTCTACGGCCCCAATCTTCAAGACGGTGAACCTGTCCACCGCTGTTTTTCACGATAGCCGTATAACGCTGAACCATAGCAGAAACCTGATCACTTTGATCAGGATGAATTAAAAGCACGATTTCATAATGACGCATATTATATTCTCTCGGTTAAAGCTCCCCAACTAATGTGGTAGAGCGAGTATACTTAGTCGATGCTCCAAGGACTACCCTTAAAAGCGGGCCTATTATACGGTCGAGCCCCTCAAGATGCAATAAATCCCTGCTGCTTGACAGGCCTTTCCACGCCGCCTAGCATTCCGCTTTAAATAAATCATTATCTAATCAAACCTATGGATTTAGCGCCCATAACAGCCTTGGTCAAGAATGAGCTTTACCAAGTAGATACCCTAATCGATACTTGCCTTTATTCTGAAATCCCCCTGATCCCAGAATTGGCGAAGCATCTTATTGAGAGTGGTGGTAAACGTTTACGTCCATTAATTGCCCTGCTCAGCGCTAAAGCATTTGGCTACCAGGGAGAAGGACATATTCAGCTAGCCGCCAGTTTAGAGCTTATTCATACGGCTACCTTACTACATGATGATGTGATTGATGGATCTGAGTTACGTCGCGGTAAAAAAACTGCGAATAGTTTATGGGGTAATCCAGCCAGCGTTTTAGTCGGCGATTTTCTTTATTCACGCGCCTTTCAATTGATCAGTCAAATTAACAATTCGCGTGTCCTCACATCGCTTGCTGATGCCACCAACACACTATCCCAAGCAGAAATTTTACAATTACTTAGTTGTCACAATACCAATGTTGATGAAGAATATTGCTTGAAGATTATCCAAGGTAAAACAGGCGTACTCTTTTCTATTGCCGCAGAACAACCTGCTATTTTAACAAAACGCTCCGAAACTGAAATTTTAGCGATGGCCAATTATGGGACACATTTAGGTATTGCCTTTCAATTAACTGATGACGCACTCGATTATTCCGGAGCCAGTATACAACTTGGCAAAAGTCTCGGTGACGACCTCGCCGAAGGTAAACCAACATTACCTTTAATCTATGCTTTACAACAGGCTGATGCAGAGCAAGCACAGTTAATTCGCGATGCCATCGCACAAGGTAATCTAGAGCATTTAGCAGCCATTATCGCCATTCTGAAATCCACCTCGGCTATCGATTATACGCGCAACCTTGCAGAGCATCACATCCAGCAAGCGTTGCTGCACTTAGATATCATTCCTAATTCTGAATACCGTCAAGCATTGGCACGATTAGCAAAATTTGCCTGTGCACGCACTTATTGATTAAGTATTTATCTAAATCAAGCCTAATTTATTATATAAATTATTAATTTACATTCGCTTCTTTTATTTAAAAAATAAATTATATCAACAATTTAAGGCTCTGATAATAAAGTTTAGCTAAAATTCAAAAAAACATAAAAAAACTTATTATATGCCATATATTCCTCAAAAATTTTCTCAAAAAAATTTGAATTATTTTTTTTTATCAAAAAAAATTAAAAAAAACGTGAATTTTTCACATGCAGTTAATTTAAAATATAAGATCAAAAAAGGAATACAAAAAAGTATTTGGTACACTAAATCTTTAGGAGAAAACAGATGTGAAGCGATATTAGAAACACTTACTCAAGAATTATATCGCCTAATACACCCTCCTCAACCTAAAACACGCAGAGCAATATCAACAGCAACTGGAGTAAACGAATATTATGTTCTATCCAAAGAAGTACCAAAATTTAAAGCATTTTTCTTAACTACAGAAAATTATAAAAAGATATTCAACAATAGCATGACCGGATTGGCTGCTATTCAAGTACTTGCCTTATGGCTAAATGAAATTGATTTTAAAAGCGGTAATGTAGGTATAGATAAGGATGGACATATTATTAAAATTGATGGGGGTTTAAGTTTAATTAAACTGAATCCTAAATATAAGCATTTACATGAAGGGAAAAATCTTGATATTACGCAGGTCGATCTGGAAGCATTGCCTAATTTACAAACCTATGAGGCTTGTAATTGGCTGCACCATATTCAATGGGACTTGCAAAAAGGTGCCATGAAAGATGATCCGACACCATTAGACAAAAAGATCAATCAAAGTCCTTATTTTAAACAGGAATTATATCGAACTATTTTGCGCGTAATTTCATTACCTAACGAACTTATTCAATTTTTTACGCAAAATTACATTACTAATCCCTATGATATTACGCTAATGTCAGAGTTTATTATTACCAGAAAAGAGCACCTACAAGAGGCAGCTGACAAAATCCCAGCTTTTGATGAATATCGACAAAGTGATCAAGCACGCGAAGGCATGCTCAATTTTTTAAAATACTTGAAAACTTTTAAAACGATGGGTAAATCTTTCTTAATCAGTGAGTTTGAGGATAAATATAAAATTAATCTCGAAGCCACCCTACTTGGGAATGCGCTTAAAGAATATACACCGATAAAAAGTTTTGTTACAAAGCTTGATGATTATCTGCAACGTTTAAATTTTTCGCCTGATTTATATACTGAAGTGTTTTCTAAAGACATACTTCTTTTTTCACAAAAGGAAAAATTAAAACAATATATCGAATCCCTAAAAAAAATTACCATTGAATATTTTATTTTCCCAACAATTTTAACAAAAGAAGTATTATATGAAACATTAAAGCAGATTAAAATAGATCTTGAAAAAGAGAATCTATCAGAAAATTTCATTATTTCAGAGTTCATCTCATCGATTAATAATGTGTTGCCTCCCGCTAATGAAAACCTAAAGCAAGCAAATAAACCTATTTCTAAACCGCAAATAAAAAATGTCGTTCAAGCATTGCCCTCTATAAGCACTTTTTTTAATGAAAACTATCAAAAAATATCAACCGCTTATCATCAACATAGCATGGATATCCAAACATCTAATTTTACCTTATAAAATTGTATTTTAGTTTAGCTCGCCGACTCTTATTAATTAAAAAGGAGTTATAGAAATAAAAGATAATATAAGGTAATATTAATGCTAATACTTTTATTCAATAACTTTTCTTTGCAATCTTTATAGAACAATAATTCAAAGTAAATAAAACACTTTGATCGTATTAAAAATAACTCATATTAAAAGACTTTATTGGCGATGAAAGGAAGCAACCAATTTCATGGACGTTAATACTATTAATGTATTCTCAATAAATAATCAGGGCGGAAACCCCTGTGTCATAGTAGATAATGCCAATAATCTCAGTGTCGAAAAAATGCAGATCATGGCAACACATTTAAATTTTCCTGAAACTGTCTACATCATTCGGAATAAAAATCGATATATTATTCGTTTTTTCGCTACAAAAGGTGAACTTCCTCTGTGCTGTCATGGCACTCTTGGAGCAGCATTTTATTTATTTAAGTCAAATAGCCCGAAACCAATTAATATACAATCTTACCATGATCGCCATAAGATTAACGTTAGATATGCTAATAATCTAATATCAATGTCGATACCCAATCATGGAAAAATATTAACTACAAATATAGATTTTTCACTCCTAAGTAAACTTTTGGATATAGACCAAGTTTATCTAGATACAAATTTACCTTGCGGGATCGCATCAATAGGAAGCCCAAAATTATTAATACCTATTATTGATAGAGAAATTTTATTTAGCATGCTACCCAAACTCGATCTAATTATTCAATGGTGCAAAAATCATTGTGTCAATGGGATGTATGCATACTCAAAAGATACCGAAAACACAAACTCTAGCTATGTTGGTCGTAGCTTTAACCCATTATTTAGCCATCAAGAAGATATTGCTACGGGGGTTGCAGCTGCAGCCTTGAGCCTATTGATAAGTCAAAGCAAAAGAGAATTAGAATCTAATTATATTATAGAACAAGGATCTAATTTACAGAAAGCAAGTAAAATTTATATTTCCATAAAGAAAAAAAACATCGAAATTAAGGGTGAAGCCTACTTCTCGAACTAGCTTCAGATAAAAGACTCTCCGTATCCTCTTCTATACTTCCATAAGAAGCTTGAGCATCATTATTAATACTGGTTTCAGTAGCACGAAGACCTGTAGATCTAAAAAAACTATGATTTGAAATATTTATGGATGCTTCTTTTCCTAAACCCCACATGAATTTACAATATTGAAAAGAAGCAAATGCACCAAATAACAAACCAAAACATCCAAAAACGGTATCCTTTATACCATAATTGTTTTCTGGGTTTTCTATAGGCCCTGTAAATAATACGGGTGTAGAAAATGTTCTTAATAAAAAGGTCATTCCAATTAAACCAGCCAATAATACTAACAATAGCCCTTTACACTTATTTTTTGTTTCAACCGGCGTAAGTGGTAATTCATTATTAGGTAATATTTGATGTTGAATCTCATTGTTTTCTTTAAATGTATCTCTATAATCTTTCAATGCTTGTGCTGTTAGCACTCGATAAACGACTGAAACAGGCGCAATAACTGAATAAAAAAATCTAAATTCACTATCAGCAAATAAAAATTTATTAGTAAATAAACTAATACCATGAAAGCGTAAACCCATTGTTATTGCGTTTGCTGCGCTTCGCAAAGAAAGTCCAAATCCTTTTTTAGAGCAAAGGATATTGTGAAGTATATTTTTCTTATCATCTCGCGATAAATTTAAAAAATCTACCATACCTTTAGGTGTTGAAAAAATATAGTCAGCATATTGTAATAAAAGTATAGTAATTTGACCTATAAACATACTAATCCCTACTGGTAATGAAAAATTATTACTGAAATTTCTCATTCTTAGACCAGTCCATGGAGAAAGAGATATAATGATAAAAGAAATAGAAAATATCAATAAATTAAACGAGAAAGCAAATTTTTTAATTTCCCCATTCTGTATTTGATTAAAGCCTTTTTTTATTTCTTTGAGAAATTTTTGTCTTTTTGTTCTTATATCAAGTATCGTTGCAATCGTTAAACTTGCATCTGTAAAACTAAATACTTCTGATGCTATATTCAAATATTGAGTAATACTGCTAGATGTTTCAGGTGATAAAGAAGGATATAAATATTGTTTAAGTGGATCTAAAATAGATTCTGAAACGGAAGAATTAGTAAAAACAGCATATCCGAGCTCAGACCATGAGGCCAGAAAAAATAAAAAGATATCTACTATTATTTCAGATTTATAGTATACGTCTGCATTATTATAATTCCTAACAATTAATCTATCGTTTTCCATATTAACATCCTTAATTTTTTTATTATTCAATTGTCTAAATTATAGTCTAGGACCCTTGCTTCTAAATAGAAGTCGGGGTGTAGAGTCCATATCCAATGAACACAATTCTTTTACTGCATTTATTGCCTCTCTAGCATGTAAAACTTTAGTGTTTGATAAAATTACAAAATTACCTACTTCCGACTCGGCTCTTAAGGCATTATCTGAACTCAGACAGGTTCTAATTTTTCTTAGTAGCGCTAAATCTTGATCGTCTTCAACTCGCATACGATCTCCCCTCTTTTCATCCATTCTATAATCGAGTGCCATAAAAAAACTATTATTTTTACATAATAAAACGGGACGTTTTTTCTCTATAACCTTATCACTGACATTTTTTCCAGAAGAAAATAAAGGAACCATCTTTATCAATCTATCCATTTCATTATCTGATAAATTTTTAAATATTTGATTAGCCATAAAAAGTAACGTTGAAACTTTTAATTTATTTCTGCAAGTTGTTAAAGATAATAAATCTGTATCTGTTTCTTCATATAAATCGTCACAATGAGGACTAATAGCACCTGCTCCATTTCCCCAATCCCCTATTTCAAAACCCTCTGGTTTGATAAATATTTTTTTATGATCTTCATAGGCATACTTTATATCATTGATTTGTGCTAGATCAGATAAAGCCTCATGAACTAGGTAAGCAAGATCTGGATCATCCTTGGAAAATAATCCAATCATAAGTATTACAGATATATAATGTTCACTTATACCTACTCTGCTCAATTTAAGTTGTTCTTCATTTTGGAATTTGTCTGTCAATAAATGTTTTAACTGTTCTTTATTTTCCATTCGTTTAATATCACGATCAGATTTATTCCACCATTCTTCTATGAACGGTTTCAAATAAGAACAATCTAATATTATTACTTTTTCTTTTTCGGCTTCTTCGCGAATCTTTTTAATCAGTGAATAATCTATCTTTTCTTCTTTTAATGATTTAATTTCAAAACTTTTACTAACCTGATCACATAAATCCTTAAGTAAATTTTTTAATCTATTAGGATCCCTATGTCGGGCAATTATATAACCTAAAAATCCAGCATTATCTCTAGGATCAGCATAAACAATCTCATTTGATTTTTTTGAAATATTTATTTCAATGATTTCATTAAAACAGTTTTTAATTTTATTAATATTTTCATTATCGAACTCTAGAATATTTCCATCCAAAGAAGCTTGTATCATTCTAATACCAACATACTGGTGTGCTTCTAAAACTTCGGAAACCATAGATTGATTTCCGATGGCCCAATTTATCCAAATTTCAAAAGGTTTAAAATTAGCGAAAGCATGTTCAGCCATATCCCATATATGCATCCCAGCAGGGCGTCTATTAGGCTCTACCGTCATGATAGTAGAATCAGGGAATAAAAATAATTCGTTGTGAGCCGCACCGCCTTTTGAACCACTTATTTCTGCTACTAACCTACCTGCTTCAATTAATGTATTATATTCTTTTTGGAGCAAGGGAGCGGGTAAAATCTGTTGTATTTCTGCCCTATAATGCCCGGTTGTTGTTTCTTTTTCTGTTACCCAACATTTTCCTGCAACCGTATCGAAACTATACTCACGTGCATCCATAGCACATTCTTCTGCAATCGCGCCTTCATTTATATAGGGTTTTACATTTTGAAATGCATTCCATATATCCTCAGTTGATTTCACTAAAAATCCACCTCGGCTATTTCCTTCTTGAGTGGGCTTAACATAGACGGGTGCACCAATCTGATTATAAAATTTTATAATGTCTGTAATTTGTTTTATTTCTTGAAATTTTGGCTTTTTATACCAAACTGGTGTAGATGTAGTAAGCTCTATTGTTCTAAATTCAAATTTGTCTAAACCTGTAACCGCTGTAATATAATTATCGGAAATTAAATCTAACTTTTCTGCAACGTACGATGCTAATACTATCCCTTTATCAGAAAAGGGTAATATTCCAATTATTTGCACATCTTGTAAAGCAAGCCAATTTTTAAAAAAAATGTATGCTTGCTCAATTTCCTGATAAGTTCCATGTAATTTAGTATCGAAAAAGTATTGAGAAACTGTTTTATCTTCATCCGTAATTCCTTCTTTACAAAGTAGAACATCAATTTGTTGCTTTTCAAGAATATTTTTTATCTTTTTTACATCATATAATCGAGTGTTATTATAACCAAAAATTGCTACAACCTTATCCATATTTATTCTCCGTTTTATAATATGATGAGCTAGTTATTTGAATTTTATGAAAATTTTTTGATTAAATAGGCATAGGCATATTTATCGGATTAGTTAGAGCTATAAAGAATTGATCAGATTTTATCTGAAAAGACCTGGGCATAAAAACTCCTTTTATTTTTTTAATTTATTTTATTCGTTTAATTATAATTTACTTTAAAAAAAAAATATATACATAATGAAATATTATAATTTAATCTTAAAAATTTAATTTTTTTGACATACTCTGCTTAAGTAAAAAAATTTATACTATAAGATTTGTATTTTATTTATTAGTTGCGAAGGTCTTTTAATGGCTATTTTTTCTAAATTTTTTTAATTAAATCCGAATATCATCTATATTTTACAATTAATAATACGTTTCCTTAAAAAGATTAAAAATGATTGTTACTACAAATTTATTGCATGTTCGGTATACTCAATATGGACCTAGCTGAAACTTAGTAAAGCTGTTAAAATTGGCATATTTTGGTTTAGTTTACAAAATACGGGGTGTAGCTCAGCTTGGTAGAGCACTAACTTCGGGAGTTAGGGGCCGGAGGTTCGAATCCTCTCATCCCGACCAATGTTTTATTAAAAAATACCGGGAAATAACGTTATTTTTTACTTTTACTTAACTAACTCTCATCACCCTACACAATCCAAATGTAGCGAATTTGTAACGTAAATTCGCTCTGCCGCCTTTTTTAAATGGTTACTACTCAAGTGTGCATAACGCAATACCATGTCAAAAGAAGACCAACCTCCTAATTGCTGCAACTCCTGCAATGATGTTCCATTTTGCACATGCCATGAAGCCCAGGTGTGACGTAAATCATGCCAATGAAAATCTTCAATCCCTACTCGTTTCAATGCTTTACGCCAAGCAAGTGTATTGCATCTTTTAATCGGTTTCCCTTTATAAGTAAAAACATATTCAAGATGTTTACCTATCTGCTTGCGAATAATAGTAACTGCTTGTGTGTTCAAAGGAACAGGAATTGCCTTTTTTGTCTTAGATTGACTCGCAGAAATTTGTGCATGTCGATTTACTAAATCAACATTTTTCCATCGGAGACCTAAAACGTTTGCTTTACGTAATCCTGTTGCCAATGAAAAGGCTGCTATATCAGCTAAGTGAAGAGGCAAATCTGACAGAAGTCGATCCGCTTCCTCCTTGGTCAACCAACGCTCACGTCCTTCTCCTTCATAGCGCATTGGAACTTTAGGAGCTTTTTCTATCCACTCCCATTCTCCAGCTGCCTTATTGAGTATAACTCTGACTATTTCCAATATTCGGTTGACAGTAGCAGGTGCTACGTTATCCTTTTCTTTTATAGCAGCTATTTCTTGAAGTAAACTACGATCAATCTCACTAAGCTTTTTATCTCCGAGATGAGGATCTAGCCATTTCAGTTGTATTTTGGCATTTTCCATACTTCGTTTACGTTTTTCTTTTACTTCATCTAACCACTTTACTACAGCTTCGGGCCATAAACGCTCTGGTTTTTCGTTTAACTTATTTTGGCGCCAGAGATCAGCTTTTAGTTGATCATGTAGTTCTTGCGCCGCTATTTTATGGGTAGTCCCAGTCGATTTTTGTATTCTCTTACCGTTGTGGGTAAGGTCAATCCACCAAACTTTGTTTCTCGCGTAGAGTGCCATATTTTTTCTCTCCTATTGTTAGAGACACCCTGCGATACTTGGTTGCAGGAAGAATCGTAAAGTGATCTGAGATAATTAACAAGGTCTTCTTCAAGAAAGCACCAGCTTCTTCCAGGTTTTGCTGCAGTTATTTTTTTGTTAGCTGCCAATCTTCTAAGACCTCCCGAACTCATCTTCAAAAACTCAGCGGCTTCTTCCAAATTGAAAGTTTTCATTTTTGTAACTCCCAATTATTCAATATCAAATTGAATTTTTTAAATTTATTCATTTTCATTTTTTCGCTTAATAATTTTAATTATTTTTATCCAAGTAATATTACCTAAAATATTTGGTATTTTTGTACCAAATATTTTAGGTAATATAAGTGAACAAAAAAATAATGAACGGGTAATAAATATGGACAGAAGTATATTAGAAATATTTATTAAAAGTTGTGGGACTGTAGAAAAAACAGCAAATCAAATAAAGACAACTCGAGAAACATTAAGCGCCATTCGAAGTGGTCGTAACCGAATGCAAGTAGATTTTGCAATATTAATAGCAAACTATTTATATAAATCTAAAGAACATTAAAGTAAATTTTTCAGATTTACTTTCAGCTGAAGAAAAAAATAGATTTAACAAAATTAAACTGAACTTTAACGATCCGCTTTTAACATTAGGGAATATGTTTTTAAATGATGTGAAACACCATACAAAAACGGACTGGGTAAACGAAGAGCTTTTTGATTTAAATCAAGCAAAGCCAATCATTATCGATGAAACTAATCAACTCATCGGTAACCACAATACTTATTTTTTGCATATACAAAATAAAAAAACAACTATATGTGCCTGGAAAATATCACTTTATGATTTGGTAAACGGAAAATATGAAGTTTCCTATTTAATCAACATTTTCGATTCGGTTGAGCTAGGCCACATAGGAATAGCTTTAGAAAGTTTCATTAGAAATTATCAAGGGAAAGATAAGAATTTATTTAGAAATAAAGTTTTTCGTAATACTGATCAATTTATTGCAAGTCTATTAGGGTTTTCAATTACTCACTATCAACAACTTAAAAAAATAATTAATTATTGTAGTGATGAGCTTATTGAGAAAATAAGAGCTAAAAAAATTAGGATAGCTGCTGCGGCAGACTATCTTCCTTTTAATCAGCGCTAAATATCAAATTATCTTTAAATATAATAAGGAGAAAAATAAATGCGTGAGTTTGCAAAAATATCTAGCGATTTCTGGACTAGTTCATCAGGGAAGAAAATAAGAAACTGCGAGTTGGAAGCCAAAACCTTAACATTTTATTTATTGACATGCCCTCATGCCAACATGATGGGGATTTATTATTTACCGTTGCCTCTAGTTGCACATGAAATTGGAGTCCCTATGGAGGGGGTTCAAAGGGGCTTAGAAGCATTGATTAAGATTAGCTTCTGCTCTTATGACTTAGAATCAGAATATGTATGGATTCACGAAATGGCTATTTCTCAGATAGGCATATTAAAGAAAAATGATAATCGAGTGAAATATGTAAATTGCCTTTTTCGAAAATTACCAAAAATAACTTTTTTACCTGATTTTTACGAGAAATACCGAGATTTATTACAATTAGAATTACCTCAAACTAAAGATTTACAAGAAGGGACATCAAAGGGGCTTCAGAGACCCTTCGAAGCAATAGATAATAGAGAATGTAGATATAGAGAAAGATACCCTTATAGTATTAGGTGGGGAGCAACCCACATCGAATGTCGTTGAAGAAAAACTCCCAGTTAAAAATTTAATTACATTTCCTGTTAAAACTAAATCATCAGTTGTATTTACTATTCCTTTACACCAAGGAGGTTCACGCGCAATTGAAGAATCTGAAATTGACGAATGGCAAAAGAATTATCCTGATGTGAATGTACGACAAGAACTTCGCAAGCTCATTGCCTGGAATCAAGCCAATCCTGATAGACAAAAAACAAAACGTGGAATTAATCGTCATATCCAAGGATGGTTAGGCCATGCGAAAAAGCTAAATGTTAAACCTGTTCAATCTCTAAGTACTTGGGATCACAACATGGCTGTCATCAATCAGTTATTGGAGGAAGACTGTGGAAGCTAATGAAAAACAAGCATTTTTTGCAAGTCTTGCTGTGATTGCCGAAACGGTTAATCGAAAAATATCCTCGATATTAATGAAAGCTTACTGGGAATGTTTAAAAGATTACTCCTTCGTGGAGGTTCAACATGCTTTGGGTGAAGTATTGAAAAATCCAGACATTAAAAAACATCCTTATTTCCCTCTACCTACAGATATTGTTGCCATCATCGATGGAGATATTAATACAAAAAGTTTGTTAGCCTGGATTGAAGTAACAAAAGCTATTCGTGAAATTGGTCATTACGACAGTGTAATTTTTTCAGATGAATTAATTCATGCAGTCATTCAAGATATGGGCGGTTGGATTTCTTTGTGTCAACACAACGAAAAAGAACTACCTTTCATACAACGCGATTTTGAACGTCGGTATCAAATCTATTGCCGAAAACGGCCAATAGCATTACCTAAACAGTTATCGGGCCGTATTGCGCATCAAAACGCAGTTCATGGACATGAAAAATATATTCCTGTTGCTGTCGAGTTTTCAGAAATCAGAAAAAATAAATCATTTGTTATTGGAGATAAAAATGAAATGCATTAACCCAAATTGCAATTATTTTAAAACCGAAATATGTGATTCATTTGCTTTACAAGAGTGTTTAACCAGAAGAAGACATTACTGTTATAAATGTCAAACACGATATACTACTCTTGAGATACCTATCTATATAGGGACCGTTAATAATGATAAACGTAATACTTTTAAACAAGTTATGACTTATTTTTCAGGAAATAATTCTTGTGCTAAATGGAAACAAACTATTGAGTTGATTAAAAAAGCTAATCCTCTATAAGCTATTTGTCCAATTGAAAAAAACAGATAATAATGTAAAAATGCGAGTTTTGGGATTGATTGCAAAATGGACATTATAAATTTGAAAGGAAAATTGCAGCAACAATTATTCTTAATAAAATCAGCACTTACTAATGCGATGCAGTTGAAAGCTGCAATATTATTCTCTATTAAGAATTTAGAAGAAAAATTAACTTCGGCTTTACGAAAACCGAAAAACTGCGATGAAATTGTTGAAATCAAAGAAAGACTTGAAGAAGATAGATGCGCATATGCTAACTGTGAGCTTCATATCATAGCGTATCAAGCAGATAGTGTAGCAACTAAAATTGAAATTATACGCCTAGAACGACGGCTCTCAAAAAATACGAATCCATGAATAAAAAAATCTGGTCTAATTTTTATTGCATTGCAAAGAAAAAGATGATTCTGATAATGATGAATTTCAAGTTTCAAGTAAAATTTGTCAGTCTTCACAGACTACCCGTTTATGTTTCATCGGTAGTTAATGACCGAATTTTGGTAATGCATGAAGTTCAAAAAATTGAAATAGATATTTAGTTAACTTCATCAACAATGCAACATAATGAACAAACACGCTTAATGAGAAATAAAAATGGATAGCAAGAATTTACTCGTTCAATTGAATCAAAAAAGAGAGCATTTACGCTCATTGAAAGAGTTTCTTATTGAATCAGTTCAATTAAAAAATGGAAGATTTGGTTTTTTTAACGACTCACAGCAAAGATTAAATATCGCTTTAATGCGAAACCCTCAAAACTTGGACGAAATAAAGCAGTTAAGTGAAAAAGTTGATCATCATTGGAATATGTACACTAAATATGAAGATAAGATTACCGTTTTACAAATAGATATTGACACTACTAAGCAGGAAATCACAGAGCTAGAGCAGCTTCTTAGCACATTTCCTGATAAAAAAGCTTACTGTGATTTCTATAAGCAAAAAAAGAGCGATTATGACGAAGGTGACAGACAAAATTCCAATACGGCTTCAGGCTACGCAAACGTTAGCAATTTCCCTTTTAGACAATAATTAATCGAGAAAATGAATATCAATTATGCCTGGAAGCTCAAAAAATTAAAACAGATCGTGGATACATTTATCCATGATGAAGCCAGTTTAACGTCTCAAGAAGTCCGTACAGCCTTAATTGCGATTAGCGAGATGAATAAAATGCAAGGACACTATTCCCCAGAAAAGCATGTAAACGTCAATATAAAAACAGATCCTGATCTACAACAACTCGAAGATCTCATTAAGCAACATGGTAAAGAATATTGAGAATGTTCAAAGCACCTTATTAACCAAAGCTAAACTTTGGGGATCATTATTATTATTTACCCAAGTGTTTTATAAGTTACGTACTGGACGTGAATTTAGCATCTCTCAGCCTACTTGTCGCGAGCCCCATGTCATAACACTCTGCCGTGCCTTAACACAAACGATACACGGTAAAATGCCGTTTTTATTAATTAATATTCCTCCACGTTATGGAAAGACAGAATTACTTATTCATTTTGTCGCCTGGAGTTTATCGCGTTTTCCCGATGCACAATTTCTTTATGTTTCCTACTCACATTCGTTAGCCAAGAAACAAACGCAAACTATTCGTCAGATTATGACATTACCGCAATATAAGAAATTATTTGATGTCCATTTATCAGATGTATCAAGTGCTAAAGATAATTTTGAAACCACCCAGGGCGGCTGTGTGTTTGCAGCAGGCAGTGGTGGAACGATTACCGGACGAGGCGCAGGATTACAAAATGTTGATCGTTTCTCCGGTGCGATTATTATTGATGATATTCATAAACCGGATGAAGTCACAAGTTTATTAATAAGCATAAAATAACTTTAGATCAATTTATTACACAAAATAGTAGATCAAGGGTTTTCATGGGGGTTGAAGATAACATAAATGCAGGGATTATATTGAAAGAGCAAAAATACATGAAAAGAGGCAATCCCTTCTTTAAGCCAGCAAATTATAGAAAAATGGCTTCAAACTGACAAGGATTTGAAGTTATTGCCGGAGAAATAGGAGCATTAATAAATGAATTAATTAAGCATAAAGGGGAAATTTATTTGCAAACCTTAATAAAAGAAAATGAAATTCTCATAAAGGATAACTTAAGAATTTTTTTAGATGTTGCAATTTACTATGGCTTAAATAATTTTCTCGTTCTTTTGATAGAACGGAAATTATTAAACAAAGCACTTATTACAACTTCTGATATCTATAGTTTGATGAATATAGATATAAATATATTTAAAACCATTTTTGAGCATATTAAAGATTCATTAGATTATACTGATATTTTAGAAATAGGAATAAAAATAAGTTCACAAGGAAATAGTCAATTTAAACAATATTTCGCATCCATGTCTTTTGAAAAAACAGATCCATATCCTTCTATTTTCTTATCTTTTTAAAAACATTAAAACTACGACTGACCCCCATATAATGGACTCGCTATTTTTATTTATTGTTTAGATAATAGCAATATAAATATAAAGCATTTATTGAGAGTCTCTGCAATGAGGGTTATAAAAGCTAAGTCTTCTGCATAGTAGAAATAGAATCGACAAATAACACAAAACCTAGGGCACGAAACACTTCGTGCCCTAGGTTTATTTAGTAAAGCTCAGTATGGTATTTTCATGAATAGTTTCAAGTTGCCTTGGGCTTTGGTTAAATAATGTTCCCCTGTACCCAAGTAAGTTGTTACCAACTAAATTTAAGTTTTTAACAATGTTTTGAGTGATTGTCTGATCATTTGCGACATTAGGGCTCATTTCTTCAGTTAGCACATTAACATCCGTAGAGCTTTTGATGGATTGATCCATTGTATTTGCTTGGTAGCTAGACAACTCTTTCTCTAGTTGATCAATTGTGACTAACTCCTTCTTATAATTTCTTTCATTACATTTATATAACAAGTAACTACAACCTATTATTAACCCAGCCAATAAAGTAGTGGGTCCAAAAATCGCCAGTGATAAAAGTATTGTGCCAACTAATAAGTTTGCTATGAGCGGCAATGATGCTGTTAAAGCGACGATAGAACCTATTGCCGGCATAGCAATAAGTTGGGCGGACAACATAGTGACGACAAACGTCATACGCATTAAATCTGGACATTTCCAAGTTTTAGAAGCTTGGTTTTGATAAAATTGTTTTTCGTTAGTCAGTATAATTTTAACCATTTCTGCTTTTTCCTCAGAACTGAAATCTGACCAATTACTAAGATCCGAAGATTGTAGGCCTCTAGATTCAATGCTCTGGACCCCCAGTACTCTGTTGTTGGTTTTATTTATTAAATAGTTCACATTATTGGGACAAAGCGTTCTCAGGTCTAAGTAACCTTGTTTGTTAAGGTATTTTTTTTCGAATTTTTGCATAAAAAAGCCTATATAAAAATATTTAAATTTATCGATCATTTTTTTGTTACAGAAATTTTTTCTTCCCGTTGCTCTCCTCCGTTTAGCTTATTTTAAAACTATAATATTAAAGAAATATTAAAATTGAGTTGTCAGACAAAGCAAACCAGGGCAAACGCTTTTAGCCCTTAAGGACCCCCATATAATGGGCTCGCTATTTATATTTAGTATTTAGATAATAAGCCTTTAAATACTATAAAAGCATTTATTGAGACTCCTGCATCGTGGAGGTTTTACCGAGCGGAGCTATCCGGAGTAAATAGTCGGGACTTAAACGTTAAATAAGGCTTAAGCGTGACGGGGAAAATGTCGGAGAAAGTAAATGAGTGAAAATATAACAATGGAAAATTTACCCAATACTGAAACAAGCATAAGAATCGAATCTGTAGGCCCTGTTGAAAAAAAAATACCGCAATCCGTGGTTGATAATGCCGTTAAACAAGCAAAACATCATGCGTATGAACAAGGTAAAAAAGCAGCTCAAGAAAAATTAGCTCAACAAGCGAATACTTCTGTTTCTAATCAAACTTCAACGCCGCTAATGACAGAATATTTACAAAATTTAATTGCAAACCATACAGCTCAACAAACCAATGAATGGCAAGCTCAACAAATCGCATAGCAGTTTTTTGAAAAAGACAAAAACAAGGAATTTATCAATCCCATAGAATTTTTAAATTAAATAGGAGTAAGTTACCTGCGTTAAAAGAAGAACTAGAAGAAGAAAAATCTTCAATTATATTCAATAAATAATTATTTTATTTTAAAAAAATAAGCCTCCCTTTTTATTGTTATATAATTTTGCGCAAGAGAAATATGGATTTTACTAGGTCTACCTAAGTTAGCACCCTGCTCTATCGTAAAACTATTCTTGTTATAATTTTTTAAATTTAACCTAAAAAACTAAAGCAGCAGCCGCAACGCCGGTCGCTAGTCCAGAAAATCGCAATCAAGGTCATCCAGCGGTTTTTCCGTGTTGCTTCCCTCAATTTTTTATCTAATGACTTTCAAAACCTAATGATTTGATTGTTGATATTGCTACCACGGATTTAGCA
The DNA here is from genome assembly GCF_964031165.1 of Rickettsiella endosymbiont of Rhagonycha lignosa. Lineage (NCBI taxonomy): Bacteria > Pseudomonadati > Pseudomonadota > Gammaproteobacteria > Legionellales > Coxiellaceae > Rickettsiella > Rickettsiella endosymbiont of Rhagonycha lignosa. The sequence goes on along the minus strand of NZ_OZ035011.1, from coordinate 411,140 downwards.
GCAGTTTCTTTACAAAGACGCTGCATATTATTGATAACGAGGTTATCTACTGTCAAATTGCTAAACAAAGAATAAATTAATTTATAAAATTTCGGTTAAAACAATTTAAAACTTTTTATTTTAAATATTAATAGAACCATTGTTTAGCTTGTTAATTTGTTATTGACCCAATCTAAATCAACAAAGCCACTGATTCCGTTAACCGTTCCTTTTGAGCTATATTGCCACCATGACCAGGTACTTCCAGATTGTTGCCAGGTTTGAGGTATACGAGGCTTATCTACATTCCAATTAGCAATCCAAAGTGGATTCATACTAAAGTCGTATTTCTCCCAATTTAATGCACTATCCCAATAAGCAGGTGAGCAATAAATAATTGGATTAACATGACACAAAATATCTTGTTTAATCATTCCAAGAAGATCTTGAAGATGATCAGCTATTTCATCTTTACTAGCCTTTTCATTGCCTCTTTTCTCTACATCAATTGCTAACAAATTGATAAAAGGATCAAAGCCTACTAAGCTAAGATTTCTTTTAATATTGGCAAATTGCTCTTTCGGAGTACTATTTAATGCCCTGAAATAATGATAAACGTTAACTTTTAGGCCCGCATTGTTAGCAGCATGCCAATTATCAAGAAATTTAATGTCTGTATAGGTTCCTCCTTCTGACATTTTGATAAAGACATGCTGAATCCCGTCAGCGGCAACCTTCTCCCAATCGATAGTTCCTTGCCATTTGGACACATCGATGCCTCTTTCATATAAATCTTGTTGTTCTATCATCATTTTATTCTCAATAATTAAGCTTTGTCTTATTAATTCATTATCCCTCCTAAATTTAATAAAGCCAATAACTAAATATACGTAGCAACTTTAATTTTACCTTAAGAATAAGCTTAAGATACTTAATATTTAAAAAAAACTAGCTATATATTTCTTTAAAAATAAGTAAATACCCAAGAAGTAAAATATTATACCCAGCATTTTATTAAAAAAGGAGGTTCGCAATTTTTTAACTAAAGATTATTATTCGAGATCCTGGCACCTTCATTTTCTGACTTATTAACATCAATATCGTCGACATTACGCAACAACTTAACTCCTTCGATATCATCTTTAGAAGCTACCAATATAATGGAGTGCGCCCAAGTTTATCTGGTATATTTACATCAATGTTGATTATGTTAATCAACACCTTAATGAGATCTTCATTACTTAATTGTACGGCAAAACTTAGAGGAGTATAATCTTGTTCCGTCGTTATTTTTGCCAATAATGACGTCTCAGATATTGACTCAACAACACAACCTAACTTAAAAAATATTTATCAGTTGCCGCTGATTCAATAAACACTAAAAAAATAAAAATAATAAATTATATGAAACCTGTAATATTACCTTTAATTATAATAATAACTGTTACATTCTTGTCTTCTGCTGCTAATGCAGCACAATTTAATCAAGATAAAAATTTATCTTCTGATAATTTATTAATAAATATATCATCTGGTTGGTTAACAGGCCAAGCTAAGGAATATGTTTATGGAGAAAATAATAGCAAACTTAGTGAACTTGATTGGGAAATTAAAAGTACACCCATAATTAAAGGCGATATTTCTTGGAATACTACCCCTTGGTTAACATTAGAAGCAAATGGATGGATAACCTTGAAACCAAGCCATTCAACTATGCATGATTTTGACTGGACGATTCCGAATCAAACACATTGGTCGGATCTTAGCTATAGCCCAAACACTCGTCTTAATTATGCTAATGAATTTAATATTAATTCTAATATTTGGTTGATGAAAAAAAATAATTTTAAGCTAGCTGGCGTTATAGGATATCAACAAACGCAATTTGATTGGACAGCAATTGGCGGATATTATGATTATAATAATGGGCAGGAAAAAGGTGAGTTCCCACCGATACCTGGTATAGCATATAAACAAAAACTAAGTGTTCCTTATATTGGTGGTAAAATTCAATATAAATATAAAAATTGGGAATTTAATACCTTATTAAAATATAGTCCATGGGTTTTAGCTATGGATAATGATGAGCATTATCTACGTCAATTAAACTTTATAGAAAAAACACATAGTTCTAAATATTATTCAGCAAGAGCAAATATTGGTTACTATATAACACCACAGATGAAATTTTTTAGTGAATGGATATGGAATAGATATACCCTGGGGAGAGGCAGAACTACCGTAAATGGCATATCCCTGAATTGTTCTAGTTGTGCAGGAATTGAAAATAGAAATTACCAAATTGTATTTGGCATTGCCTATCAGTTTTAACTAATGCTGCTATTTTAAATGCGATGCCGCTATAGTAGAAAAGTCTACTTTCATCCTGCTATCATCAACTGTTCCTCATCAAACGGGAACATAACGAGAATAATCCCAACACAATTTGATTCTTTACTTATAGCCAGGTTTCTTGTTGACGTAATTTTTTAGAACATTAAAGCTTATTATTTTTTTAAAACATAATAGTTATTGTCAAATAACACAGTATTAAAAAAAGTTAAAAATAATATATACATCTAAATACTATTTTTTATTTATCTAAAATCAATGATGATATGAATATATTTTTTAAATGACTTATGAAGTACACCAGTGACGCCCACTTCTTTGCAATTTTTCTTATCTAGCCTTCTGCATGAGCTATTAAGACAAAAATTAAATGTAGTAAATAATTTTAAATCAAATATTAAAGCTTCTAGCAACTAAACTTCCTAAAAATCCAAATAAATTCATCGTGATAGAAAATACAGATATGATTGTGCCCATAGGTACTTTAGGGATCTCAATTGCTTTACGATGCAATGCGTTGAAAATAAGTCCGGTGCTCATGCAAAACAGCAAAACACTCCCCACCACCCAAAATAAATGTGAAGGTGAATGGATTAAGGTAAACAAACTTAAAATAAAATAGATTATCGTCAAAAATAATCCGCGCTTAAGAATTTCTTCTATCGGGTATATTAATAGCCGTTTTAAATAAATACCGACAATAAAAGAACCATAAACTAATAGCTGCACAAAACCGAACTGAATGAGGTTAAGTTTTAAATAATCCATCAAATAAAAAGGACTTAAGGTATTCCAGGCTATCAAACTAGCAAATAAGAAACAAAAAAATAAAGTATAGGTCCAAAATTGAAAATTAGTAAAAATCGTTCGGTAATTAAAAAATATTTTTTCTAACTTCAGCCTTTCTGAACTAGCTCTACTATCAGGCATAAACGTATACAATAAATACAAATTCAGGACTGTAAAAGCGCTTAGAGCAATGAATAACTCTCTCCAATTCATCCGTTGTAGTAACAAGCTCCCTAATAAGGGCCCTAAAGCAGGTGCTAAGATAGCGATGCTAGTCATCCAGGAAATAGTTTTAACTGCTTGTTCTCTTTCCATGATCTCACGAATAGCAGCGTATCCTGTTACTAAAATACTGCTGACGACACATCCTTGAAAAAATCTACCAATAAGAAACCAAATAATATAATGGGTTAAACCACAGAGTAAGGTTGCGAAGACAAAGAGAACACCCCCGCCCAATAATATATTTTTTCGTCCGTAATGATCAGATAACGGTTCTAAAAAGACTTGAAATAATGAAGCACCTAGAAACCAGTAGGCAATACTCAATTGACCTATAGCATTAGTTACTTGCAAATTTTTGGTTACTTCGGGTAAAGCCGGCAAAAAAAGGTTATTAGAAAAGTACAGTGGTAATTCGTAAAGAATAAGACTAATTGGGAATAACAGAGTTATTTTTTTATTGTTCCGTTGCATTTTATTATTATTTTATAAGTAAAAAAATACCTTGATAGAATCATTATTAAGGTATTGTAAATACTATTTAATTAAATAGTATTATTGTAGGCATTTATTTCGGAAGAGAAGTTTATTATTAAATTTATAAATTCTTTCTTCTCTGAATCCTTAAATTTCTTAAATATTTCCATTTCACTTATTTCATTAAGTAATTTGTTTTTAAGATTACTTTCACACTCGATCGATTCAATAAGATAATTAAGAATTTTAAAATTTTTTAGTTTTTCTTCTTCTTCAGTATTTAAATCTTTCTTTAAGAAAAGTAGGCAGTTATCAAAAAAATTGGCATTAAATTCCTTTAAATTGATGTTTTTTATATATTTTTCAAAAATTTTCTTTTCCAAATTGTTTTTTTTCGTAAATAATAGTGGTTTCTTTCTAGAGTGACTTGCAAAAAAATTTTCTATTTCCTTTTTGTCCTCTAAATATAACGGTTTTCCATGAAATAATTTTTCTAAAGGATGAGTTTGCATCATGATGTCGCTCCAAGATTTTTAGGTAGGCATACTTTTTCATTGATAAGAAAAGTCCATCCATTCTTAATAGCTATTAACACGATTTCAGCTTTAGATCGGCACTGAAGTTTATTTTTCAAATCCCTGATGATCGAACGAACGGTAGCCGTTGATATTTTTAAATAAAGCGCTATCTCAGGAGTAGTAAAGGCATGAAGAATACATTTAAACACATCCAGCTGTCTTCTGGTCAGATTTTGATCTCCAAACGCCTTTCCTAAATATAAACGTTGTTCTTCCAAGTTAAAATAACCTTCCTTTTTGGCTAGGGTAAATCCACTTACGCAAATATTGCATCCAATAATCCCCACAACCTTGTCGTTATCATCCAGAAGGCTTGTTTTGGTAATAAGAAAATCCTTCATTCCACCCGCTACTTGAATTGACTCTAAATGATTAATTTGCGGTTTTCCAGATATGACTTCTTGATCGGTTGTTCGAAAGGATTCCGCTGAAGAATCTTTCCAAATTAAATCATAATCGGATTTATGGATGATTTGTTGAGGGGAATCAAGGCTTGCATATTCAGCAGTTGAATCATTACATCCTGTATAATTTAATCGAATATCCTTTTCAAAGTAATTTATATTGAGATTACTTAAATTATTTAAAATACTTTCTTTTAGCATTTTATACTCCTTATTTGTCTTGATTTTTTTTAATATCCATTAATTTTCAATTGACAGGCTTAAAAAACAATCTATTCATTATTAGTATAATTACAAATACAATACTTTGTTATAAACATCTTTCATATACAATTGCCAAACAAAGTATTTTTAATGCATGGATATTTTATATAAAAAATTGCAATCTATCTTGAATGTTCCATATTTCACTCCTCCCATGAGAGAGTATAAATGAATTTTTCCTAAAAAAATCCATACAAATGTATGTGAAAAATCATTAATTTTATGCAAATAAAAAAATTATAAAATAGTGCAATGCTTGGAAGCTTACTATTTCATTGCTTAAGATAAAACCACCTTTTCCCATAAAACTATCCAAAATGATATTAAAAGACAAGTTTGGTTTATCTTGAAATTATTTGTTGAGATTTTTAAGTCTTATTAGGTGGGAGTCACTTCACTCTTTTTATAGTAGTTGTTCCCTAATTATTTTCTTATTTATTTCTTTAAGCTATATTTTTTAATTAAATAGATAAAAAATTATTTTTTTGATAAAATTAAATCATTTTTTGGTGTTAAAAGCTCAAGAAAGATTACATATATGTAATCTTTTAATCCAAAAAAAGATCTTTCGTTACATAAAAAAAATTGTTACACTGCATTAAATTGGAAAATAGGTAAGTTAAGAAGGCGATAATATAGAAAAGATTCAGTAAAAGACCTTTTAGATAATAACCGATAAATGAACTAGGGGGCCACATTGAAATCAACTACTACATCCAGCACACAAAGCACTACATCTTCTTCAAACTTCTTGCATGATAATGAGCCCGTTCCGGGGACTTCTCAACAAACTGAAACTCCACAGCAAGAAGCTCTTCATGCTTGGCTCACTAAAACACATAGCCGACTACGTTTTTTGTCTCAAATCGAACATTCAGCGCCCCTTGCAAATTTAATTTCATCATTTGATAAGAAATTACAGTCTGAAGCATGTGAAAAGACTAGCATTGAATTTTTATTAGCATTAGATGATTTTATCGCAAAAGAAAAGGATCCTTCATTATCCATTCAATTTTTTATTGAAGAAATACTCAAAAATTGCCGTTTATTAATCGATGAATACCGCGATACTTATGCAAAATTGATTTCATTAGAAGAAACTGTTACTCAACCAAGCTTAACCGAAGACGCAAAGCAATTGCAAATTAAACTATTGGATTTAAATAAAGAAAAAAAACAATTGGAAAAATTACTGCTTCCTGATGTTGAACTAACTCGTCTGATAGAACTGACAACTGATCTTAAAAAATTTAGGCTCGAGCTTGATAGAGATTTTAAGCTTGAAATTGCTATGCATGAAGCGGAATTAAAAGTGCATACACAGGAATTAGACGAAATAAATGAACAGGCAGCAAAAATTGAAGAAGAACTGACATTTCCCATCGATCAGCTTGAAGCAAATTTAAGAATAAATCAAAGAAAACTTTATTATTCGGAAGGCGATTTGTACACTTTGAAACAGATACGCATAGACGACATTATAAAAAAACTTTTATCGCAATTGGAATTAGAAAATACTAGACTTTCTTTAATATCAGAGCTAAAAGAATGCGACCCAATTAAAATCCTTAAAATACAAATCGAACATCCAAATACTAAGCAAGAAGATTTACGTACCGAAAGCAAAATTAAAAAAGACCTTGCACAGAATGCACAGACTTTAGATGATATAACGGATTTTTTTAAAAATATAATACAACTTGTTCCTATCAATAATAATAATATTATTAAGAATTTTTTAAAAAAAATACAATCTATCCTAAATTTAAACGTAGACAAAAATGCACTAGAAACGAAACAAACAAAAATTAATGAAGAATTAATCGATTTTTTACAACTAAACGAATCTGAATTAATTGAACTTCTTAAAAAATTGACTGACGATAAACAAGAAGAAGTCGAAAAATTACAGATTGAAAAGCAAAACTTAAAAATACTAGGTAAGAAAAATAAACTTAAAAGTCAAATAAGTGAAGTGGAAGAAAAAATACAAGCCACTAAAGATGATCAATATATATTCAGTATACTTGAAGATAATAATTTAATAAACTCATTAATTAATCTCGAAAGATTACAAAAAATTACTGATAACACCATTCGTGAAATTGATGAATTGCAAAACCAAATCGCAGAAATAGAAAAAAAAATAACTGAATTAGAAAGAGAAGATGATAAAAAAGATGTTGCTAAATTGGAATTTGAATGTAACAAAAAAAAAATAAACTCTCGTGAAAATATAACAATTCTTAAAGAGAAAAAAATTAAATTGAATCTTGCTTTAAAGGAGCAATTAGAAAATCGCAAAACTGAACAAAAAACTAAGAAAGTCTATGGAGATCCAATTGAAAAAGTAATAAATAGAATCTGCGATTCAAAAACCCAAGAATGGCAAAACCAATCGACACAAACTCAAGATGAATTGCGAAAGAAAGAAGCGGCTATAAATACAATAATGAATGAAATTGAAAAACAAAAATCAAACTCTACCCACAAAGAACAAGAACAATTGCTGAACAAGAAATTAAATTGGCAGGGAGACCTTCTTTTACAATGGATTGTTAAATTATCGAAGGAAGATAATACACAACAAAAACATAATCTTTTTGATTCGTTGAAAACTCAATTAATTGATTTAAAAAAGGAGGTTGAAAACCCGGACTGGAATAAATTAGGTTGGGGATTTTTTTTCAAAAAAGTTCCTGATGGTATTCAAAAAATTCGTAAGATTTTCGATGAAATACCATTTGACACTTCAGAGTCTGAAACGAATATTGAGCAAAATAATTTTATGATGCTAAGTCTTTTTTCAGAAATATATCTTTTAATCAAACAAAAAAATTCTTCTACTCCATGTTTGCGAAGTTCAACGGTTAAGAAATTTTATCAATCGCTTCAAAAATCTTTAACACAAATTAATAATCAATTTTTAGCTTTGCAAGAACCTGATGTAGAAATGCATGACGCGGCTCAACCCACCTGTTCCACTTTTCCGCATTAGCGCATTTATTATTAATTAATTGCAAAATTTTGATAAGTTATTTACTTATTTAACCTAAATTATTTACTTGCTATTTAAAATTAAATTTTTTTATTTTATTAAATTTTTTAATATATTTACATAATAATTGAATTAATTTTAAATTTACGGTAGTTTGTAATGGAGAATATAAGTACACGCTAACTCATTGAATAATCTGTGCTTTAAGAGATAGCATCCACTATGAAAAACTATCAACTATTAATTAAAATGCAATGCAACGATGAATGCTAATAAAATACATCTTACTTTAAGAACCTTGATGCAAATGAAGTCAACTCGCGATGGCGTCAAATTCACGCTGTACCGACTGGCAAAAAATTTAAACATGCCACATTCTGTCTTGTTAAGATTAATTCATCTCGAACCAACTAAACGTGTCAATAATCCAAGAATTGATACCTTAAATAAAATTGTTGAATTTTTTAAATTAGATGGTTTCAATATCACAATAAATGATTTATTGATGGGACTTAATAACGAATCAGAACTGATAATTCAAGATCAGCAAGCAGTTTCTTTTAATACGGAGACCGAATTACCACTTTATTCTTTTAATGCGACTATATTTGAAAAAATTGGCCAAATATGCATTAAGTTAAGCACCCAAGCCCAACATTTGATTGCCTTGCAATCCGAAGAAGAAATTAAACCTATTTTTAAAAAAGGTTCTATTTTTATCGTTGATCCCAATGCAGCACTTGAAAAAAATAGCTTAGTCGCTGTTAAAATAGAAAATAATCTGCAAATTTTGATTCGAAAGCTTCAAATTGAGTTTGATGAAATTTTACTGACGACTTACGATAATAGCACTGCTCCTGTTATTTTGAATCCACAGTTGCATTCTATTCTAGGCGTGGTAATACAAGTCAATGCTAAAACTTAATCGACGCACGGAAGTGTATGTTATTAAAACTGTTTGCGAAAAAACTGGATAGCTTATTTTGTCACTATCTAGGTATACATAAAGAAAAAATGCGACCTTTAAGTCTGTGTATGAAAAATAATTATCTCATTGTAACCTGTGCGCTTCCCTTTAAGAGACATATCTTTAAAGAACCCTGGAATGATCTTAATGTCAGTGATTTAACAAAATCACACCCCACTATTAATAAAAAAGTAGGTTTAGCCGCTGGAAAAATTATTGCTAAAGGCTTAGTCATCTCTTTCGAGGAAGTTGAAATTGTTCCGCCAAAATCTGAATAAAAAACATTCTTCCCTTAGGTTAGATGCTAAATGTTTATGGTTCTTAACACTAAGTTATGCCATGTTAAGCTTACTCAGTAGCTGGTTTATTATGTGTAGCATCTCTTTGCAAAACATAACAATCAATGCTGGAATATTACTTTACCCATTAAACTTTCTACTCGCTAACTTTATCACTGAAGTTTATGGCTATAAAAATTCCAGACGCGCGATTTGGTGCGGATTTTTTTTCAATATGCTCTCTGTGTTCTATGCTGTATTCATTATCAATCTACCCAGTCCCAGTTACGCAGTACATAACACGTTATTTAATTTGATCATGGTCGCTTATTTGAAAACTAGCGTTATGTTTATGTTGAGTTATTTAATGACTGCACCATTCAATATATTTCTTCTTGCCAAACTAAAACTAAAATTAAATGGCAAGCATCTAAAATTTAGATTGCTAGTCTGTGTCATGCTTACAACATTCATCAATGTCTTGATTTTACATCTAAGTGATTATAATGACCGCTTAATAAACATTCCGTTCATTTCATCCCTATTTATCAGCACACTCTTAACACTGATTTGTTTACCTGTTATTACTTTTTGCATAGAAAAAGTTAAGCAACTGGAAAAAATAGATATATATGACCAAAATACACAGTTTAATTTTTTCAAATTTGAAGTAAAGTATATCCACAACAATAATGGATTTGATCAATTTCCACGCTAAATAAATTGCATCCATTGCAGAATAAGATCAATTAAATAGCAACAAGGATTACTTTGGAAACGGCCACCCACCATAACACAGAACTTAACCCTATTCGACAAACCTATTTATGGATATTCATCTCAGGTTATACCTTAGCTTTTTTTCTTGCAAATTGGTTTGATCCGCGCTTAATAAATATATTTGGGTTAAATACGGGTGCCGGTTCATTTGCATTTCCTTTAACCTATCTCATTTCTGATATTATTACTGAAGTGTATGGCTATAAGCATGCCCGAATAGCCGTTTGGACCGCCTTATTATTTTTTTTAATCTTTATCCTGTTTGACCAATTGGTGGTTGCTACACTTGCGCCTGGCTCGATCTCTCAAGTTGCTTTAAGCACTTTTTTAATGACCAACAATCGTATTCTTTTAGCAGCCATTTTAAGTTATTTAGTTACTGAAAGTATTAATTCTTATATCGTGGCGAAACTAAAAATTAGCTTAAAAGGTAAATACATGGGCATACGCTTTATAGGTTCTACCTTAACTGCTTATACGATTAATGAACTGATCTATGCCCCAATTGCTTTTTATGGCTTGATTCCAAATTTTAAACATTTCATACACCATATTTTAGCCTCTTGGGTATTCATGGTTTCTATCGAATTATTGCTGCTCCCCTTTTCAATCCGCCTGGCAAAACGTTTAAAAATTATTGAAAATTTAGATATCTATGATACGCAAACCAATTTTAATCCCTTTAGTTTGAATACCGATTATCATAAGCAGAATAATAAATCGAAAAAAAATTAAATGCGCGGTTTAGGGATTGCTTTAGGCTCAGATACAAAGTTATTACAATGTTTTAAAACCTCATTGGCACTTCCCCAAGAAGCACTATAACCGCTACCGCCATGCCCATAACAATGCAGAATCATTGATTGGTCATGTCGTTCTGACTCGATGCGCACTTCAGGTCGGCCACAGCGAATACCGACTTTAGGTGTCGTCGTCACATTTTTTACGGCCGGAAAAAAAGTTGCGACATTATTAATAATACTCTGAGTATCGCTAGGTCTAATTTCTCTATCCGAGTCACCAACCTGAAAAGTAGTGCCAATGACGCAATCTCCATCCTCTTTATGTATAGGACGAAAAACGACATACGCAGTCAATCCTTCAACATTCATAGAAGTACGATCATTTTTCAAGTCAGGCGTTAAAGCAAATGTTTCGGTTTGACCACGTATCGGATAAACTAAATTATCATCAGTTAAATATTTCGCTTCCCAACCCGAGCTATTGACTACAATGGCATAGGTTTCAGTAAGCACACTTAATGCATCAATCTTTTTAACTTCAAGTTTCCCTCCTAGCTCTTTAAATTTTTCTAACATGTAAGGTCGATAAAAATTTGGATTAATCAGTGGTATTTTGATCAGCACACTAAACGGAAAGCCATCTACCTTTAATTCAGCATCGGTGTTTTCATGCAGTTCAACTGCTTTTCTTACCGATTCCTTTGCCCAAACACTGTTTTTAAAATCTGTTTCAGATGTGAAATAAAGAACTTCTAAAATTATATTCACACCGGGTGTTTGGTTTTTTATTAATTCAGCAAATTTTGGCAAACTTTCTAAACAACATTGCTGTAATAAAGGGTTATCGTCATTAGGTGCAAACCAGGTCGCTACCGCCGCATCGGAATTGGTAGCCAATGGTTCTTCTTTACTAAAAACTGTTACCTCAAATTTATCTTGCCTGTTTTTATTATTTTCCAAAATAACAATCGCATTGGTCATACCAATAATACCCGCACCTACAATAGCAACTTTATGTATCAAGTAAACTCCAGAAAAATATAAATAGATTTAATTTATAAGCATGAAATATTTATGCTTAATTTAAATAAAGATTATAACAAAAAAAATTAATTTTATATGTGATTTTTAAAAAATATATTTTTTAAAGCACATTAAAATTTATTGAAGAGATTAAGATTAAATTATTAGTAAATAACAACGGTTTAAAGAGAAATATAAATTTATTGCAAAAATTTCTCGATGTTTTTAACATCTTTCTCGGTGAAAGGTTTAAGCAGCACCTGGTCACAGCCTGCAGCTTGACATTCCTGCTTAACTTTTTCTTCAGCGTGTGCCGTTAAGGCAAAAATCGGCAGATACGGTTTATTATTAAGAAGCTCCCATTCACGATAACGCCGGGTCACCTCTATGCCATCTAAACCTGGTAAACCAATATCTAATAATCCACAATTAAAGGTTTGTGTTTGCAGAATTTGTAATGCCGCTTCACCCGTCGAGGCGATTTCTACCTGACAACCAAAACCGGTTAATAATTTTTTTATGACATACGCAACTAAGGTATTATCCTCGGCGACCAGCACTGAACCTTTTAGCTTAATAGTAGCTAGGGATTGCAAATCTTCCTCAGTGCTTGACGCTAAATTATTTACGGATAACATGCTGGCCGGTTCGGCCAAAGCAAAACTAAACTCCAAACTAAAACAACTCCCTGCTCCTTCTACGCTAGAAACGTTGATGGTGCCACCTAATGCTTCTGTCGATTTTTTAACCAGATATAAGCCAAGACCATAACCACTATATTCAGCCAGATATGAAGGATGGACCCGATAAAAACGATCAAATATCTTTTCCAGTTTATCTTTGCTAATGCCAATACCACTATCAGAAACCCGTATACTTATTTTAGCTTGCTTATCTTTTATCGATAATAAATTAATTTCTAAACTAATCGTTCCTTTTTTTGTAAATTTAACGGCATTAGAAAGGAGATTGAGTAAAAGCCGTTTTAATTTAATACGATCACTGATAATAAGCGGTATAGCATTCGATTTTAATTGAAACTGTAATTTTTTACTGGATATTGAAGCTTGCATCAATGTACGCAACTCTTCGGCTAACTGAATTAAATCAAATTTATCCTTTTTTATCAGCTCTAATGGATCTTCAATAACCGCTGACTCTACCACTGAATTAAGCAGTTCCAATACCTGTTGCGCAGCACCATGAATCCATTGACCATACTCTTTCTCTTGAGTACTTATTCCTTCTTTAGCTTGTAGATGCGAAAGGCCAATTATACCGGATAAGGGAGTGCGTAAATCATGACTGATATTTCTGATAAATTCAGTTTTTGCTTTGTTGGCTGCTTCGGCGTTTTCCTTGGCATTCTTCAATGCAGTAATGTCATTATATATCCCTAAAACACCAATTATTTCTTTATTTTTATCAAAAATAGGTACCTTACTCGTTAAAATTGTCAGCTTCTTCCCATCCGGAAAATTTTGCTCTTCTTCAATATTTAATTTTGGGTTGCCCGAGAGAATAACTTCTTGATCATCACCTCGATAATGCGTGCTTAAATTTTTTGTTGCCAGATCATCATCCGTTTTGCCTACAATTTCCTCAATAGAATTAAGCCCCAAGGCTTTGGTAAAATTAAGATTACAACCTAAATAAACACCTTTCTTATCTTTCCAAAAAACGAAAACGGGTAAGAGATTTACTAACTGAAAAATTAAATTGTTATTTAACCAATTTTTATCTTCCATAAAATTCTCCATTCATGTAATTATTTTTACCGTTTAATACTTAGAGAATTAATTCCCTCATTATAAGCCATAGGCTCATTTGAAGCATTTTGTCTAAAAAATGAAGATGTAGAGATAGCTGATGGTTTGATTACTGATTTTTTTTTCCGATCTAATATGCCACCTTTAACATAAGAATAATTTTCTTCTGTTATGATATTATCTGAATTTATTAAAGCTAAAGCTTCTCGAGAAGCTTGGAAAACATTTGATATCTTTCCTGGAATAAAATAAATAATTCCGTCCGACTTGAAGGTAACTGCACCACGAAAGTCTTCTGAGGTTTTAACTTTTGCTAAAATAACTCCCATATAATCAATATATGTAAATTCCTTATCAAACTTCGGGTAAAAACGCATGAGTTCGTTCTCACAATTAGATTTAATATCTTTCATAGATATATCCATTTTATTATAAATATTTTCAGCATCTTCTAAAGTTTTGCATGGTTTAGAGAGAGTGATAGACGCATGTGTCAAAACATATTTTGATATAGGGGTATTTTTATCAAGTCGATCATCATAGGGCATTAATGACGGAAAGTTACCATCCATTACGATAAAAGAAAAAGGCAATCTAGTGGGGGTATTTTGTTTATAAACTAAGGCGAAACAAGCTTGATAAAAAATGTCAAAATACAGCGCTTTGGGTAATAAGGTTTGAAAACTTGTTGCATTAATGACGAAATCAAATTTAAGAAATTTACTTTGAGAAGTTTCAAGAATAAATTTTGAATCTTCACTCCTTTGTAAGCTTAAAATCACTACATTACAATGTATATCGACCCCTAAATCTTTTAATCTTTTCTTAAAAAAGTTGCGCAATTGAATGTCCATAACTAGACTAGGTTCTTTAATATCGGCAACATAGTGTAGATTGGGGTAGTTTTCTGTTATTGGTATTTCCTTTGCTTCTCCAAATTCATGGCAAACTGCTGCAAACTCCTCTTTGTTAACCTTAGATGGATTGCCATCGGCATCTTTAACTCCTAATCCATATAATGAATGGCTGTGTTCATTGATCAACTCGGGATATTTAATATAAAACTCTTTATATCCCTCATGACAAAGTTCTCTTGTCAGAGAAGAACGTGGATAATGCGTACCAACATGGAGTCTATTACCAAAAGTACCCGAAATTCCAGAAAATATATCTGAACCTTTTTCAAAAATTGTAACCAAAGCACACGGTTTTTGAGACATTATTGATTCAGCAGCATGGCATCCATACCATCCACCGCCGATAATTGCTATTTTAATTTTTGGGAGAGAATGATCTTGCTTCATTAGATATCTCCCTTGCAACATAACCATGATTCAAGAGAAGATAAACAACAAACATTAGAACATTTTTTTATAAAAGAAATTTTATTAACAAACCAACTTTCATTAGTACTGAAATATTTATTCATAGCATATTTCCAATATTATTATTATTTTTAGATTACTAAAAAGTAATTTACAGTATTTTCAGCTTATAACATTTTTATTTACCTCGCGCAACGCTCTATATTTTAATTTTTTTACATTATGAATTAAATTAATATTAAGAATATTTATAATTAAATATAAACATTTAGCAATTGGCTTATAAACTTTTAAGTTAAACATTCTATCTTTTATAGAACTTCTTTAAATTTGGTAACAAATAAACATTAACAATATCAATTACGTTTTTACCGGGAGGCAGCAAACTTTTAGTCTTAATCTACTTAATAAGAATTTTAATTTCAGAAATATTAATTAATCATGTAAAAGATTTATGAAACTTAAAGTTCAACAGGTAACATTGTTTTTTTTATATTTGTGACCTCAATTGACAATCCCATAACACCATAAAATTCATTTTTGAAATAGGGTGCTTTTATTGTCAAGTATTTTTTATCTTCAAACTCTTCCCTTAGAATCTTAGCAGTTCTTGTTTTGATAACCTTTTTAGTATTAATCCAAGGTTTATCGCCAAAAATACTGACATGCTTTCCTTGAATTAGATGTAATTCCGGAATACAAATAGACTTAAGCATATGATCATTTGCCCAATGAATTTTACCATTCTGATTAATTAAAAAAACATTAATATTAAAAACTTTATCTAAAGCCTGCGCTATGATCTGAAATTTTTCTGTAAACATTTGAAAAGTTGGATAGGTATTTAAACTTAGATCATCTACATTTCGATGGGCTCTATATTGAAAACTAGAAGCAACCGCAGCGGTTATATTAGGAACCTGCAATTTTTTGATAATATTCGCTCGATGATATTTAATGGTTCGCTGTGATAGGCCTAAGATACTTGCTGCCTCTTTAATCTCTTTTCCTTGACTAGCCAAATACAAACATCGCTTTTCTTGTAGCGTTAAACCTCGATCCGAGGTAGGTAGATTTCGGTCATAGAGTAATGATTGGATTTGTTCAATACGCTTATGAGTCGGTAAGCCATCTAGATATTCAAGAAAGGTTTTGGATAGTTCTTGTTTAAAAATATGTTCTTGATTGTGTAATTTGTTGAGGACAGGCCCTGTCCTAAGTTTATTCTTTACCATACACAAATTAAATTTATTCTGTGAACTATTTTAAAATAG
The DNA here is from genome assembly GCF_964031165.1 of Rickettsiella endosymbiont of Rhagonycha lignosa. Classification (NCBI taxonomy): domain Bacteria; kingdom Pseudomonadati; phylum Pseudomonadota; class Gammaproteobacteria; order Legionellales; family Coxiellaceae; genus Rickettsiella; species Rickettsiella endosymbiont of Rhagonycha lignosa. Next base: position 394,918 of record NZ_OZ035011.1, on the reverse strand, counting down.
TATAGCAAAATGTTTTAAGTTTGATCTATTTTAAAAATTTTTCGATACACTTAAGATCTTTCTCGGTAAAAGGTTTTTCCAATACGTCATCAAACCCTACTTTCTTACATTGATCCTTAATCTTTTTTTCAGCATGCGCGGTTAAAGCAAAAATGGGAAGATGCGGTTTATTATTTAACTTCTCCCATTCTCGGAAATGCCTCGTCACTTCCATTCCATCCAAATCCGGTAGACCAATATCTAATAAAGCCCAATCGCAAGCCTTCGTTTGTAAAGCATGCAATGCTGCTTCTCCAGAGGAAACGGTTATCGCTCGATGACCTAAGCTCAGCAACATTTTATTCACCGCATACAGAACTAACGTATTATCTTCAGCCACTAATACAGTGCCTTTATGTTGCTCGGTTAACACTTCGGATTCAACTATCAATTCCGAAGGATTCGGAGCCATCAGTTTTGAATCGGGTTCTGCTAATGCAAAATTAAACTCTAAAGTAAAGCGACTGCCTTTCTCTTCCTCACTAGATACTTTTATTTTTCCATCTAATGCTTTGGTAGTTTCTTTAACGAGGTATAAACCTATACCATAGCCACTATATTCAGCCCGATACGAAGGATGAACACGATAAAAACGATCAAATATTTTATCTTGTTTATCTTTAGGAATACCAATTCCTGTATCAGTAATAATTATTTTTATTTTTGCCTGTTGATTTACAATAGATAATAATTTTATTTCTAAACCAATTTTACCTTGTTTAGTAAATTTAAGTGCGTTAGATAAAATATTAAGAAAAATTCTTTTTAATTTAATTCTATCGCTAATGATAATGGGCAACTTGGGATCAATTTTTAGTTGAAAAGTTAAATTTTTGCTTTGAACTGTCGGTTGCATTAAATTAAATAGTTCTTCAGCTAATTTTATTAAATCAATCCTTTCTTGTTTAATTCGATCGACCAGATGCTCTGCTGCAGTAAGCTCGATTACAGAGTTGAGTAATTCTAAAAGCTGTTCTCCGGCATCATGCACCCACATCCATAGATTTTTATCTTGAGTGTCTGTTTCTTCTTTGGCTTGTATGTTAGATAAGCCTATAATACCTGCTAGGGGAGTTCGCAAATCATGACTCATATTCATGATAAATTCAGTTTTAGCTTGATTAGCTTCTTCGGCTTTTTCCTTGGAAAGCTTCAAATTTTCTTCTAATTTTTTTCGTTCAGTAATATCTGTAGATATACCTAAGATTCCAATACAATTGCCATCTTTATCAAGCATGGGTAATTTATTAACCAACATGACAATTCGAGAACCATCAGGCCTAATAAGTACTTCTTCCACATTTACTTTAGAATTTCCATTCATCACCTCCTGGTCTCCGTGCCTGAATAATTCAGATTCACCTTCTCCCCAACCTAAAGTAAAGTCAGTCTCACCAATAACTTCTTGTGGTGATTTTTTACTAATAAGATTTGCAAATTTCTGATTACAACCAATATACACAGAGTCTGTATTTTTCCAAAAAATAAAATATGGAATCTGTTCCACTATATTATCTAAATAATATTTTATATTAATATTTATATCATTTTTTAAATTCTTATTGTTCATTAATATTCTCTATTAAAATTTAATAAAAAAATTCTTCTATTTTAGAAAATTCTTCGTGATAAATAATAGACCATTTTTTTAATATCCTTCTAGCTATTTCATCTGGAAAAGCATTGTACCCGAGGCCTATTCTTTTAGCTAGAATTAGTTCAATTCCTAGATTATGTGCATAAAAAATTGGATCTAAATACTTCATGCCCGTCGGTTCTGAGATAGAAAAATTGAAAGGTTTTTTGTCAAATAGAACCTCATTTTTATCAAAATTATCTCCGTATTCATCATATGCACCCATGTTAATTAAAATTGCTTTGTTAAAATTAAACTTATTAAATGAATAAAAATTTGTCATTAAGTTTTTTACGCCAGTTGCACAAACTACAAAAGAGCTATCGCTTAGTTCCTTAGCAATTATTTTCTTATTTGTGCCATCTATATATTTAATTCCACATTTCAAGGCCATTTCCTTAGACTTTTTATTTATATCAATTGCTACAATTCTGTCAGTGAACTTCATCAATGAGTGTGCTATGCCTCTACCCACTTTTCCAAATCCAAACAATACAAATTTTTTATCGTAAATATCATGACTAGAATTGTAAGTTAGAGCTCTAAGAAATCCATCTCCTGTTCCTAATATTGTTTCCAATAATTTGAGTACGGAATCATCAACAGAAACAATAGGATAAAGACAATTTGCTTTTTTATACAATGTACTTCCAGTTTGGGTCAACTCTATTGCACCAATCAAAGGTGGGCCGATATTAAGCAGTTCTCCACAGCAATCCAAGTGGAAATCATACATTTTTTTGAACACATGTTCTATTTGAACTTCAACACCTGCACTTTTTAATATATCTATCGCATCTGGGCTTGGGGGCAAACTACTAATACAGCTTGCTGTAACTTCTGCACCCCCTAGTAAAAGAATTTCTATCTTAAGTACAGCTTCAATAGTTAGGGGTGTATTATGAAGTATTTTTAATCCGTGATATATTTTATTATCTTGGACAAAATTACGTAATTCATACAAAAATGGTATGCAATTTTTAGTGTATCTCTTACGTACTGATTCAAAAGCCCTAAAATTAATCATATTATATTAGTTACTCCCCCCAAATGACTTGAAGTTTTATTTTTTAATGGACATAGTTAATTAATTTGGCAGTTTTCTATTTTATTTAAACTATCTCTGAAACCTTAGCTAATTTTTTAGCTAAAAAAATTATCATTTTCCAGATAAAAATTGATTTTACTTAAAATATTATTTAAGTTTCTATTTTTTATAAAATAGACTTCAACTGGATTTGGGTCTGTCTCTACATATCTAAACTGACAATGAAATAATCTTATAAAGGGTAAAGAATTATACAGTGTTAGCCATTCTGGAATATTAGTGGTAGTTAAAACAGAATAGTTATGTGTTAGGCAGTAGTTAAAAATAAACTTTAACAAGACTAAACTAGCAACTTTATTCTCAGGATTATCTGGTAAAATTGCTTCTCTATTTAATTCAATTAAATTAAGTTGTTTTTTTGAATTTAATATAGGACGAAGCAGTTGTTTTGCTTCGGTATAACGTTCAATTTCTAATAGTCCTCTGGTATCTTCTTTACAAAGCCTAGCACACGCAAGCACATTGTTATTTTCGTTAGTAACCGAAAACCAAATAGAATAATCATCATAATCATCAACAAACTTTTTTTGTTGGTATGTTTTTTTAATTTTAATTCCAGAATAATTATCAGTATGTATAACCCACTTTAGTTTTTCTATGTAATATTCATAAAGTAATGTCTTTGCTTTTTCAAGAGTGTATGGATCTTCTATAATGCTAGTAAACAATCGCATATTATTATTATTTTTTAAAAGTAAAAAGGATATAATAAACTTATAATTATATGGAAACAACGCTCCGGTAGATTTCTGTGTTCTGCCTCATGCAATAGCGACTCCATTTGTTCGATACGCTTATTCAACGGTAAGTTATCCAAAAATTCTAAAAAACTTTTAGATAATTCTCTTTTATATTGCTTTTATTGTTCATGTAATTTATTTAATACTGTAAAATTTTTTAAATTATTTTTAAGGCATAATAATATTTAAAATATTTTTCTTTTCAAAATATTATATACTAAAATTAAAAAATATAATCTTAAAAGATTTTTTGTTTTATTATATAAATTTTTTATTAAAAAGTTTGTTCGAAATTTAAAAAAACTATCAAAAGATAATTATTTATCTTTTCAGACAATCATTGGTTAAAATCCTTGCTGCAAAGAGATAATAGGGGAAAGAATAACAATGTCTGAACCATCAGTAAGCGCTTAGCATGATTCTGCATGTTGGATTGAAAAAGGGTCGTGAAGAAGGAATTTTATTAATTGCTCGAAATTTATTACAACACTGTGCCATCTTATCTTTGGTTAAATCAGTCACAGGTTCATCTGAACTAGAATTAAACTTAGAAAAACAAATAGAAGAAAAATTATGCACAATAACAATCGATTTGAACAGTTAGCTTACTTAGAAGGTTACAAAAGAGGCTTTGACATTGGTTTTCAAGAAGGTCAACGGAATAAAACCTTATTTCTTGTCAAAAATTTTTTAAAAAACAAAATTCATTTATCTTGTTTTAAATCTGTCCTTGGCTTTTTGAACAAAAAGATTAGAGGATGATGACAGAAGAATGTAGCTATTTTTTGGAGTATTTGTTACCTTGAAAAACTTAACCCTAAGCACAACAAATCTAAAAATTTATCTAACTTATTAGAATCATGAACAAATTCCATTTTTTAAATCTCTATTTACTTTTCATTTCTACTTAAATCCAGCCAATGTTGATGTTCTTCTATGGTTTGTAGTGCTTCATATAATGTAAATTTAAATTTATTAATACATTCACTATCTTTTAATGTTTCAGCTTCATTTAAAAAGTGTTCCCATTTCTTTTTAAAATTTTGTAATTGATAATAAAATTTTCTATGAAATCGGGTTTTCAAAAAACATCTTTCTATGGCTTTTTTTAACTCTTTGACTTGGCAAACCTTGATTAATACCCCGTCAGCTCCCCAAGCCAGATATTTTTCTTCGTCATTTCTATTGACATACGCACTCCAGACCAATAAGGGCGTACCCACATTCAGTGTGCTGCTACGGACATTTTGTATCACTTCCTTACCGGATGCACCACTTAAACCTAAATCTTCGACAATTAAATCATAGACCTTGCTATGCACACGTTGTATCGCGGTATTACCATCTGCGGCCAGCTCTACTTCATAATCGAGTTGCTGTAAATAATAGGTCATTATTTTCTGGCAAGGAACATAGTCTTCGACTAACAAGGCGCGTTTGCTAATAGTGACTGTTGCTATGGTATGTTTTTGTTCAGATTCCATGTTTATCCCTTAAAAACCCAATTAATTTTTAAAATAATAATTTTTATTAAAAAATAATTATGCGGAAATTTTACATAAAATGGTAGCTGTCTAAAAGTGCAGTAAAATTATTTTAAGCCATTGCTAAATTGCGTATCGAATTTCTTTGCCTTGAGTAAAAAAATGAGAAAAATAACTAATAATAAAATAAACGGACTTAACCATAAGCAATAAGTTAAACGCGAAAAAACGGGTCTAAATGAAATAAAATTGCCATAACGACTAATTAAATATTTTTTTATTTCCGTAGGTGATTCGCTATTTTTAATACGTCGATAAATAACTAGACGCAAATCTTGAGCAAGTGGTGCATTTGAATCGGCTAAATTTTGATTTTGACAAACCAGACAGCGCATTTCATCAATGATTTCTGCAAATTGTTCTCTTTTCTGTGCGGAAGCAAAGACATACAGGTCAGGTGATGCTGCAGCCAACAACGGAGAGAAAAATATGGCCAGGCAAAGTAACTTGCTTAAACTGAAGTTTTTTAAATTTTTTTTTACGTGTCGTAGCATAATGTAGGGGTTAATCTAATTAGGATTTTTATTGGCTTGTTTGATGAAGGTTGCCATGTTCTCTAGCCAAATCGATGCCGTTAATGGTCCGACCTGCTTATAACGAATAATGCCTTGTGGATCAATTAAATAACTTTCTGGCACGCCGTAAACTCCCAAATCAATAGCGAACAAGCCTTGCGGATCAAAAATAATTTTTTGGAACGGATTCCCTTGTTTTTTTAACCATAATTTTGCTTGGTTTAATTTATCACGGTAGTTTAAACCATAAATTGGAATGAAATGGCTTTTCTGCAACTTTAACAAAAAAGATTGTTCTTCGGTACAGGTTAAACACCAGCTTGACCATGCAATTAATAATGTCCAATGCTGTAAAAATATTTTTTTTCTGAGTATTGCATGATTTTTTAATAAATCATGTGCTGAAAATTCTGGAATAGCTTGATTGATTAAGGGTGATGGCAATAGATTGGGATCTTTTTCTAAACCTCGCCATAGGAAAAACACCATGATAAGCAAAATCAGCAATGGAATAAGATAACGCATCGGATCAGCGCTTCACTTTGCGTAACGTCGAGAAAGAATGGCCCATATACCGCCGAGCATCATGCAGAGTCCACCTATCCAGATCCAACGCACAAAAGGTTTGTAATAAAACCGCAAGGCCCAGGTCTGTTTGCCAATGGGTTCGGCTAAAGACACATATAAATCACGCCAAACACCTACTGCGATAGCGGGTTTGCTGATCATGACATCGGTTATGGGATAATAACGTAATTGTGGTCGTAGAAATTCATTGTTTTGGTGATTCACTTGGATATTGGCCACTGCGCCAGTGTAGTTAGGTCCTTGTAAGGCATACACCTGTTGTAACCTGAAGTAATAACCGCTTAAGGACAAATTATCGCCGACACGCATTCGCACATTACGCTCCAGACTATAGTAACTGCTTAAAATGATGCCTATCGCTAGAATAGCAACACCTGCATGCGCGACTAACATAGCACCTTGTGTTTTAAAAATATTTTTTAAGCTTAATTTTTTTTTAAATGATGTTCTGAGCAGTTGAAAAGTATTTAATAGGATCCATAAAGCTAAGCTCAAACCTATCAGCACTTGCCAGTGCAATTCTTTACTAAACAAAATAATTAAACTAAAGCTCAAACTGAAGGAAATAAGTAGGATACTGACTATTTTTCTTAAAACATCGCCGCGAACTTCTTGCTTCCATGGAATTAAATAGGATAAACCCATAAAAAATAATAATAAAATAGCAAACGGTGCAAACACCAGATTGAAATACGGTGCACCCACGGAAAGCTTGCCCAAACCTAATACTTCAATGATCAAGGGATACAATGTGCCCAGTAACACGGTAAAGATCACTACACTGAGTAAAACATTATTCACAATTAACAGCATGGTGCGCGAGAGTAAGCTAATTTGTGCAAGGGGTTGTTTAAAATTGTGGATCTTGTAAGCATAAATACACAATGCCGTGCCTATCACTAGCACTAATAAACCTAGCATAAACACACCTCGCCACGGATCAACGGCGAAAGCATGCACCGAAATTAAAATACCGGAACGTACGATAAACGTACCAATTAAACTCAAAGCAAAGCTTAATATGGCGAGCAATATCACCCAAGTTTTTAATATTTCTTGTTTTTCGACCACTAATAAGGAATGAATTAATGCCGTGCCGGCAAGCCAAGGTAATAGTGATGCGTTTTCTACCGGATCCCAAAACCACCAACCTCCCCACCCTAATACGCGGTATGCCCACCAACTACCCGATACAATTCCCCAGGTCAAAAAACACCAAGCCGCCAAAGTCCAAGGTCGCATGCGTTTTGCCCATTCTTTATCAAAACGGCCGCTTAATAAGGCGGCTACTGCAAAAGAAAAACTGACTGAAAAACCGACATAGCCCATATAAAGTAAAGGAGGATGAATAATTAAACCTGGATCTTGTAGCAAGGGATTCAGATCACGTCCATCCAGCACACTTTCTGCGCCTAAACTAAATGGATTTGAAAGTGTTAACAGAAATAATAGAAAACCCGCACTAATAAATCCCAATACTGCTATGATTCGTGCTAATAAAGCCAGTTGCATGGATTGTTCTAAAATAAGAACGGCAATTGTCCATAGATTTAAGATAAACATCCATAACAATATCGACCCTTCATGTCCGCCCCATACTGCACACACACGGTAAAACCACGGCAAATGCAAATTTGAATTCTGCGCGACATAGGCAAAAGAAAAATCATTCACTAAAAACGCATACGCTAAACTTAGAATAGCCAACGCAACCAATATAAAGTGCGACCAAGTAAGCGGCTTAACCCATTTAAGCCATTTCAGACGTTGGAAATAAAGACCCGCTAAAGGAACACCGCATTGCAAGAGTGCTAAAAAAAAAGCGCCGAGCAATAGTGCGTAGGAAAATGTCACAGAAAACTTCCTTTGTTTTATTGATATAGATTAGATTTTTTTATTTTTACACATAACTTTAATTTAATATAATAAAATTATTCAAGAAACGTTTGCCCAAGGATTTATATTATTAATGCCATTTACCTTTTTATCAAAAACTGCTAACTTACCAGCATTTATTGAATACTAAGGCTTGTATGACGCAGCGCTGTATCATTATCGGTATTGCTGGAGCTTCTGCTTCAGGTAAAAGTTTATTGGCACACACTATTGTCAAAGAACTGGGATCCGAACAAGTCGCTGTCATTTCTGAAGACTCCTATTATAAGGATAACAGTAGCATCGCTTTTGAAAAGCGTATACAAAACAATTATGACCATCCGGATGCCTTCGATCACAACTTACTCATTGAGCATCTTAAGCAACTGCAAGCAGGTGAATCAGTAGAAATTCCTATTTATAACCACACCTTGCATATTCGTGAGCAACAAACGCGACGCCTCGGCCCACATAATATTATTGTTTTAGAAGGCATTTTACTGTTTGCTGAAATTGACTTAAGGGAACTCATGGATATCCGCATTTATATGGATACTCCATTAGATATTTGTTTAATTCGTCGCATTAAACGGGACGTCGTTGAACGTGGTAGGGAAATTGAAGCGGTGTTAACGCAATATCAACAAACAGTGCGGCCGATGTTTTCCCAATTCATCGAGCCTTCTAAACATTATGCTGATATCATTGTGCCACGCGGTGGCGAAAATCGGATTGCTATTGAACTTATCAAAGCCAAAATTCGCGAATTATTAAATAATTTTAGTAATAAAAGCAAAGAGGAAAATCATGGGTCTGCTAGATAATAAACGTGCGTTAATTGTTGGTTTAGCCAGTGATCGATCGATTGCTTACGGAATCGCTGAAGCCATGCACCGTGAAGGAGCGCAACTGGCATTTGCTTATCAAGGTGAAAAACTTAAAGAGCGTGTCGCTAAAATGGCGAGTAGGGATTTTAACTCGGACATCGTCATTCCTTGTGATGTCAGTCGCGATGAAGATATTACTGAACTTTTTAAACAGCTGAATGTCAGTTGGGATGGTTTGGATATCTTGGTTCATTCAGTGGCTTACGCCCCTGCCGACCAATTACAAGGTGATTATCTCGAACATGTTAACCGTGAAGGTTTTAGAATTGCACATGATATCAGTAGCTTTAGTTTAGCTGCCCTAGCAAAAGCAGCATTTCCGATGATGAAAGATCAAACCAACGGCGGCGCTATCCTTACACTTAGTTATCTGGGATCCGAAAAAGCCTTGCAAAACTATAATATTATGGGTTTAGCCAAAGCAAGTTTAGAGGCTAATGTCCGTTATCTGGCGAATAGTTTAGGTCCAAAACATATCCGTGTGAATGCCATATCGGCTGGGCCGATTCGTACCCTAGCGGCTTCAGGCATTTCCGGTTTTCGAAAAATTTTAGCTTATAATGCAGCAGTTACGCCGTTACGCAAAAATACCACTATCGAGCAAGTCGGAAATACCGCAGCTTTTCTGTGTTCTGATATGGCTTCGGGCATTACCGGTGAAATTGTTCATGTCGATGGTGGTTTTCATGCCATCGTGGCTATGGGCGAACCGGCTGAAACGACACCAGGAAATTAACTAGCTCCGTATTCTGGGCATAAAAATTCGCAATCTTTCCAGCGAGTGGTATATTACCTTAACAACATTAATAGGGTCTTAGTGTGTTTCGTCCCATCGCTTTATATATTGGTTTGCGTTATACACGTGCAAAAAAACGCAACCATTTCATTTCCTTTATTTCTTTGACTTCGATGATTGGTATCGCCCTCGGGGTGATGGTACTGATCACAGTCTTATCGGTGATGAATGGTTTTGATAATGCGATCCGCGACCGCATCTTTGACATGGCAACTCAAGTTGCTATCACGGCGACGAACGGACAGCCATTAACGCAAATTAATTCATTAGCACAAAAAGTTTCTCATCAAACGGACGTTATCGCCAGCGCCCCCTATGTCTCTGGACAAGGGATGTTAGTCGATCAAGGACAACCGCATCCGATTATGATCAGTGGTGTGTTACCTGAATTAGAAAAAAATGTTTCTGAAGTACCGCACAAAATAGTAGAAGGTAATTTCAATTTAGAACCCGGTCACTATAACATTGTGCTAGGCGAAGAATTAGCTTTAGATTTGGGTATTCAAATCGGTGATAAAGTCAATGTCATCACACCCAGCGTTAGCTTAACACCGGTCGGTATTATTCCGCGCTTTAAAACCTTTACCGTCAGTGGAATTTTTCGTGTCGGACGCAGTTTCGGATTTGAAAGCAGCATGGCTTACATCGCTCTAAAAGATGCACAAACATTGTTTCAATTAGGTCAAGGTGTCACTGGCTTGCGTTTGAAGTTGAATGATCTATATGCGGCACCGACTGTTTCGAATGTACTTATTAAAACTTTACCCCCTACTTATATGGTAAGGGATTGGACTAGTACGTTTGGTAGTTTGATGTATGCTATTTCTTTAGAAAAAAGAATGATGTTTTTTATTTTACTCTTATTAATTGCCATCTCGGCGTTTAATTTAGTTTCATCATTAATGATGGTTGTTACTGATAAGCAGTCTGATATTGCGATTTTGCGTACTTTGGGTGCAACTCCTGGTACGATTTTAAGTATTTTTATGGTACAAGGCTGTGTGATAGGTTTTAGTGGCACATTTCTGGGTTTAATCGGTGGAATTGCATTAGCTTCCCAAGTCAGTAACATCTTAAGCTTTATCGAACATGTCTTTCATGTACAAATTCTTGCGTCTAACGTCTACTTTTTTGTGGATAAATTACCTTCCAAGATTGAAACAGCCGATATTATTCATATTTGTATCGCCGCTTTAGGTATGAGTTTATTAGCCACCATCTATCCGGCATTAAAAGCCGCACGCACACTTCCTGCGGAGGCTTTACGTTATGAATAGGTCACCTAGCGATTTAGCTACCCCTTCTAAGCAGGATGTTCCGGTACTGAGTTGTACTCATTTAAGTAAAACATTTCATGATGGCTCTCTGTATGTCGAAGTACTCAAACCTATCAACTTTTCTGTGCAAGCTCGCGAACGCATTGCAATTGTTGGTCCTTCTGGCGCTGGAAAAAGTACTTTATTACATCTATTGGGTGGATTGGATCGACCCAGTTCGGGTAAAGTTTTTCTGGCGGGACAAAATTTAGATCAGTTGAGCGAGAACCATCGCAGTCATCTGCGTAATCGTTATCTTGGTTTTATTTATCAATTTCATCATTTATTACCAGAATTTAGCGTATTAGAAAATACATGTATCCCTTTATTGCTAGCGGGTGTTAAGCCTGTACTTGCTCAGAAGAAAGCACTGAGTTTATTAAAAAAAGTCGGTCTGATACATCGACAACATCATAAACTCGGTGAGTTATCGGGTGGAGAACGTCAACGCACTGCCATCGTAAGAGCATTGGTAAACAACCCGCTTTGCATATTAGCGGATGAACCCACTGGTAATCTTGACAGCCACACAGCTGAACAAGTGTATCAAACCTTACTTGAACTCAATGAAGAATTTAATACTAGCTTAGTTATTGTCACGCATGATCAGGATCTCGCTAGTCGATTAGATCGAATTTTGCACATGGAAGATGGTCAGTTAAGTTCTAGTTAAAAAGTAATATTTTGTAGACTTTTTTATTGTTATCTAAAATTTTAAGCAATAACACCGTGGTTTTGTAAAATTTTTTTAAAATCATTTTCTTGCATAGGCTTTACATAGACCTCATTAACGCCTATAGCCAAATAATTCTTTTTGCAAGTTTCATGAAGCCAACTACTTGTTAATACGATGGGTACTTTTTGATTAACATTTCTTTCGTCACTACGAATTAAATTAATTAATAAATCAATACTACAATCCGGTAAATTGACATCTAATAGAATGACTTGATAGGACGAGCTTAATTTGTCTAAAGCACTGCGTGCTGAATTAACACATTCTACAGTGCAACCAAATTTTTGCAGATTTTTTACATTAATTTTTTGACAAATTTTGTTATCATCTATCGATAAAATTCTAGGTAAAGGATTACGCACATTTTTTACCGGGAAACTTAGTTCTTCTAAAGGTTTTTTTAATGGGGGATGAAAACTACTCCCCAAATCTTTAATTTTTTCCATTAGAGTAGTTCGTAATTTTAAAATTGACATTATTCTTCTCCATAAATTAGCAATCGTTTTATTTTCCATCGCTATAATCATTGCAAAAATAACAAGCCTGATCATTGCGCGTGGCTAATGACCATCCCAGAAATTAAGTTAACTCAATGTATTAATCCATTTTTAGCCTCAACAATAACAATTTTAAGTAAGCTCGGTGTAAGCCTACATGACTATGCTTTAATCTACATACTCTATTTTAAATAAAAACAACGCCTACTATCCACACCTGGGTTGATATTCGTTATAATAGATATACTTAATTAATGTTTCCTTTCTTAAAGGCTTAAGTTGTGTCTATGAAATAAGGATAAATTGTATCGAATATCATGAAATATCAGCTTAAATCTAAAAAAGTACACATTTGCTATTAATAACCTATCTTTAATATATCGAAGGATATTTTATTGATAAAATTAAAAATTTCAGAACTATTCTGGTAGACATTAACCGTAAAAATTTTATTCTGCATAAAGTTAACGTAAACTGTAAATTGCAAAATAAACAATGTTAACGTAAACCACCAGTTTTAGTTTTTAACTTTATTTTAAAATTTTTTAAATGCAGCAAAAAAATTTACACAGACAAAGCACCTTCAATAAAAAATATAATTTTCATTTATTTAGTCTTCTATTAAGACTAAATATTATCTGAATAGATATTTTATGTCAAATTTAGTAAAGGAAGATAATGAAAAAGAATCCTAATTCCATAAAAGAAAAAAACACTTCTCTGTCTATTGATATTCAAGAGCGAGCTAATCGACTAAGATATTTGCGTAAAATGTCGCATTTATCCATGAAAGAATTTGCTCAACATTGCAATCTAGGCTTAACCACGATTAATTATTGGGAACAAGGATATAGTAGCGTCACTGAACGTGGTGCACAAAAAGTCAGCAAAGCAATGCGCGAAGAAGGGATAGAATGTTCAGTCATTTGGTTAATGACAGGCTATGGCGAACCACCCAAAGTAACTGATTCAAGTAAGTTGTCTAAATTAAATTATAAAAGTCTTGAATCATTATCCAGAATTTCTATTAATGAGAAAAAATCCGATTATCCTTTAGAAAATAATGAAATTAAGGAAGAATTAGCACTTTTTAGAAAAAATTATCCTGAACATCTGATCTATCTTATTGATAATGAAAGTATGAAACCACTTTATGGTCCCGGTGATCTGGTAGCAGGAAAAAAATTAACTGATAAAAATATGGAGTTGGGACACGGTGCAGATTGTATCGTCGAACTTGAAGGAAGAGAATTATTAATTAGGCGTGTAAAAATAGCTCATGTTGCTAATAGTTATGATCTGTATGTTATTAATTCGGATGCTTCTCTAGAGTTCCCTCCCTTACGCAATATGAAAGTACTTTCCTTAGCACCCATTATTCGAATCTGGAAACCCGTTAAATTTTAATAATAAGTTTATTTGTTTTTACTTTTTGGCTTATCAACTACCATATAAAATAATTCATTAGATTTTACCATATTAAGATCATTGCGTGCATGCGCTTCCAATGCGATTTTACCTGACTTAAGATCCTTGATTTCAGCTACCATAGCTGTATTACGTTGATTCAGTTGTGTATTCTCCTTTAATTGCTGAGCAATTTGTTTTTTAAGTTGATGCACGCGCCATACACCATCTTGTACAAACCATAGCTTATATTGCAAGCTTAAGAAAAGTACCGTCAAAATAACTATAAGAGGTTTCATCGAATTAATCATTTAAAAAACGTGAAAAAACAGACTTACCCGCATAACTTACCTTATTTTCTCTTGCTAGCTCTGCTTCAATCCGTAACAAACGATTGTATTTTGCAGTACGATCCGTACGACAGACAGAACCGGTTTTTATCTGACCAACCCCAGTACCCACGGATAAATCGGCTATACTAGTATCTTCGGTCTCACCTGAACGATGAGAAATAATCGCTGCGTAGTGAGCTTGTTTTGCTAAGGAAATTACTTCTAAGGTTTCACTGACTGTGCCAATCTGATTCAATTTAATAAGAATCGCATTAGCTAAATTTTTATCTATTCCCTGCTGGAATAAAACGGGATTAGTCACAAATAAATCATCTCCGACCAGTTGTATTTCTTTACCCAATCGTTTTGTTAGTTGCATCCAACCTTGTTCATCTGATTCGGCCATACCATCTTCAATGCTAATAATAGGATATTGTTGGACTAAATGCTCTAAATAGTTAATCCATTGCTCGGCATTTAATTCTTTATTTTCTACACAATATTTACCTTGATGATAAAATTCATTACTTGCGGCATCTAAACCTAGATAAATGTCCTTACCTGGTTTATATCCGGCTCGTTCAACTGCCACTAAAATACTTTCAATAGCCTCTTGGTGCGATTGAAAATTAGGTGCAAAACCTCCTTCATCGCCTACATTAGTATTGAAACCTTGCTTTTTTAAATAGGATTTTAAACAATGAAAAGTCTCAACGCCCCAACGTAAGGCTTCACTAAACGTAGGTGCGCCTAGAGGTAAGATCATAAATTCTTGGATGGCTAATGGATTATCCGCATGCACACCACCATTAATGATATTCATCTGCGGTACTGGCATTAGATATTGCTTATCTCCTTGACCCATAAGCTCAGCAATATGCACATATAATGCTTGTCCTTTCGCTAAAGCCGCCGCTTTCAATAAACTTAAGGAAACTCCTAAAATAGCATTCGCACCTAATTTTTCTTTATTATCTGTTCCATCCAATTCTTTCATTAAATGGTCTAATGCGTTTTGATCGGCAATATCTTTTCCAATTAAGTTTTTTCGGATTGGCCCTAGAATATTTTGGATAGCTAATAAAACACCTTTACCTTGATAACGATCCCGCCTTTTCGTATCCCTTAATTCTATTGCTTCTTTTGAACCCGTCGATGCACCGGATGGAACACTCGCATCTGCTTTTAAACCTGAATCTAAGATAACTTCAACAGCAATAGTGGGGTTAGCTCTTGAATCTAAAATTTCATACGCATTAATCTCAGCAATTTTTGGCATACGTTCTTACCTATAGCGTTGTTTCTATTAAGTTGGTTTTTTTTACCGTTTTATCTATCTCTTGCAAGCTTGCTAACAGTTCAGCTATTTTTTCTAATGGCCAAGAATTTGGCCCATCGCTTAATGCTTGTTCTGGATTAGGATGGGTTTCCATAAAAAGACCCGCAATACCTGCCGCTACCGCTGCACGTGCCAATACGGGGATAAACTCTCGTTGTCCTCCCGACGATCCACCTTGACCACCTGGCAATTGTACGGAGTGTGTCGCATCAAATACCACTGGACATTGAGTTGCGCGCAGGATAGCCAATGAACGCATATCAGAAACCAGATTATTATATCCAAACGTCACGCCACGTTCACAGACCATGATCTTTTTATTCCCTACTTGATATGCTTTCTCAACGACGTATTGCATGTCCCACGGAGATAGAAACTGACCTTTCTTAATGTTAACCGGTAGACCTTGTTGGGCAACTTTTTGGATAAAATTAGTCTGTCGGCATAAAAATGCGGGCGTTTGTAAAATATCCACCACACTCGCCACCTCATTCAAAGGTGTATCTTCATGAACATCAGTGACTATCGCAACACCCAATTCCTTTTTAACTTTGGCTAAAATGCGCAGGCCTTCTTCTAAGCCCAAACCGCGAAAACTCTTAGCAGAAGAACGATTTGCTTTGTCGAAGGAAGATTTGTAAATAAAAGGTATATTCAATTTATTGGTGATTTCTTTCAGACGCCCAGCAGTATCCATGGCCAGTTGTTCGCTTTCCACAACACAAGGCCCCGCCATAACAAATAAAGGTTTATCGATACCGACTTCAAAATTTAGCAATTTCATAATTATAAACACAAAATTAAAGAGTCATAGTCTACTCTGAAACTCAACTAAGTCCTACCCCTTAACACTACTCAGAGCCTTTAAAATCAGTCAAATAGTAAAATTTAATACTTCTATTTTATTAAGAAAAAATATTTTTAAAAAAATTTAATTTGGTGTTAATATAGAGAAAAATAATAAGGCGGTATGAGAATGTACTTCGAAAATTCTAAAATTTTATTCTCAAATAAAGAAAAAGCACCTAATCTTTTTAAAAAAAGATTACCTTATGATTTGATTAAAAAATCCAAAAAAAGCTTGTGGCAAAAAGTAACAAAAAAGCGGCGCCAACAACTTAAACTTAGCAATAGTTTAGAGATTAATAACCATTTATTTTTAAACCAACAATTACCTTTAGCAGAATCTCAACTAAAGGATAATTTGTTGGCTTTTCTCCCTGAATACCATGCAGAAAATGTTATTCATAAACTCTACGAACGTTTTATACAAAACAATAAAATTAATGAACATGCTTATTTTCATTTTTATAATAGAATATCAGCAAAGGTCGATGTTTTAAAAATTATTGATGCCGATCAGGGAAAAAATATTGCACTAAATCCAGATATGGTCTCAAAGGTCGTTTCTGCATTGACATATTCTGTAGGGCTGGTTTCTTCGGTTATATTTGATGTTATTGGTGCAGTCATTCGACATGGAATAGGCGAAATAAGTGATATGAGAAAAATTACAAAAGCTAAAAATAAACTGAATCATTGGATAACTGATCTGAATTTCATAAAATTGCTCAGCATCGTACTGACAAAAATCCATGAACCAGATTTCGATCATCAAGAAAAAATTGATTATTTTTTAGATGAACAATTTTTAATATTTTGGACTTTGTTTAAAAAACAAGCCAAAATTGATACTGAAATACCCGATCTAAACGATTTTTGGTCTACTTGTTTAGTAGAATATGTCAAAGAGTTAAAATGTCCTCTATTAAAAGATAATTTCGAACGCTGCTTAAATGAAATGTTTAAATTACTCCAACTTCCATTTCCAAAATCTTTACCGACGTTAACTGAAATAAACCAACCAAATCTTTCTAAAGGCTTCAAAACAGACAGCCAAGAAAGTATATTTTTAGCTCAATTAATACTACAAGTTATCATTAGTGGTTATATAACACTACAGGAGTTTAATCACAAAGTTAAAATACAACAGAATTCTTCAACTTGCGCATCAAAATTTTGGCGCAATGAAAACAATAATTTTAGAGGTGATTATAATCGACCCACTCCTACCATTAGCCAAGGATTCTCGTCACGATTAATTACAAGCTATTAGCTTGATTGAACTTGATGTAGTGTTCTAATATTTCACAACGGATATGTAATAATAAAACAATAAAATAAAAGCTTATGAATGCTGCTATCATCGATAATAAAGGATAAAGCATACCCGGCTCGATTAATGAAGGGCTAAAAAAATGTAGTGTCGCCCCTTGATGCAAAGTATTCCACCAATACACTGAATAGTGAATAATGGGTATGTTCGCTAAACCCAAGGTAATCAATATCGCCGTAGCTTGGGCCCCCATATGCCGCTCAGGAATTGCAGAACGTAAAGCAATTACACCAAGATATAAAAATAATAAAATAAGCTCTGAAGTTAAGCGCGCGTCCCAAACCCACCAAGCTCCCCACATCGGTTTAGCCCAAACGCTTCCTGTTAATAACGCTAAAAAAGTAAACCATGCTCCTAAAAAAACACTACCCGAAACGATTAATTCGGCTAATTTAATACGTAAAATTAAACCTATAATTGAGAAAAATGCCATAATAAAATAAACAAACAATGATAAAAAAGCACTGGGCACATGCACATAGATAATGCGAAAAGCATCTCCTTGCTGATAATCCGCAGGGGCTAAATATAAGCCTCCTACTGCACCATAAATACCGAATACTAATAAAGATAAAGTAAAAATGGGAACTAAATAGTTCGACAACATATAAAAATGATGTACTGCGATATATCGATAAATTTTGTTTCTTTTTTTTAGTCGAGTCATTTTTTATTTCCTTTGAACCATACACAGACAAAAATTAAGTATCAGAAGTATTACGCAAAAGCTATGCCTAAACGCAGTATTTTATTAATAACTAACGGGGCTAAACTCATACTCAGAATCATTAACACGCCTAACCAAGCTAATGGTCCATTGGCAGGCAATCCCAAACTCGCTAGCGCAACCGCACTGCTCGCAAAAATGAGCACTGGAATGTAAAATGGGGTGATTATCAATATTATCAATAATCCACTCTGTGGAAGTCCTAAGGTTAAAGCACGCGCAATACCACCTAGAAATATTAAGGTTGGCGTACCTAATAAAATAGTGAGATATAAAGTTTTTAAAGCTATAAAAGGAATAAACAAACTTAGACTCAGAATCGGCGTCACGATAAACAAAGACACACAAATTACTAAGCAAAATACTAATAACTTGACAAATAAAACTAGGCAAAGCTCATTAGGAAGTAAAATAAGCTGTTCTAAATCTCCCTCTTTCCAATCACTTCGAAAAAGCTGATCTAACATTAATAATACTAGAAATAACACCACCACCCAATAAATTCCGGCAGATATTTTTTTTAATAAAATAGGATCGGCGCTTATGCTTAAAGGAAATAAAATGATCGCTAAAATTAAAAATAATAAGGGATAAATCAATTCTTGATAATAACGAAAAACAGCTAATAACTCACAACGCAAATTAGTTAAAAACTTTAAAAAAAAATTTAACATGACTTTGTGTCTAAAAAAATTTTTTTTATTTCCAAAGAGAAAGAATACATCGCTTGATGACTGGAAAAAACAATGGCGCCTCCTCTAGCACTTTGTTTTTCCATTAAAGATGATAAAAATGCAATACCGGCACTATCGAGAGAAGTAAACGGCTCATCCAAAATCCAACAATCTGCTTTGATCAAT
Organism: Rickettsiella endosymbiont of Rhagonycha lignosa; assembly: GCF_964031165.1. Classification (NCBI taxonomy): domain Bacteria; kingdom Pseudomonadati; phylum Pseudomonadota; class Gammaproteobacteria; order Legionellales; family Coxiellaceae; genus Rickettsiella; species Rickettsiella endosymbiont of Rhagonycha lignosa. Next base: position 375,800 of record NZ_OZ035011.1, on the reverse strand, counting down.
AATAATTTTGCTAAACTCAAACGTCGTTGTTGTCCTGCAGAAAGATGTGTTAATAAAGTATCTGCACAATCTTTTAAATCTAATTGGTCTAATATCTGATGAATAGTATGGATTGCTTTACGTTTGGATTGCTTATGGATTAAATTTCGTCTGGCCAAGCATAAATAAAGATTTTCGGTCGGACTCAGTGCAGATTTCATACCTAAACGGTGATTAACGTAAAGTAAATTATCGGTAAAATTTATGTTATTTTTATCAATTGCAATGCCATTCCACATGACTTTTCCGCGTAGAGGAGTACGTAAGCCGGTTAGTATCTGTAATAATGTGGTTTTCCCTGAACCATTTGCACCAACAATATGTAATATTTGCTTTGGAAAAAGTTGAAACGTTAGTTGTTTGAACAGAACTCTGTTATTACGTGCATAAGAAAGTTCCTCTACAGTTAACACACTCTTCATTCCTTGATAAAATAATGGGGTTAGCTTTTTCAATTGCCTATTTAACAAAGTACTGTTATATACAAAACAGGACATAGGCTATATTATTCCTTTTTCAAACGAGTTAAAAGGCCAATAACCATGTCATTTCTTCTTCAATATGTTGTTTTTCTAGCGAAGCTATTTACATTGGTACTTGCTATTTTAATAGTAACCGCCGGAGTTTTCTCTATTACTCGCAAAGCTAAAGAACAAAACAAAAATAAACTATGTGTTAACAAACTTAATAAAAAGTATCAAGAATTCGCTCAAACTTTGAATTCAGAAATTTTAGATAAGAAACAATTAAAAAAATATGCTAAAGAACAAAAAATTAAATTAAAGAAATCTGCTAAATTATTGAAAAAACGAGTGTTTGTTTTAAATTTTCAGGGTGACATCAAAGCTACTGCGGTTAATAATCTACGCGAAGAAATCACCGCTCTCATCCAAGTGGCAACACCCCAAGATGAAGTGATACTACGCTTAGAAAGTGGCGGTGGCATGGTTGCTCCGTATGGATTAGCTGCTTCACAATTACAACGTTTAAAAGATAAACGTATCCCTTTGACGGTTACTATCGATAAAATTGCCGCAAGCGGTGGATATTTAATGGCCTGCGTCGCGGATAAAATCTTAGCAGCACCGTTTGCAATTATTGGCTCAATCGGTGTCGTAGCACAACTACCGAACTTTCATCGTTTTTTAAAAAAAAGAGATATTGATTTCGAATTACTAACCGCAGGAGAATATAAACGTACACTGACCATTTTTGGGGAGAACACTGTTAAAGCACGAGAAAAAACTCAAGATGATCTGGAAGAAATCCATCATCTTTTTAAAGCCTTTATCCAAGCTAATCGAAAACAAGTCGATATGGCAGTAGTCGCTACGGGAGCTCATTGGCTTGCGAAAGATGCAGTTACACTCAATTTAGTCGATGAACTAATAACCAGTGATGATTATTTAAGTGTACTAGCAGCTAGCGATAAAGCTGAAATTTATGAATGTCAGTATCTGACTAAAAAATCAGTGACCGAAAAATTAAGTAGTAATGTACAATCTGCTCTCGGCAAATTAATGTGGTTTAAAAACTAACTTTTTATCCCTAAAATTTGCGTGTTCCCTGTAGCAATTTTATCTATGCTAAAGATGGAATCTTTGAAATCGCGTTTCGCTAGATTTCTTACATAACCATGTGACGGGCTTGAGTTCCGAGGCAAACGATAGTCGAGGACCGGGAGTTTACTTAAGTAAATGAGGACCGTAGACTAGTGTTTAACGGTGAAATCAAGTCTAGCACGCAGGTTGTACAAGTGGTTTACTCTTTTTCCTATGCAATTTTATGACCTACTATAAAGAAATAAGCGCACTTATCGCCGGTGGTTTACTCGCCTTTGCTTTTGCTCCGATGTGCATTTATCCTTTAGCTATCTTCTCCCCCGCTGTATTATTATTACTATGGCTAAATAGCTCAGCTAAACGCGCTTTTATTTTAGGATTACTTTTTGGCATAGGCTTTTATGGTATCGGCGTCTCATGGGTATTTATTAGTATTCACGAATTTGGTCATACTTCTCTTTTTCTAGCTTCGTTAATTACCGCACTATTTATTTTTATATTAGCCTTATTTACAGCCATTCAAGGTTTTCTGCTCAATCGTTTTTTTCCTAGTAATACATTCATCAAACTCTACTTAATCTTTCCTAGTTCATGGGCGTTAGCCGAATGGGTACGTAGTTGGATATTTACTGGTTTTCCTTGGTTATTATTAGGCACTAGCCAAGTAAATACGCCGCTTAGTGGTTATGCTCCAATTTTGGGAATAGTCGGCCTGACTTTTCTAGTCGCTTTATCGGCAAGTTTATTTCTTTCGTTATTCTGTCCTTTTTTAAACAAACGTTTTAATTGTCAGTTCAATCTAAAAAACTTTTACTATTCAGGACGCTTACTGACACTTATAGGGATATGGACCATTGGTTACATCTTAAGTTTCATCCCTTGGACGCATATACAAGGAAAACCAATCCAAATCAGTCTGATTCAAGCGAATATCCCCCAAGAAATAAAATGGGAACCTGAATACCAAAAAGCATCATTAATACACTATCAACAATTAACGCAATCGCATTGGGATAGTCGACTGATTATTTGGCCAGAAGCAGCCATTCCTCTGTTACAAAATCAAGCAGTAGACTTTTTAAAACAGCTTGACAAGCAAGCCAAACAGCATAAAACCACATTGATTACAGGAATACCTATCCAAAAAGGCTTTCAATATTATAATGGCATGCTAGCTTTAGGCTTGGATCACGCGACCTATTATAAACAAAGACTGGTTATTTTTGGTGAATATCTCCCTTGGTGGATAATCTGGGCACACGGCTTATTAAATTTATTAGATATTCCAATGTCTAGTTTTTCACCCGGACCAAGTCACCAACCCGCATTTAGCGTAGCCAATGTTAATTTAGGTACCTTTATTTGCTATGAAATTGCTTATTCCAATTTAGTCCGACAAGCATTGAAAGACCATGCTCAGTTACTATTAACTATTAACGATGATGCTTGGTTCGGTCATTCTTTTGCCTTAGCTCAACATCTACAAATTGGCCAATTTCAAGCGTTAGCCACCGGACGTTACTTAGCTTTTTTAAGTAATACCGGCCTAACGGCTTTCGTATCTCCTAAAGGAAAAATTATAGCGAAACTTCCCGCTTTCGAGACGGGTGTATTAACAAGTTCAATTTATAAAACTGGCGGTTTAACCCCATGGGTATATCTCGGCGATGGTTCCATTATTATCTTTTTAGTGGGATTATGTATCTTATGTTACGCTTATCGAAAAACTCACATTTAGATGTTTATGCTTCAGTTAACTCAGGCTATTATAGATTAGTGTTTTATCCAGGCAGTTATCACAATAAAAATTGGACTTGTTATATAATTAGCAAATAGTTGAACAGTTTTTAATCTATCCGAATTAACAGTACTTTAAAAATGAAGCCTATACTCACAGCAATTGGATTTTTGGCAAGGTGCCGTGAAAATAAAGCAACTGAGTGTATTATTCATACATGAAGATTGCGAGTTGCGCGGCAACGCAAACAAAAATTCAAGTGCGAAGAGTATAACTAAAACAAGGTATCTAGCCACATGCAAGAACAATATCAACCCTTAGCGCTTGAAGCTGACATCCAAAAATTTTGGGAAGAGCACCAATGTTTCAAGGTCACTGAAGATCTCAATAAAGAAAAATTTTATTGCCTCTCTATGTTTCCCTACCCTAGCGGGCATTTACATGTAGGCCATGTCCGAAATTATGTATTGGGCGATGTGATTGCCCGTTACCAGCGTATGTTAGGTAAAAATGTTTTGCATCCCATCGGTTGGGATGCTTTTGGTTTACCGGCTGAAAATGCTGCCATTGAAAAAGGAGTACCTCCTGCTAAATGGACTTATGCCAACATTGAACATATGCGCAAGCAATTCAAACAACTCGGCTTAAGCTTTGATTGGAGCCGAGAAATTACTACCTGTAAACCTGATTATTATCGTTGGGAACAATGGCTGTTTATTCAATTACTTAAAAATGGTCTAGTCTATAAAAAAAGTGCCGTAGTCAATTGGGATCCTATGGATAAAACCGTGTTAGCCAATGAACAGGTTATTGATGGCCGTGGCTGGCGTTCTGGTGCACTTGTAGAACGTAAAGAAATTCCGCAGTGGTTTTTAAAGATTACCGCTTTCGCAGATGAATTATTAAATGACTTAGATACTTTAGAAGCATGGCCAGATGAAGTCAAAACTATGCAACGCAATTGGATAGGTCGATCCCAAGGTTTAACTATTCAATTTAAAGTCAATAATCCTGAATTAGACACTATTGAAATCTTTACTACACGTCCCGACACCCTATTTGGTGCTACTTTTATCGCGGTTTCACCCAATCATCCTATAGCACGTTATATAGCTAAACACGATCCCAAGCTGCAAGCTATCATTACCAGTTTTCAACAGATCCCCACATCTGAAGAGGCGACTGCACATTTAGAAAAGAAGGGCTTCACGACTCAGCTTACTGCCTATAATCCTCTGACTCACGAAAACTTACCGATATGGATTGCTAATTTTGTGAAAACTGATTACGGTTCCGGAGCGATCATGGGCGTCCCTGCACACGATGAGCGCGATTTTGAATTTGCAAAGAAATATCATTTACCTATACGTCCTGTCATATTATCCACTCAGACACATGATTTTCAATCAGCCCCTCTTATTTCGGATACAGGCACATTAATTAATTCGGGTCCCTATACAGGTTTAAGTGCTGAACTTGCGTCGGTAACTATTGCAAAAAAGTTAATACAAGAAAAGATAGCCGTGCATACAACTAATTATCGACTTCGTGATTGGGGTGTTTCTCGTCAGCGCTATTGGGGAACACCTATTCCAATTATTTATTGCACTACTTGCGGCGTTGTTCCTGTCCCTGAAGAAGATTTACCCGTGGTACTTCCCGAAACGATACAGTTTACTGGGGTAGGCTCACCTTTAAAAAATATGCCTGAGTTTTATCAAACCGATTGTCCTATTTGTAAACAACCCGCTACAAGAGAAACAGATACTTTAGATACGTTTGTAGAGTCTTCTTGGTATTACGCACGCTTTGCCTGCCCTACACAGAACAGAGCCATGTTAGATGATAGAGCAAAATATTGGACACCCGTTGATCATTATATTGGGGGTATTGAACATGCGGTATTGCACTTACTCTATGCACGTTTTTTTCATAAAATATTACGTGATTTAGGTCTACTGAATTCTAATGAACCCTTTACACGCTTGTTGACACAAGGCATGGTCCTTAAAGACGGTGCAAAAATGTCTAAATCTAAAGGCAACACCGTCGATCCTGCTAAACTGATGTCACAATATGGAGCAGATACCTTACGATTATTTATTCTGTTCGCCGCCCCTCCTGAACAATCCTTAGAGTGGTCTGACGCGGGAGTTGAAGGTGCTTATCGCTTTTTAAAACGTTTATGGACGTTAGCCTATAACAATCCTTGGATAATAGAGCTCAATGAAACTCATAAACATAGCCTCACACAGTCCATCGATTGGACAAAAATTCCTCATGCGCATCGTAATTTACGCCGTCAAGTACATGAAATTTTGCAACTTGCGCGCAATGATTTTGAAAGGCAGCAGTTTAATACGGTTATTGCCAGTTGCATGAAGCTTTTGAATACACTGCAAACAGCCAACCAATTATTAAGCTCATCTACTGATGATGAATTACACACGATTAAACATATCATATGGCAAGGTTTAAGCATTCTATTGCGCTTATTAGCCCCCATCGTTCCTCATATAACCCATGCTTTGTGGAAAGAACTGAAATTTCCCGGATTAATTGGTAAAGCACATTGGCCGAAAGTGGCGGCCGATGCGTTAACCGTCGAAAAAATTGATTGGGTGGTACAAGTGAATGGTAAATTACGTGCACAATTATCACTTGATATACACTATAATGATGAAACACTTAAAGCGATTATTCTCAATGACCCTCAGATCAAACGCTATACTGAAAATCAAACGATTAAAAAAATTATTATAGTCCCCAAAAAATTAGTTAATATTGTTATTTAATATGACAGCTCGTTACCCATTATTATTTATTCTCTTTTTTAGCTTCATACTAACTGCTTGTGGCTTTCAATTAAGAGGTCACTGTGAATTTTCATTACCTTTTCATACACTTTCTTTGGAATCTAATCAGCCTTATAGTAATTTCACCAAAGAATTACAAAACGCGTTAGCAACAGCGGGAGTTCATACCTTACTTGCAACTCCGGCATCTCCACGACTACAAATTCTTACACAAAACTTTACTCGTACGGCTACCAGCTTAGGAAATGCTGGACAAACAACCACCTATTTACTTGTTTACAGTATTTTATTTCAGCTCATAGATTGTAAAGGTCGTGTTTTATTAGCACCACAGCAAATTCAAGCCACACGAACTTTTTCGATTACATCCAATCAACTCGCTGGTGATCTCAATACGGAAAATGATTTACAAGAAAATATGCAACAGGATGTTATTCAACAACTTTTAATTCGCTTATATTCCCCAGAGTTACGCCAGCAACTTCGCTGCAGTACTTGCCCTCAGCAGTAATCTATATATTATGCAATGTCGTTATGAACAATTACCTCAACAATTAAATAATCCTGCTTTAGCGCCAATTTATTTGATTTCCGGTGAAGAAATAGTATTAATTCAAGCAGCCTGTAATGCCATTCGCCTAGCGGCAAAAAAAGCAGGTTTTACCGATCGACAAGTATTTTATAGCGACACACATTTTAATGCTTCCTCGCTGATTGGCTGTATGAATAATTATGGATTATTTGCAGACAAACAACTGCTAGAATTACATCTATCGCAAGGTTTATCTGAAACCATAACACAAACGCTTACACTGTATGCTAAAAACCCACCTCGCAACAAACTTTTGCTTATTATAGCGGGGAAACTGGACGGTCGCCTACAGCAAACTGCTTGGTTTAAAAGTATTGATAAAGTAGGTTTAGTCATTCCGATATGGCCTTTGCAAGCCCCACAATTATTTAGGTGGGTAACAGAACGTTTTCACGTCATGGGTTTAAAAGTAGAAAAAGCAGCTATTGAATGTCTTATTTTTGCCACCGAAGGAAATTTATTAGCGACTGCACAAACCATAGAGAAACTCAGCTTATACCTTGACGCAAAAAATAACGTCGTTACGATTGACATGTTGACGCAAGCACTCAGCGACAACACCCGATTTGATCCTTTCAAACTGATCGATGCTGCATTAGCAGGAAACTCTGAACGTTGTTTGCGCATCTTAGCGCGTCTTAAAGAAGAAAATGTAGAACCCTTATTAATTTTATGGGCACTCAGTCGCGAATGCCGATTATTAGCTTCTTTTGCATTTAAACTTAATCAAGGCCAAAATTTAACAACGCTTTTTAAAGAGCAACATGTATGGGAAAAGCGTAAACTATTACTTCAACAAGCCTTAAAACGTCATACGCTTATACATTGGTATCGATTACTAAGTCTTGCGAGCCACATTGACCATCTAATAAAAGGGGTAGGTACCGGTCACGTTTGGAATGCTTTACAAACGCTTAGCCTCGAAATTGCGGAGCCCAACTCTACTCATTGCAATTGGGTTTTTGACAAGTGCCGCGTCCATGCGGCAAGCTAAGGTATATAAAATCATGAGGATTGGGAGTTGCGCGGCAACACAGTCAAAAATTCAAGTGCGAAGAACATTATGATAGGGATCCTTGGAGGTAGTTTTGATCCCATACATTATGGGCATTTAAATATTGCACTCGATTTATATCAACAACTCCATTTAAGTGAAGTCCGTTTCATTCCTTGTAAGAATCCTGTTAGTGACAAAAAAGTAGTGGCCACTGCCCAACAACGGCTTACTATGCTGCAACTGGCTTTGCAACCCTACCCGTATTTTTCCATTGACATGCAAGAATTAGATAGAGCCACTCCTTCGTATATGATAGAAACCTTAGCTTCGTTACGTCTTGAATTGGGTAATACGCCTTTGGGACTTATTTTAGGATATGATAATTTAGCTTGCTTAGATCACTGGCATCAATGGGCGTCTCTAATCAATTTCGCACATTTACTTATTGTACCTAGACCTGGTCATATGCAATCTTACTCTAAGGAAATCCATGCTTTTGTTGAAAGACATCAAATTAAGGACCCTTCCTTGTTATCACAACAACCTGCTGGATTTTTATTCATGACTCATGTAGAAGCTTTACCCATCTCGGCGACTTACATACGCAAAACTATTGCGAGTGGGAATTCGCCTATTGGAGCATTACCCCCTACCGTCCTTGATTATATTTTGGAACAAAAGTTATATTTATGACACAAGCTAATTTAAATAAAGATCTACAAACTGACCTAATAGGCTTATTGGAAGATCACAAAGCAAAAAATATTACTGTCCTGGACGTCAGTAAAATCACCGACATTACCGATCTAATGATCATTTGCACAGGAAATTCTAACCGCCATGTTAAAACTCTGGCACAATATTTAATCTCAGCTGCCAAAGCTAAAGGCATGACTATCTATGGTATTGAAGGTGAGAAAGAAGGCGAATGGGTATTGATCGATTTAGTTGATGCAATTATCCATATCATGTTACCTCAAGAGCGAGAATTTTATAATCTTGAAAAATTATGGAGCCACCCCTAAGAAAAAATGATCATTAATTTAATTGCTGTAGGCACCCGTTGCAGTAAGTGGGCTGAAACCGGTTTTCAAGATTATCAAAAACGTTTACCTGCAGAATGCAAACTCAATTTAATTACCATACCACTTAGTAAGCGTAATAAAAATTCTGAAATTTCTAAACATATTGCCGAAGAAGAAAAAAAAATTTTAGCCGCCATTCCAAAGCGATCCCGCATCATTGCTTTAGATGTACAAGGACAAATGTGGAATACGCAACAACTTGCGCAATCTTTACAACGATGGCAGTTAGAGAGGCAAGATGTCAGTTTATTAATTGGCGGTCCTGACGGTTTAGGTGCCGCCTGTACAAAAATTGCTGAACGTATTTGGTCACTTTCGCCATTAACGCTTCCCCACGCACTAGTTCGAATTATCGTGGCAGAACAACTGTATCGCGCTTGGAGCTTATTGAGTAATCATCCTTACCACCGAGAATGATTTTACTTTCCATCAAAAAGGCATAGTCTATTTTTTTTAGATAAAACCAATCTAAAGCTTTTTGATTCTGCACTAAACAATTTTTTAAATTCGTTAATTTCATTTATATAATTAAATTTTCTTATATAAAAATTAAATTAATCTTTATATTGAAAAACATAAATAACTCTTTTTTTCAAAATTTTATAATCATAATTAGAGGTTTTGAACATGCATTAGAAAATATTAAAAAAATATTTTTTTAATTAAAGCTTAAGGATCGTCAGATAAAATAAATAAATATATAAGAATTTAAATAACTAATTTTTCATACTATCTAAGTTTATTTTTTATTTTTTAGGAGACATTATGAATTCAGAAGAAGTCGAGTTAAGAAAAAAGACTCTTAAGCTTGAGCTTAACAAGGCCAAAAAGTACTACAGCGGAGGTGGTACTCCCGATTTGGTATCTAAATTAAGTTTAGATCCAAAACAATTTAAAATAGAAAGCAAGGGAATGCCCATACACGGGACACAAGCCAAGGTTGATTACGCAAGAATAAGAACGAAAAGTCAAAATACAATAGATATTGTCAGAAAAAAAGAAAAAGATCCAGAAAGTTCCTCATTAAATAATGAAGTTAAAAAGAGTCAGAGTATTAAAAAGCATGCAGATTATGAGAAAATAAAAACTCATCTTTCCTTACCCTTTCATTCCGAATGTAGAAATTCAGGGATGGAAGCCTATTCAAGACTTAAAAAAAATGGCGATTTAGAAAGTCATAGCAATTTTATTCAAAATAATTCTTCTTCTGATGCAGGCATCAATTATATTTTTCATCAAACAAGAAACATCGTTAAAACATTAAATTTTTTACACAATGGAGATTTTTTAGATGATAAAGAAAAAAAACACAAAGGTATTATTCATGGCGATATAAAGCCTGATAATATTCTCATAGATAAGAACGGTAATCTTTCATTATCAGATTTTGGCTGTGCGCGATATGTTGATGAACCCATTGAACAACCTGGCCTAGTGACTTATCTTTCACCCGAATTACTTAAAATATATGCAGGTAAGATACCCAGCAGCAGCAATCCAAGTAAATCTGATATTTGGTCATTAGGATTGACTTTACAATCCACACTAACGGGAAAATGCCCTATAGAATCTTATTCTCAAACAGCAATAGACTCTATGAATTCTATGTCTAAAGATACTAATGGTTATATTATAAGGGAAATTAAACCGACGCCTGTAGATCAGGAAGTTTATACTGAGGAGCTAGCAGACTTGGAAAAATTAAGCAATCCAGGGATAGAACAAGAGCCTCTTCAAGTTCAGCAAATTAGAATAAAAGTGGATAAATATCTACAATCTGAGACTTGCAAAAAAAACCTTGAAAGTAAAAAAATTATCGAAGACCTGTGTAAAAATTCATCTCATGATAAAATACATAAGAGTGTCGTTCTTGGTCATTTAACATCAAGCATGTTATTACCTGAAGAACAACGTCCTACAGCTGAAAACTTAAGTGAAACAATGAATAAGCTAGCGGATTATTTTCCTTATGACCCAAAAAATAATGTTGAATTTGTAAAAAAAATGATAGGAGAGAAAAATATTCCATCTTTGATTTGTCAGAATGAAAATAAACACTCACAAACACAAGAAAATCTTATATTATCTTCTAAGCGAGAAGCATATAAAGAATTACTAGACCAAGCTAGTGGAAATGGAACAATAAATAAAGTAAAAACAATAAAAATAGAGAATAAACAACCGACACAAACACAGATAACTCCTAAACTATCTTCTAATCGACTAGCACATAAAGCACTACTAGACCAATCACAAGGGGCAACATCTGTATCGAGTTTTTTATACTCACATACTAGACAAAAAAACAAAACAGAAAAAAATACATCCGAAATGAATAAGCAAAATCCAATAATGACAATAAAAAAATAATACTAAGCAATAAATATTGCTTTTCACCTTAGTAGGAGACTTCTTATGCCTAATTCAAACAATAAAGATCGCGAACCACTCGAAATTAATTTTTCCGCAAGTCATGACCAAGCAAGCGTACAAGATGAATCAGCTTCGAAATATAAAAATTTAAATGCAATAATACCGACATTAGAAAAAATTCAAGAGGATCTTGAAATCTATTCTGAAACACATTCATCTGAAAAATTGCAGAGGCAACTTAATGAAACCAAAGCAGAAGTAATTAATTTGGTAACATATGCTAGACAAATAGTTAGTGACCTGCAGGAAGGCGCTAAAAAATTCAGCACTATTCACCTACATACTCCTGATGAAAAATTAAAACACGCTAAGTCATTACTAGCTACTCATAAATCTTTAACTGCAAATGAAAAATATAGATTTAAGAAAATAGAAGACGCTTTAAGCAACACTTGCATTATTAAATCTGCTGGTGATGAAACCGTAAAATTTCAACTCGGCATTCTTGGCTATGCAAAAGATAGTAACATGATCACTGAGTCTGAATTTATTTACTTAGTTGTACCAAGATTAAAAGACAACAACTTATTAGATTCTTATAGACTACGAGTAGAAGGAGATATGATTCTGAAGCGAACTCCATTAGAGATTTGCCAATCCATAAACAAAGATCTCTCTAGCGATGATGATTATAAAGCTTCTAAAAATCTCTTTATGGCCCGTCTAAAAGGGATAGACTATGAATTAAGCGTACACCAGTGCAATAATCCTAGAGATATGGTTCAACTTAAGGAAGAATTAACGTCGGGAGTACCCGCACATAGCGGTACCCACCCATCGACTCAAAATTTCGAAAACCATTCTGAAGAAAATTCACCTCCCTTTCCAGAAGTTCCCGATGACTCTCTTGAGTTGAACTCACAGCAACCTTTTAATGAACCTACAATAAATATATATCCTATTGAAGAATATCAAAAAAAATCAGAATCAGAATTTGTGGCACTTATGCAAGAACTCATTCCCGCAAATAAAAAAAATGAAAAAATACAGACAGATGAGATAAATCCCATTCCTGTTGAAAAAATCATGAAGATGACCTTGCAACGCCCAAGCCCGCTATCAGATGATAAAAAACGTAATATTATTTATTCTGAGATAATGAAGGCAGAAAAAATTATTGGAAAAGCAGTTGCTAAAGTCAAAGAAAATATTGAAAAACAACGCACCTCGACTGATGGAACTTATGTTTATGAAGAAATGATAGAGAGTTTATCTAAACTTAAAGATGAACATGCTGAGCAATTTCAAAAAACAGAATCTTGCAAATCGACTGGTAAACCCTTAATTGAAGTGTATGATAAATTTGGAAAAGATTATCTAGAGGAAAAGATACAGAAATACAAAACAGCGATAAATAATTTAAAAGACAGTAAAAAAGGAGAATATGGTGAGTTTAGTAAACATAATCCCAAATATAGCAATTTAAAAAAAGATGAAAGAAAAAAAACTTTGAATAGAATCTATGATCATAAAGAAACAATATTCAATACAGAATTAGAAAAGGCAAAAAAGCAACAAGCCTTATGGTTGGGAGAGAAAACATTTACCCAAAGTGTAGAAAAAAACGGAAAAATTAAACAAGAAGAAAAATCTTTTCCAGAAGAAGAATTACACTTTAGAAATCTTGTGTTAGATTTTAATTCTAATTCAGCCTCCAAGGGCGAAACAATTAATGTTTATACCAATGGTGTGTATCTAACATCGAATAAAAAAGCTGAAGATATACAATCAAGCATTCAAATTTCAAATACTCGGACTTTACATAAAAATTATATACCGAGGCAAACCTCATCCAATTTCTATAGTGTACCAAATAAAAAAGAAGAAAATCATAGAGTGGCTATGGCATTCAGATCATAAGTGCAAAGCTTTTTTGTAAACGCAAGCGGGAAAAGATAACTGGCGGGATTGACAAAGTAGAGTTCGAGATGGAGTGGCAACACATCAAAAATTCAAGTGCAAAGAGTATATTAAGTGTAAAATTATCCAGGCATACACACCCGCCATTAAATCATCTACCATGACACCTAATCCGCCCGGCATTTTTCGATCTATCCAAGCAATAGGCCAAGGTTTCACAATATCAAACAACCGAAATAAAACAAAACCAATCGCTATCCATAACCAACCTTTTGGAGCAGCAAACATAGTCAACCCAAACCCACATATTTCATCCCAAACTATTCCTGAATAATCATGAACGCCAATCCCTCGCTCCGTCACATCACAAATCCAAACACCAATCAGCGTGGCGAATAATAAAATCAGTCCGTAGTTAACTAAAGAAAAAGACTGTATTAAATAATACAATGGAATGGCAACTAATGTTCCACAAGTACCTGGTGCAAAAGGAGATAATCCAGCGCCAAAACCAAAAGCGATTAAGTAAATAGGATGGCTAAATACCTTACGGACTAGATCCTTTTGCATAATTTATCTCATAACATTCTTTAGAAAAAACGATTATATACTGACTAGAAGCTAAGACGCGAACATATATTATCTAATATTTTTTCAAACAAAGTGCTCATATCCTGATTTATCTATATTAAAAGCTGATCCTTTTTTATCCAACAAAATTAATCCAGGTTCTTTTTTAATACTTCCTATACAGGTATAGGGTGTATTCAATGCTAATAAATGTAATTGCAATTCTCTTTCATGCGATTCTGGCACAGTAAAACATAGCTCATAATCATCTCCTGAACTTAAAGCCAATTGCCATGCCTTTTCAGATGGCAAAACTTGCAGACTATCTGATAAAGGAAGTTTTTCTAATTGAAGCAACGCACCCACTTGGTTCGTCGATAAAATATGGCCCAAATCAGCGGCTAGTCCATCTGAAACATCAATAGCACTACTTGCAATATTACGTAATGCCTGGCCTATTTCGACGCGGGGAACGGGTCGATTTAAACGTTGCATGACAGAAAAAATTTGAGCGGATGATAATCCAAAGCAATTTTTTTTATTGATTGATTCGAGAGCCAAGCCTGCATCACCTAAAGTTCCTGTCACATAAATGTGATCGCCTACCTTTGCGCCGACACGACCTAATGCTTTACCCGGTGGAACAAACCCCAACGCTTGAAACGTAATTGTTAAAGGTCCTTGCGTTATATCTCCCCCTACCAGTTGCAAGTGAAAATTTTGCAGTAAGGGAAAAAAACCTTCGGTAAATTTTTTGAGCCAGATTTCATTGATATTAGGTAATGTAAGTGCCAATAAAACCCATGCGGGCTCAGCACCCATTGCAGCAAGGTCACTTAAATTAACTGCTAATGCTTTATACCCAATATCCGCAGGCGATGTATTTTCAGGAAAATGTCGACCTGATACTAATGTGTCAGTACTCACTACCAATTGTTGATCGAATGGCACTTGCAAAATAGCAGCATCGTCGCCTATGCCTAAAATAACATCTTTGCGAAGCTTTGTTGGTGAATTAAAAAAACGTTGAATTAAATCAAATTCATTTAATGACATAGAAGATTAGAAAATTATTGATCCTTATATAGTCTTAACTTGTAATCTCATATATTTTAAATACATTCTGGTCGTTTTATTCTTGCGATGTCTTGCCCAAAATCCCTTTGCTGTGAGTATATTCCAAAGAACGATTTTTTTTTGCTAGTAGGTTTAAAATACCATTAATATATTTATAACTATCCATGGCGCCAAACATCTTAGCTAATTCGATAGATTCGTTTAATACAACTTTATAAGGGACTTCTGGGCATTCAAGCAATTCATAAGCACCCAATCTCAAAATAGCCAACTCTACCAACCCTAATTCTTTGAGTGGACGGTCTAAAAATTGTTGTAAATGATTATCTAACGATTCTTGATCCTTTAAGACTCCTTGAACTAGCAAAAGGAAATAAGCAGTATCCACACTCACCATTTCCTCTTGAGCCAAAAATTTAGCTTGAATAGCAGAAAATTTTTCTTGCGTTAAATGCCATTGATAAATAGCTTGCATAGCAAAACGACGTGCGCGTTGCTTTGCTTTAAAATTATTTTTTTTCGATTTCAGTGTCATGAGTTTGTTTTTTATTCGCAGAAATATCTTGTTTTAATTGTTCAATCGCCTGGTTAAATGCTTGTATATCCTGAAAACTTCGATATACCGATGCAAATCGTACGTACGCAACGGGATCTAAATCACACAGTTCTTCCATCACCCACTCACCAATTTGTCTTGAAGAAATTTCACGTTCGCCTAATGCGCGTAATTTTTTTATTAAGCGTACAATAATTGCCTCAACTTGCTCGCTGGAAATAGGTCTTTTTTCTAGGGCTTTAAGCATGCCTGCTCTTAGTTTTTCCTGATCAAAGGCACTCCGCGTATTATCACGTTTGATTACGCGTGGTAATCCTAGCTCAGCTGATTCAAAACTGCTAAAACGTTCATTACATTGTAAACATTCACGCCGACGCCGCACCTGTTGACCATCACTACTTAGACGAGAATCAATCACTTTGGTATCTGCTTCATTACAAAAAGGACAATACATCATTGTATCTCTAGAAGAACATTTCTGAGCTTAGGGGGAGTATACTGGAAATTGCTGGCATAGTGCCATGACTTGTTTCCTGACTTTATCTATGCATTGAGGGTCTTTTAGATTATCAAGGACATCACAAATCCAATTAGCCACGTCCCTCACCTCTTTTTCTTTTAAACCTCGAGTGGTTATAGCAGGGGTACCTACCCGTAAACCGCTCGTTACAAAAGGTGAGCGTGGATCATTAGGAAGCATATTCTTATTTAAAGTGATATAGGCCTTCTCCAATATCCCCTCAGCTTCTTTCCCTGTAATACCTTTTTCAATCATGTCGATTAAGAAAAGATGATTATCGGTCCCGCCAGAGACGATTTTATATCCTCTTTGCAACATCACCTGGGCCATAGCGTTTGCATTAGTTATCACTTGTTGCTGATAGACTTTAAAACTTGGTGCTAAAGCTTCTTTTAAAGCGACTGCTTTAGCCGCAATAATATGCATCAAAGGTCCGCCTTGCTGCCCTGGAAATACCGCAGAATTTAATTTTTTTTCGATTTCAGGATTTGAGCGCGCTAAAATTAAGCCTCCTCTTGGCCCGCGTAAAGTTTTATGTGTAGTCGTTGTCACCACATCCGCAATAGGAACCGGTGAAGGATACAAACCCGCTGCCACTAACCCTGCAATATGCGCCATATCCACCAAAAAATAGGCACCTACTTCATCCGCAATATCTCTAAAACGTTGCCAGTCCACCACTCTTGAATAAGCTGAAAAACCCGCAATAATTAATTTAGGCTTATGTTTTTTTGCCAGGGATTCGACTTCTGCATAATCAATCAATTGTGTATCGGGTGTGACACCATACGCATAGGCATGATACATTTTCCCTGAAAAACTAACTTTTGCTCCATGCGTTAAGTGACCACCATGCGCTAAACTCATGCCTAACAGAGTATCCCCAGGTTGAATCAAGGCCATATAAGCCGCCGCATTCGCCTGCGAACCTGAATGCGTTTGTACATTCGCGTAATCTGCTTGAAATAATTCCTTTGCTCTATCAATTGCTAATTGTTCTACGATGTCAACATATTCACAGCCACCATAATAACGTTTACTGGGATAGCCTTCGGCATATTTATTGGTTAAAACAGAACTCTGTGCTTGCAATACCAACGGACTGGTATAGTTCTCTGAAGCAATTAATTCTAAATGATCTTCTTGACGCTGGGCCTCTTTGCGCATCGCGGACCATAAATCAGGATCAAAGTCGCTAAGTGTTTCTCGCAGTGAATAAGACATGATTATTTAATCCCTCATTACATAATAAAAAATTTATTATTCAGTAGTAATATTTCTAATATTATTTTCTTTCTTTTAACCGCATCAAAAGCTAGTTTTTGCTTCATGTATCATAGTAATATAATTTAAAAGTAAAATTAAAAAGGAGCAATTCATTTTGGAGTATTTAAACCTTACCAAAGAAATTCGTAAACAATTAAATTTCGCTAACCAAGAATTTTCTAAAGAAATTAAAAAAGATAAAAATATTTATAATAATTATAAAAACATTGGTCGTCTTTATCAAGTAGTCGTAAAGCACTTAGAATACAATTGGCACTTACCTCTAGAATTTGAATTTTATAAGGTTGCAGCTAGATTTGGCTTCCTACAATGTGAAATCAATTCATTTCAACTTTACCCCATCAGAGTATCGACTATTCAAAAAAATGATGACCAACTGATAAAGTGTGAAAAACAAATTCAAAAATTACTTAGCTTAACCTATGAGCTTGAAACTAAGCTTAATTTTGATAATAACCCTGATCTTTATAAAGAATATTATGATTTCAAGAAAAAAATAACTGTCTACAACAAAAGCTGGGGAAAATGTGAACTTGATTTAATAACCGCTTATTATTTAAACTATGCGGTCTTTTTATTATCCAGTGCTCCTGGATCCACTGAAACATTAGTTCAAGAACAAGTCCAGCAACCTCCTTCAATAGAAGATTCTATTCCTTTTTTTACGAAACCGAAAATTAAACCCAAGCCATTCAATCCGTCTCGATTAAAAATAAATTTTCTTTAACAAAGAAAACATTATCTGATCATCCTCTAGCAACAGGTTCATCAAAAATCAAAGCAGATATTTTAACTCAAGCAAACCGGCAATCAATCTCAGTTAAGCTTAAACTTAATGCTAAACGCAGTCATAGACAAGGAGCTAAAGATATATTTTCCCAGCCTAAAAAAAATAGACTCGGGGCAGCAGACAAAGAAAATATTTCTCCTATAAAACAAAGCCTCTGAAGTGTTGCATTGACATAAATAAACCATTGAGATGAACGCAATCGATCAAGAGCCACTTATTAAAACCTGATAATTCACTAAAAAATCTAGCTAGTCCAGACTATTATTGCTAGTATTCCCTCTTTCTAACAATTTATTGATTTTAGGTTATGTCACAACAATATATCTATACCATGCAAGCAGTGAGTAAAATCATTGCCCCTAAGAAAGAGATTCTTAAAGACATTTGGCTATCTTTTTATCCTGGAGCGAAAATTGGAGTCTTAGGGTTGAATGGCTCAGGCAAATCGACTTTGCTGCGTATTTTAGCAGGAGAAGATCAGGATTTTGTCGGTGAAGCACGTGCATTACCAGGAATCAAAATTGGCTATCTACCTCAAGAGCCTCAATTAGACCCACTTAAAGATGTGCGTGGTAACGT
This sequence comes from Rickettsiella endosymbiont of Rhagonycha lignosa, assembly GCF_964031165.1. NCBI lineage: Bacteria > Pseudomonadati > Pseudomonadota > Gammaproteobacteria > Legionellales > Coxiellaceae > Rickettsiella > Rickettsiella endosymbiont of Rhagonycha lignosa. The sequence goes on along the minus strand of NZ_OZ035011.1, from coordinate 357,299 downwards.
GGAAGATGCCATTGCAGACACTAAAAAGCTATTGGATCGATTTAACGAAATTAGCATGAAATTTGCCGAACCTATGAGTGAATCGGCCATGAATCAACTCTTTGAAGAACAAGGCGAGTTACAAACACAAATTGATGCCCAGGGAGGCTGGGAATTAGAACGTAAATTAAATATAGCTGCGGATGCGCTCTGTTTACCTCCATGGGACGCACAAATTACACAACTTTCAGGCGGTGAACGGCGGCGCGTCGCATTGTGTCGCTTATTATTATCTAACCCTGATATGTTGTTGCTCGATGAACCCACTAACCATTTAGATGCGGAAAGTGTAGCCTGGTTAGAACGTTATTTACATGATTATCCCGGCACTGTCATTGCAGTAACCCATGACCGTTACTTCTTAGATAATGTAGCCGGTTGGATTTTGGAACTCGATCGCGGGCATGGAATCCCCTATGAAGGCAATTACTCCTCTTGGCTAGAACAAAAACAAAAGCGTCTCGCTCAAGAAGGAAGACAACAAGCCGCGCATGAAAAAAGCTTAAAAGCTGAATTAGAATGGGTACGAACTAACCCAAAAGGTCGACAAGCAAAAAGTAAAGCGCGTTTAGCGCGTTTTGAAGAATTAAGTTCACAAGACTTTCAAAAACGAGCCGAAACCCAGGAACTCTATATCCCGCCGGGAATAAGGCTGGGGGATTCGGTGTTGGAATTTGATCAACTGACAAAAGGCTTCAATGGACGCATATTAATCAATAATTTTAGTTTTACAGTGCCAAAAGGTGCCATCATAGGAATTATTGGTCCGAATGGTGCTGGGAAATCCACTTTGTTTAAATTGATTATGCAACAAGAACAACCCGATAGCGGAAAAATACATCAAGGTGCTTCCGTACAACTAGCTTACATTGATCAAAGTCGTGATTCACTGAATCCGGATCATACTGTGTGGCAAGAAATCTCTGAAGGATTGGATATTATGACGATAAATCAATTCCAAATGCCTTCACGATCCTACGTAGGTCGCTTCAATTTCAAAGGGTCTGATCAACAAAAACTAATAAAAAACTTATCGGGCGGTGAACGTAATCGTGTTCATTTAGCCAAATTATTACGTGCTGGTGGCAACGTTTTACTCCTTGACGAACCTACCAATGATTTGGATGTAGAAACTTTACGTGCATTAGAAGAAGCATTGTTAAGTTTTCCTGGTTGCGCAATGGTGATTTCTCATGATCGCTGGTTTTTAGATCGAATAGCAACGCATATCATCGCTTTTCAAGACGATCGGATTGATTGTTTTACAGGTAACTTTACCGATTATGAATTTGATCGTATAAAACGCTTAGGCATTGATGAAACTCAAGCTAAGAAAAAAATGAAATACAAAAAACTAAATGATTAAACTAGATTTTACGCTTGTATGTCAGTCATTTTACTAAAAACTGAAAAAGAAATGGAGCAATTAGCCAAAAAATTAGCTGAGTGCTGCCCTAAGAACAAACGATTGATCATATTTTTGAAGGGTGAGTTAGGCGCAGGAAAAACATTCTTTGTTCGTGCGCTAGTAAAAAAATTAGGCTATTCAGGCTTAGTAAAAAGTCCCACTTACACCTTAATTGAAACCTATAAGATAGCCCCTTATTCTATTTATCATCTTGACCTATATCGTTTACAATCCCCCTACGAAATATTTGAAATGGGCCTTTGTGATGAATTTGATCACCCTGTTATATGGCTAATAGAATGGCCTGAACGTGCTTTAAACTTGCTACCTGAGCCTGATATTGTTTGTCATATCAAGTTAAAAGAGATGAGCCGAGAAATCATATTTCATGCCAAAACTTCTCAAGGCACACAAACCTTAGCCTTATTTAATCCATCTTTAAATAAGCTTTTTTAACAAAGGAGTCATTGACTTTATATCCAATCTTTGTAACCGTTCTTTAAAGTGAATCTTATTAAGGACTAGTCTCCTCGATGTCTTTTACTTATACTCAAGCTATGCTAAAGGATTTGCATCCAACTATTCTTATTCCTGCTTACCAGCCTAACGATAATCTGGTAGCGTTAATAAAATCTTTACGTGAAAGCCAATCTAAACAACGGATTATTGTTGTAGATGATGGCTCTGACCTTAATAAACAAAATATTTTTTCAAAAATTCAAGCTTTTGATATTGAGCTTCTCCGTCATACAAAAAATAAAGGTAAGGGTCAGGCGCTCAAAACGGGATTTCAACATTGGCTAGCCACTAGCCACCCTAAAGAATTAGGTATTGTCACTGCGGATGCTGACGGTCAACATCTTCCCCAAGATATCTTACACCTCTCAGCAGTTTTTATGCAAAAACCCTCGCATCTCTTTTTAGGGAAACGTACATTTAATAATACGCCCATTCCATGGCGTAGTCGATTCGGCAATAAACTAACAAAATATATTTTGCGTCTATTTAGTAAAACTATATTAGAAGATACACAAACTGGTTTACGTGTCATTCCACGCACCTTACTATTACCTTTGTTAAATTCGAATGCGCGAGGCTATGAATTTGAGCTAGAGATGTTATTGATTGCTGAGGAACATCAAGTCAATATTCAAGAAATTCCTATAAAAACAGTCTATTTAGATGATAATCGTTCCTCACATTTTAATCCTTTAATCGACTCCATCAAAATTTATTTTGTTTTTATCCGCTTTGCCGCTATTTCCTTAATTTCAGCTGCGATTGATTTTGCCTTATTTTTCTTAACTTATTGGCTTAAAAAAAATATATTTCTCGCTGTATTATTAGGGCGTATTTTATCGGCCACTTTCAATTTTAAATTAAATCAGCACCTCGCCTTTAAAAGTAAAAATCGCTGGCTGCCTGCTGCATTGAAGTATACTGCTTTAGCCAGTTTTTTAGGTCTCATGGCTTACAGTCTCATTAAATTTATTCACAGTTTTGGAATGAATGTTTACAGCAGCAAAATTATTGCTGAAATTGCCTTATTTATCCTTTCATTTACCATACAGCGTTTTTTTATTTTCAACAAAACACCTATATTGGAAATTAAATCTTAATTTTGAAGTTAATTAAGATTAAGTTTTAAAATAATAAACATGTACTAATCTTTATATAATAAAAAAAGGGTTGTAAAACGATGTACCGCAATAAACATAAACTATCATTAACACTTCTTCCAGTTGATCAGAAAACTATGGACTGTAATCTTGATACAACATCATTTGTACCTGAACAAAACATTGTAAATATTAAACAGGGAAAGTTATGCCTGCCCGATGATCTTACGGATATTTCTTTTGTTCAAAAAAAAGGAAAAAAAACAATTCTGTCTGAAATAAAAATTTATAAGCTTATTGCTTCTAATAAGCAGTCTAAAAAAAAAGCTATTATACGACCAATTTCTAATGCTAGTAACGAATCTTCATTAATCCTGCCATTCATGTCAGGCAGAAATTTAGATTTTCATCATTATTTTTTATTTGAACAATTTGAAAAAAAAAGCATAGCAAGTATATGGTTAATGAAACAACTATTTTTGCTACTAGAAGCGTTATGTCACCTGCATACAGAAACATTTATTCTTGAAAATCAGGCATTTAAAGGAATCATTCATGGTGATATTAAATCAAGCAATATTCTGATAAACGAATTAGGTAATCTAGTTTTGGCCGATTTTGATTGTGCCTATTCTGCAGGCGAGCCTGCGCATCAGTTTGGTAGTCTGCGCTATGTGGCCCCTGAATTGTTTGCTAATATGGATTTTACCAAAATACCAATTTTAAACGTAGATAAATCGGATATTTGGTCATTGGGAGCTACACTTTATAGACTATTAAATAATAAATTCCCTACTTTCTTTAATGATTTCACCTTGAATCAAAAAAAAGTCAAATTAAATTTTTTTCAAGAAGAATTAGATAAAAATAATTATTGTGATCTTAAGGATAACATCGATTGTTTTATCGATTTAAAAAAATGGGGGGAGAATTATTCCTCATCATCAATGGCCAAAAACGCTCGGGAAAGTTTAAAAATTCTTCAGGAAATTATAGATAAAGAGTTAACTCCTTTAACGCCACGGGAAATTTTAAATTATTTTTGTTTCGCCATGTTAACACCGGTAGAAGAACGACCTTGTGCGCAAACACTATTGAATCTTCGACATGGATTGGAAAAACATTTTTGTGCAGCAAATGACGAAGAATATCAACAATTTATTACTGCTTTGCTTAACCATTCTCTCTTAAACGTAGAGGAAAATGTTAAAAAAACCTTAATTCCAGAAAAAGAACCCCACAATAAAAAAAATCGAATATTCAGCTAGTGGTGAAAATTTGTTAGAATCATTGTCTTTCTCAATAGTAAATAATTATGTCAGGTCGTATCCAACGTTTAACCTCACATTTGGCCAATCAGATTGCTGCAGGTGAAGTGATTGAACGACCTGCGTCTATCGTAAAAGAAGTGGTCGAAAACAGTTTGGATGCGGGTAGTCAGCAAATTGATATCGATATTGACAAAGGGGGTATTCAGCGCATCCGTGTCCGCGACAATGGCCATGGCATCCATAAAGATGATTTAATTTTGGCTTTAGATCGACATGCAACCAGCAAAATTCATACACTAAATGACTTAGAACAAATTATTACATTAGGATTCCGCGGCGAAGCCTTAGCCAGCATCAGCTCTATCGCTAGGCTCAATTTAAGCTCCTCGACAGAGATCACGCAACATGGCTGGAAAATCACCTGTGATTATCACCAAGAACATCCGTTAATTCCTATTCCTATTGCGCATGCGCGAGGAACGACCGTAGAAATTCAAGACCTTTTCTTCAACACCCCGGCTAGACGCAAATTTTTGAAGTCGGAACAAACCGAATTTGCACATATAGAAACTTTGATAAAACGCTTAAGTCTCAGTCATTTTTCTGTAGGTTTTAGCTTGCAGCATAATAAACGAGGCATTTATCAATTGCATCCTGCCTGCGACGAAACTGCAAAGCAGGAACGTATTGCAACATTATGTAGCCGCTCCTTTATAGAAAACGCTATCTATATCGATATGCAAGGCATCGATTTGCGTTTGTGGGGCTGGATTTCATTACCCACTTTTTCACGTAGCCAAAACGATTTACAGTATTTTTATGTTAATCGACGTATAGTAAAAGACAAATTAATCAATCATGCGGTTAAGCAAGCTTACCAAGACGTTCTTTATAATGGTCGTCACCCCGCTTTTGCGTTATTTATTGAACTCGATCCCCATGCAGTTGACGTGAATGCTCATCCTGCGAAATATGAAGTTCGCTTTCGCGAGAGTCGCTTAGTCTATGACTTTGTGAAACAAAGCTTACAAAAAGCTTTAGCCCATACATCTCCTAAATCACAAACCAATAAATCAATACCGAACACAATTGAATTATCAGCTGAATTAAATGAAAAAATCTCTGATATCTCTTCTAAGAGAACACCTCCTCAACAAACTAACTTTCCTTTATACGTTGCAGAAGATCCTACAAGCTATCCTACTGAAACCGATCATGCGCATTGTGTTTCGTTAAAACGGGAAGATGTTTTAGCAGAAAAAAAATTAACCTTTCAAACCACAAAACCAACAGAAATTTTATGCAGTGATCCACCTTTAGGTTTTGCCTTAGCACAATTGCATGGCATTTATATCTTGGCTGAAAATACTCAAGGTTTAATTCTAGTTGATATTCATGCAGCCCATGAGCGCATCCTTTATGAGCGCTTAAAACATGACATACAAAATAGTGACATAAAAACTCAACTATTATTAATTCCTATCTGTTTAACATTATCTCAACAGGAGGTCTTGCTTTTAGAAGAATATATTAAGCTATTTACACAATTCGGCTTTGAATTTGAGAGTCTGGGTCCCGAAGCCTTAATTATTCGCCAAGTACCAGAACTACTAGCGAAAGACAATATAGAACAACTAGTACATGACGTTTTCAGTGATTTAATTCAACACGCTAACAGTCAACGTATACCTGAAAAAATCAATGAATTACTTTCTAGCATCGCTTGTCATAGTGCTGTACGTGCTCACCGCAACATGACACTGATTGAAATGAACCAATTACTCCGCGATATGGAAAGGACTTCGCGTAGTAATCAATGCAATCACGGTCGACCAACCTGGAAACAATGGTCTTTATCAGATATTGACCGGTTTTTTCTGCGTGGACGTTAAACCTGTTATCTGCCTGATGGGTCCAACGGCATCAGGAAAAACTAATCTAGCCATCGATTTACTTACTTATTTAGAGTTTGAAATCGTTAGTATCGATTCAGCATTGATTTATCGTGGTATGGATATTGGCACTGCCAAACCTTCTAGACTTATCTTAAAGCAAGCACCTCATCGATTAATAGATACGCATGATCCTAGCGAAATTTATTCCGCAGCAGAATTCAGAACAGATGCTATCAATGCAATTGAAGAAATTATTAATAAGGGTCGTATTCCATTATTGGTAGGTGGAACGATGCTTTACTTTCATGTCTTGCAACAAGGCATTGCTACTTTGCCACCCGCTAATCAACTTGTTCGCGAACAACTAAAAAAAGAGCTAAAAGATTTTGGGTTAAAGAAACTTCATGAACGTTTATCAATAGTTGATCCAATCGCTGCCCAACGCATTCACCCTAATGATCCACAACGAATCATACGCGCTTTAGAAGTTGCTCTGATCTCTGGAAAAACATTAACTGAATTACAGCACACGCTTACTCGCTCATCACCCTATTTTTTTATTAATATTGCACTAATTCCTGATGATAGAACTTTGTTACATGAAGCGATCACTGCCCGCTTCCAAGCTATGTTAGATTTAGGTTTTATAGAAGAAGTTGAGAAACTATTTAAACGTAACGATCTACACGCTAATTTACCCGCTATACGCACAGTTGGTTACCGACAAATTTGGAATTATTTACTTAATAGTATTTCCTATACTGAGATGCAAGATCTAACCCTTATTGCAACACGACAACTCGCAAAACGCCAATTAACCTGGTTACGTTCTTGGCAAGAATTAAATACATTTGCCAGTAATCATAAAGAAAACGTCAAAAAAATAATTGAACTCATTAAAATCAATTTAAATAAAAAATCAAGTTAATCCTGTTTGGGCAAAGTCAAATAATTCGGTATGGTCATTTTTTTAGTAACAATTAAAATAATAACGGCTACAACAGCGCTCAGAGCAAGATATAAACCGGGTATGGCAACATTGGTGGTTTTTGTTATTAAATAAATAGCTACCAACGGCGCTGTACCACCAAAAATAGAATACGCCAGATTATAACTAAGCGAACCTAAGGTATAGCGAACCGCGACCGGTATTCGATCGAGTGTAAGCGCTAACAGTGGTCCTTGAAAACTAGCTGCTAGAAATGTAAAAATTATTTGTGCAATAATAGCCGCAAAAAAAGAACCTTGCGCAATCATCACATACAGCGGATAACTGAAACACATCAATCCAATAGCTCCTGCCAACATGATAGATTTCGGTCCAAGCTTATCAGAAAGCCAACCAAAAAAAATATCGAGAAAAATAAGTAAAATCAATATTATTGTATTCAGTGCATGCGCATGAATTCTTGAATGACCTAAAACATCCGTGAAATAAACAGGCATAAAAATAAAAACTAAATAAGTTATTAAAGCTGATAACAAATAAAGTCCCATGAGTTGGCCAATCAAAAACTTATGTATTAAAAAAATAGTTTTTAATGGAAATTTTTCTACTAAGCATTGATGGCGTAAATACTGAAAAGCTTGCGTCTCTGGGGTTTGCGTTCTTATATAATACGCGATTAAGCCACTAATAGCGGCTAACAAAAAAGGCAAACGCCAAGCAAAGCTATAAAGTAAAGGTCCTTGAAAACATATGAATAAAATAAAAACAACAAAAGATCCGAATAACAAGCCAATCACTGAGCTCGCCCAAATTAATGATGAATAAAAACCGGTTTTATTTGAGGATATCGACTCTACGATAAAGCAAGCAGAACCAAACGCTTCACCCCCTACTGCGATACCTTGCAGAAATCGAAAAAAAAGTAATAAAAATGCTGCGCTTATTCCAATCGCCGCGTAATCGGGAAGCATACCTATTCCGCATGTAGCGATTGCCATTAATAAAACGCTTAAACTTAAGGCTTTTTTTCTACCTTGTGTATCCCCTAGATAACCAAACAGGGCTGCGCCTAAAGGACGTGCAAAATAACCCATTGCAAAAACACTATAACTTAGCAACAAACCAATGCTGGGTATGGCATGAAAAAAAATTTGTGCAAAAACACCTGCTAAATAGGCATAAAGACTAAAATCATACCATTCTAAAATAGTTCCAATACAAGCTGAAAAAAAAATTTTCTTTTGATCCTTGGTCAGCATTTTTTCCTTAATGGTTTATTGAGTTTGATACCAATCAATAAATTTTTTCAAAGCTTGTTGACGAAAAGAAAAACGAAAAAAATCATCTGTATAACGCAATTGTGCCAAGGTTTTTTCTGAATCTTCTGGCTTGAAGATAGCTGTAAAGGGAAGCTTAGGATGAGAAGATAAATCTTCTGGCACGACGATCGTGCCATGACAAATACCTTCAAATAATTGTGTATGCAATCCATCGGTGTAGGCTAATTGTAAAATAAACGATGCACGATTATCATCTTCTACCAATTTGAATAAACCTTTAAAGCCTAATCCTTGAAAAACAAATTTCGATAAAGTACCAGGAAATTGGTTATATGCAGCAAAAAACAAACCGCCGTCATCAAGCAATAAAGGTTGTTTGACCACGTTAAATGCTTTTTTAACTTTATCTGTCACCACTATTTTTTGATCTAAACTCTGAATTTCATCAACATCGATAGCATATTGCTCAACATGGAAAGGAGGAGCGACCTTATCAAAAAAATCTCTGACTTCTTCGAATTTACCGGCATTATTAGTGACATAATAAATTTTTTTGTTCAATTTCTTTTCCAAAGTTATTTTAAATATACTCAAAGCAATGGGATTTTTGACAAGTGCCGCGTCCATGCAATCATCATGGTACATGCAATAAACATGAGGATTGCGAAGAGCGGCAACATAGACAAAAATTCAAGTGCGAAGAGTATACAGCGATTCAACCACACGATCGGCATTATCTGCAACAAATCCAGTAAAATAATCATGCCAACGTCTGGTTTCTCCCGCTTTTTTTGGATAACGCCATACAAATTCGATAAATCGATCCGATAAATCTATCACGCCATCTGCAAGCTTTACGGATTTAATAGCGGGCTGTGTTGAACTTTGTTCTATACCTTTACTAATACCGCCTTTTATCAAACCCCCTTTTTTGTTCAAAGAAATATTTAAAGTAGAACTCAAAAATTGATTAAATTTTTTTAACTGATTAAAACATTTTGATAAATGTATACTCCAAGCAAAATGATTAACTTGACGACCCATGACTAACACCCAAGCTAATAATTCATTGTGACTTTTTACTATTTCATATTCTTGTATAGTAGGTAATGGCCAGTCTCTAGACTGAAGGTAATTCAAAATGTAGCTCGATAGTTCAAAAGCGGCCATCTCATCCTGTTGTAAAGTACGATGATGCAGAAATTTTAATTGTTCAGTATCCAAAGCTTGGGTAAAGCCAGCATAGTAATCAACGATAGTTAGTATTTGTGGTGCTAAGGCTTCGCGGCGAAAATCTGCAACCACTATTTGCGGTGATGCATCAATGGCTAAGGTCTCAGAACTTATTTCTTCTGATAACCATCTAAAATTATTTTGTTTTTCAGCTAGATAATCTTGGCCGCGCACTTTATAACCGAGATAAGAAAATAAATGAGACAGTGTATCCATGCCAGTATAAGGACCCGGTAAATCGATAAGCGCAAAATGATCTAGAATTAATTCTTCCTGAAAATGCTTCTTGATATGACTTTGAATAGTAGATAATTCATTCAAGTGAATACTATAATTTTGCCATAATTGGCTGAAAATGGTGTTTTTAACTTGGCTTAACATAGGCTTATTTAAATCTAATAGGAATTCTTCAATACTCACTCGCAAACCTTATCCCGGATAATATATAATAATATTCATGTAAACAATTATCAGGTAATTATTTAGCTATGTTTAAAATCTCAGTTTATATCCCATCCGACCAGCTAGAGGCAGTTAAATCCGCCATGTTTGATCAAGGCGCTGGCCGCTTAGGACATTATGAGCATTGCGCATGGCAAGTATTAGGGCAAGGCCAGTTTCGCCCAATGACTGAAGCCAAGCCCTTCGTAGGTCAACAAGGAATAATAGAGACAGTTGATGAATATTTAGTTGAAATGATTTGTGATAAAAAACATATCCAGCCAGTCATAGCCGCTTTAAAAAAATCACATCCGTATGAAGAACCTGCTTACTCAGTAGTCCGACTAGAAGATTTTTATGAGGAAACTAAAACCAATGTCTAAGGTACTTCGTATTTTTATTACTTTTATTGGTGCTGTCATATTATTAGGACTGGTTTCTTTAATAGGTCTAGTCGTATTTGTAAATCCTAATGATCTTAAACCTCAGATTAGTCAAGCTGTTACTAAGTTTACTGGACGTCAGTTACAATTAGGCGGCGACATTCAATGGTCTATTTTCCCATGGTTAGGCTTACAATTAAATGATGTCAAATTAACTAATAGTCCTGACTTTGGTAATAATCCCTTTGCACAAATTAAAAAATTGGACATTCAAGTTCGTTTATTTCCTTTATTACATAAACAACTTGAAATTGGTAAGTTACAAGTTCATGGTCTAACACTTTATCTAATAAAGAATGCCAAGGGCCAGGTCAATTGGGAAGGATCACTTAACTCCTCCCAAAAAACTTCCCAACGCTCTGAAAGTAACCTAAGTGAGAGTTTAAAACCATTAGGATTTATTATAACGGGTTTAGACATTCGAGACGGACATATTATTTATGCTGATCAACAAACAAATAAACATTTTGAAATAACTCAACTCCAACTTAAAAGCGCTAATCTGGCTATTAATAAAAGTTCACCTTTTGATATTCAGTTTAATTTAAATTCGAGCTCCCCTACTATTAATGCTGCCGTAAAGTTACGCTCCTCTATCACTTTAAGCACAGATAGAAAAAATATTGAGTTTAATGATCTCAATCTAAATATGCTACTAAAAGGACCCAGCTACCCTAAAGGCGAACTTCCTCTGTTCTTAAAAAGCCATATCGATCTCGATTTAAATAAACAGGATATTATTGTCGATCAATTGGTTGCTCTGATTAATCAAATTAAACTCACTGGACACCTCACAGGTCAGCATATTTTAAATAACCCTAGCTTTGCTGGGACTTTATCTAGCCAGCAAATTAAAACCGGTAAATTAACTTTTCAGCAAATAAAACTTGATTTTCAATTTAAAAATAATTTGCTTGCGCTTAACCCTATTAATGCCAAATTTTATCAAGGGAATTATCAAGGCAACGCCTCTATTAATCTTAATCCAAAAATACCGTCGATCACTGCGCAAAATCAATTTAATCAAATTAATACCGCATTGCTTTTTCAAGATCTCATTAATAAAAGTCAAATACAATTAGCGGGTTTAGCAACATTGAATCTTAATGTATCGACAACAGGTGATAACGCTGAGGTACTCATAAGAAACTTAAACGGACAAGGCCACTTTAATTTAGATCAAGGCGCTTTAAAAGGAATTAATTTATCGTATTGGATAGCATTAGGAAAAGCCTTACTTAAACATGAAGTCACGCCTAAGAGCACGGGTACAGATACTCCATTCGATAGATTTAACGGTAGTTTTACTATCAAGCAGGGAATAGTTAATAATAATGATTTGATCATTAGTAGCGGTCGCTTACGTGTCAATGGTAAAGGCGTGTTGAATTTACCATTGCAACAAATCAATTATGAATTACAAGCCCAACCTATATTAGCCGATGGTAGCCCTGAAGGTATTGCTATCCCCATTAGAATTTCAGGACCTTTACAACAACTTTCTATCAGTCCTATTCTGGATCAATTAAGTGTTGACATCATCAAAGAAAAACTTAAAGGAAAACTTGGTGATACGTTAAAAAAATTAGACCTAAACAAACTATTTCACTAATTGTACAATTAATTGCAGAGTCAACCTAGCATTAATCTTTCGTAAACGACCAGTGACACTAAGCACAAAACAATTCCAACAAAAAATGTTAAGCTGGTTTACTTGCGCTGGTCGCAAACATCTACCTTGGCAGCAAACAAAATCACCCTATATGATTTGGCTTTCGGAGATTATGCTGCAACAGACTCAAGTTGCAACGGTTATTCCTTATTTTCAACGTTTTATTCAACATTTTCCCACGCTTTCTTCACTCGCTAAAGCCGATATCGATGAAGTAATTATGCTATGGTCAGGCTTAGGATATTATGCACGAGCACGCAATTTACACCACTGTGCGCAAATCATTGAAAAAGAATATTCAGGAAAATTTCCACCCGATTTACTGTTATTACAAAATTTGCCGGGCATCGGTCGATCGACCGCCGGAGCCATACTTGCCTTAGCATTTAGCCAACCTGCCAGCATACTCGATGGTAATGTGAAACGGGTATTAGCAAGGTTTCATGCAATCACAGGCTGGTCTGGTTTAAGCAAAGTCAGTAAACAATTATGGGCTTTAGCAGAACATTATACGCCAAAAAATAAACATATCAGTCATTATACGCAAGCAATGATGGATCTTGGTGCATTGGTTTGTACGCGCTCACAACCTAAATGCACACAATGTCCTTTGCAAAACCATTGCAAAGCGTATACCACAAATAGTATTGCAAATTATCCTTCGCCAAAACCGCGTAAGACTATCCCATGTCGCACTATTAAGATGGTAATTTTGGTCAATGAACATCAAGAAATTTTGCTAGAAAAAAGACCCGCGATGGGAATTTGGGGTGGCCTATGGAGCCTCCCAGAATGTTCCATAACCGAAAATGTGAAAAATTTTTGCAAGAAATACTATTTTTGTGAGATAAAAAAACCTGTAAAAAAATATCCCCTTTTAAAACATACTTTTAGTCATTTTCAACTTGAAATTCGACCTGTTCTCATCCATGTTAAAGAATGGCATCCACCATTGATGGAATCTGACCGTATAGTCTGGTATAACAGGCAACAATTAGCTTCAAAAGGTCTTGCAGCCCCTGTCAAAAAATTATTAAGCCACATATGCAGGATTGCGAACTGAGCGCCAACACCGACAAAAATTCAAATACGAAGAGTATTTATGAGCCGAACTATCTATTGTATTAAGTTACACGCCCAAGCAGAAGGACTTGATTATCTCCCTTATCCTGGAGAATTAGGTCAACGTATCTATCAATCCATTAGTAAACCTGCTTGGCAACAATGGGTAAACCATCAGACTATGCTCATCAATGAATATCGTTTAAGTACATTTGAGCCGCAAGCGCGCGAATTTTTAAAAAAAGAAATGGAAAAGTTTTTATTTGGATCGGATGAAACAGCAAGTACACCTCCCCCAGGATATAGTGATCCGCATTAAAGTCATATAAAAAACTATTCTCACTAAAAAGGTAATTTATGACAACAAATGTTTCTCCACAGCAACTTGCCCAATCTATTTTAGAACGTCGAACTGATTTCCAACCTAAGATTGGAATTGTTTTAGGGTCTGGGTTAGCGAATATTGCTGATAAACTTACCGACAGCATCTCCATACCCTACGCTGAACTCCCGGGTTTTCCAGTGAGCAGTGTCATTGGACATCACGGAAAAATGATACTTGGCTATCTCAACAAAATACCTGTGGTATGTTGCCAAGGGCGTGTTCATCTTTATGAAGGAATGCAAGGTAAAGACTTTAAAATATTTATCCGCACCTTAAAATGCTTGGGCTGCCATACTTTAATAATGACCAATGCGGTTGGGTCCTTAAATAAAAATGTTAAATCAGGTCAATTGGTTTTAATTTCAGACCATATTAATTTCCATCCGATGAATCCTCTTACTGGAACTAATGATGAAGAATTTGGCCCACGTTTCTTCCCAATGGATGATGCTTATGATCCAGATACTCGGCACATCTTTCAACAAACTGCAAAAAAACTGTCTATTCCTTTAAACGAGGGAATTTATATCAGTGTTTTAGGACCTAATTTTGAAACTCCAGCAGAAATACGCGCTTTTCAAAAATTAGGTGCTGATGTAGTAGGAATGTCGACCATTCCTGAGGTGATAGTCGCCAGACATTGCGGCTTAAAAGTAGCTGTAATATCGGTAGTAACCAATTTAGCCGCTGGGCTAAGTAATGAGCCAATTACCCACGAAGGAACGGTACATTTTGCAGCTAAAGCGAGCGACAATCTAAGCCGATTACTTGAATCCGCTGTCGTACAAATCGCTAAATAATATATTTGCAAAGAGTATACTCACAGTAATGGGATTTTTGACAAGGCGACGCGAAAATAAGCAACCGGAGTGTATGCAATATACATGAGGATTGCGAATTGAGCGGCAACACAGTCAAAAATTCAAGTGCGAAGAGTATTTTTACTGAATAGTATAGCCGCCATCGACATTAACTAATGCACCCGTCATAAAAGAAGCGGCTTCACTGCATAAGAAACTAACCACTTGCGCCACCTCCTCAGATTTTCCCACGCGTCGCAAGGGTAATTTTTCTGCGACCTGATCTCGAATTGATGACACACTTAAGCCATTTTTTTGCTGAAATTGTTCTAAAACAGCTTGGTACATCGGCGTATCGATCGTGCCGGGACAAACACAATTAACGCGGATTCCATATTGTGCATAATCTAGTGCGGTACTTTTAGCTAATTGAGCAATAGCGGCTTTGCTAGCTCCATAAATCGCACATTGTTCTTTGGCAATAAACGCTTGATCCGAAGCCATTAAAACGATCGATCCAAATCTTTGTTGTTTCATGCTAGGTAATACTTGCTGCAAACAATAAATCGTACCTAATAAATTGGTTGCAAAAACTTTTTGCATCGCTTCATAAGAACTTTCTTCGATATTGGCGAATAAATGTATACCGGCATTACAAAAAAGATAATCAATCGTTGGATTTTTCTGAAGAATGGTATAAAAAGCCGACTTAACCTGCTTAGCATTCGAAACATCACATTCTAAATAATGAATCGACAATGATGAATCATCTATCAGCTTTTTTTTATCGAGTATGTAAACGTTCGCTCCTGCACGACTAAATAACGTAACTGTTGCCGCGCCTATTCCTGATGCTCCGCCTGTTATTATTATTGTTTTATTTTGAAACATCATACCCCTCGCACTTCAATCTCTGCAAAAGGCTGGGTTTGTGAAAGTTCAATTAAGGATTGTCGCCATAATTCTAATAAAGCCATAAAAGTCACTACAACCCCCATGCGACCTTCTTCACATTTAAACAACTCCGTAAACTTAATAGTGGTTTGAATTGTCATTTTCTGCAAAATTTGCGACATCCGATCCTTAATCGACAACGGTTCTTCAGTAATGGCATGATGTTTCTTTAAAGCAGCTCTAGCTAAAACCGCTTGGAAAGCCTCTACCAATTCCTCTAAAGCTAAGAGCGGGACTTGTCTAGGGTTTTCTGCCGAGGCAAGTGGCAGGCCTGCTTCAGCCATCGCTAAAAAAACATCCCGGCCTAAACGTGGCAATTCTTCTAGTCTTTGTGCGGCTTGTTTAGTCCGTTCATACTCCTGTAAACGCCGAATGAGCTCAGCACGCGGATCCATTTCATCATCATTGGTTGGTGTTTCAGCAGGCTTAGGTAAAAGTAATCGTGATTTAATTTCAGTCAATATGGCCGCCATGACCAAATATTCTGCAGCTAATTCAATTTCCAATACCTGCATCAATTCAATATATTGCATATATTGACGTGTTATTTCGGCAACCGGAATATCTAAAATATCAAAATTTTGCTTTTTTATTAGATATAAAAGTAAATCTAAAGGCCCTGTAAACGCCTCTAAAAGTACTTCTAGGGCTTGGGGTGGGATATATAGATCACTAGGCAACTGAATCAACGGTTGGCCACGTACAGTGGCAATAGGCGCATCGGCCAATGTTGTAGCAAGATTGTGTTCTGTCATAGCGCCAGTGTAATCGTTATAAACCAAAAAATCTAAAGAAAACCGATAATAATCCTTGTAATAGCGGCCCTAAGACCCTGCCTAAAATACCACTGGCTAATAACAGCACTAAAATAAGAAAACCATACACCTCTAATTTATTGAACTGATAAGCCATTTTCGGTGACAAAAAACTCGCCACCACACGACTGCCATCGAGAGGCGGGATTGGAATCAGATTTAATAACATTAATACCAAATTTATTGTCACGCCAATCTGGGCCATATAAATAATTGGGGAATTATCGAATGCCATCGCCACTTTGGCGATGCCCACCCATAAAAAGGCCATAAATAGATTCGCTAAAGGACCTGCCGCAGCCACTAAAGCCATATCACGTCGCGGATTTCTTAGATTTTGCCAAGTTATGGGCACGGGCTTAGCCCACCCAAATATAAAACCACCGAGGGAAAAAAGAATGGCGGGTACAATAATTGTACCTATAGGATCGATATGCTTCAGAGGGTTCAAGGTTAAACGACCTAATAATTTAGCCGTTGGGTCTCCGCATTTCGAAGCAACCCAACCATGTGCGGTCTCATGCACGGTAATAGCGAAGAGTAAGGGTATCACCCAGAGTATTATTTTTTGGCCTAAAGAAAAATCACCTAACATTTCTTACTCAATTAGTTCTAAATTTAAAGTATATACACATCTGTGTAGAATAGGCGAATGGGTTTTTCAAGTTTAGCGAGAAAACAAACTTTTATGCTTGATTTAAGCTGATTATTTAGCGATAACCACTTATGAATGGCTTCTTGATTTTAACGCGATTCTAGCAAAAGAACTTTACAAAGCATAATAATGACCATCGTTTTATTCAGAAATAAGCAAACAGAACTTACTTTTAAAGTTCTTATGATCTTAATTTATTCAACATATCCTGATAGAATAGGGTAGTATCGTCTGAACGTCCTTTTAAGATTCTAAAAAATTTATTCTGATTACATTTTTTAATAAGTTTATCTTTTATTTCTTGTTCCACTTTAGCCCAGCTAAAATAATTATTTTCTTCATCTAGCTCTAATTTTTTTATTTTAGAAGTAAAAAATTTAACCAGTTTAGGCTGTTTACTTGGAAAAACAGCACTATGAAAAAAGCCGTGTTTCCAATTCCTATTTAAACACTCATAGTTAAGGTTCTTCAGATTAAGTTTTTTGCGCTCATTCAAATCCAGTGTATTTTTTTCCCATTCATAAGGCTTTATAGATTTCTGTGAGGAATCATAAAAGATAATAGGTAGAACGATAGAAAATTTATTTTTAATCTCACATTGTCTTGAGATACCTAATTGACGTGCTTCTGTTGTATCCCGCCCTGCTATCACAATGGCCAATAATGCCTCTTTATTCAATTTTGCTAGTACTTCATTGGTTCGTGTTGTATTTTGAATTTTATCTTTGAATGAAATTTCATCAATTTCATTAATTGCTTGCATACAAGCACTATAACTTTTTACAGCTTCCTCATTACCTATCCAAGCATGCTGATAAGTCCCTGAATCTTTAAGGAGTCTGGCTTTAACCTTACATTTTCCTTGATGAAACAACAAACCTACCAAATTAGATGGGATATTATGGTGTGCTCCAAAAAGTTGTGTATTTTTTTTTGAAGAAATTAAGGTAGTCGATGTTTTCTTGGTATGCGTATATTCTTCCTTTGGACATCTTTTTCCTTGGTAAGGTACTATTTCCCCTGTGCAGTGGACAAACTTATAAGTTGGACAAGAAATCTGATTTGAAACAGGTTTACGCAAAAGAGCACGATAATTTAAATCTTGCAATTGTTCGATAAATAATTGCCAATCTTTTGGTTTAATTACCTTAGCTAAGGCTTCATTATTTAAAATAGTTTCCTCTACTATGGTAAAATTTGCTCTTATTTGTGCAATTGAACTCTCATTTAAAGCAGTAAGCGATCCTTCAAATAATCGATTACTACACAATAAATCACTTATTACGAATAGAATATCGGGACTATTATTTTGTCGTAAATAACGATAATGATGCCAAGATTTTACCCCTTCTCTCCAAATTTCATCTATATTAATCTCAGGATAATAAATATATTCCTTATTTATAACTTGTAAAAAAGCCGATTCTTTTTCTGTTAATTCACCTTTTTGAGTTAGATACTCATTGAATAAACTAATTAATTTTACAGATAATTTATTGTCTTTACCTTCAAAATAGTCATCAATATATCGCGTTAACAATAGATTTTTGTTAATAACAAAGTCCTGATGTTTTTTAAATAAAAAAATTTCCTTATTGGAAATAAAAATTCCAAAGGAAGTGATTACACTAACTATAAAATCTAGTATCACTCCTGTTATTGCTCCTGCTAATACAATGCCTATCACCGGGGCAGCCATCATAATAAGTAACACTATGGATAAATTTGGTTCTTCTCCCATCAACCATATAAAATAAAGACCTATACAACCTAAACCTGAAGTAATGATGAGTCCTAATAGCAACCAAGGCATAAAAACTGACCCTATTGCTATTGCCGCTATTCCTGCTATCGCTATTGAAAGAATTATCGAAGTAAAAGCAAATGTACAGAAATATATCCCAATATTTGCATTAAAAAAATGAAGCTTTTCTCTCATCTTTAAATTAACCTGCTCCATTTCGTTCATTTTTTCTATTTCTTCTAATAAAAAAAGATAGGCTTCAAAAGATTCTATTGTAAGTGGCGATTTTAAATATTCTGCTTTTTCAATAAGAGTAAATCCCTCAAATAAATTTTTAATGATTTCAATTTCTTTGGCAGGAAACTCGATGCCAAAAACTTCAGTTAAATACTGCCTAATTAAGCTTTCATCGATAATATAATCTTTATTTTGCCAGATACATGCTTGTCCAATATAAGGTTTAAAAAAATTGATTGATTTTTCTAGCATCTTTGTAGCATCATCTTCGGGAATAAATTGACATTGCTCCATTAACTGATCTAAATGATGAGAAGAACTACTCAAGCAAGCAGCTGCAAATGAAAGTGCTTTTGCCGTACGAGCCTCAATACAACCGGTATCTTTATCAAATTGCAATTCACGACAAAAAGCTTCTAATTTACCAACTTTTCTCATGGCTGTTATAGCGTTTTCAATCTGTAGAACTAAGTTTTCTAATGCAGATTGAGCGTCAACACTAGTACAGTAAGAATTTACATGGAAACTTGTGCCATAAAAGTCTCGAATAACTCCTTTTGCTTTATCGGTCTTATCCCGGTAAAGTCGAGAATCTGTTCGGTTTTCAACGACATAACCAATAAACTCTAAGTTGATCTTGATAAATTTTAGACAATTAATAACCTTAATTGCGTCTTCTTTAAAATGGGGAGAATCTGTAACATTAGCCTTTATGTTGCAAATAAAATCAGTAAAATAATTTAAAATTTTAAGCACATCTTCGCATGGCTTTCCTAATGAATCCGGATTTATTATGGAGGGAGGTACCTGCATACACTACTCTTAAGACATAAAATTATATTTTACTTTGTAAACATTAAAATCTTATTAAATACGGCTCTACGATAAAAGTTGTATAATGGGATTATTGAAAAAATAAATATCTGCAATGGCTAAACAAATGAACTTTTTTGATTCATCGGATCATTATGCAAAATTATCGTTCCAAAAGATCCCTTTGAGATTTAAAAGTCATAAATTTTAAAAATTTTCATGTCATTATCAGAGAAAGCCTTTGCTAAGAAGAAAAGGCATTCGATCTAGACTCGATGTTTAAAATATTACTTTCACAAATTTATATAGGTTATCAGATGCACAAACAAAATATCAAATTAAAAACCACTTAAATTTCTTATGACTCAACATTAGCTAAATATTTTTAACATCCTAAACTGGGGGACATTTAGCTAAAGTAAGATTGTGAACTGTAAAAATTTTATTATTCACACAAATTTATTGCTTTTTTTCTTTATTAAATAATCGTCATTCCTCAGAAAATCTCTCAATTTTTTATAGTGTGCTTAATAAATATTTAAGTTTTTATTGTTAGTATTTAATTAACTAAGCTTTAAGAAAATGGATTCCATGAAAACAAAAATAGCCAAAATAGAGCTACATTTACACAATTTCCTAGAAGCCGCTAATCGCGAATTTAACGATGCATTGAAGAGCTGGGACAATCCCCATGAGAAGAATATAAGCTTTAAAAATTGCGGACGGAAATATGTAGAGATTATGGAATTAATTGAGCATAATCGAAAAAAAAATAATATTAGCAATTTACTCGAATCTTATTATTTAGAAGCTTGGCTCGGTAACATTCAATCTCAGTTTAATGATATCCCCCAAAATCCAACAAATGAGGATGTTGTATTAAGCAATAATAAAAAGTTAAAAGAACTTACCGAATCCTTGACAGCTTTAGGGTCCGAGAATGAAAAATTTAAGCTTTGTATCGAAAAAATTACTAATAAAGATTTACGCAAAGATTTTCGCGATCTATGCAAGAGAATAGACGATTATTTACTTGCCTGGCATAAAAAATTTACATTACAGCTTAAAGCGACTTATTTTTACAATTTTGCTGAAACATTAATTAAGGAATCAGAAAATTTATCTAAAATTACTGATAAGTATGACTATGTTCATAAAAAGAATTTACTTTCTACTATTATAGCATGCTTGGAAAAGTCCTTTAAGTTTTATGTGCAATTGAATCAACAAGAAGATGCAACCTTCACAAGGCAACGCATAAAAGATATTCAAGATGAATTAGATGATTTTTCTAAAATAAAAAAACCAGCCAAGCGAAAATCTTTCGATCCCTCAGAGGCATCTAATCTTAAGAAAAAAAAGATTACTACCACAGAAAGTGTTAACAACCCGCCTCAACCATCTAATGACCTGACTAACCATGAAAGTTCAATTGGTAAAAAATCATACATCTCCCCAAGCAAAGTAAAAGTCCCAATTAATGACCTATTAAAATTAGAAGAGAAAAAATTACAGCAAACGGAAAAACACTTCAAAAACATTCTCAATAAAGCATCTATTGAGAATTCATATAGATTTTATGCCCGATTATTTTTTGATCTCAGTCAGCAACTTCAAGTTTCTTCTAAAGATAGTTCAAATCACACCTTATTAACCCAACTTTCCTGGTTAACTATCGCAAAAGAATTAACCGGCTTAACATCCAATAAAAATGCGGTTGATATTGCACAATTCGAAAATATAGATAAGAAATTAAACTTATTATTACTCTCTAACCAGAGAACTCTAAAAACAATTAGTTCACAAAAAAGAGCTG
This sequence comes from Rickettsiella endosymbiont of Rhagonycha lignosa, assembly GCF_964031165.1. Classification (NCBI taxonomy): domain Bacteria; kingdom Pseudomonadati; phylum Pseudomonadota; class Gammaproteobacteria; order Legionellales; family Coxiellaceae; genus Rickettsiella; species Rickettsiella endosymbiont of Rhagonycha lignosa. The sequence continues at coordinate 335,768 of NZ_OZ035011.1, read as the reverse complement.
AAGCCTACCCCACCTACTCAACAGCTATTCTGGAAGCTAAGGATCTACAAAGTTTATTTATAGAAGAAACTATGGATTATTATTACGGCCTTGAAGCTTTTAATCTTGATGCTATGGCAACGAATTTTTTAAATCTCATCCCACAAATAATTAACAAACAAAATTCTTCAAATAATTTTAATAAAATTGAAGAAATAATACACAATACTGATAAACCGAATGAAAGCTTATTTTACGCAAATCTTTTGCGTGAGCTTGTTAAATTTCATATTTGCGATGAAAACGAGAAATGGCAAAAGGATACTTTTTTACCTGGAAGTAAAAATCAACTTCATAAGGAATATAAGAGAATATTAACTATTTCCAAACAGTTTGCTGAAATATCAGGTCCTGAGGGGCATATCCTTCAAGATAAAATTAATCGGCTGATTAATCATCTTGAAAAGATTATTGCTGCTGACCCAAAATATCCAACCAACGGTTTTTTTCAACAACCAAAACAAACTAGATCAGTTTCAGTCGAATTATTGAATACGACACTCCAAGAACATATCCTGTGTTTAGTGAAGCATAGAGCAGCAGCTTCCATACATTCAGAAATTATTTACAACCATTTATTACAATTTATACAAACTCACTGCCAAGAACAGCAAACCAATAATAATCATTTTAAAGTATCGCAACCATAAAAATATACTGTTAAAATTCCATTAAATTTCACGTTTTAACTCGCTCAAACGAATAAAATCCGGTAAAATTAGGATCGAACTAATATCTTATTCGATCTCAATAAAAAGCGGAGTACGCGCATGTCCTACCAACATATTCAGATTCCAAGTTCTGGCGAGAAAATAACGGTTAATCCGGATTATTCATTAAATGTACCCAACCAACCGATCATTCCTTTTATTGAAGGTGATGGTATCGGCGTGGATATCACCCCCGCAATGCGACTTGTCGTCGATGCGGCTATTAGCAACGCTTATGGCGATAAACGTCGAATTGCTTGGATGGAAATTTTTGCTGGAGAAAAAGCAACTCAGGTTTATGGATCGGATGTTTGGTTACCCGAAGAAACACTTTCTGCGGTGCGCGATTATGTAGTTTCTATCAAAGGTCCACTGACTACACCGGTAGGCGGCGGAATTCGTTCCTTAAATGTGGCATTGCGCCAACAATTGGATCTGTATGTTTGTCTGCGCCCGGTGCGCTATTTTAAAGGTGTCCCTAGCCCGGTTCGCGAACCTGAAAAAGTCAACATGGTCATTTTTAGAGAAAACTCTGAGGATATTTATGCAGGGATAGAATGGGAAGCCGATAGCAAAGAGGCCAAAAAATTAATTGCTTTCTTGCAACATGACATGAATGTTAAAAAAATTCGTTTTCCTGAACATTGCGGCATCGGTATTAAGCCAGTATCGAAAGAAGGCACACAGCGTTTAGTCAAACGCGCGATTCAATACGCAATAGATCAAGATTTGCCTTCAATAACCTTAGTACATAAAGGCAATATCATGAAATTCACCGAAGGCGCTTTTAAAGATTGGGGTTATAGCCTAGCAAAGGATCAATTTGGTGCAGAACTGCTCGATGGAGGACCGTGGATGCGCCTAAAAAATCCAAAAACAGGAAAAGAAATCATTATTAAAGATTTTATCGCTGATGCTTTTTTACAGCAAATTCTATTGCGTCCCGCTGAATATAGTGTCATTGCAACATTAAATCTGAATGGAGATTATGTTTCAGACGCTTTAGCCGCACAAGTCGGTGGGATCGGTATTGCTCCTGGCGCAAACCTCAGTGACAAAGTAGCCATGTTTGAAGCAACCCATGGCACAGCGCCTAAGTATGCAGGACAAAATAAGGTCAATCCCGGATCGCTGATCCTATCAGCAGAAATGATGTTACGCCATTTGGGTTGGAATGAAGCCGCTGATCGCATCATATCGGGCATGGAAGCAGCCATACAAGCCAAAACAGTGACGTATGATTTTGCTCGTTTAATGAACGATGCCAAAGAAGTAAGTTGCTCTGATTTTGCTCAATCTATCGTCGATCATATGTGCAATAAACAAACCTTGGCCTCTATTACAAGCTTATAAAATAAACTATTTTATAAGTCTTGACTAAATTAAGAGGAAAATTGAAATTTTCCTCTTAACACTTTCGTTTTAGTATCTTGCATTTCCTACAAAAACATCAGCAAAGCATCAAAAAAAGATACCCTACCTTGACCTGCATTTAAAAGGCTTAATTTTAAGCAAACTCGCAAATCCCTAAATTTCGACTAGGCTGAAATTAAAGGGAAATAATTTTTTCAACATGGACTACCCAGCTTGTATAACAACAGTGAAACTCGCCTTTATGCGAGAAGTCACGGATTTTTATGCGATTCGAAAAGGAGGGCTACCATGTTTAGCAAAGAGCTTGAAGTTAGTTTAAATTCAATATTTAAACAAGCCCGTGAAAAACGTTATGAATATTTAACGGTTGAACATCTATTGTTAGCGCTTTTAGATGAACCGTCTGCCGTTGCCGCATTGAAAGCGTGCGGAGCGAATTTAAATCGACTTAAAAATGAAATTAGTAATTTTATTGCGGCAACAACACCTTTGTTTCCTTCTGCTGATCCTAATCTCGATATACAACCCACACTAGGGTTTCAACGCGTTTTACAACGTGCTATTTTTCAAGTGCAATCCAGCGGGAAAACCCAAGTACATGGCGTTAACATCTTAGCTGCTATCTTCGGTGAGCAAGATAGTCAAGCTATTTATTTTTTACGTCGTGAAAATGTAACCCGCTCAGATATATCGAATTATATATCTCAAGGGCTACCTAAATTACAAGATAATTTAGAGCCAAAGTTAAATCAGTTTGTAACTGAAGAAGAAGTCACTATAGAAGGTCCTGGTAATAGTCCTTTAGAGCTTTATGCGATTAATTTAAATAGCAAAGCACGTCTTGGAAAAATTGATCCCTTGATTGGTCGCGAAGAAGAATTAGCGCGTGTTATTCAAATTCTTTGTCGCCGTCGTAAAAATAATCCTTTATTAGTGGGTGAAGCCGGTGTCGGTAAAACAGCGATTGTAGAAGGGCTCGCCAAAGCAATAATTGAAAAAAGAGTTCCCTCTGTTCTAGCTAACAGCACCATTTATTCTTTAGATCTCGGTAGTTTATTAGCTGGGACCAAATATCGTGGCGATTTTGAAAAAAGATTTAAGGCATTGTTAGCGCAACTTAAACAAGAACCTCAATCAGTTCTCTTTATTGATGAGATTCATGTCGTTATTGGCGCTGGCGCTGCCTCCGGTGGCGTGATGGATGCTTCTAACTTAATTAAACCTTTACTCACAACCGGTGAATTAAAATGTATCGGCGCAACGACTTATCAAGAATATCGTAGTATTTTTGAAAAAGATCGTGCTTTAGCCCGACGTTTCCAAAAAATCGATGTCCCTGAACCCAATTTAGAAGAAACGATTGCTATTTTACGCGGATTGCGCGATAGACTGGAAGAACACCATCACGTCAAATATCGTATGACTGCTTTACGTGCCAGCGTAGAACTTGCAGCGCGTTATTTACCGGATCGTTTCTTACCGGACAAAGCGATTGATATCGTTGACGAAGCCGGCGCTTATCAGGCCTTACGGCCCCGTCATAAAAGAAAACAAGTTATCGGTATCCATGAAATTGAAGCAATTGTAGCGAAGATGGTACGCATTCCTACACGAAATGTTTCTGCCTCAGATAAAAGTCGCTTGCGTCACTTAGAAACAAAACTTAAAGCACGCGTATTTGGCCAAGATATGGCAATTGAAAATCTTTGTGCAGCCATGAAATTGACACGCTCTGGTTTAAGAGAAACCAATAAAACTATCGGCTCTTTTCTGTTCGCAGGACCAACGGGTGTGGGCAAAACGGAAGTTACACGTCAACTTGCAGAACTTATGGGCATCGAATTACTGCGTTTTGATATGTCTGAATATATGGAAAGACATAGTGTGTCTCGTCTAATAGGGGCTCCTCCTGGTTATATTGGTTATGATCAAGGCGGTTTACTGACCGAAGCAGTGACTAAACATCCTCACGCTGTTTTATTATTGGATGAAATTGAAAAAGCACATCCAGATATTTTTAATCTTTTATTACAAGTCATGGATCATGGTAACTTAACTGATACCAATGGTAGAAAGACCGATTTTAGTCATATTATTTTGGTAATGACTAGTAATGCAGGAGCAGAACAGTTTAGTCGACAAGAAATAGGTTTTACACCCAACTTGAATCAAGCTGAAAATTCAGAGGCTATCAAACGAATATTCTCTCCTGAATTTCGCAATCGCTTGGATGCAACTATCTATTTTAATTATTTAAATGCATCTATCGTCTCGCAGGTAGTTGATAAGTATTTATTGGAGTTAGAAGCTCAACTTGAAAAGAAACATGTCACTTTAACGGTGGACAAACCTGCTCGTGTTTGGTTAGCTAAGCACGGTTATGATAGAAACATGGGGGCACGCCCGATGATGCGACTCATTCAAGAAAGGATCAAAAAACCAATCGCTGATGAACTACTCTTTGGGCGTTTGGTGCACGGCGGTCAATTGGTATTAACAAGTATCGATGATGAGTTACAATTAATAATTTCTGAAAAAAGGGGCATTATTACGCCTCCTGCACAGAATAAAAATCTAACTCAAGCACCTATTAGCTAGGCTTAGATTTATCCGGCTCGGACCCTTTACCACGAAAAATAATACGGCCCTTGCTCAGATCATAGGGTGTCATTTCAACTTTCACCTTATCGCCAGTAAGGACACGGATATAGCTTTTTCGCATACGTCCAGAAATATGGGCATTAATAACATGCCCATTTTCCAATTCCACCCTAAATAAGGTATTAGGTAAAGTCTCAACAACCGTACCTTCCATCACTATCTGATCTTCTTTGGCCATAATTTACCTAAGCTTAACTCTTTCACGCATTAATATCGGCTATGTTGCCGTAAAAGCCGTACGTTTACAATAACATTTTAATTTAACAGTTATTAATATTCAAAATTTAATATTATGAATAAAAGTAACGACCTTAAATTTTATAAAATTATCCCTCTTTATGCACCTGCATACTGAAGACTTGGTCGATCCTCCTGTTGATTAAAAGAAGCTTTAGGTACTGGTTTGAAAAGAAAAGTTAACGGCTTAGCCATCGATGAGATTCGTGTAATACCCTTAACTACTCGTTGTTCAGCGGCCTGTAATTCAAACTTACACTGTGCTAGCCATTCGCAAATCAAAAAAAACCGTAGGATAATTAAAAGTTTAAAGACGGAGAAAGATAATCCTAAAATGAGCAAATTACCGAATGGTCTAACGATTAGGCAAACTAAGTTTTGTCAAAACTACACCCTTCCTCCCCATAACGCGCCGCATAGTTTTTGTGGTGACTAACCACGACCAAACTAACCCAGTGTAATTGTACTATATTAACGATTAAGCTTAAGCGGGCATACGGGACTTGGTTAGCTTTTGTCACAAACAGTTGCAGCGCTCTACGCAGTTGCCCCGGTGAACCAATAATTTCAAAGGCTCTGTATGAATCGGTTGTATCGCTCGGTCCATAATCGGCGTAGTGAAGGCGTGCAATATCCGCGATATCTTCGTAAGTTAAGTAATGGTCATAGTCGCCTTTTTTAAAGGCTACTTCGAGTCGATTTTCAGTGGGATTAATATCAGCCGTGGGGGATAACATAAATAAAGTTCCTTTTTATTATGAAGTCAACATTTCTCCCAGAAGGGAAAATATGCGTGCTTTTATAGCATTTAATTTTCAAATTAATAGCTATTAAAAACAAATAAAATATATTTATTTAGCAAAAATAAATACTATATTCTTTTATCAGAAATCAACAAAAAAATAAATAGAGAGGGGGAAAATAAACCGGAAAAGTTGTTTCAAATAAGATAGTCAATAATTAAAGGGGCATGATCCGAAAAGCGTTGATCTTTATAAATCTCAACCGATTTAATTTTATTTTTGAGTCCTGGTGTAATAATCTGGTAATCAATCCTCCATCCGACATTATTATCCCAGGCACGTCCGCGATTTGACCACCAAGTATATTGTTCTGTCTGTTGATTTAATGCGCGAAAAGCATCTACATAACCGACAGGCCCCAACACTTGATCTAACCAGGCTCGTTCTTCTGGTAAAAAACCAGAATTTTTTTGATTGCTCCGCCAATTTTTTAAATCGATGGGTTTATGCGCAATGTTCCAATCTCCACAAATAATAAAATCTTGTTTATGTTGGAGTTGTTTTTTCAAAATAGGCAAATACTGATTTAAAAATTGAAACTTAAACTCTTGTCGTAATTCACTACTACTACCTGAAGGCATATACAAAGAAGCAATACTCAATCCAGGGAAATTGAGTTGTAGATAACGACCTTCTTTATCCGCGCACTCCCAACCTAAACCCGCCGCTATTGAATCCGGTTCAACACGACTATAAATTGCTACCCCACTATACCCTTTTTTTTCGGCATCAAAAAAATAAGCTTGGTATTCTTTGGGAAAATGCGATGCATCTAATTGGTTTTTTTGCGCTTTGGTTTCCTGTAAACAAATCACATCCGCTTTTTGATATTTTAGCCAATCAAAAAAGCCTTTCCGCGTTGCAGAACGAATGCCGTTCACATTGAAAGAAATAATACGCATATTTACTCACAGTAATTGGGGGTTTAGCAAGGCGCCGGAAAACGGAGCAACCGGAGTGTATATTACCTATATGAGGATTGCGAGTTAAGGCAACGCAGCTAAAAAATTCAAATGTGAAGCGTATATTTAAAACGGTAATTTCAGATGCGGATCCATCGCTAGTAAAGCATTTCTAAATAGAGTTTGGATACGCTTTAAAGCGGTTGAATTATCTGCTTCAAACCGTAATGTTAAATACGGCCCAGTATTCGATGCACGAACTAAACCCCAACCATCAATAAAATCTGCGCGCACACCATCTATTTTACTCAGTTTTGCACCTGGAAAATCAATATTTTTCTGAAAAGCTTGAATAAAGGCAAATTTTTTATCTTCAACAATAGCCAATTTTAATTCAGGGGTATTAATGCCATTCGGCAATTCTGCAAACAGCTCACTCACATCTTTTTTACTTTTCGCGACAATTTCTAATAACCGAGCAGCGGTATATAAACCATCATCAAAACCATACCAACGTTCTTTAAAAAAGATATGACCGCTCATCTCGCCCGCCAATAATGCCCCTGTTTCTTCTAATTTAGCTTTCATAATCGAATGCCCTGTCTTCCACATCAAAGACTGTCCGCCATTTTCGGCAATCACCTTTGCTAAATGACCGGTCGATTTGATGTCATAAATAATGAGTGCGCCTGGATTACGTGATAATACATCAATTGCATACAACATCATTTGTCGATCAGGCCAAATAATTTCTCCTCGATTCGTGACCACGCCCAACCTATCACCATCGCCATCTAAAGCGAGACCAATATCTGCTTTATGCTGATTCACGCTAGCAATTAAATCATTTAAATTCTCTGGCACGCTGGGATCAGGATGATGATTCGGGAAATGGCCATCCACATCACAAAATAATTCAATCACTTCACAACCCAAACGCCTTAATAATTCGGGAGCAACGACGCCGCTTACACCATTTCCACAATCAAGTACGACCCGTAAAGGACGCGCTAAACAAATATCTTGAGTAATCCGATTGAGATAGGCGTCGATAATAGATATTTGCTGATAATTCCCTTTTCCTAATTTAAAGCCACCTGCTTGGACACGTAAATAAAGTTCATCAATAGCACCTTCTGACAAGCTTTTCCCTGCTATAACTATCTTTAAACCATTATAATTCGAGGGATTATGACTCGCCGTTAACATCACTCCCGAACGATAATTCAAATAACGTGTAGCAAAATAAAGAACTGGACTAGGGACTTCCCCAATATCTATAACATCACAACCGCTTTCACGTAATCCCTGCTGTAAGGCCTCCATCAAAATAGGTCCTGACAAACGTCCATCTCGTGCAGTGATAATGGTTTGTTCGCCTTGTTCTTGGGCTACACTCCCTATCGTCTTTCCCAGTGTATAGATAAGATCAGGCGTTATTGATTCACCCACGATGCCTCGAATATCGTAGGCACGAAAAATACTCTTTGAAACTTCTGCTAAAGAAATGTCTTGCATATCACCTCGAGTTACCTATAAAACGACAAAATACGCCTATCATACAAAAAATTTAACCATCTATGCATAAACCTAGTTCCGGTGGGCTCCCATACGAAAAATAAGTATGCACACTAACATGTTTTACCCAACTTACTCACAGCTTACTAAATATTTACTCACTTCATATAGTGGTTGCATAGTATAGAAACCACATGATATTGTGTTATATCATTTTCATAGACATAATTCCTCACAACTTTTTTAAGGAGCATCCATGAGCGGACTTTCATCCGAACTAATGACTTCTTCTCTTCTGCTTAACAGTGCCGAGATTCTACTACCTGAAGCTGAAGCAGAACAAGATAGTAAATCCATCTGTACACTACAAGTTATAAAACGTAATGGTAAACTTGTTAATTACGATCAAAGTAAAATTAGGATTGCAATTACTAAAGCTTTTCTCGCTGTAGAAGGTGGACAAGCCGCATTGTCAACCCGTATCCATGAGCGGGTATCGCAATTAACGCAACAAGTCACAAACATCATACAACAACGCCACCCCAATGGCGGAACACTGCCTATTGAAGCCATACAAGATCAGGTTGAGTTGGCTTTAATGCGGGTGGAAGCTCACCAAGTCGCACGCGCATACGTGCTTTACCGTGAAGAACGACGAAAAATGCGCGCAGAAACAAAATCAGAATCTGAGATTCAACTACAAATAACCTTAGCGGATGGTAGTCAGCGTCCACTCGATCTCATACAACTAAGCCTGTTGATTACGGAGACCTGTAAAGATTTAAGCGAAGTAAAACATGAACTCATTTTACAAGAAACTTTACGTAATCTATATGATGGGATGCCTATCGCAGAAATTGATAAAGCACTCATTATTAGCGTACGTTCTCTTGTCGAACAAGATCCTAATTATACCTACGCCACTGCACGTTTCTTATTACGCACATTATATACAGAAGCATTAAACTTTCTTGATCTACCTACTACAACCCACATCAGTAATCATGGTGTATATCATCACTATTTCCAGCACTATATCAAGCGCGGAATTGCCTTAGAATTATTGGACCCGCAATTACAAACCTTTGACTTAGAAAAATTAAGTAAGGCTTTATTACCTGAACACGATCAGAAATTTACTTATCTAAGTTTACAAACTTTATACGATCGCTACTTCTTACACGCCGATGATGTCCGTTTTGAATTGCCTCAAGCTTTCTTTATGCGCGTTGCCATGGGACTTGCGCAACAAGAATCTAACAAAGAAGAACGAGCAATTGAATTTTATCATTTACTTTCGTCTTTTGATTATATGGCATCCACACCGACTCTATTCAATGCTGGAACTCTGCGCCCACAACTCTCAAGTTGCTTCTTAACAACTATCCCCGATGATCTCAATCAAATTTATAGTGCCATAAAAGATAATGCCTTACTTTCAAAATTTGCGGGTGGTTTAGGCAATGACTGGACATCAGTTCGAGCGATGGGCGCACGAATTAAAGGCACCAATGGTAAGTCACTCGGGGTCGTACCTTTTTTAAATGTAGCTAATGCTTCTGCAGTGGCCGTTAACCAAGGTGGTAAACGTAAAGGTGCCGTCTGCGCCTATTTAGAAACATGGCATTTAGATATTGAAGAGTTTTTAGAATTACGAAAAAATACCGGTGACGATCGACGTCGTACGCATGATATGAATACCGCGAATTGGGTACCTGATTTGTTTATGAAACGACTCATGCAAGGAGAGAACTGGACTTTATTTTCTCCCGATGAAACTCCTGATTTACATGATGCGTTTGGTCTAGAATTTGAAGAAAAATATCAAACCTATGAAGCCAAAGTCGCGCGCGGTGAAATTAAAAATTTCAAAACGATTCCCGCAGCTAATCTATGGCGAAAAATGTTAAGTTTATTATTTGAAACCGGACATCCTTGGATCACATTTAAAGATCCTTGCAACTTACGTTCACCACAACAGCATGTTGGAACCATTCATAGCTCCAATTTATGTACTGAAATTACGCTGAATACCTCAATTGATGAAATAGCCGTCTGTAATTTAGGAAGTATTAATCTACCTCAACATCTAACCGAATCTGGCGAAATCGATCAAACGAAATTGCGTCGTACCATTCGCACAGCCATTCGCATGTTAGATAATGTCATTGATATCAATTATTACACTGTACCTCAAGCACGTAGTTCTAACTTAAAACACCGTCCTATCGGTCTAGGTCTGATGGGTTTCCAAGACGCTTTATATCAATTACGACTACCCTATGCTTCAGAAGCTGCAATCACTTTTGCCGATCACTCCATGGAATCGATTAGTTATTACGCCATCGAAGCTTCCAGTGATTTAGCCAAAGAGCGTGGTTCGTATGAAAGCTTTAATGGATCTCTGTGGAGTCAAGGGATCCTACCCTTAGATTCTATTGCACGGTTACAAAAAACCCGTGGTAAATTTTTAGATCAAGATCAAACCACTCGTTTAGATTGGGACACATTGCGAACAAAAGTGATGACAGATGGTATGCGCAACTCGAATTGTATGGCCATTGCACCGACAGCCACTATTTCCAATATCTGTGGCGTTTCACAGTCCATTGAGCCGACCTATCAAAATCTTTTTGTAAAATCCAATATGTCCGGCGAGTTTACCGTGATCAATCCCTATTTAGTCAAAGATTTGAAATTATTGGGATTATGGGATGCCGTTATGCTCAATGACCTTAAATACTATGACGGTAGTTTACAAAAAATTGAGCGGGTTCCTGATAGCTTAAAACAACTGTATGCGACTGCTTTTGAAGTCCCTACACATTGGCTAGTTGAAGCCGGATCGCGTCGACAAAAATGGATAGATCAAAGTCAATCGTTAAATCTTTATATGGCGCAAGCTTCTGGTAAAAGATTAGATGAACTTTATAAAAACATTTGGCTGAAAGGATTAAAAACGAGTTACTATTTACGGACCATGGGTGCTACACATACTGAAAAGGCAACCTTAGAGAAAAGTCACTTAAATTCAGTGCAAATGGATAGCGCAGCCGGCGGCCCTGTTTGTTCGATACTCGACCCAGATTGCGAATCATGTCAATAACCAACTGGTTTTTTGTAAATTAAAGTTACTAACTCACAGCAATGGGATTTTTGTCAAGGCGCCGTGAGAATAAGCAACCGCAGTGTATATAACATACATGAGGATTGCGAATTGAGCGGCAACACCGACAAAAATTCAAGTGCGAAGAGTATATTAAAGAGGATCCTAAAGCGATGAGTACTACTGAACAAGCAACCGGTGGTTTTACCGGTCTAGAAACACTAGAAATAGGCGCAGCCCGCGTGCAAGTCGATGATAAGAAAATCATTAACTGTCGCGCTGATCTCAATCAGCTAGTTCCATTTAAATATAAATGGGCCTGGGAAAAATACTTAGCCGCCTGCGCTAATCATTGGATGCCACAAGAAGTTAACATGTCCGCTGATATCGCATTATGGCGTGATGCAAAAGGATTAAGCGAAGATGAACGTTTGATCGTAGAACGCAGCCTAGGTTTTTTTTCAACCGCAGATTCTCTGGTTGCGAATAATCTGGTTTTAGCCGTCTATCGCCATATTACCAATCCAGAATGCCGACAATACTTACTAAGACAAGCTTTTGAAGAAGCTCTGCACACGCATGCCTATCAATATGTCATAGAAAGTTTAGGCATGGATGAAGCGCGCCTGTTTAATATGTATCGCGAATTACCTACCGTAGCCAAAAAAACCGAATGGGCACTCCCTTTTACGCAAAGCTTAGCCGATCCTAATTTTCGTACTGGCACGCCCGAAAATGATCAACGTTTATTGCGCGATTTAATTGCTTTTTATGTGGTGTTTGAAGGCATATTTTTCTATGTCGGTTTTTCACAGATCCTAAGCATGGGGCGACGCAATAAAATGACCGGAACAGCCGAACAATTTCAATATATCTTGCGCGATGAATCGATGCATTTAAATTTTGGTATCGATGTCATCAACCAAATTAAATTGGAAAATCCACATTTATGGACACCAGAATTCAAACGCTATGTCATTGATCTCGTCAAAGAAGGTGTCGATCTAGAATATCAATATGCTTTAGATACCATGCCACGTGGCATTCTTGGATTGAATGCTAACATGATGTGGGATTATCTACGTTTCATCGGGAATCGTCGTCTCGCACAAATTGGTTTGCCTGAACAATATCCTGGTGTTAGCAACCCTTTACCCTGGATGAGTGAAATCATTGATTTGAAAAAGGAAAAGAATTTCTTTGAAACCCGCGTAACGGAATATCAAACCGGTGGAAGTTTAAATTGGGATGACTAAATAAAAAAATTAATTTTTTTATTCAAGAAAGTCAATTATGCATAATTTTTTTAAAAAGCTTGGCTTAAAGGTAATAAGCGAAATTTATTTTTTTCTTGCTGCTTAAAAAATAGCTTAATACCTTTTGGCTCATTACCATTACCATGAACCAGTATGATGCTTCCTGGTTTAGGCGATTGCCCTTTGGCTAACCAAGCATTACTAGCTATAGGAATTAAACCAAACTGTCGCAGCTCCAAAACAAGACATTTACTCGAAACAAGTCCAGGAAAACGAAAAAAAACTGAGGGTGTTTGGCCATAAGTAATTAATAATTTTTCGGTATCAAGAATTTCATGCAAAATATTCGTTGATGGCGTTAACAGAAAATTCTCTCTAAGTGGAGCCTCTACATAATAGGGATGATGGAAAGAGTGATCAATCCAAGTGATATGGAGGGTATTTAACTTCTGTTGTTGGAGTAACCAAGCAAATTCCTTTTGATGATGAATTGCCCATAACCCAGATAGACCAATCCCTAAAGGAACAACCTGTTTAGTTTGCTTAGTTTGTATAACAAGACGTTGAAAAAAAGTTTTCTCAAAAGATTTTTTTGAAGGACACATATCTACTGTAAGAAAAACACCCTCTAGTAGATGATCCGTATGCGTAATTCCATAATTTTGCAATGGATATGGTGGAGAAGTATAACGGATGAGTGCTTTCACATAAGGCGTATTTTTAATCTCTAAGGGTAAATAGTGATTGTAATAATTTAAGCCATTAACTTGAGGAATATTTTTTAAACTAATAGAAGAAAATGGAACAATCTCAGTTGCAAAATTGTAGGGATTGACCAGTAATAAATAAGGTTTTTTTCCTAGATGGTACATACGAATAGCAATTCGCAATGAAGCATGCTTATTGTAACCAAATGCAAAAATAGTATGGTAATTAGTAATCAGGGGATTATTAGCGGCAAATAGTTTACTATAAGAGCTTCCTACCAATAAAATGGCCATCAAAATTAAAGCGAAAAAAAAATTTTTAACCGTTAGCATAATAAAAAAAACTCGCCATTCTATAAAAAAACATTAAAAGTTAATAGTATATTAAATAGGTCTATTTATTCATTTCCTAGATAACTGAGAAAATAATTACCGGCAGCCAATGCACTAATCCAAAACGGAATGGGCCAATCAGTAATAAATGATAAAATAATACCTAACCATACGATTAAGATCCCAAACAGGACAGTTAAAAATAAGCCACTTAAAATACGGTGCGTCCAATTTAAAGCGGCTGCAGCAGGTCCAATCAATAAAGTAAATACTAAAAGGACACCGACTACTTGACTGGCTTCTGTTACAGCAACCGCCACAATGATCATAAACAAAATAGAAATCAATGATAGAGAAACACCTTTTGCTTCGGCTAACTCAGGCTCTAAGCTAGCAAATAATAAGGGTCTTGCAATGATACTTAAGCCTAATAAACTAAGAACAGAATAGATCAACATCATCTTTATTAAATGCGCTGAAACACCCAAGATATTACCAAATAATACCGTCATGGCTTGTGCTGCATAACTGGTATAAAAATGTAAAAATAAAACACCCAATCCTAAAGCCAAAGCCAAAATGATGCCGATAGCTACGTCACTTTTATTAATTCGGTGCCCCAAACTACCTATGCCGATCGCTGCTAATATCGTCAAAATTAACTGCCCACTGACCGGCATTAAACCGATTAAACCTGCACCGGTCGCTCCAGCAAACCCAATATGCCCTAAGGCATGACCAGCAAAAGCCAACCTCCTGATAACCATAAAATAACCGACGAAGCCTGCTAATATCGCTGCAATCGTACCTGCTATCAGTGCGTTACGTAGAAAATGATATTCAAACAGAGAAATGATCAAGGTCGGGTCGACAATGGTTGACATGATGATGGAATCCTAATTCTTTATTTATGACAAAAAGTTGCTGTTCATGCTGAATAACTTGTATATCCAAGCCATAAAGCTCACTTAATTTTTTACTATTGATAATTTCATTGACTAAACCTATCACGGCTTTACCTTTCGCCAAATAGAGTACTCTATCTACGCTGGTTAATAACGGGTTGATATCATGTGAAGTGAACAGTATCGTAATATTATGTTGTAAACGGATATCATCAATTAAACTGACCAACGTGGCTTGATAATAAGGATCTAGATTCATTAGTGGCTCATCCAATAATAAAATCTTTGGTTTATTCAATAAGGCTTGAGCCAATAATAAACGTTGTCTTTCCCCTCCTGATAAAAGGCTGTAGGGTCGATTGACAATCTTTTCAGCTTTTACTAACTGAATAACACGCTGTAATTCTTCGGTTTGTTTTTCATTTAAAACTGGCAACCCCCACTGATACCCATTCAAATTTGCGCCTAACCAAGCATAGGCACTTAAACTATTACTGATATTTTGGCGTATTTGCGGCATATAACCAATAAAAGCAGCGCCCTTATGTACTGCTTGTCCAAATACGGAAATACAGCCATTGGATGGAGTAATTAAACCTAATATCGATCGCAACAAAGTACTTTTTCCGGCGCCGTTAGCGCCTAAAATGGCAACAAATTCACCGGAATTAATGCTTGCAATAAAATCCTGAAAAATACAGCGTTGCCCATAAGCGAGACTAAGTTGTTTAAATTCGATGGCGTTCATCTAAAGCCTGCTCCACTCGTTTTAATTGATTCTGCATCCATTGATAATAAGTCACATGCATAGGTTGAGTTTCCATCACCCCTACGATAGGAATTCCTAACAATTTAGCCTGTTGTAATAAATGCAATACCAAAGGACTACTCACTTGATTATTGTATAATACTAATTTGACACGATGCTGCTGTAATTGACGTTGAAATTCTTGTACTTGTTTAGGACTTGGATCCACTCCATTCATCATACTGAGTTGAAACGGAATTCCTTGCATACGAAATCCTAAAGCCTGTGCCATATATCCAAACACGGGCTCAGTCGCAATAACTGCAACACCCTTATGTTGAACTTTAATTTTTTTTATTAGTAATTTTAAATTTTGGTGTTCTGCAACAAACTGCTGGTAATGTATCTGATACTCTTTTTGATGGTGTGGATCATGTTTGATCAAATAATCGCGCAATACCATCGCATAAACGGGCATCGTATTTGGATCATACCAAATATGCGGGTTGACCCCTTCTTTTCTATGCATTAAATCAGCGACACAAATAAAGGTTCTTGTTGTGGCAGAGCCAATACTCAATAAATTCTGCATCCAAGGATCGTAACCCAAACCATTATAAATAATTAGATCGCCTTGCTCCAAAACCTTAGCAACACTTGGAGTTAAATTAAATAAATGTGGATCTTGATCGGGGTGATTCAGAATGCTTGTGACTTGGACAAAATTCCCACCGATCTGTTTTGCAACAGAACCATAAAAATTCTCAGCAGCGATAATGTGGATGGGTTTTGCTATACTAGATGTTGTAAAACCGATGGCCAATAGCAAAGTTAAGGCTTGTAAAACTTTCATAAAAACCCCTTTTTTATTCAAATGAAAAATTTTCGCTATAGCTAATAGTAATTAGCAAGTTTACATTGAGCCGTTATACTATACTCACAGCAATAGGATTTTTGACAAGTGCCGTGAAGAGGGTTGCGTCGAGCAACAGCAATCCAGTCAAAAATTCAAATGCGACTAGGTATACTATATCAGACTTGTCAAGATAGATATTATGGGGCTTTTATGGGTAAAATTATCGCTATCGTAAATCAAAAAGGGGGGGTGGGGAAAACCACAACCTGTATTAACCTTGCTGCTTCGATGGCTTTGTTAGAACAAAAAACACTGCTAATAGACCTCGACCCTCAAGCCAATGCAACCACGGGTAGTCTTTTACAAAAAGACCTTAGCCCACATATCGCACAAGTACTTTTAGATGAAGTTCCAATAGAACAGAGTCTCATCGTTACTCCAGCAAATTTTACATTAATTCCTGGCTCAGGGGATTTAACACAGACCGAAATTCAATTATTAAAAATAGAACAACGTGAATATATACTCAAAAAAAAGCTAAGTTTACTCATTGATGCTTATGACTACATTTTGCTTGATTGCCCGCCGTCTTTAAATATACTGACCGTTAATGCTTTAGTAGCAGCACAGTTTGTCATTATCCCGGTACAATGTGAATATTTTGCTTTAGAAGGCTTAAGCAATTTGATGAATACCTTGCAGAGTTTACGCGCAACAGTCAATCCACATTTACAAATCCATGGCATACTTCGTACGCTATTCGATGGCCGAAATAGTCTAGCCAAACAGGTTTCCGAAGAATTGGTTATGCATTTTAAAGATAAAATATATACGACACTGATTCCTCGCAATATTCGACTCGCGGAAGCACCTAGTCATGGACAGCCAGCTTTATTGTATGACCCTCAATCAAATGGAAGTCATGCCTATTTAAGTTTAGCCAAGGAAGTATTAACACGAGATGGATGCCCTATTCCACTTGTGGGTTCACCTACAGATATACCCTCGAACGTTTTTTTAAAAAAACGTTCAAATTATGAAAAATCTCCGTCCGTCGAGCAGGTACTATGATGAAAAAATCGCGCTTAGGTCGAAATCTTGATATGTTATTAAGTGGTCAACCTTTTGAAGATTTGGTACAAACAACAAATCCTCGCAAAGAAGAATTACGTTATTTACCCATTGAGTGGTTACAAGCCGGTCGTTATCAACCTAGAAGAGAATTTGCAAAAGAAGCATTAGAAGACTTAGCCAACTCCATTCGTACACAAGGCATAATCAACCCTATCGTGGTACGTCTTATTGGTGAAAATTGTTATGAAATTATTGCCGGGGAACGTCGTTGGCGCGCAGCTCAACTCGCTAATCTCAATGAAGTGCCTGTATTAATCAAAGTAATCTCAGATGAAACGGCGCTGGCTATTTCTTTGATAGAAAATATTCAACGTCAAGATTTGAATCCGTTGGAAGAAGCGGAAGGTATACAACGACTTATTAACGAATTCAAATTGACACATCAAGAAATTGCCAAAACCTTAGGTCGTTCACGTACCGCCATTACGAATTTATTACGTTTATTAAGTTTAACTCCGCAAGTAAAGCTTTTATTGCAACAAGGCCAACTCGAAATGGGTCACGCCAGAGCTTTGTTAAGTCTATCGGGTAATTTACAAATTCAAGCAGCTGAAAAAATTATAAAAAATAAATTGTCTGTTCGTGAAACAGAACGTTTAGTTCAAAATCAGGCTTATATTAACCCGGAAATCACTATCCCATTAAAAATTGATGCTGATGTACAACAACTCGAACGTAAATTATCAGAAACATTAGGTGCCAAAGTTTATTTTAAACAAACAGCTAAAGGAAAGGGTCAACTTATCATCCATTATAATAGTTTAGAAGAATTAGATGGGATTCTGTCTCATCTGAACTAATTTTTTTGTAACAACTAATAAAAAATTACCGCCTTGGCGAACGAATGAACGTGACCGTTCATAGTCTCGTATTTCCTAGATTGTCGCGCGCTTTCCCGCTCACAATGATAGGTAAGTTATTATCTAGCAAAGCTTATTAAACCATTCTTTTGCCCAATTCTAGTCACGAAATCCCTATTTTATACAAGATTATTATCGAACTATAGTAATTTATCGCCCACAAGTTATAATTGGGCATTGAAAAATTATCAAATGGCAAGCCAATGGAAAATAAAACAGTTCTTCATGGACAACATAAAAAAAACGGAGCAATACTCGTCAATTTTGCAGGTTGGCAAATGCCTCTGCATTATGGCTCTCAAATACAAGAGCACCATGTCGTCAGACAAGACAGCGGTTTATTTGATGTTTCGCATATGTTAGCCGTCGATATTGCTGGAGAAAATGCAATTCATTATCTCAGTTTTTTATTGGCAAATAATCCGCAACGTCTTATTCCAGGAAAAGCTCTATATACCTGCATGTTAAATAATGTGGGTGGTATTTTGGATGATTTAATCGTTTATCAACTTTCGAAACAACTTTATCGCGTCGTCATCAATGCTGGAAATCGACTATCCGATCTCGATTGGATGAAAAAGCAAGCCCAACATTTTTCTTGTATTTCTATCCTTGAACGCACCGATCTCGCAATTATTGCCATTCAAGGCCCTCATGCAATATTAAAAGCAAATAATGCTTTTGATTTACATCAACAATCTCTAATAAAAGAATTAAAACCTTTCCATTGTGTTCAGCACGATAATTGGTGCATCGCAAGAACAGGTTACACCGGTGAAGATGGCCTAGAGGTGATCTTACCGATACACGAAGCTGAAGGCTTCTGGCAACGTTTAATTGAGTGTGGTAACAAACCATGTGGATTAGGTGCACGCGATACCTTGCGTCTAGAAGCTGGACTAAATTTGCATGGCGCCGATATGGATGTCACAACAACTCCTTTAGAATCCAACCTCGCTTGGACAATTGCCTGGGATCCTAGCGATCGAGAGTTTATGGGGCGTCAGGCACTAATCAAACAACTAGAAAACCCTTCGCGTAAATTAGTGGGTTTAGTATTAGAAGAAAAAGGTCGCATCTTACGTAACCATCAAAAAATTATTACTTCCGAAGGAGAGGGTGAAATTACTAGTGGAAGTTACTCTCCTACGTTAGGCAGTTCTATTGCTTTTGCTAGAATACCTTACGCGCATAACGAAAATTATTGTGATGTTATCATGGGCACCAAACAATATCAGGCACGCATCATTAAACCTCCCTTTATACGAAAAGGAAAAAAAACTTTTATTTAAGCAATTGATTTTTTAAAGAGTGACTATCATGAAAAAACTACCCGAATTATTAAAATATACAACAACTCATGAGTGGGTTCGTATCGAAGAAAATAATATCGTCTGTATTGGAATTACCGCGCATGCTCAAGAATTGTTAGGTGATATTGTCTATGTTGAATTACCTGTCATTAAAAAGATTTTTAAAAAAAGTGAGGAAGCCTGTGTTTTAGAATCTGTAAAAGCTGCTGCTGATGTGTATGCTCCTCTTTCTGGCGTGGTCACTGAAATCAATACAGCATTGAGTGATAAGCCTCAACTGATCAACTTAGACTCTTACGAACAAGGATGGTTATTTCGACTTCAGTTTTCAGATGCAAGTGAATTAGAAAATTTATTGGACTTTGTCACTTACCAACAACAAATTTTAGTTGAGGCTTAACATGCCATTCATTCCTCACACTGAAGTCGAAGTGCAAGAAATGCTGGCTTTGTTGGGCGTGCATGCCATCGATGATCTCTTTGATGAAATTCCATCTCATTTAAAAATTGCAGAATTAAATCATGTTTCTTCAGGTTTAACTGAAATGGAAATGACGCGTATAACAGAACAACGTAGTCAGGAAAATAGAAAAGGACTTTGTTTTATTGGTGCTGGTGCCTACGAACATCATATCCCAGCCGCAGTTTGGGATATTACTAGTCGTGGTGAATTTATGACGGCTTATACGCCCTATCAAGCGGAAGCTAGTCAAGGGACCTTGCAATTGATCTATGAATATCAAACCATGATGGCAAGTCTAACGGGTATGGATTATTCTAATGCTTCACTTTATGACGGTGCTTCTGCCTTGGCTGAAGCGGTTTTAATGGCGATTAGAGCCAACAAAAAAACTTTATCCGCAAAAATACTAATCCCTCGTAGCTTACATCCTCATTATCGACAAACCTTACAGGCTATTGTTACTCAACAATCCATCGAGCTCATTGATCTTCCTTACTGCCCAGAACAAGGTAAAACTTTATTATCCACACTTGAAAACTGCAAACAACAAGATATTTGTGCTTTAGTGATACCTCAACCTAATTTTTTTGGTTCATTAGAAGAAGTTGATCAATTAACTGAATGGGCACATGCTAAACAGGCTTTTGTCATTGCTGTCACCAATCCCATTAGTTTGGCTTTGCTTAAGGAGCCGGGAAGTTGGGGTAAGCAAGGTGCTGATATTGTATGCGGTGAAGGACAATCACTGGGTGTGCCACTTGCAGGTGGTGGACCTTACTTTGGCTTTATGTGTTGCAAAAAAGAATGGTTGCGACAAATGCCAGGCAGAATTGTCGGTCGCACAATTGATAAAAACGGTAAGCCAGGATTTACATTAACACTACAAGCACGTGAACAACACATACGTCGTGCTAAAGCCACTTCGAATATTTGCACTAATCAAGGTTTATTAGTCACTGCAGCAACTATTTATATGAGTCTGTTAGGCCCCGTGGGCTTACAAAAAGTCGCGTCGACATCTAATTACTATGCTCAGCAACTCGCCGATCTATTAACCCAAATACCCGGTGTAGAATTAATTTTTAATACGCCATTTTTTCATGAGTTTATTATCCGCTTACCTAAACCTGTTCCTGGCTTATTACGTGATTTAGCAAAATCAGGAATACACGGAGGATATGATCTATCAACATTTTATCCTGAATTAGGTCATGCTTTGTTAATTTGTGTCACTGAAACTAAAAACCAAGATGATCTAACCAGATATCAACAAGAATTGTTCACATTACTTACCGTATAACGTAAAAATTTTTATGCTTATTTTTGAATTAAGTCAAACAGGCCGTACTGCAAAAGCGCAAATCCCTTCGAATTTACCGCAGAATAAATTTTCTTGTATACCCGAAAATTTATTGAGGAAAGCAGAAATTTTTCTACCTGAAGTTTCTGAATTACAAGTGGTACGACATTTTACACGTCTGTCACAAAAAAATTTTTCGATTGATACGAATTTCTATCCCTTAGGATCTTGTACAATGAAGTACAATCCACGTGGTGTGCATCGTTTGGTATCATCGCCTGCTTTTCTTAACCAACATCCTTTATTGCCTGTAGAAAGTTGCCAAGGCACCTTACGTTGTTTGTATGAATTTCAAAAGATTTTAGAAGATATAACCGGTATGTGTGGTGTTTCATTAACCCCTATGGCAGGTGCTCAAGGTGAATTTGCCGGTGTTGCCATGATCAAAGCCTATCATATCTCACGTAATGATCACGATAGAACCGAATTTCTTATTCCAGATGCCGCCCATGGTACCAATCCTGCTTCTGCCGTCATGTGTGGCTATAAAGTTCGTGAAATCCCTACTAATCTTGAAGGTGATTTAGATTTGGCTGCATTGCAAGCCGCAGTTGGACCTCACACTGCGGGAATCATGCTAACTAACCCTTCAACCTTAGGAATATTTGAAAGGCAAATTGAACAGATTGCTCACATTATCCATCAAGCAGGTGGGTTACTTTATTATGATGGCGCTAATCTGAATGCGATATTAGGTAAAGTTCGGCCTGGTGATATGGGCTTTGATGTCATGCACCTCAACTTACATAAAACTTTTGCCACACCCCATGGTGGCGGCGGTCCTGGTGCGGGACCCGTTGCTGTTGGAAAACGTCTCCTACCATTTTTACCCATCCCAACCGTTACTTACGAAAATAATCGTTATCGATGGCTCGATCTACCCGATCGACCACAAAGTATTGGTCGCTTATCTACGTTTATGGGAAATACCGGTATTCTTTTACGCGCTTATGTCTATGCTCGATTATTAGGGCGTGAAGGATTAAAGCGCGTATCAGAAATCGCTACGCTGAATGCCAATTATTTACTTAAACGATTACAACAAATTGGATATATTCCTGCTTTTCCACAGCGACGTGCTAGTCATGAATTTATTTTGACGCTAAAAACTTTAGCCAAACAATTTAACATTACAGCGATGGATGTGGGTAAACGTTTGCTTGATTTTGGTTTTCACGCACCCACAACCTATTTTCCTTTACTCGTTCCTGAATGCTTATTGATAGAACCTACGGAAACTGAGTCAAAGCAGGAATTGGATCAATTTATAATGGCGATGAAAAAAATCCTTATCGAAGCAAAAGAAAATCCAACGCATTTAAATAATGCACCGCATCATTTAAGTCTACAACGTTTAGATGATGTGAAAGCAGTGCGAGAATTAGATCTTATCTGGGAAAGTTAATTTTTTTGCATTCATGATTAGTTCTGCTATGCAGTTACTAACTCATCCTTCGAAATAAGTTGCGTTGCCATAGCAATAGCTTCTGAATTTAAACCCACATTGTGAACACGCAAATAATTTACGCCCTGCGCTGCTAATTGATAGGACACCATCGCGGTTTCAAAGTCTCTGTCTGGAAAAGGTTTTTCTGTTATCAAATTTAAAAAAGATTTTCGTGAATGCCCTACCAATATAGGACAATTTAAACGTCGAAATTGCTTAATATTTTTCAACAAAAATATAGATTGTTGAGATGTTTTACCAAAACCGATGCCAATATCAAAAATGAGTTGGTTTGCATCGACACCTGCATCAAGTAATTCATCAAAACGTTGCTCTGTCCAATCTAATATTTGCTCACAAATATTAGGGTGTGAAGCCAATACGACATTTTTCTGCGCCGGAACGCCAAGATTGTGCATGACAACACACTTCACAGAACTGCCTGCGGCCAATGCGCGCATGTTTGGATCAACAAACCCACTCACATCATTTATCCAGTCAATACCCAATTGCATCGCTTTTTCTGCTACGATGGAATGTCGCGTATCGATACTAATCTTTGGTTTAAATGCCCACTGCTTACACTGTTCTTTTAATGCTGTTAAAACGGGCTTTAACAGCCTCCACTCGGTTTCTGGTAAAACCGGCGTAGCACCTGGTCGTGTCGATTCGGCTCCTATATCCAACACTTCAGCCCCCTCGCGCATCAATTTTTCCGCTTGCGCCAGTGCATTAGGTACGCTAATAAATTTACCTCCATCAGAAAAAGAATCAGGCGTTATATTTAATATTCCAACTAAGGCACTCCCTTCTAAACGATGTGGGAGTTGTTTGGTCCCGCAGGGGGCTAACTCTCCGGTATACCGTGAACCCCAACGTTGTAATAGTTCAGTAAGTTCAGCACTGGGATGCTGCCAATCCGGCCACAAATCCAACAATGGCCATAAAGCAAAAGGTCTAGATAATAATTCGGTGTGGGGGATTTTTAGCCCGATTTGATCAATCACACAATTATCCCAAGCTAAAATATCAATATCGATAATTCGTGGTGCCCAACGTTGGTTTTCTTCTCTACCAAGCTGGCGCTCAATTTGCTTAATAAGCTTCAACACCTCTAATGGAGACAAATCTGTTTCGCAAGCAACTGCTAGATTTAAAAAAGGTCTATTCCAAGCCACAGGTGCATAAGCAGGAAGTAGTGCTGATGAACTATAAAGAGGAGAAATTTGTAAAGGTGCAATCTTCCGTGATTTTTGTAATAATTGCAGGCCTAAGCGTAGGTTGTTTAAACTATCGCCCAAGTTTGTACCTAAACTGAGTATTAGCATATTTTTTGCCTTAAAGGGCTTGCCTTTTCTACGTTAAAGGTTTATAGGTTTATCTTAATTAGGTATATAATAAAATTATTACTTTCCCAAGAGGTCAAGCGCAGCTATGGATTTCGAACAACAACAATCCCGTTTACGAGAGCTTATTGCACACGGTAAAAAGCAAGGATTTGTCACTTACGCTGAAATCAATGACCATCTGTTGGAAGATATTATCTCTGAAGCCGAGCAAGAGCAACTGCAACTCGATGAAATTATCTTGATGCTCGGTGATATCGGCATACCTGTTTATGAAGTTCCGCCCGACATGGAAACTTTGCTTTCTTCGAGTATAGCCAACAACTCATCAGAAGAAGAAAGCAGCTCAGAAAACACTAATATTTTAGGCAATATTGCGGCCGAATTAGGTCGAACAACGGATCCAGTACGTATGTATATGCGTGAAATGGGTACCGTTGAATTGCTCACACGCGAAGGTGAAATTAAACTTGCTAAGCGTATTGAAGAAGGTTTACAAGCGATACTCTCTGCACTCACACAATATCCAGAAAATGTTTTCGATATACTGAGCGATTTTACGCGTTATGAACAACAAGAAATCCGTTTAAATGACATTATTAGTGGATTTCTCGATCTAGAAGAATTATCCATCCCACTTGAATTACCACCCGGAAAAAATATTTCGCCTGAAGCGGAAACAGATGATGAAGGTTTTAGTGAAGATAAAAGTATCGATGATAAAGAAACTGATGATGATAGCGATGAAAACAAAGCTAAAAGTGCAACCGATGATGATGAAGGATTTGGCGAACTGGATGGCGGACCCGACCCAGAATTGGCACATACTCGTTTTGCTGAATTAAAAACACTTTACGAAGCTTATATTTCGACGCAAAAAAAACACGGTCGCCACGATAAAAAAACCTTAAAACAAGCCGCCTTATTAGCCGACGCGTTTACTAAATTTAAATTAATTCCACGCCAACTTGATAAATTGACGCGCAAAATGCGTGACTTATTAGATAAGGTTCGCATTCAAGAACGTGTCATCATGCGTTTATGTATTAATGAAGCCAAAATGCCACGCCAACTTTTTATTAGCACTTTTCCCAAAAACGAGACTAATGAAAATTTTCTCAAAAAACACATCAATGCTAAAAAGAGTTATTCGCAAACCTTAAAATCTTTGCACATTCCTGTCACTACGGCACAAGATAAGTTGCGTGAATTAGAAAAAACAATTGGCATGACAATTGGTGAAATCAAAGAAATCAATCGTCAAATGTCTGCGGGAGAAGCAAAAGCTCGACGTGCAAAAAAAGAAATGGTCGAAGCCAATCTACGACTTGTTATTTCTATCGCCAAAAAATATACCAACCGTGGTTTACAATTTCTTGATTTAATTCAAGAAGGTAATATTGGCTTAATGAAAGCCGTCGATAAATTTGAATACCGTCGCGGCTATAAATTTTCCACCTATGCCACCTGGTGGATACGACAAGCCATCACGCGCTCCATTGCCGATCAAGCACGAACAATTCGTATCCCTGTGCATATGATCGAAACGATTAATAAGCTGAATCGTATTTCACGACAAATATTACAAGCCACGGGCAAAGAACCCTCTCCTGAAGATCTCAGCAAAAAAATGGGTTTACCGGAAGATAAAATCCGTAAAATTCTTAAAATTGCTAAAGAACCCATTTCAATGGAAACACCCATTGGTGATGAAGATGGTGATTCACATTTAGGTGATTTTATAGAAGACGCAACCGCTCTATCTCCCATCGATGCCGCTACTATCGAAGGCCTACGAGAAACTGCACAGCGAGTACTAGCATCACTCACCCCACGTGAAGCAAAAGTATTACGCATGCGCTTTGGTATTGATATGAATACGGATCACACATTGGAAGAAGTGGGTAAACAGTTTGATGTGACACGAGAACGCATTCGACAAATTGAAGCCAAGGCGTTACGTAAATTACGTCATCCTACTCGTTCAGAACCTTTACGTAGCTTTCTTGATCAAGAATAGTATCCTTTTAAAGAAAAGGGACTAATGATTAATCATCAGTCCCTTTTTACTTGAACTTAGGGTTTAGCTGTCGGGGATAATAGTGCCGCTTCTTTCTCTGGTTGTTCTATATGTTCAGCCTTTGAGAAAAAACTTCCGACATAATCATATGCAGGTTTGGCTACACAAGAAAAAAACCAAGCACCTAATAACACATTACCATGCAAGTTATTCGTGTTCGCTGCATTATTAGTTGCATTTAAAGATAATACTTGTGGAGTAAGCTCAGATTGGTTTCCATAGCTGATAGGTGAAGCAGAAGAGGATGCGTCGCCTATATTTGACGGAACAAAAACCTCTCGCGAGGATTCGCCCGATTGTAAGCTTTGGAATACTGCGTGACTATCTATTTCAGGTACATCTCGCTTTCTATGAGCATTTTCCTGAACACTAGCTCTCGCAGGGCCATTTATCACTTCTTCAAAACCACCACGTTGGTCCAGTTTACGAACTATACGTCCATCGCGAATAGTTTCTCGCGTTACTCTATCAATTACACTCTGCGGCAAGCTAATATTCGTATCATTGAAATAAATTGCAGTACCCAGTAAACGTAAGTTGCTTTGAGAAGGAAGCACTCTATCTTCAGATTTTCTGTAAGCCGAGAATTGAATCATTTCCTTTTTTACATTCTCGTTATTATTATCATTTAAAGCTGTACATAAATTACGGCCAATTAAAGTCGGATTGGAATAACACAGAATAACTAAACTCAGCAACTCACGCGGCTCAAATTGTCGAACTTGCAAGTCCGGAAAGCCTCGCTCTGCAAACTTATTCCTTACACTTTTAGCTCTATTCAGCATTTCTGAGGTATTAATATTATTAACAGAGGGTATCGCATTATACTGAGCCAGTACTGCTATCCAATCTGCGGCTTGATTATTTTGTAATTTTTTAACTAGTTGATCAATACTTAAATTAGATAAATTTTTACTAGAAATTGAACTAATAATATTTTTTAATTCATTTTCTTCATTAGTTGGGATGGTAATCCATAATGTTTCACTCATAAAATCACTCCTTTTTTTAATCTATTACTTAAATAAAATAACATGCGTGACATTTATTTACAAATAATAATAAAAAATGAATTAAAATAATAAAAAAAATAATTAATTTTAATATGATTAATTTATTTCAAAAAAATGAATTATTTTAGAATAAAAAATTAAAAATTATTTATGCAAAATAATTATTCTGATTCTAATTTTCCACATATAAATTTAAAGGCAGTTCATACCGATAGAGATATAAAGATTAAATCCAATTCGTGATCCAATCTTGATTAGGCCTTTGCATTAACAATTTCTTGCCAATGTGTCGTGTAGCGTGGGGAGCGCTGTCCAGCACGCATCGCCCAAGAGGTCTGTGCGCTACCTTCCGCTGCAAAAAAAAGCGTATGTGAACCAAAGATCTTATTCGTCTCATCCAATACTTTCATTAATGCGCGTGAATGTTGTGAAGTTGACTGAATAAATAGATCATTGGATTGTTGCTGACTCGGTATAATATCCATTAATAAAATTCCGGTTTTTTTATAATAAAATCCGGTTTTATACAATTGTTTTAAAACCTGCTGTGCCGCGGTAATTAATACGCGCGTATCATCCGTCGCAGTCACTAAAGAGCACGCTAAACCCTTCATGTATTGTCGATCGCTGATTTTATGCTTATTAGTAGTAATAAACACATAAATGGCTTGCGCTTTGCAAGCTTGCTCTCTTAATTTATAAGCAGCACGCGCGGTATAGCGACTCAACGCACTGCTTAAGTCGTGCAGACTAGTTATCGGCCGCCCAAACGAGCGCGAACACATAATCTGTTTTTTAGCCGCTACACTTTCTAAGCCAAGACACGAAATACCATTGAGCTCGAGAATAATACGCTCAACCACCACACTGAAGCGTCGACGCATTATTTTTGGATTAGCCTGTTGTAAATCAAAAGCGGTTTTAATCGAATAATGATGAAGTTTTTCAGTCAGTTTACGGCCAATTCCCCAAATCTCTTCTATAGGCAGCGTCTTTAATAACGAATCTCGGTGCAGCACCGAACGTAAATCACAAACGCCTGTTTTAATAAGCCGTTTCGCATAAAAATTGGCTACTTTAGCTAAGGTTTTACTAGGCGCTAAGCCTATCGAAATAGGAATACCTGTCCATTGTTTTATTTTTTGGCGAATATCTATTAAGTAAGTGTTTAAATCATAGTTTGAAAAATGATCGAGTTTTAAAAAAGCTTCATCAATGGAATACACTTCCATATCCGGACATAAGCGCCGCAATGAATCCATGACACGTTGCGACATATCACCATAAAGCGCGTAATTCGAAGAAAAACATCGAATCTGACTGCGCCGTATCAGCTCGCGGTACTTAAAAACGGGTGCGCCCATGGGAATACCTAATGCTTTTGCTTCATTCGAACGCGAAATAATACAACCATCATTATTCGATAAAATAATAATAGGTTGTTTTTCTAAGGCCGGGTTAAACACTCGTTCGCAAGAAACATAAAAATTATTACAATCCGCCAATGCAAAGGAAGACATGCTTACACTGGATGAATAACATTGGTGACAATTCCCCAGATACTGACATTATTTTCTTCATTCACTGCAATCGCCGGAAAATCTGGATTTTCTGCTATCAAAACAAATTGTTGGTTTTTTAATTTTTTAAGTCGTTTTACGGTTAATTGACCATCGACAACTGCAATCACTACTTTATTATCACGTGGTTCCAAACTACGATCGACAATTAATAGATCACCATCATGAATACCGGCATTAATCATCGATTCACCTTTAACTCGAACGTAGTACGTGGCCGCCGGGTGATGAATCAAATATTCATTCAGATCGAGATGGCCCTCTAAAAAATCATCTGCCGGCGAAGGAAATCCGGCATGTACCGCCGACGATAGGTAAGGAATAAGATAAGTATGTGAAATAATACATCGATAAGCACTGGACATAAACTTTAACTGAAAGCAATAGAAAATAACTGCGAGGGTATCTAAGCCCATCCAGTGCTAAGAAGCATCCATCGCCATTAAGTAGATTCTCTCATAGAAAATCCCCAGATATCAAATTTATATATATATACAGTGTGATAGCTTATTTATTTATAAAATAAATAAGCTATTTAATATCCATTATAAATATAATTATCTGGTTTTTTTGCTACTTGTTTGCTGCTCATTATTTGTAAAAGAAGAAGAAGCTTCAGCAACGTCCGTATTGGAAGAGCTCGTAGAAGGTTGGAAAAGAGCGGCTGGGTTTATCTGAGCTTGCTGCGTAGTTACGTTTAGCTGTGTAGGTACAACAGGCCTATCTTGAACATTTGCTCTGTTTTGCTCTTCCGCAACACGCTCGCCGACTGCAGCCGGCCTGTCTATATTTAACGCTCTAAAAAATAAGGCGGCTGAAACCATTAAAAGCGACATTGATATGCACACGTCAATCATAAACCACGGATTTCCCATTATCCTACTCTCGATAAATTCGCGATCGCGCTCCTTATTGTACATTGGCGATGTCATGATCCCAGCTAGCTCATTTTTTAATTTAGGCTCAACATGTAAACCATTGTTTACATGATATCTTCTCAATAAAAAACATAAAAAAGACAGTAAATATAATGCGTTTCTTTCGTTCATAGACAATCTCCAATTGTTATTAGCACAATGATTATACGTTATTTTATGTTAAAAAAAGATTAAAGAATAAAAAAAATATTCCCTGAAATTATCTTATTGCTTGGACTTTTTTGGTAATCCTTTGTAGACTGAAGCTACTCAGAAAGTAGAGGTTGCTGGTATGCGCTTGAAAAAACTGTGCAAACTTTTTTCTCTCTCCATCATTTTATATTCTGCGTTAAGTTTTGCAGAACCCAGCAAATTAACGCTTAGAGTCTATAACCCAGGCAGCGCATCCTTGTTTCCTGTATCTTCGACATTGATCCTAGGTAATAAAAAAGCCATCCTTGTCGATGCCCAGTTCCAAAAAAATGATGCCGAAAAACTAGTTACATTAATAAAAAAATCAGGTAAAAAAACTCAGTATCATCTATATCAGCCATAGCGATCCTGCCTAAAAGGAACATTACAATTATTAAACTAGAAGTTAATTTTTTTAACAAAAAAAAAGAATGTAATACCAATAGTGCTCAAGAAAGGAATTAAAAATTAATCAGTTTACTTTGGACTCAGTTTTTTATTAACGGAGGTAGAATGAAATTATTTTATAGTCCAGGAGCTTGTTCGTTGTCTCCGCATATCGTGTTATGTGAAACAGGACAAGATTTTACATTAGAAAAAGTGGATTTAGTGAAAAAAAAGACGGCTTCCGGAAAAGATTACCTGAGCATCAACCCCAAAGGACAAGTACCTGCATTATTATTAGACGATGGTAACTTACTAACCGAAGGTATAGCTATCGTACTCTATTTGGCAGAGAAGAAACCAAATTCCAACCTAATTGCACTTGTGGGCAACTTGTCACGCTATCAAACCATCACATGGCTTGCTTATATAACTTCCGAACTACATAAAAGCTTTAGCCCTCTATTTCACCCAGAAACACCGGAGGAATGTAAAATAATTCTGCGAGCAAAACTGGAAACACAATTTAAATATCTCGATGAAGTTCTAAAAAAAGACGAATATTTACAGGGAAATCATTTCACGGTAGCCGACGCTTACCTATTTACTATTTTGCGTTGGGGATTTGCCATGAAATTCGATATGGGTAAATATAAACATATATTGGCCTATTTTGAGCACATTGCTAAACGTCCCGCTGTGCAAGCTGCCTTGACTGCAGAAGGTCTTAAATAATAGATTATACTTTTTTAAAAGTATAATTGATTTAATTTTAAAAAATAAAATAACTTGAAAATTTAAAGCATAAAATTAAAAAAGTTTCATAACTAAATTTTTACATGGCGACCAAGAAATTGCCTTATTTTATTTTTTATAAGCGATAACTGTCGGAAACATCTTAGAAAGATCAAATATAAATTGTATATCCGAAAATCCAACAGCTTTTAACTGATTATATGTTTGTTCTGAGGACCGGTAACACTGCCATTTTGCATCAATGATGTCAGAAAAAATAATTTTTTGAAGTAAAAGATCATGTTGATCAATTTTAGACATGTCCCACTCGCATTGTGTCGTGATTGATGGCGGAGGAGTTAAAAAGCTCGTCACTAATTTTCCTCCCAATTTTAGTCCTGTATAAAATTTTTTGTATAATTGGCTGATTTTATTATCATTTGTTTCATAAATATTCAATCCATTACTTGAAATTAAATCGAATTTCTCTTGAATATTAAGATCCCAGGCATCTTGCCGAATTAATTTAATAAACTTTGATAGACACTTCTGTTTTGCAAGTAATTTGGCATCGTCTAATGCGTTTGAATCATAATCAATCCCTAGTAAATAAAAATTTTTAACATCTTTATAATCCAAATAAAATAATTCCCCCATCATTCCACAAGGAATTGAACATAGTTTGGCATTATCTTTTACTTGTTCTTGATTTTCCTTTAAAAAAATTTCAAAACGCTGTTGTGTTGCGAGCATATCTAGGGGCGCGATTGAATATAAAACTCTCTAATTCAGATAAACATTCCCCACGATTATTTTTTTCAGCTTTTTTTCTAAACCAAGGATATGTGAGCATATAATGCGTCCAATATCCATTAATACCTCGGTTTTGTATTAAATAGCGACCGAAATCAAACAACTTTAGCTGTGAGAGTAATTCAAGCTGACGCTTTACATCAACATAGGGTTTGTCTCCTTGCTGCTTAATTCTTTGAGTAATTTTTTCGATAGAACATTGCAATGTTTCAGATGAGACAGTATGTGATAGTAATTTTTTTTTGTTTAATTCATTAGGCATAAGTAAATTGAACCCTATAGCTAAAAAAATCCATGAAGCTTATTGAGCAATTTTGATGCTTGTAAGCTAGCAACAAAACTCCTGATATAGTATAAGCGAATTCAAATTATAAAATGCAATGACTTATTATGTAAAAATTTGATATGAATAAATATAAACATTTATTGGTCTATTTTTAGCGGATTGCTAACCATCCCGGTGTGCAAACTGCCTCGACTACAGAAGATTAAAAAATAAACAATACTAAATAATTTAAATTGCTTAGAATAAAAAAATTGTAAGTACCTAATAACAATAAAAATTTTATCCTACACAATTTTACATTTCAGTATACCAAATTAAATTCAACAAAAATCTAGAGGATACTTATATGTCTAAAAGAAGAAATAGAGCTATTGAGCAACAACAACCGCCCACCGTAGAGCAGCTAGCTGAACTAGAAACCTATATCGATACTATTAATGTATTAGCTACTAGAATTAATCGATCTACATTAGGTGGATTTTTAAGTTTTATACTTATTACTAAATTTTGGCCTATTCACAAATTTGTATTCAACTACTGGCTAGTTTTGCTAAATCCACTTTTGACTTGTTTTAACGAATTATTTAACTATTTGGCTCAGAAATCAGATAAAAATTATAAAAGCATAACTTTATCTTCTGAAGTGGATACTTCTCTCCATAATGATTTTACGCTAAATATCGAAGATTATTTACTAATGTTTAGTTTATTCGTCTTGATGAATAAATATATTGCAACACCTCTATTTTTTAAATTTTTTCCTCAGCTATTTTATGGGACAAATTCTCCGCACGCTCTTTTATTACGCGAACCTCAAAGATTACTGACCCGCAATGAAGCAGTTGAGGCTCTTCAAGACCTGAAAAAAATTAAACAAAATTTACAAAATACTAGAAAATTACTCTATTTTTTATTCTATTCAGGCACACTGGCATTCTGTTTAAGAAGATATTTTAATAACCAAGTTACAGATGCCAACTTGCATGCATTTCATCTCGTTTTTAATATTTATAATAATATAGTTGATTGCCTACACCAACGTCAGCTTGAACATAAGAAAAGCAAAATAATGCAGATAGGTAGACAATCATTAAACACCCTATCGCACGAGATAGGACTACCTGACTGGAATAGGATAAATATTGATAACACCGGAGTTTATTATTTTCATTTGAATATATTTAGAAGAAATACCAGGAGAGAACATAAACTCTTCGAAGGTATACCTATTTCCCGATTAATAAAAGAATTGGTGTGTGTACTTTGTAAGTATGAACATGTCAAAATTACAGCTTACAATAAACACGAAGTCGTTTTATTCTTCACTAAACTTTTATCCGATATACAAATTAATGAAATCACAACCTCTTATATAAGTCGTTTACAAAACATAAAAAACAAATATAAATTAATGTGTCAACTTGCCGAATTATTCTCTTCCATCCAGATAAAACCTGAATATGAAATTCAAGAAATAAATAAAAATGATTTGGTAACGAGATATAATTTTATTATTCAGTTAGTTAATATACCTAATGTTTTAAAAGAAGAGATGTGTAAACTATTAATAAATTGCTTCAGTGATAATTTTTCTGTGCAAATCAAAGAAGATATTATGACTATCACTCAAGTTACAGCAATTGATCAGTTGCGGCACGAAGAAGCATTAAAGTTTTTAAAGGGTTGGTTCGCGACTTATCAACCATATTCAGTTCGGTCTGTAAATGAAATTACGGCATCAAGCTTTGCAAAAACAAAGAAAACTTCTAACGCTGCTTTTTTTCCTCGTACCACAAAAAAAATCTGGTCGAACATAAACAAAAAATCTGCTCTGTTCACACCCGCTCAGTTGCATCTATCTGAACATTATACATGGCGTTCCGGCACTTACTCTGGTAGCAAAGATGGTGCGATAGTCAAAATAAGTGGGGCGTACAATTTGTTTTCGCAATTCAAATTGAAACACGATGATTTTCCTCGCTGTCAAGAAAATGCGTATGATCACTTTAAAGACATTATTATTACCAATGCACGCATCGTGCCAAAAAAAGACCGTCAAGGAATTATCAGCACTCGAACACCCGTTAAAGATACACACGGAATATGGTTTATCTCGAAATATAAAGCCAAAGCCTTAGGTGCGCATGGTAATATCCGTGTTTATGCTAAACAAGAAAATGATGATCAAGGACATGTACTGCTGATATTTAACACAGTTAAATTACGTAGCCACTAATACTTAGCCAAGACGTTTGATTTTACTGTTATTTCGTAAATTCGTAAAATATCAGATGTATTATGGACATTGCCTGGAGAATGGCTGATGCTATTGAATCACCTGCTGCAACTATTATACTATTATAAAGGAACAATGCTATTTTAAATCCATTCAGGCCTAAATTTTTCAACAAAATATACAATATTAACCTAAAAAAATGCATTGCTATCAAAAAATTCTTTCTCTTTGCTAGGGAATTATAAGGAGTAGTTAGCAACTATTGTATTCCCGAATAAAAAAAAATATAATTAGCCAAAATAATTTGGAGCCATTCCTATGCTTACGATTCAGCCTCTTGACCCTCAGTTTCCTATTAATGAACAGTTCAATTCTACTGATTCCCCTGTCATTCTCGTAAATATTTTTAAAGTCGACCCAAACGATATCGATGCATTGCTTAGTGCGTGGGAAGATGATGCAAATTGGATGAAAAAACAGCCTGGTTATATTTCGACACAGCTGCACCGAGCTATTGCTGGAAGCAGCATGTTTCTTAACTATGCAGTATGGGAATCTGTTGAACTTTTCCGTGCGGCTTTTTCAAGTCCAGAGTTTCATAGCCGGCTGAATGCATACCCATCCAGCACTATTGCACAACCACACTTATTCACTCGTGTTGCTATACCAAATCTTTGTACAGAATAATACCGCTATTACTTCAATTGTTTCGGAAGGAAAAATTAGTTATAACGCAACTATCAAGCTTTAAGTAGGCTAAACTTAAAACTTGATAGGTACAACTTGTTCTAGATTGTTATTTGGCAATGCCATGAAAAATATCTCCGTACATCGTATATTATTGAAGATAACGGTTTATTAATTACGCACATAACCAAGCTTGATTACGATAATCACTCACGGTAATTGGACCGTTATCTGTTGCAAGAATCAGTAAAAGCAGCTTAAGTACTTGATTTTACTGGTGGGCCCTCTAGGACTTGAACCTAGGACCAACGGATTATGAGTCCGCTGCTCTAACCAACTGAGCTAAGGGCCCTTCTAAAGGAAGGAGCCGAATTGTAGCTAATTTAGACATGATTAGCAATTTTGTATTCTCACTTAAAAAGCACAAATATTAACCGGCTAAACCTTGTAAATTTCTTCTATAATTCTCATTAAGTATCTTCATCATATAAGGAGTGTCATGAAACTTTTCTTATCCGGCTTAACGATCGGTTTATTAATCTTAAGTTCGAGTGCTTTTGCTGTGACTACAGAAGAATGTCAAGCGGCTTGGAAATCCTCTTCCGCTTATAAAAGCTGTTACCCCGCTTTTGGAACAAAATCAATAGGTGATAACTGTGGTATTTATGTACATTGTAAAAAATCTGACGGCAGTGAAGTCGCTAACGGAAGTTACAACGCGCATTATGACCAAAACGGTAAAAATATTATTAGTTCAGATTATTCTTTATTTTATACTATTGATGAACTTAAAAAACTTAACAATTGTAATGGTCAATTAAAAGTAGGTTCTTGTTAAAAATTTTTTATCCTCTGTAGCAGGAAAAAAAATTCTGTGTTTAAATAAATACAGCTTTCTCATCATTCTTTTTTTTATGTGTAAAATAGTTTTCACTAAGTATCCTATATTTTTTTTCTTGCTGGTTTTTATGGTTATGGATGTTTTTGCAGAAGAAAAGCCTAATAATTTTGTTTATGTCACTGAGATCATTCCTAACATTAAACAAGATATACGTTATTTTAGTAATAATAATTTTGTTGGTCGCCCCATTATCGGTTATAAAAAACCGGTCTGCATATTAACTCATAAGGCTGCTATTGCTTTATCTAAGGTACAAGCGGTATTAAATAAGCAAAATTTGGGTCTATTAGTTTATGATTGTTATCGACCACAGATGGCGGTGGAAGATTTTGTACAATGGAGTCAAAATAGTGATGAGAAGACGAAAAGTTTGTTTTATCCACACATTGATAAAAATGAGCTCTTTAAACGCGGTTACATTGCGCGTCGTTCAGGCCATACCAGAGGAAGCACTATGGATCTAAGCATTATAGATCTTGCTACCAACAAAATGCTGGATATGGGGACATCTTTTGATTTTCTAGATCCTTTGTCACATCCAGATAATCGCGATATTACTCCAAAACAATTTAAAAACCGTATGTTATTACGTAAATTGATGTTGCAGTATGGTTTTATGCCATTAAGTACTGAATGGTGGCATTTTACTTTAAAAAACGAACCTTATAAAAATACCTATTTTAATTTTTTTGTTAAATAAAAAATTGATATGATTTGAAAATTTTATAACAAAAGATATTCAGGTTTTTTATTCCAAAATTTTATTTGCCATTTTCTATTCTCATAAGTTAACAAACATATATTTCCGGTAGCCACTTTAAATTCTTTATTCCGCACATGCTGTTCAAAAAGACCCGGAATAAGTTTTAAAAAATAACGTAGCCGACCATTACTAGTAATTACTAAAATAGTGTCTGTTGGATCATATTGAGCAACTAGCGCTTTACTAAATGTTTTAACTTCTTTAATCATTTGCGTTGGGGATCCTGACCACCGAGCAATTTTGGGCCATACACTTAAATTTTCCCAAGCAGCCAATTCATCGCCTTCATCAATTTCTTGAATCTGCGTACTACTAAGACCGGCCCAATTTCCATAATCGATCTCATTTAAACGCGCATCTATAATTGGTTTTAAGGAAGAATGTAATTGTTCTAAAACTACAGCCGCATAATCACGTGTTCTCTTTAAAGGACCACAATACACTGCCTTAGGATGTATCTCTGATTTTTGTAATGCTTGCGCCAAACATTTGGCTTGCAATATACCTGAATCAACAAGAGGTAAATCTTGTGTAGCACCCACCCAAACCACCGGATCGCTTGCAGAAAAGGTATTACCATGTCGAGATAAAATAATTTTCATATCATTTCTACTACAATGTTACTAATTCACCTTCTGTTTCTATTAACTGTTCAACTCTACTAACATCTTCTGGACTATCAATCGAAGCGTGAGTATGTCCTTTATAATCCACTAATATCACTCGAATGGGTTTACCATTTTCCAGTATTCGTAATTGTTCTAGGCCTTCTAATTTTTCTAAAGGGGTGGGCGATAATGAAATATATTTTTCGAGTGCTGAATAACGATAAGCATACAGTCCGATATGCCGATAAAGTGGTGGCAACTGCATTTGCGTATCTCTTAAATAGGGAATCATACTTTTAGAAAAATACATAGCATTTAAATCTTTGTCACATACAACCATTGTACCTCCCACCTCACCTTTTAATTTAGCCTTTTGCATAAGAGAGTATTGCTTGGTAGTAATTAGGGTTGCTGGTGTTGTTATTTCTAATTGAGAATTATTGATCATGGCATTGATTAACGCTTGGATAACCCAGGGTGGAGTTAGCACGGCGTCTCCCTGCAAATTTAAAATAATATCCGGTTTATTTGTTAATAACGCAAGTGCGGCAAAAATACGTTCGGTGCCATTATTACATTCTTCAGTCATCAGAACTTTAGCACCAAAACCTAAAGCGTGTGTTTGTATATCGACATGATCCGTTGCAATATAGACTTCATCCACCCCTTTAATAGTTTTTGCAATAGACCAAACTCGGTAAATCAAACTATGACCTTTGATCAATGCTAATGGTTTTCCTGGAAAACGACTGGATTGATAACGTGCTGGAATAATGATGATATTTTTATTCTGCATAATGGCTATTCGATTCTCCGTTTTGTTGTTTTTGTTGTTCTTGTAATTGTTTTAGAACTGAGAAATCTTCTAGTGTCGATGTGTCCTGATCAATTTGACGATTCACAGCGATGTCTTGTAATAAGCGGCGCATAATTTTTCCAGAACGCGTTTTTGGTAAGGCAACAGTAAAAATTAAGCGCTTTGGTAATGCTAAAGCACCAATAGTACTTCGAACTTGATTCATAATATTTGTTTTTAATGTTGACGTCGGTTTTTCAATATCATTTAACACAACAAAAGCAACGATAGCCTGACCGGTAGTTTTATCCGGAATAGGGACTACCGCGGATTCGGCAACCGCAGGATAACTATCTAACGCCGCTTCTATTTCTGCTGACCCTAAACGATGCCCAGAAACTTTGATCACATCATCGGTACGCCCCATAATCCAAATGTAATTTTGTGTGTCATAATGTGCACTATCTCCAGAAAAGTAAGCATGGGGAACTTTACTCCAATATTGTTCTTCATATCTTTTTGGATCATTCCAAATACCGCGTAACATACTCGGCCAAGGTCGACGAATGACTAATGCACCTCCCTTTCCTTGCTCTACTCTAAGTCCCGTCGCAGGATCCACAATATCAACTTCCACACCGGGTAAGGGTTTTGCCACAGAACCTGGTTTAGTCGGCGTTGCTCCAGAAAGTGGCGCAATCATAATCGACCCCGTTTCCGTTTGCCACCAAGTATCTACAATGGGGCATTGTTTGTTACCAATTTTCTCAAAATACCAAAGCCAAGCTTCTGGATTTAAGGGCTCACCTACACTGCCTAAAAGTCTTAAACTTGATAAATCTTTTTTGTCTATCCATTCATCTCCCCATTTCATAAAAGAACGTACTGCTGTGGGAGCCGTATAAAAAATGCTGACTCGGTAAGATTCGATAAGCTGCCAGAAACGATCCGGTTTAGGCCAGTCAGGGGCCCCTTCATAGATAAGCACCGTCGCTGCATTCAGCAATGGTCCATAAACTACATAGGTATGGCCAGTGATCCAACCCACATCGGCAGTACACCAGTACACATCTTGCGGTTTTAAATCAAAAACTATCTTGGAAGTATAATAAGCGCCTACCATATAGCCGGCAGTTGTATGAAAAATCCCCTTTGGTACTCCGGTAGAGCCTGAAGTATAAAGAATAAAAAGCGTATCTTCGCTATCCATCGGTTCAGCAGGACAGTTTTGGTCAAGCCCTGCTATCACATCATGCCACCAAACATCACGATCTACTTTTAAAGTAATTTCAGCATGAGTCCTTTGATAAATAATAACTTTTTCTACCAACGGGCAACTGAGTAACGCTTCATCCATAACCTGCTTAAGTGGAATAATCTTGCCACGCCGATAACCACCATCTGCTGTAATCACAAATTTAGATTTTGAATCTTGGATTCGCGCTTCTAAGGCTAGTACTGAATAGCCGCCAAACACCACATTATGAATGATTCCTAAACGCGCGCAAGCTAATACGGCAATAATAAGCTCTGGTATCAACGGCATATACAGCGTGATGCAATCACCTTTTTTTACACCTAGTTTTTTCAAACCATTAGCAAATTGGCAAACCGCTTGATGTAATTCCTTATAAGTAAATTGACGTTTTTCTTCCGGCTCTCCCTGCCAAAGCAATGCGGTTTTTTCGCCATAGTGTTCAAGATGTCGATCGAGACAATTATAAGCTAGATTGGTTTTACCTGCTGCAAACCATTTTGAATACGGTTCTTCCCAAATTAATACCTTTTTCCAAGCTTGCATCCAATGTAATTCGCTGGCAATGTTCGCCCAAAATTGTTCGGGCTGCTCCATAGAGTAGCGATAAATCTCGTCATATTGAGCCATCGATTTAATCATCGCCTGATCAGAAAATTTTTTTGACGGGGGATAAACTTTGATTTCTTTTAAGATAGTATCTATCGTTTGTGATTCGTTTATAGACATATTTTATACTCCTGGTGTCAAAACGAGCAAAATATGGCGACACTTTTCTAAGAATGCATACCGCCACTTGCGACTACTGGATTCATCAACTAACCTTAAAGCTTAAGCCATTTAAATAGAGGAGAAATATTATGTTAGCGTGGGCATTTATCTTTCTAGCTATTGCGATCATTGCAGCCATTATTGGGTTTACCGGTGTTTTTGCCGTAGCAGCAGGTGTTGCAAAAATCATCTTTTTTATATTCATCATATTAGCCATCATTGCTTTTGTAACGATGTTATTTCGCAGACAACGATAAAAAATTACCGCTGGCAATCCATTAAAATAAAATTTTTTGTCCCTTATTCATCAAAGATTAAACGTCGAATTTGTTCGCAAACATTGTGCATGATGTGTATGTTATGTATGCATGCCAGCTGGTTATAAAGAGACGATCCTTGTTTAAATAAAAAATGTAAATAGGCCCGAGTAAAATGCCGACAAGTATAGCATAAACACCCTACTAAAATAGGATTTTCATCCTTTGCGTAAATGGATTTTTTAATTAATATTCTTGCTTGATCCTTTTCACTGATAAATTCTAACCAATTACCTTTTTTGATAATATTTCCATGATAAAGTGCGCCATGTCGTGCATTGCGCGTTGGAGCAACACAATCGAATAAATCAATTCCTTTGGCCGCCACATCAATCAAATCTTGTGGATTCAATCCAACGCCCATGGTGTAACGAACTTTGTTTTCCGGTAATAACGGTCGAATCCAATCGATCACTTCCGTGGTTTTTTGCATATCAAAACCAATAACTTCTCCACCAATAGCAATGCCATCAAGTTGTGCATCTAAAATAAATTGCGTACTCAATTCGCGAAGATCTCTAAAACTTCCACCTTGAATAATTCCAAATAAAGCTTGTTGATGGTTATAAACTGAATCTGCAGCGAAATAGGCCTCTTTTGAAGCTAATAACCAACGATGTGTACGATCCATCGCCGCTAAAGCGGCATCTCTACCCCCATTTTCAGGAGTACATTCATCAAACGCCATGATGATATCGGCACCAATAATTCTTTGGGCTTCGATAGAACTTTTAGGCGTCAAATGGACCACCTTTCCGGTAATCGGATGTTTAAAATGTGCTCCATCCGCATCAATCCGACAGATTTTGGCATTTTTAGATAAACTAAATACTTGAAAGCCACCGCTATCAGTCAGCATAGGCCCTTCCCAAGCCATTAAGCGATGCATCCCACCACTCGCTAAGATAATATCCATACCAGGATTAAGTAACATATGATAGGTATTGCCACCTAAAATAATTTGTGAACCCACACTTTTCAGATCATGAGGCGTCATATGATTAACAAAAGCACGCGTCCCCACAGGCATAAAAGCAGGAGTTAGCACACTACCATGCGCAGTGGTTATTTTAGTGACTCGAGCATGAGTGTTTTTGCTAGATTTAAGTAGTTCGCAATTAAATTGATTATTCATGCAAAAGACATATTCATGACTTAGAAGCTAATTTTTTTTCAATCGTACTGAGTATTCCCCGTAAAATTTTCACTTCATTTACATCTAATTCGGATCGGCTGAATAATCGACGTAGTCTATCCATGATTTGCTGACTACGAATGGGTTTTAAAAATTCAATTTTATTCAATAGGTCATGTAAATGCTGGTAAAAATATTCTTGCTGTTTGACATCTGCCAACTGGATGATTTTTTCCTCAAGTTTAGTTTCATGTAAAAAAGCCATGCGTAACTCATAACAAACAATTTGTACTGCGGCTGCTAAGTTTAAGGAACTATAATCCGGGTTTGCTGGGATATGAATTTGAAAATGGCATTGTTGTAATTCTTTATTGATAAGACCACATCGTTCCCGCCCAAATACTACTGCTACCTTCTGCTTAGGATTAATAACTATTTTTTCAGCCGCTGCTCGAGCTGTTAAAGAAACCCAATTAAGCTCGCGGATACGCGTACTGGTACCAAATACTAAATGACAATCCTGGAGCGCTGTGGCTAAATGGTCGACGACTGTTACTTCCGCTAAGACGTCAATCGCATTGCTCGCGCGCACCGATGCATTCACATGCGGAAAAGACTTAGGTTCTACCAGATAAAGTTGTTTCAAACCCATGGTTTTCATCGCACGAGCGGTAGCACCGATATTTCCAGGATCGGTTGTATTAACGAGCACGATCCGTATTTGTGAAAGTGGCATGGTTTTACCTGTAAACCTTTCAACGTAGGTTTTTTATAATCTATATCCATTTGCATATAAAGGCGGACTGCATCTAAAGATATTTAAGATGCATAAGCTATGGTATCATCTTACACTTTTAAAAATATAGTATTAGTTTTCACTCTATCATCAATACTCATGCACCCTTTTCTAAATATCGCCGATCGCGCTGCCCGTCTGGCAGGCAAGACTATTTTAGATGGTTTGAACCGTCTAGACCGACTTCGTATGCAACAAAAGCAGGACAATCGCGGCGTTGTCACTGAAATCGATCTAAAAGCTGAAAAAATTATTATCTCCACTATCCAAGATGCTTATCCAAATCATGGGATCATTGCGGAAGAAAGCGAGCCGATTAACGGAGATAAATATACTTGGATTATTGATCCACTCGATGGAACCTGTAATTATGTTCATGATTTTCCACATTTTGCTGTATCTATCGCTATTAAAAACAATGAAAAAAATTATATTGAACATGCCTTAATCTATGATCCCTTACGTCAAGAAAGGTTTACTGCAACCCGCGGCCAAGGTGCTTATTTAGATAATACACAACGTTATACGCGTCGTTTACGTGTCAGTACACGTTCTAGTATTCCAGAATCCTTAATAGGAATCTCGATTCCTAGCCGTGGCTTTAATACACTGGCCGCATCAATCAATAAAGAAGCTTTACGCACCATGATGTCACAAGCCAGTGGCATACGCCGAACCGGATCAGCGGCTCTTGATTTAGCTTATGTGGCTGCAGGACGCTTAGATGCTGCTTTAGAGCTTGAACTTGCACCTTGGGATATGGCTGCGGGTGTTTTGTTGGTTATAGAAGCGGGTGGAATAGCTTGTGATATAAAAGGCGGTGAGAACTACTTTGAAGCTGGACATATCCTTGTCGCT
Source organism: Rickettsiella endosymbiont of Rhagonycha lignosa (assembly GCF_964031165.1). Taxonomy (NCBI): domain Bacteria; kingdom Pseudomonadati; phylum Pseudomonadota; class Gammaproteobacteria; order Legionellales; family Coxiellaceae; genus Rickettsiella; species Rickettsiella endosymbiont of Rhagonycha lignosa. The sequence continues at coordinate 292,567 of NZ_OZ035011.1, read as the reverse complement.
AACCCCAAGCTCTGTCCTTTAGTATTACAAGCTATTCGTTCAGTTTAGTTTTTGCTTAGCTTTTTTCATTTTGTTACTCTAATATACTCAGTACCTTCTATTTTTTTAGACTCTGATAAGCAAAAATTACCTTTATAGACAGTCTTAAAGAACGCATAGTTATTTAAGCTAGGAATTAAGTCTTTAAAAAAATCTTTGAATAAGTCCTTTATTTTTTTAATTACACTCCTTTCATCGAGATGTGTTTTTAATTTTGGTTCTTTATAATCGAGTTTGACCTCAGCAATAGTATGTTGAAAATTTGCAATTTTTTTATCATTTATATCAACAAATACACTGTGTGATAACTCCCCCCGAAATAGATAACTACCTTCCTTTGCCTTTAATGTTAAGGAGTCATCAGGATTTAGTAAATTTGTATAGGTAAAATTTTCTTTGATTTGTAAATCATTTTTATTAAATGTAAAGTGTAATTCCTTTTGAGCGAATGCAGTACTGTATCCTAAATTTGGCATTGCTAAACATCCCGCTACAATTGATTGGAGTGGATACATAAAACCACCCTGATGAAGATATTTAGTAGCAAAATCCTTCCAGTGAATTAATTCCTCTTTTCCAGCACCTACGAATAACTTATTCCATACTCGATCAAGATTATCTGCTGTAATTTCAGTAAACATTTCTTCCAACAATTTATCGTTAATATAAATATGTCCTTTGTTTCTATTAAAATCATGCACAATCAAGCTCTGGTCATCAGCAGGAGAAATCTTAAAGCTTTTAGTAAATTCTCGATGATAAGTAGGCATTTTTTTATTTTTTTCCTTCAGTTACTGATTCTATTTATTGATAGTCTTTTAGAGAAATCAGTATGTTTTATCATTCTTTCAGTTAGTTATATTAGCAACTTTTCCTTAAATAAATATTAAAAAACGTATATTTTTTAAACAGCGTTTATAGGGAGGTAAAAATATAAAAGACTTAGATACAAGCTCGTCGAAGAATTCTAAAGAAGCATATTGAATTAAGGTCTATCGTCGACATTTTTTACTGAAGGTAAAAAATTACGTCGATCCAGACCTAATGCTACGGCAATAATTCCGGCCACATAAATCGACGAATAAGTACCCACAACGATTCCTATTACGAGTGCTAAAGCGAAACTATGAATCATTGTTCCACCAAAAACACACAGCGAAAGTACAACGAGTAATGTCGTTGCGGATGTCATGATAGTACGCGACAAGGTTTGATTTATAGACAAATTAACCACTTCAACTGCAGTACCTTTGCGAAGCTTACGAAAGTTTTCGCGAATTCGATCAAAGATAACGATGGTGTCATTAAGTGAGTAACCAATTACTGCTAAAATTGCCGCTAATGCGGTTAGATTGAATTCAATATCAAATAAAGAAAATATGCCCAAAATAACGATAGGATCATGAATCAAAGCGATCGCCGCTCCTATAGCAAAACGATACTCAAAACGCAGCGCGATATAAATCATGATACCTAATAATGCAATAAAAACAGCAAGTGCACCTTGTGTTGCTAATTCTCGTCCTACCTGAGGTCCTATATATTCGACTTGTTTTAATTGAGCACCGGGTAAAGCATTTATAATTTGTGCACTTAAATCATGTTGTGTAGTCTGCTGATGAGGCGCCAAGCTAATCAATATATCACGTGATGTTCCGTAGCTTTGCACTAAGACATCTTTAAATCCAGCTGCCTCTAATTGTTTCCTTAATAAAGGAATATCTGCCGTATGATTAAAAGAAACTTGTAATTGGCTACCACCAGTAAAATCTAATCCCCAATGTAAACCTTTGATGATTAAGGACCCCACTGAAATAATAACTAATAGTAAAGATAAACCCACCGCCCAGCGACGTAAGCCTAAAAAATTTATATGGGTTTGTTTTTTAAAAAATTCCACTGTTTTTACTCTTTAAAACTAAATACCAATCGGCAAACGTTTTAGAGGACGTCCCCCATAGCACGCATTGATCAAGGCTCTTGTTATCATGATCCCGGTTAACATTGAAGTGAGCAATCCTATGGTTAGAGTCACCGCAAATCCTTTGATTGAGCCAGTACCTACTCCAAATAATATTAATGCGACTATTAAAGTTGTCACATTCGCATCAATAATAGTAATTAATGCACGATCGTAACCGGCATGAATACTCGATTGCGGTGACACACCATTGCGTAATTCTTCACGAATACGCTCAAATATTAAGACATTCGCATCAACAGCCATACCAACAGTCAGCACAATCCCTGCCATACCTGGCAAAGTTAACGTCATACCCAATAAAGATAATAAAGCGACTAATAGTACTAAATTAAGTGCTAAGGCTATATCAGCAATTACACCAAATACACCATAATAAACAGCCATAAACACAACGGCCAAAATAAATCCTACAATAATAGAAATAATTCCTTTATGGATGTTCTCAGCGCCTAATTGTGGACCTATGGTTCGTTGCTCGACTACATAAATAGGCGCTGGCAATGCACCTGCGCGTAACAACAAGGATAAATTTAATGCTTCTTGTGGGTTAGTTAAACCCGTTACCTGAAAATTAGGGGGTAGTGCGGTCTGAATTCTCGCAATACTAATAATTCGTTCCACTTTACGAGGAATATGAATAATTTTACCATTCACAACTTTTGCGCTGCTTTTAGTTTCAACATACACAATAGCCAGCGGTTTACCTATGTTTTCACCGGTCACCTGATGAAAATAACTTTCACCCCCTCCTCCCAAACTTATACTTACCGCGGATCGTCCCGATTCATCAAAGCTAGTTGAAGCGTCAGTAATCGAATTACCCGTTAAAATAACTTGTTTGTTTAGTAACACGGGTTGATTTTCATATTGATATAATTGTGAGCCCACAGGGGATGTGTTATTTACTTGTGCCAAATGTGGATCATGTACTGTATCCACTAAACGAAACTCTATCGTTGCTGTTCCACCTAAAATTTGTTGTGCTCGTGCTATATCTTGAACACCCGGCAAATCGACTAAAATTCGATTATTCCCCTGTTGTTGAACAATAGGTTCTGCGACACCCAACTCGTTAATTCGATTCCGTAAAGTATTGATGGTTTGGTCTATAGCCAATTGCCGTAAATTATTAAGCCCTTGGTTCGACCAAACAGCTACTAGTTGTTTGGGATTTCCGGTTGCTTCACTAAATTCAAAAGCTGGAAACTGTTGCTGTAACAATTTTTTTGCTTGGTTTAAATTAACTATGTCTCTAAATAAAATAGATAATTGCTTTTCTTTAGGTATTAATTCTGTATAGCGAATACGAGCTTGTTGTAAATTTTCACTAATATTCTTTGCTAAACCTTGCATCCGTTGCGCAATAAGATTATTAATATCGACTTCTAAAGCGAAATGTACCCCCCCGCGCAAATCTAACCCTAATTTCATAGGAGACGCACCAATTGTCTGCATCCAACGTGGTGTCGAGGACAGTAAATTAACGGCCACCGTATAATCATCACCCAAGGCAGAGGATAAAATATCTTTGGCTTTAAGTTGTGTATCCGTGTTATTAAATCGCAATAAAAGCGTTTGCTGATTAAGCTCTTCACTAACAGGAAAAATCTGTGCTGCTTTAATCAAGGCATTGACTTTGGTTTGTAAAGCTTCCAAATTCACATGCATTATCGCTGTAGAAGGCGAAATTTGAACCGCCGGCTGCTCTGGAAAAAGATTAGGTGCTGCATAAATAAAACCAAGTATCAGCAACACCAGTAATAAACTATTTTTCCAGAGAGGGTATTTATTGAGCATAAATGGTTTAAGACTTCATAGTCCCTTTAGGTAATACGCTAGAAACAGCCGCTTTTTGTAAATTAATTTCCACGTTTTCTGCAATTTTCAGAGTAATTAAATCATCATTTAGACGGGTAATCTTACCGACTATTCCACCGGTAGTTGTCACTTCATCACCTATCGCTAAGCTAGCCATTAATTGGCGATGTTCTTTCGCGCGTTTCGCTTGTGGCCGCCATAATAACAAGTAAAAAATAACTACAAAGCCTAATAAAATTAAGATTTGAGAAAATCCACTCGATTGAGGGCTAATAGTAGGTGTGGCTGGTATAGCCAACGCATCAGTGATAAAAAAACTCATACTTTACTCCTGAGGGAATCATAATATTAAGCCAAGCAATTTACCTGGTTCGTTGCTTATTCGCAAATTTTGTCCATTGAAATCTTCTTTAATTAATCCACATTGCATCGCCATAGCTAAAAAATCGATAATTCTGTTTAATCGCCTCATGATAGGATTGCATAACACGCTCATAGCCTGCAAAAGCACACACTAACATTAATAGAGTCGAATGCGGCAAATGAAAATTAGTGATTATGGCATCGATACAACGAAAATTAAAACCTGGATAAATAAAAAGACGTGTGCTTCCAACAAATGATTTAATCTGATTATTTAAAGTCGCAGTTTCTAAACTTCTCGCTACTGTAGTTCCAACGGCTATAACGCGTTTATTATTTTGTTTAGTTAAGGTTATCTGTTCACATACCGTTTCAGACACGGTAACATGCTCATTGTGCATACGATGATCTTCTAGACGTGCGCAGCGAATGGGTTGAAAAGTTCCTGAACCAACATGTAAAGTAATATAAGCAATATTTACTCCTTTATCTTTTAACTGTGTTAACAAGTCTTCATCAAAATGTAAACCTGCTGTCGGCGCTGCGATAGCGCCTGGCGAAGATGCAAAAACAGTTTGATAACGCTCCCAATCAAATAATTCATCTGCTCTTTGTATATAGGGCGGTAATGGAATATGACCTATTTTATTTAATAGCTCTAAAATAGAGGTATTAGGTTCGATTAAAAAAACTAATTCAAATATATTTTCAGATCGAGCAGTGATTTCTAGACTCACACCCGTTTCTAATATAAGTATAGTTCCTAATTTAAGTGACTTACTTGATTTTAGTTGGGCTAAAACACGTTTTTTATCTACTATTTTTTCAATTAAAATTTCTACTTTTCCACCTGTCGTTTTCTTTGCAAACAATCGTGCTGGAATAACTTGCGTATTATTTAAAACTAACAGATCACCTGGATTTATAAAATTTAAAATATCTTTGAATTTTTTATGTTGAATGAAACCTGTCGTTTTATTTAAACAAAACAATCGGCTATCGGTGCGCTGTTTGGTTGGATAGTGCGCTATTAACTTTTCCGGAAGTTCATAAGCAAAATCTTCCAGTTTATATTGAGTTTGAATTTTCAAGATAAGCTAACCATAAAACAATACAATAAACAAAGCAAAAGCCGCCGATTAAAAACAAAAAACCCGCGTATAGCGGGTTTTTTATATGTAACAGTAGCCTGGCGATGCCCTACTTTCCCATGGGGGAACCCCAAAGTATCATTGGCGCAGAATAGTTTCACGTCTGAGTTCGGAATGGGATCAGGTGGTGCCTATTCGCTAAGGTCGCCAGGCATTCATTTTGCGCTAAGTCGCTTGTCTTTTATCCGATCTCTTCGTTGGCTTAACTTTTCCGTTGCTCATGTACTTTCCAGTACACTCCGCTACTCAAAGTTAACCCGCCTTGATCTCAAATAAAATTCATCGCTCCTTATCAACAGCGCGAATCCTATTTTAGTTTCGCTAAATCTCTTTAAAACTTAGGTAAAACCTTTATTCAAGTAAATTTACTTTACTTTAACAATCAAAACAAAAAATCTGTAAAAAGTGTTTATGTGGATATGCTTTATTCAGCCTATCTAGTATTCATCTAAAGAATAACCAGTAGGATTCTCAAATCAAGCCACACGGTCAATTAGTATGGGTTAGCTCAATACATTGCTGCACTTACACACCCCACCTATCTACGTCGTCGTCTTCAACGGACCTTTAGGAGGAATAAATCCTCGGGAGATCTTATCTTGAGGGAGGCTTCCCGCTTAGATGCTTTCAGCGGTTATCCTGTCGGTACGTAGCTACCCGGCTATGCTTCTGGCGAAACAACCGGACCACCAGCGGTACCTCCACGCCGGTCCTCTCGTACTAGGCGTAGCTCCTCTCAAATCTCCAGCGCCCACGGCAGATAGGGACCGAACTGTCTCACGACGTTCTGAACCCAGCTCGCGTACCACTTTAAATGGCGAACAGCCATACCCTTGGGACCTGCTTCAGCCCCAGGATGTGATGAGCCGACATCGAGGTGCCAAACACCGCCGTCGATATGAACTCTTGGGCGGTATCAGCCTGTTATCCCCGGCGTACCTTTTATTCGTTAAGCGATGGCCCTTCCATTCGGAACCACCGGATCACTATGACCTGCTTTCGCACCTGCTCGACGTGTTTGTCTCGCAGTCAAGCACCCTTGTGCCATTACACGCAATGCGCGATGTCCGACCGCGCTGAGGGTACCTTCGTGCTCCTCCGTTACTCTTTAGGAGGAGACCGCCCCAGTCAAACTACCCACCATACACTGTCCCCAAGCCCGTTCAGGGCCCTAGGTTAGAACTTCAACTTTAACAGGGTGGTATTTCACCGGTCGGCTCCACGAATTCTAGCGAACTCGCTTCAACGCCTCCCACCTATTCTACACAGTTAAATTCAAAGTCCAGTGTAAAGCTGTAGTAAAGGTGCACGGGGTCTTTCCGTCTTGCCGCGGGTACGCTGCATCTTCACAGCGATTTCAATTTCACTGAGCCTTGGGTGGAGACAGTGTGGCTGTCGTTACGCCATTCGTGCAGGTCGGAACTTACCCGACAAGGAATTTCGCTACCTTAGGACCGTTATAGTTACGGCCGCCGTTTACCGGGGCTTCGATCCGCAGCTTCACCTGCGCTGACATGACTTTTGAACTTTCTCTTCGAATTATTCTTCTCTCTAATTCATTGTCAAAAGCCATCTCAGCGCAAGTTAACCACTTCAATTAACCTTCCGGCACCGGGCAGGCGTCACACCCTATACTTCCTCTTTCGAGTTTGCAGAGTGCTGTGTTTTTGGTAAACAGTCGCAACCACCTGATTATTTCAACCTCCCTCAGCTTATGGGGTAAACCCACTCACCAAAAAAGGTGCACCTTCTCCCGAAGTTACGGTGCCAATTTGCCTAGTTCCTTCACCCAAGTTGTCTCATCGCCTTAGTATTCTCTACCTGTCCACCTGTGTCGGTTTGCGGTACGGTTCCTATAGACCTGAAGTTTAGAGAGTTTTCCTGGAAGCAGGGCATCAATTACTTCGTCGTTAACCGAAGTTAACAACTCGTCGTCACGTCTCGAGATTAACGAACCTCCGGATTTTCCTAGAGATTCTCTCTACACGTTTAAACCGGAACTACCAGTCTCCGGCTAATCTAGCCTTCTTCGTCCTCCCATCACAGCCTATAAAAGTACAGGAATTTTAACCTGTTTCCCATCGACTACGCGTTTCCGCCTCGCCTTAGGGGCCGACTCACCCTGCGTCGATTACCGTTGCGCAGGAATCCTGGGACTTTCGGCGGGCGAGGTTTTCACTCGCCTTATCGTTACTCATGTCAGCATTCGCAC